>NZ_QKRB01000056.1 GCF_003233845.1 Paenibacillus sambharensis
CGGCTAGGCCCCCTAAAACCGGAGTCCTGCCCACCAAAAATAATGCAGGCATAGAATTACTCGTTTTTTCGGGGGATTACATCGCTTTATGAAAAGCTGAAGAATCCTCCAGTGTCTGAACCCAAGCTGAAAACACGGCAGGAGGTTTTCGTTTTAAGCTGCCATGCATTCTACGGTTATTGTAGAAGTCCATGTATCCGTCTAGCTCTTCATATGCATCTTTAAAGGTTCTGAAGTCTCTCTTGCTGAATAGATCGCGTTCCAACAGGCTATGAAAGGATTCGATATAGGCATTCATATTAGGTGTTCTTGGAGGTATACGCTCGTGGATCACGCCGAGACTCTCACACATATCTCCAAACAGCTTGCTCACGAATTGAGGGCCGTTATCGGTACGAATAGTAGGCATCTCATCACCAGGGCGTAGACGGCTTTGTAGCGCATAACAAAGTGTCTGAACGGCATGCTTAGCCTCACAAGATGTTCCCCTGTACTGCTGAACAACGACGCGGTCAAACACATCAATGATGCTGAGCACATAGAAGAATCGCTCGAGCCCACGGACGTAGCCATACTTAATATCCATTTGCCACAACTGGTTGGAGCCTGTAACGACACGGTTTTTCGGCAGCCTGCGCGGATGCGCCTGAACTCGCTGACGTGGTTTTTGAAGAATGCCCAACTCGTTACATAACCGGTATGCTTTCTTTTTGTCTAGCCTCACGTTGTACTTGTCACGTATGCATTGCGCAAGGAGTTTATACCCGTAAACATGCTCTTCGCCTTCGATGAGCTCAAGCAACCAGTCATTGATCTGGCTGTCCACTACGCGTTCGCCATCAAACGTATGAGAGTATCCAGGCACAGGGCGACCACGCCGGTTTTCTGCAGGGCGCTCAGGCGGGCAAGACATCTCTCTTTTCTTTCGATCATAATAGGTGGATTCAGCGATACCTAGAATGCGCAGAACCAATGCTGCTGGCACTCCCCGCTTAATAAATGGTTCTGCTACTTCAAGTTTTTCAGATAAGCGGGGTCTTTCTTTTTTAGCAACTCTCTGAGAATCTCAATTTCGAGTTCCTTCTCACCGAGTACTTTAACGGCTTTTTCATACCGCTGCTCAACCTCCTGCAGCCGCTGCATTTCCTGCACATGTTCGTCAGTAAGCGGAATCTCTTCTGCTGGAATCGTGTCACGGTAATCTCTTATCCACGTACGAATGGTTTCAGGGTGTATGTCATACATGCGGGCAAGAGCCCCCACCTTTATCCCAGCCAGTGCTTCTTTAACTATTTTAAGTTGCGTGTCTTTGCTCAGCCTTTTCCCCATACCGGATCACTCCCTTATCCTAAGTTTAAATTATTGGATGGGAGGACTCCAGTTTAATTAGGGGGCCTAGGAGCTTCTGCAGGCATTTTTCTAATCCAGTCTCCCGGGGCACAAATGGCTGCACATATGCAGGTTTGAGGATGCAGAAGTGAAAGACTAGCTGGTGCAAGAACCTATACCCTCATTCAACACCCTCCACCATGAAGAGAAAAAGCCTTGATGAAGTTTCAACTCCCTCACCAAGGCATTCATGTGGTGTTCGTTCAGTAAGGGGCGCCTGCGAGTTCCTGTAACGATAGAACGGCAGCTGCTCCCACCCTTACAAAACCAGCCGGTAGGCGAACCGCTGGTTAAAGTTATGATAAGCCATGCTGCTGTAAGGTTAATACAGTTATGTAAGGATATATGAAAGTGGGAGGGGCGATATAATCACATGAATACCGCATACCGGATTCAAGCCTTCTTCACCCTGCTGGCTGTTCTGTTTGCTCTTCTGAACACCTATCTTCTGTTTGCGCCGGTGGAGCTGTACAGCTCCGAATGGTTGCCCGGCTTCCTGGCAGGTCTGAGTGGTTCGATTGCAAGCTATGCCGGGCCATTTCAGCAGAGGAAGGATTCGCCTTGGCAACTGATTATTACCTGGGTCAACTTCCTCTTCCTGACCTGGTACCTCCTGCTGCTGACACCGCTCGCTGTCCTGCTATTTGGCCCATGAGTGAAGGAAGAGCAGCTGCAGCACAACAAGACTGGATTCCCCCGCTCCATCCATCTGACAAGTCCGGGCTCGCCCACTCCATCCATCTGACAAGTCCGTGCTTCCCCCTATCCTTCCCGCTAGCATCCCGGCCGGCAGTCACGCTCGGCGCGCGCGAACTGCTTGATTCCCTGCTTGATCTGCAATTCCGACAGGTTGGCGTAGCCGAGCAGGAAGGTAGGCTTGTCCGGCCTGAAGCTTGAGTAATAGTCGCTTGCCGGGTATACCTTCGCCCCGTACTGGAGGCTCTTCTCGGCAATCGAGTTCTCATCCGCGGGCGAATCCAGCTCGATCAGGAGGTGCAGGCCGGCCTCATCACCAAAGTACCGCACCCGGTCTCCAAACTCCTCCACCAGACAAGCGACCAGGCAGGACCGCCTCCCCGCATACAGCTTGCCCATCTGGTGAACATGCTTCGCGTACTGGCCCGATTGGATGAAGTCCGCCAGCGCTTCCTGCTCCAGGGTGGGCGACATCCGGTCCGTGATCCACTTGACCGCAAGGAACGGCTCGATCAAGGCCGGCGGTAAAATCGCATACCCGATGCGCAGCGACGGGAACAGGATTTTGCTGAAGCTCCCGACATAGACGACCTTGCCGCTGGAATCGAGACCTGCCAGTGCGGACACCTTCTTGCCCACATACCGGTACTCGCTGTCATAGTCATCCTCAATGATAACCGCGCCCGTATTCCTCGCCCAGTTCAGCAGCTCAATCCGCCGGTGCAGCGACATCGTGACCCCCATTGGGAATTGGTGCGACGGCGTGATGTAGAGCAGCTTCGTCTTGTCCGGCGAGCCGTTATGCCTCGCAATGCTCTCTTCAATCCTGTTCGTGCACAGGCCCTGCTCATCTACAGGAACCGGGATCACCCTGCCGCCCGAGAAGCTGAAGATCTCCCGCAGCACCGGATGCGTCGGGTCTTCAACAAGCACCTGCTCGCCAGTGCGCAGACACAGCCTTGCCAATATATCCAGCGCCTGGGTTGCACCCGATGTAATGACAATCTGCTCCGGCACAGCAGGGATCGAGCGTGTGGAACGGACCAGCCTCGCGATCTCCTCCCGCAGCGACATCAAGCCCTCTGCAGGACCATAGGTTAAGGTGTCAGGGGTGGCGCGGCGGCAAGCCTTCAATAATGACTTTTGCCAGCGGTCCATCGGAAAGGCATCCCAAGCAGGTACACCGTGCCGAAAATCACAGGCTGCTGTGTCGGCAACATCGACGAGCCCGGACATTGGAGAGCGGACAAAGGACAGGAAATCCGGCACATTCACCACCATTTCGGCATCCAGCTCGTCATCGAGCTCCAGCGGATTGTCCTGTCCCCCGGCTGCATTATCAGCGATAAAGGTGCCTGCGCCCTTGCGCATCTCGAGGTAGCCCTCAGCCTGCAGCTGCTCATAAGCGCCGAGCACCACCGTTCGCGACACCTGCAGCCGCTCCGCCAGCAGCCGGGATGCCGGAACAGAATCGCCCCTGCGCAGGGTGCCATTCTCAATCGCTTGCTGAATTTGTTCATATATTTGCCGGTTGAGCGGCATTTTACTGGTTTTATCAATTCCTAGCCACTGATGCTGAACCAATAAGATAAGCCTCCCTAACTCATTTTTCCATTTACTAATTAAAATAGCATAAGCCCCCAGCATGTGAAACCCTACTAGGGGCTGGAAGCTTATATCCGCTTGAAATTCAAATCAGACAGATTGGCTTAAATGTAACGCTGCCCCCTCCCGCTTTCTATCCAATATAGAGGACCTTCACCACAACAGCTGCCAGTACGGAACCGATTATGACGCCAAACAGTGGAACTTTCCTGGTTAACACCAGCAAGACAGCGGTTATGCCTGCTGCGATTCCCACCCAGGGCGTCTCCTGATCCACCAGGAACACACCAGGGACGGTCAAGGAGCAGAGCACTGCCAGTGGAAGGTGCTCCAGAAAGCGATTATCACCCCTCTCAGCAGCGTTATCGTTTTGTTTGATAGTAAGCAGCGGGGTAAAGCGGATAATGAACGTGATAAGTCCCATTAGTAGAATAAGCATAACCGTCATTCCACGTCACTCCTTACCTGTTCGCTGCCTGGTGAAGAGATGGTCCGGCCAGAGGACGGCGGCATCATCATGCCCACCCAGGCCCCTATGAACATAGCAGCCAGCACCGTAGCGTTGCCTAAGTAGCCCTGAAGCAGCCACGAGGAAGCGGAGGCCGATAAGCAGATTGCCGTGTTGCGCCTGTTCCCCAGCAGCTGAGGAACGATAATTGCGATCAGGAGAGCATAGAGTGAGGTATTCAGCGCCGGCAGGTAAGCCTCCGGGATATAACCGGCCAGAATAATGCCCACCCAGGTGGAGATTAACGTGATGAGATAGGGCGGAAGCTCCAGAGCCAGCAGATACGGCAGGGTGTGAGCTTCCTTCCGTTCCTTGTTCGTCTTCGACAGCATCCCCATCGCATAGACTTCCTCCGTCAGCCCGAAGCTGATGAGACCCCTGGACCAAAGGCTGGACTTCGGGTTCACCTTCTGGCGGAAGGACATGCTGATGAAGAAGTACCGCAAGTTGATAATCAGCGTGAGCAGCAGAATGATAGGGCCGGCAGTGCCGGCCGCTAGAAGCTTGGCCCCTATGAATTGGCTGGCGCCGGCATATACCACCGCTGATAAGAGGAATACCTCCAGATCTCCCAGCGATAAGGTCTTGCCAACCAGGCCGAAGGTGATGCAGGCGGGAATGTAACCCATGACGATTGGAAGGGAATCAACCAGTCCGCTCTTCACCTGCTCCAATCTCCGAGGATAATCTGTCATGGGCTGCCTCTCCTCCCGGCTGATGTAGCACGAACGCCTGTGATGGAGAACCGCTGTGAATGAAAGCCATACTGCAGCTTCCCTCCTCTGTGAATGGCTGCAGCAGCTCATACAGCAGTGAGGTTGTGGCTTCCACCAGCACCTTGGCGTCCTTATGAACAGCCTCAACCGTGAAGAGCAGTCTCTGGGACTGATCGGTTGCCTTGATCGTATCGCTCTGCCTCCAGTTCCAGCGCCTGGAATGTGCCCGGCCATAACCATCCGAGTAGATAATCTCGCCTTCGGCCGGGTAATCCGGCTGATCCGGCTTGCCGATTGGCAGATACGGCTCGGTTCCGGCTGCCCTGCGGACAGTCAGCTGGTCGACATCCGATATATCGCAGCAGGCAATCGGCGTCCGGCACTTGAGCGAAATTGCGTTGCACAGATTTACCATCGTGTTAATACGCGGCAGGCTGCCGTGCTCCACAACTCGCCTGATCAGCGATTCCGCCGCACACGGATACCTGGCAGGCTTGGCCCCAAACTGGCTGTACACCTTCCGCCATGCGGCAATCATCGGGAGCTCGCTGATCGCTTCCGTACGCAGTCCTGTATCCGCAATCTCCTGCTCCATATGGGACAGAAGAGCTTCTACCTCTGAATTCTGATCCAGATTTTTCACCAGAGGCGCTGCAATCAGTCCGACGTACAAGTCGGGCGCAACTGCAAATACATCCTCGGTAAACGACACTTGAAATGCCGTTCTCTCTCTAGTTTCCTGAGCATGCTCACCCATCAAAATCCTCCTTCAAGCTTAAGTGCTTTCACCGCAAGTATATCCATCCATCCCCATTCCAAAAATGACCAATCCTGCACCACAGCGGCATACCAATTTTCTCTACTAAAACAAAGTCTGATTTATACAAGCAAGCAACTTATTATAAAAACTATCTAAATAAAAATCGATTCCCAACATTTCTCAAACCCCATCCTATATAATCTGCTTACACTTTTGAATTACTACATTCACAATTAAAAGTGTTAATCTCAACGTGATAGGAGTCTTAAGGAATGAAATGGTACGTTACAGGAATGATTGCTTTATTATTGGTGATGACAGGCTGCTCATCAAACCAACAAGAAATTGAGACACCGGCAAAACAAGAAGAGAAACAACAAGAGGAAATACAACCAGAAGAGAACCAGCAAGCAGATTCTGCGGTGAACATTGAGGAACTAATCAAATCAACTAAAATAAACTTTGTTGAATCACATAGCCTGAAACTGGATACTTCTATGGAATCCACTGTGAAGGAAGATGGTAATATACAAAAAGGGCTCATGAGAGTGGCTGGTGACCTGACATTTGGTCCGGTTGGATTTCATGCAAGTATGACAGAAGATGAAGTTACGGTAGAAGCATACTATGTGGACGACGCAGCCTATGTGAAACCAGATGGTCAAGACTTATGGTATAAATTGCCGAATACAGATACAGAAGGACTTTCGGAATTTGGAAATATCAAAGAAGAAACAGTCAAATTTCTTAACTTTATTCTTAGTCTTAAAGACGACCTTAAAGTAACAGACGAAGGAGGAGTCTATAAGATTTCTTATGAAACAACCGGAAACTCAAATGAAATTGAGAAAATCATTACCGATTCTTTAGATGGGTTATTAATAGATGCAAATTTTGTAGTAAACTCCTTACGTTATGAGTTAAGTGTCCAAAAAGGCTCGCATGAGATAACTGAAAGCAGAGTCATAATGGACTTATCCCTCAAGAACGAAAGCGGTGTAGTCATGTCAAGAATGATCATAGATACTAAGTCCCTCTTTAGTGACTTCAATAAGTTAGATAAAATTGTAGTGCCTCAAGAAATCATCAATACAGCGTCCGAAATTCCAAGCGAATAGCTGAGCCGCTCAGGTACTAATAATTTTATGCAGGCCTGCTGTATGAGCTTAATAGAATCAACAAATAAAAGCTGACCATTCCCCGACATAGGGATAGCCAGCTTTCATGCAATAGGTAGCAGCTCTTCGTGTAGAGCTGCAGGAAGATAGTTGGTAGTTTGGCTTCTGCCCCTCATGCTTCAAGCATATACTGCATGCAGCAGCCAGTGTTGACCAGGTACGAATTTATCATGTCCATGCAAAACTAAAGGTTCTATGCGCCATGCTTGCCGCGTAATTGTTATATATACCTGAAAACCAATAAACAGTTTTCACGAATGGGATTAGAGAATGGAGTTAAACACTCGCAAATGCCGTACTAAGCATTATCAGCCTTTTGCTCGGCCGGCTTGCCCGAATGCTTGAACATATTTGCTACCATAGGAATGATCGCACTGAGAAGCAGCACCAGTTCGGCAAGGTCGTCGACCAGTTCGGCGGGCATTTCCAATCCGAAGTATTTCTTGACTAGATATGCGGCGAATCCAATTACGCCGAGCAGCCATTTTTTGCTGATCATCGGGAATGGTCAGACTCCTTTGTATCAGATATTTTGCTGAGATCAAGGTCAATAAACCACTGCAGCTGACTGCCTCCGTCAAGATCATAGATACCCAGGTGAGGATTCAGCTTGCATGCCGCAGATGGAATGACAAAAGTATTGGTCCCCGGAGGGTCCGTTATAATGCCATCCGGCAGCTTGGCGATTTCCTCAATGTATTCCTCGCCGAGGAAAGGTTTAACAAGCGGTTTATCCTTACTGACAATAAGCGGCTGCGATGAGGAGAAATAGATAATCGTGATATTGCCCTGATTATCGGCAGTTGCCATATAACACTTGCCGCCCTTGGCGATATATTCAGGCTGAGGCTTGCCGTTAGCCGGAACTTTCGGTGGCCCCTGGGCTTCCACCGTAAGCTTGGTCTTGTGCTGATCCATCACGTTGACTTGAATCAGCTCCTGATACAGCAGTATTTCTATCGCTGTCCGGGGTTGGTCCGAAGCATCCTTGTCCTCGTCATTGGGGCTCTCCGATGATTCTTGAACCGGGGCAGACGGCGTCCAGGCAAGCAGCACTTTTTCCAGCGTGTCATCCTGTACCCGAAAGTGAATCTCACTTCCCGCAGCGATGCTCTTCTGTGTCTGCACCGGCGTATTGTCGGTTTGCTCTTGAATTACCCTGTACAAGGATACGTCCTGGTTCTGCGATAGCCCATGCTGAAAGTAGATCATTTTGTCCAAGACTGTTCAGCCCCTTTACCCTAACTGTTCAGAACAACATTCCATGCTTTCTGGCCGGAGGTTGCGTTCACCAGCTCCAGCGAAATATCTGCACTGAGGATCCGGCCGGTCAGATCGATCTCCGTTATATTGGACTGAACAGAAGAACGGATCTCGTTGCCCACCTGGATGTCATTGGCGTACATAACATAGAGCTTCGGAGTAAGCAGGAAATCCGCAGTATCGCCCTGCTGAACCGCTTTTTTGGTAACCAGCTTTGCACCGTTCTTAAACAGCGAGATATCCACCACTTTGGAGACCGTATTGTTGCAGCTGATGGAAGAATCGATATTTTGGGTACCGAGCAGATTAAGGTCTGTGCTCTCTACGCTGTTGATAAACTCCCACTTCTGACCAAAATCAACGGCACGGCTCGTTTGGCGGACTTCTGACGTATACGGTGTATTAAGCTCTTCAACTACAAGATCAGTCGAGATCGGATACGTTGCCGTCTGCTTCTGGGCCGGACTCAGCGGGAGCACCTGCCAGGCAATGGCTTCAATCTTGTCATACGATTGATCTACATTGGCTAGCTTCTGAAATAATACAAACCTCCAGCCGCGGTTCGTGTTGTTCGTAAAATTGAGTTGAATGTTGTTCATCGTCTCTACTCCCTTTTCGGTTGGTTTTGACTTACGACACTATCCTACGGAGCCGGGAATTTACCTAGAACCTAAAAATTTTTTGGCCGAAACGGAATATTTGTCCACTTTATGGATACAAGAAGTACCACACAGGGCTTGTCCTTCATCGGACAAGCTTATTTTATTGCCAGCCGGTTCTTTCCTGTATACGAGCCGAGTAGGATAGATTTATACATTTTGGGGAGGTGAGAATTATGCAGCCGCGAAGCCTTACGAATAGCAAGGGAGTGGATGTGTCGCATCATCAGGGCGATATTGATTGGAAGGAAGTGAAGAATTCCGGCGTTTCCTTTGCCATGATCAAAGCAACAGAAGGCCATTCGTTCACAGACCCGAAGTTTGAAGACAATGTGAAAGGCGCACGGCAGGCCGGCCTTCTTGTCGGCGTCTATCATTTCTTCCACGGGGAAAGCATAGCGAAGGCGGAACAGGAAGCAGCTCATTTTCTGCAGGCCGTCAAGAATTATGCCCCCTTTGACCTGCCCTATGCCCTCGATGTCGAGAACAACCGGGTCGATCCGGCCGCCGTACCGGTTTGGCTTCAAGCCGTCCGCGTCTCGGATCATGGCAGGAAACCGTTCATTTACTCGAATCCTGACACAATAGCACACTGTCTCAAGGACAGGAATTTGGCGGAGTACCCGCTCTGGTATGCATTCTACCGACAGCATGAAGTTCCGGCGAATGCCGGCGCCTGGTCACAGTGGACCATGCTCCAGTATACCGATCGAGGCAGCGTCCCGGGGATTGCCGGACATGTAGACAGGAATGAATATAACGGACGATTGGAGAGATGAAGAGATGACGATGGAGAACCGAACAGGCAGAGAGCTGGAGTACGAGAAGGGGATTATAGGTCTGCTGCTCAATATCGGTAAATGGCATAATACGGAGAAAGCAGCACAGATTGAGAAGGTAGCACATTCCGACAATAAGAAGAGGAAAATCGAAATTATTGCCGACGTGCACACTCATTTTCCGCAGCTGCCAACAACAAAATGGTTCACAATCAATCTGATTGATGGCGACCTGACACCCGAAACGATTCATATCTATGTCAATCCAATCGACGAGAAATATATCGAGCTGTCGACGGCCAATGCCCAAGCAGCCGGGGGTCCCCAGGGTACGGTAATGTCGATCGAGAATAAACTGAAGCCTGGGCTTATGTGGAATTAGCTGGCGTTACGGATAGAATTGTCTAGATTAACCTACTGCTACTATTTATAAAAATAGTCTAAATAAAAACCTATCTCCCACATTTCTTAATTACGATCCTATATAATCAGCCTATACTTTAGAATTCCCAAACCCAGGAAATACAAAAGTATAAATCACAATCACGATAGGGGTCTCAAGAAATGAAATGGTACGTTACTGGGATGATAGCTTTAATGCTGGTTATAACGGGTTGTTCATCAAACCAACAAGAAATTGGAACACCGGCTAAACAAGAAGAGAAGCAACAAGCAGAAACTGCGGTAAACGCTGAAGAACTAATCCGTTCAGTAAAGAAAACATTTGTCGAGTCACATAGCATGAAGCTGGATACTACTCTTCTATCCACTGTAGAGGAAGGTGGCACTTCACAAAAGGAACAAATCAGAATGGTTGGTGACTTGACTCTTAGTCCGGATGAATTCCATGCAAGTGTGACAGCAGCTGAAGAAAAGATCGAAATGTACCTTGTGAACAATGAAGCTTATGTGAGGCCAGATGGTCAAGAAATATGGTTTAAAATGTCGGATAACGATACAGAAGAATTATCTGGGCTTGGAGACACCAAAGAACAGACAGTCAAATTCCTTGACCTGCTTCTTAGTTTCAAAGATGACCTTAACGTAACTGACGAAGGTGAAGTCTATAACATCTCTTATGAAACAACGGAAAATTCGGATGAAATCGAAGAGCTCATTATCAGTTCCACAGAAGGGGTATTTACAGATGGAAACTTTGCATTGAACTCCTTCCGTTATGACCTAAGTGTCCGCAAAGACTCGCATGAGTTAACGGAGAACCGAGCCGTAATGGACTTAGCCCTTAAGAATGAAAGCGGAGCCGTAATATCGAAACTAATTATCGATACTTATGCCCTCTTTAGTGACTTCAACAAGATAGATAAGATTGTTGTGCCTCAAGAAATCATAGATTCAGCGACTGAGATTCCAAGCGAATAATATAATTTATAAAAAGGAATCGCCGGATGATTAGGCGGTTCCTTTTTTCAAGCTATAAAGCTATAAATTTTAGCCCCGGCACTTGTCCCGTTCAGCGGCTCAGACGCGTTCGCCCTGTTCAACGTTCATTCCCACTGTGAAATTCTACACCGTGGCCGAACTCGTGATGCGCCAGGATGAAGCCAAGTGCGGCGGGACGCTGAACAAGCTGTTGATGAGATCCCTACTGTTCACACTTGCTGCAGGATGTATATTTCTGTAATCAATCACATGCTTAGATAATATGCTTGATCCTACAGTTACTGGAGGTTATACAATAGGGGCAAGAGAGGAGGAGCTGACGATGGACGCTACACATTATTCTATCGGAAAATTTGCCAAGTTAAGCGGCATTCCGATACGCACGCTCCATTATTATGAAGAGGCAGGACTGCTGTGCCCGCGCCGTCAGGACAATGGACATCGCATCTACGGTTCGGCTGATTTGGTCGCCTTGCAAAAAATCATCAGCTTAAAGTCGCTTGGCTTTTCTCTGGATCGTATTCGCCAATTCATTCATCATCGCGAACTGGAGATGAATCTGGCCGAAACTCTGCATATCCAGCAGCAAACCCTGCAGGCCACCCGTGCTGAACTGGACAGGTCGCTGGAGATACTTAGACGGTTACTTACGATCGTCCAACGTGAGGGAGAACTGGATCATAATCTGATGTTTCTATTAATTCGTAACATGCTGCAGGAAGACAAGCAACGCAGTTGGGTAGCAAAACATTTGTCAGAGCAAACGGCAGCTGTTTTGTTCGACATCTCCCAAGATGCCGTAGCTGATTTGGATCGGGAGATGCTTGCCTTTGTCGAAGCCGTCAAGCGTTTAGCAGCAGGAAAGCCGGATGCCTTGGAGGCCGAAGAAATGCTGGGTTGCTATGTACAACGGATACTCGATTTTCTGGATGACCAGGCGCTGGCAAACTTTGCCCACATTTCGGAGGATCAGCATGATCATTTAAACCAGCTGGTGGATATACCATTAGACGAGCGGGAGGTCACGTGGCTGAATGAGGCGCTGGCACACTATGCGAGTAAATTTGGCCTTCCTGGAATCGATGGGCCGTAACAAATCCTGGTTCTTCACTTGATAATAGAACCCTCGCGTTGGATTATGTTGCCTGTATACGGAATCACAACCCTCGCAATGATCGACGGCTCGATGAACGGACTGGAGAAAGAACGTGCTGTACGTAACCGCCTGCTGGGCCAAAAATGGGATCGAAATGACTCTTCCGCAAGCCGGACATTTGAGCTTTACTGATCTGCCCCTCTATTCGCCACTGCTATCAAATCGCTTGCTCCTGATAATAAGGGTCAGCACCGCCTGATCAATGAGCGCACTCTGCATTTTTGCAGCAGCATTTATAGAGCCAAAGGAGGAACAGAGATGTCAAGAGGAGAAAAGGAAGCGAAATTATCAGCACTAATGGGAAGTATTAGAGAACACGAAAGCTTTAATGGCGTGATTCTGGTTGCCGAACAGGGGAAACCCCTGCTTTGTGAAACGATGGGCATAGCAGAACTGAGCCAAGATAACGTACGTCCACTTACTACAGATTCGATGTTCGAGTTAGCTTCGGTCTCCAAGCCAATTACAGCATTGGGCATCGTACGTCTGCATCAGTTGGGCAAATTGGAATGGGATGATCCGGTGTCCAGATGGCTGCCCGAATTTCCCTATCCGGGTATTACAATCCGTCATTTATTGACCCATACCTCTGGGCTCTCTGATTACATCGCGCTATTCACCGAGAAGTGGAACCACGCACAGATCGCTGTCAATAACGACGTTCTAGACATGCTCATCGCTCATCGCCCAGCTTCACTGTTTGCGCCTAATGATCGTTGGATGTATAGCAATACGGGCTATATTATGCTCGCTATTCTGATCGAACGGATCAGCGGTCAATCCTATGCGGACTTTCTGTCTGATCAGATTTTTCAACCGCTCGGCATGACGCGAACACGCGTATACAACCGCCGTCTTGATCGCGACCCCATGC
Organism: Paenibacillus sambharensis; assembly: GCF_003233845.1. Taxonomy (GTDB): domain Bacteria; phylum Bacillota; class Bacilli; order Paenibacillales; family Paenibacillaceae; genus Paenibacillus_I; species Paenibacillus_I sambharensis. The sequence continues at coordinate 12,985 of NZ_QKRB01000056.1, forward strand.
CCCCAGACTATGCCTGGGGCTATGTCTATCGACTGGAACACGGTGGATACGTGCTGCCGGACGCCGTGCCGGAAATGAATTATGTCTACTATCTGGACGGTGTGCAGGGAGATGGCACCGTGAATAGTACAGCCACGGACTTGCTTCGTTTGGATCGTGCGTTGTATAACGACAATTTTATTCATCCGCAGTTGCGTGAAGCCATGTTTACACCTGTGACGCTACATAATGAAGAATCGTTCAACTACGGATTCGGTTGGTTGATTGAGCAACATCAACAGCTAGGTAAAGTGGTAAGTCATAGCGGCGGCTGGCCGGGATATGCCACGCTCCTGAAGCGCTATATCGAGCAGGATCTGACACTCATCCTTCTGCAAAATGGCGAACGGGATTACGCCTATACCCAACAGTTGATCCGGAGCGTGGAACAGGTTCTTGCCGGCGAGCAAATTGAAGTACCGCGGGCAACGGCTCAACGCACCATAATCCCGCTTTCAGCAGAGGACTATGAACCCTTTCTTGGTGAATACCTCTTCAAGAATGAACAGGAGCAGCCGCTGCCTGCAGAGGTTTATATGAAACAAAGTCAACTCTGTATGAGACTTGGCAACGGGATGGCGTTCTTATTGCTGCCCATAAGCCCTACACGCTTCTACGAACAGCAAACCGCGACCGAACTGGAGTTTGCCGGGATCGAGGCGGGCAAGAGCTCCCGATTGATCTGGTATGAGCATGAGAGCCAGAGCGTAGCGGAACGTATGCAGTGACAATGCAGCACTCGGTAATATTTTCTCGCCCAATCGCCATCAGATATGGATTAGCATGGACATCAACAAAATGGATACACTAGCGAGTGCTTTTTCTTCGCATTTTTTTCACATTTTTTCAATAGAGGCGAGATTAAAACATAATTTCCTTCTATATCCAACTTTTACAGTTATAATATATAGATAGTAGTGGTTTATAAAACTGATCTAGGAGGTGTATAAAATGAAGAAAGCACCTCTTCTTATTTTAACGTTGGTCCTGCTGGTTACTGGCTGTACAGTGCATAATCGTAACCAAAATGACTATCCGAATCTAGGAGACCGTGCAACTACAGCAAGTCCTATTTCCCCTGAGTCAACAGATACGCTTATGGAAGAATCCTATTCGGAGGATTTCATCTATTTACAACGCAAAGGCGAGATGGATCTGGACCATATCAAGAACAAGGGGGTTACGGGGGATTTACTCGACTCTATCATGCAATACTTAACGGCTCTCAAAGAAGGTGACGAAGAAACCCGAAAGCACTACCTGTATGATCCGAATATCGACATCTTGTATGATATGGAGCCATACATTTTGGCAGTAACGAAGCTTGAGCTGGACAATTCAAGGGTCATGGATGTTATGGATGAATACAACTTGGAGAATATAGCGGAGGAAGCTGCTATTGTGAAGATTTCCACTATAACAACCGGGCGGGACTCCCAGGAAGTTGAAGGAACGGGAGACTTTATCTTCATTCGAGTAAGTGATAGCGTGTGGAAATTCTTCAGGTTCCAATAACTTAACCTATTAGACCCACGGGAGGGAATGAAATGGGGATTCGTTCATACATGCTTGGCGCGGCGTTAATGATTAGTATGCTTCTCTCTACTACAGTAGAAGCTGCCGTTCCCGATGAAGTTCAGGCTTATGCTGAGAACGAAGGAATAGCAAGCTTCAAAGCCAGAATGGGTGAAGATCCGGAAGCCTTTGACCTCAAACAGTCTCAGCTGGACCAGGCGGAGCTTGGGATGGGGTTTGAGACGTATAGAGTTGACCATGAAAGCTTAAAGTCCGCTGACAGGGGCGATACCTTGCAATCAATGCTCGTTAAGAACGAAGAATGGACATTTGTCGTCATGTCAGAAGGTGCCCCCTTATCACTATTCACCGTGCAAAGGGATAATAACGGATTAGAAGTAATATCGGGAGGAGGAGCCGCCAGAGAATTAATGAATGCCTATCACTCCTTTACAACTCAATATCCGAACAGCAATCCCAAGCTGGCGGAGATCAAGGGAATTCAGCTGTTTGTTGGGAATAGCCCCGACGGCTCCGAGGTCTTTCTGTCGTCACTTGAGCACGCAGCGGGGGTATCCAGTACAGAGATTGCCCCAACTTCTCCACTGGTAGCAGCGCTAATCGAGCAGTTGAACGCTCCTAATCAGGATCACGATGGAGGTGCAGACGGCCTGATACGCCTGCCTCGGTTAACCTGGGTATGGGTTACGATTGGTATAATCATCGGATTGCTGCTCTTGGCCGCTGCAATCAGACACAGCAAACACAAGCACAACCCAAACCGTTAACTATGCCTTCAGTACGTTTCTAGAACGCTAAAACTCCCGCCACCACATTCCGGCGCACTCTGGCAGAACGGTCATTCTCTCTTGTTCCACACGGCCGGCCAGCTCCCTGCCAAAGAAGAACTCCGTCAACCGAACCGCTTCTTCCACACTGTCAAATTGGTAATCCGTCCTGAGCCACCTATGGTGAAAACCATACTGCTGCTCCAGCCGCTCATAATACGGCAGCAGAAAATCCGGCGGATGCGGCTGCTCCGCACCTGTACCCATCGTCTCGAAAATCACAGCGGTGCCGCCAGGACGGAGAACCCGCCTGATTTCTTCCATAACCTTCTCCAAATCCTTCTCCCATCCCAGCTGATTCGAGCTGGCCGTGTAGCAGATGCTCCATCCCGACACCAGAAGATCAGCGCTGTTATCTGCCGCCTCTATCCTTCTGTGATCAGACGCCCTGGTCTGACAGTTCGTAAAGCCTGCCTGATTAAGCTTGCCCTCTGCTACCCGAAGCATCTCTGTTGATGCATCCAGCGCCAGGATTGACCGGGCTTTGCGGGCAAGCGGCAGTGTGAGCCGTCCGGTTCCCGCCCCCAGATCCACGACATCCTTCTCCTCTACTGCACATATCTCTTCCACGGCCCTGAGCAGATCAGGCTGCTTGGAAATAAGCACGTCGTATGTCTCCGCCTTCGCCTGATAAATCTCGGTATGATCCGGCATTTGGTTCCCTCCACAACTGTATTTATGAACGGCTCCTATACTACCCTATGCCGCAGCGTGAAGGTCAACAATCGGAATGCTACCTAATCGGGACAGCGCAGATGATGTGAAGAACATCAGATAACTGCTTCTGCTTTGTCATATAACCGTGCTCCTCGAACCAATCAGACAGACGGGACAGTTGAGGAACATATCCGCCCTGAAGCGCCTGCATCAGACCTGCATGCCCGCCGCCAAGCGAATGCTGGACAGCCCGTTCCCTGGCTTCATCATCTTCAACCATATAACCCGCCAGACAAATTCTGCCCTTCGGCTTGAGCACTCTGCGAATTTCCTCCAGCGCAAGCAGCTGCTGCCCCTCATTCAGATGGTGAAACGCGTAGCTGGACACGGCAAAATCAAACTCCCTGTCCATATACGGAATGGCCAGAAAATTACCCAGCTTGGACTCAAGCTCCGGATACTTCACCCGGAACTGCCTCAGCATCTCTCTGGATTGATCAACAGCAGCCATCCCGATTCCTTCCCGGATAAACCGTCCGGCCAGGTTCCCGGTACCCGTACCGATATCCAGCCCTGTCTCGCCCGCCTTGGGGTTAATCCAGCGATACACCGTCTCCAGCACCTCGTCATAATGCCCGAACGGTCCGCTTGCTTCTCTAACGCTGTGGTCATGACCTGCCGCCTTGCTGTCAAAATCCCACTGGTCGCTCCAGTTATTCCGCAGCTCACGCAGCCTTCTCGAGCCTTCAGCCAGCTTGTAGATTTCCTGCAGCGGCAGGGCTTCCTGCTGTCTCAAGATACCGATCATCTGCTCGGCTGCTTCAATCTGCTGCTTGTATTCAAGCCATGCCGAGAACATGACCGAACGCTGCAGCTCCAGATAATTCAACAGCTCATCCTTATTGCCGGCTTCGATCGGACCCAGCACCCTCTTGATATCGTCCAGCCCCATGCCCACCTCCCGCAGTGCAGCAATCGTCTGGAGCCGCCACACATCCTGCTCTGTGAACACCCGATACTGATTATGCCGCTCCTTGCCAGGTGCAATTAGACCCTTTTCCTCGTAAAACCGAATGGACCTGCGGCTGATGTTCAACCGTTTGGCAACCTCGTTGATTGTCACGCTTCCGCCCTCCTCCTCATACCCCCATTCTAAACGTTCACGCAGCGTAAATGTACAGGACGCTTTCTGGAATATTTCAGTTAGTAAGCTATAATTAAACAATCCAGTAGTTGGAATGCCGGCCCGAGTACAGCTGATCTTAGGGAGAGCAGGGTTCCTTAATAATATTTCAGGGGTGATTATATGAAAAAGCCAATACAGGCTGCTGGACGAGTGGTTTTATGGACAACAGTTATTATTCTTTCCCTAGTATGTGTATTAGGAATTTTGTTTTTTGCCGGTCTATGGTACAGAGAGACTTACATGTAGAATCACTAGGATTGGATAAAATGCTAGTGGTCTGGAATATTCCAGTCAACAAGCTATAGCAGACAGCATAATTCTTTATTTTAATAATTACAGGAAGTTGCTATCAATATAAAGGAGGGTAGATGGGGCTGATATGATCTATACCTACAGGTTTCATAATCGTTACTCTACCAAGAGATCGGAGATCAGGAATGAGCATGATCAGGTGACAGGCTATGTTCAGCGGACTTATTCCAATCCTCTAATGAAGGTGCTGGATTTTCTATTGGAAGGAATCGTGTTCGCGGATTACCGAGTGACGGACAGGGCAGGGAATTTGCGGGTTGAGGCCAAGCAGGTGAGGACATTCTTCAAGCGGAGGCAGTATATGCTTCATTACGAGCAGGAAGACGGAACCCGTACGAGCATTCCTATCATAGACAAGAAGCGGTTCGGTCTTGAAGAGAAAACAGGATTTGAGCTGGAAGGCCGCAGCTACGAGCTTCACAAGCCGGTTATCGATTGGGGAACAATAACGCTCCAAGGTACAACGATAGCCGAGTGGAAAACTACCCTTACACTCCCGCCCAAGGCCCAATTCCGGCTGGCCGATCCTTCACATGAAGCACATGTCCTCCTGCTGCTGGGGATATTTCACACCTATCTTCACTCCAAATAACAGACAAAAAAGATGTCCCAGGCCGCCAGCTCCAGCGCCGAGAAACATCTTTTACATGACGTCTATTGCGGTTGAGCCTCTGCCAGCTTCTCCATAATCCGGCGCTTGCGGTACATCATCATGCCCGTTTCGGTAACATCCTTCAATGTGGAACGGTTCAGATAAGCACCGAACAGCATGCCTGCGATCGGAATCATCTGGAAGAGCTTCTTCCAGCCAAAGTTATCCCGGTAACTCAGGACGACCTCCCGCCAGCCCTGCAGCTGGGAAATCATCTGACTGCTCTTCTCCCCGCTCTGGAAGGCATTCAGGTCATCCAGGATCGCTTGCTTGCCTACGACATCAGATGAGGTGAACTGCAGGCATTTAACGATAAAGATCCGTTCCGCCTTGTCCGTCGGATCATAGCCGTAGCATAAAGCGATCTCCTGAAGCGCTTTGAGGGAAATGCCAAGCAGGAGAGGGATATCAATCGCAAGGGTGAAAATGCCGCCGAATCCGGTAGTCGCCCCTTGAACGGTCGCTGTATTGCTGCTGGACTGCACCACGCCATTGGCCATTTCATCCATCCGGCTAAGCGGCAGCGTCTGAATCCGGGCCATCGAGGTCTCCTCCTGCCACTCCTCGCCGGGATAGAACCGGTGGTACATCTTCTTCTTGCTGATCAGATACCGCCCGCCGCTCTGGATGTAGCTTCCCAGCTCATCGAGCGCTATGCCGAGCTTGTCCTGAATGAACTTCGGCGTAATCTTGTCCAGCAGGGCAAACGGAATTCTCCCGAGCTTCTCCCAGAACCACAGTCCCTTCTGATCCTTCTCCCATGCCTCAATCTGCCTCAATTCCTGCCTCAAGCCATCTATCGTTTCCACACTCATCGTCTCCGCACCTTTCCTGAAAATTCAAGCCCGCTTCGTTACCTGAACTTTACCTAACGCCATTATAATATGGTAAACGAAGTAATTGCCAACCCGCCACGCAAGCCCTCTATATACCGAATACCCTGAATGTCGGTACGATAAGCCAATACTCATATGAACAGGTCACTAACTCGTTGATTCCAACCAGGTTGTACACTATACTCAAGCTAATGGACATGAAGCACATGCCGCTTTGATACTTTTATGTATCGAGGCGGCATTTCTATTTTTAAGGTGAAACTTAACGTGCTTAGAAAGCAGCAAAGGGTGGATGTCATGTTTAAGGAACAATATGAAATGTGGATGCAGAAGCAAATTGATCAAGAAAAGAACCATCGACGAAGAGAGCTTCTGCAAAAAGGACTGAGCCATGGAACTGTAGAACTGCTGAGATTAATCTGGTTTCCGCTCGTCGGAAACTTCGATTACTTGTATCCGGAATGGGAAGTTCGGGATTATTCAAATGGATACCGGTATCTGGACTTGGCGTTTCTGACGGAGGGTGTTAAGGGCGATATAGAGATTCATGATTACAGATCGCATGCCAGAGATTTGGATACACGGCGCTTCAAGGACTTATGCCGAAGACAAAGCCTGCTGTCGCTTGATGACTGGGTGTACCTGCCGATCGCATATTTGTCCATTCGGGAAGAGCCTGAATTTTGCAAGCAGCTGATTCTTTCGTTTCTTGGGAAGTTTATCTCATTTGAAACGGATGCAAAGCTCAGCTGCCTTGAGGCGGAGACCATTCGATATGCACGCCGATTGCTCAGGCCGTTTACGCCAATGGAGCTGGCGAGCCATCTTCACGTAACCGACCGCTACGCTCGTCAATTGCTGCACGGTTTGGTGGAGGGGACGCATGTGGTGGTGGCGGGAGGAAATAAGAGATATCGTACCTATCAGCTTAATATAGGCAGGTCTTTACGGAACTGAGGAGCGTTATTCAGTGGAATATAGTCATTTTTGAATTGTAACGGAAATCAGAGGCTTTAATGTCCCTCTATTAATAAAGATCCACTTGAATTTGATCGAATAGCAGCGCTGAGTTCCGTTACCCGATGAGGCGACCCGTATTCACTGAAATAAGGGCGCTGAGTTCTGTTAGGTTTGACTTGAGCCAGTCCGGAGGAAGCCTATGCGAGGATTGCTCTAGCGAGTCGCTCTTGCGGCTGCTCTTGCAGCTGCTCTTGTGGCTACTCTAGCGAATTGCTCTAGCGGATTGCTATATTCGTAAATCCCGATCCCCCATTGCAGGGGGAGGAGCCATAGCTTGCTTCTTCCGATTCCTCGCCTCATCAGAAATACGTTGTGTAAAATTGACCTTTACACCGAAATGGCACAGGTTTCAGCACATGCTTCAGCACACACTGCATCTCAGGCATCCTTCGCACCCCATCAGCTTAAATCCATTCGTGGAAACGTACCCGATGACTCCAAAGAATTAACCATCCTAAATGTAAAATATGTAAAAATAAGGAGCATCCCGCCGGCTGCCCCTCACAAAAAGCTCTTGCTAATCTCCAGGCAAACGGCCACCTGCTGCTACCTGTCTACGCCTTCCAGCTAATCTCCAGACGTCCACCTGCTGCACCTGTCCACGCCTTCCTGTCCACGACCAGCCTGCCCATCCTCGGGCAAGCTGCCGCCTGTCCCGCACCCTACCCTTTCGCCCGTTCAGCCAAATATTCGTAGCTCATCGCCAGGCTTTCGAACGGATCACGGCGGCACTCATCCTGCTCGACGATATACCACTCCATTCCCGTCTCCCGGCAGGCTGCGAGTATAGCGTCCCAGTTCATATTCCCATGCCCAACCTCTGCGTACACCGCCTGATCATCCACGACCTCCATGTCCTTCAGATGCACGACCTTCATCCGGCCGTCCAGCTTGCGGATCCACGCCGCAGGGTCAGCCCCGCCAGCCTGTGCCCAGTACGTATCCAGTTCAAAATGAAAGGCGTCCGCAGCTGTCTGTTCCATGAGCCGTTCCATCCCGGTGACACGAGCACCCTCGCCCGTCCGCTCAAATTCGAACCGGTGGTTGTGATAAACGAACTGCAGTCCGGCATCGCGGATCCGCTCCGCAATAGCCGAGCATTCCGCCGCAAACAAGTCATATCCTCCCGGCGTTTCCCGAAATTCTCCCGGCATCATGCCGAGGCCGACATACCGGCAGTCCCACAGCTTATGCTCGTCAATCACCCGCTCCAGGTCCTCCTTCAGCCGGTTGTAGCCGACATGCGTTGCGCAGATCCGCAGCCCGTGCCGGTCCGCCGATGCCTTCACCTGCTTAGGTTCTATCGGACCAATAGCCGATACCTGAACCGCCTTGTAGCCCATTGCCGCAACCTTCGCCAGCGTTTCGTCCAGTGATTCCGCCGTTTGCGTAAACTTCCGCAGCGTGTACAGCTGCACAGCAAGCTGCTCCCTCTTCATTTGAATCCCCCGTCCCGGTTAAGTAGGTTCATTGCCCGTCTCAATCCTAACCGCAGCCTTCTGTGCCTTAAGGCACAGCTCCGCAGCCTTGAACGCATGCGCCTGGGTCATCGCGTAATCCGTACGGTTCAAGCAGTCGAGGATAAGCTCGCCGAAGAATGGATAGCCCACCTTGCCCGACAGCTCCATATGGAATTCGCCTTCCCCGTTCACCAGGTACAAGTGGTTGCCTGAGTCCGAGCGGCCGATGTCTATGTATTTGCGCAGCTCGATATAGCCATCTGTCCCCAGGATGACCGTGCGGCCGTCTCCCCAGGTGCCCAGCCCGTCAGGGGTCAGCCAGTCCACGCGAAAATAATTCGTCGCCCCATTGCTGCCAACCAGCGTCGCGTCCCCAAAGTCCTCCAGCTCGGGATAAGCCGCATTCCGGTAATTGCCGACCTTGCTGCCTACAATGGTCGCATCCTTGCAGCCCGCGTAGAACAGGAACTGCTCGATCTGATGGCTCCCGATGTCGCACAGAATGCCGCCATACTGATCCTTGCGGAAGAACCAGTCCGGCCGCGACGAGGCGTTCAGCCGATGCGGTCCTAATCCCAGCACCTGCACGACCCGCCCGATTGCACCAGCATGCACCAGCTCCCCGGCATGCACCGCACTCTCGACATGCAGCCGCTCGCTGTAATACACCGCATACTTCCGTCCGGTCTCGCGGACCGCTATCTGCGCATCCTCCAGCTGGTCCAGCCGGGTGAAGGGCGTTTTATCGGTAAAATAATCCTTGCCATGACGCATGACCTTCACGCCCAGCGGCCCCCTGTCGCATGGAATCGCAGCGGCTGCCACCAGCATAACCTCGCTGTCCTCCAGAACCTGTTCGGCCGATTCTGCCACCTTCACGTCCGGGTAAGCCGCACAGAACTTCGCTACCTTCTCCGGGTCCGGATCATAGACCAGCTTCAAGGTCCCGCCAGCTTCGATCAAGCCGTTGCACATTCCGTAGATATGCCCGTGATCCAGCGCCATCGCAGCGAATATAAAATCCCCCCGTCCGACCACAGGCTTCGCCTTCCCCTGCGGGGCGTAATTCATGCCATCTCCTGCACCCATACCAGCGCCTCCCCTATTCATATCGGCCATATCGGAACACCTGTTATCCGCATGCAGCCATTCCCCGGCGGATAACCTGCCCTCCCCGTCTATTACCCCTCTGCCTGCCCGCTTGATTGCGTCATCCGCTGCTTCAGCAGTGAAACATACTGTTCCTCGTCAAGCGGCAGGACCGCCCAGTCATCCGTCCAGGCCGACAGCAGCATCGCATTCACCAGCGTGACTGCATGCAGGCCGTCCTCACCCGGCGCGAGCAGCGGAGAACCCGTCAGCACCGCATCGACCCAATTTTGGATCAAGCCGCCATGCTGCTTCCGCGTGCATGGGCCGACCGGAATGTCGATCCGCCAGCTTTTCGGTGCTCCGAAGCCGCCTGTGAAGGTCCGGTTAAATTCGGGCTCCTCCTGCCGCAGCTGCCACAGCGTCAGCCGGTCTTCCTCCACCACAGCCTTGCCCCTTGTGCCGCTCAGCTCCAGCCGGTTCGTCCCCGGCGCTTCTGTCGTTGAAGCGATGAACACGCCAGTCGCCCCGCCGTTATACTCCACATAAGCCGTCACATCATGCTCCACCTGGATATCCCGCCGCTGGCCAAACTGGGCAAAAGCGCGAACCCGCTGCGGCTTAAGACCCGTTACCCACTGCCACAAGTCCAGCTGATGCAGCGCCTGGTTCAACAGCACGCCGCCGCCCTCCCCTTCCCATGTGCCTCTCCAGGGGGCAGAGTCGTAATAACGCTGTGCCCGGTACCAGTGCGTCACCGCCCAGTTCGTCCGCCGGAGCTCACCGAGTTCACCCGCCTGCACCAGCTCACGAAGCTTGCTGTAGGCCGGATGCAGACGCTGATTCAGCATAATGCCGAATACCGCTCCGGCTGCCGCTGCCGCCTCATTCATCTCCCGCACCTGTTTCGTATAGACACCGGCCGGCTTCTCGATCAGAACATGCAGCCCTCTGCTGAAGGCGCGGACCGCTGCAGCCGGATGGTCCAGATGGGGTGTCGCTACTATCACCCCGTCGACCGCTCCAGAATCCAGAAGCGAATCCAAGTCCGTAAATCGAAGAACCTCTTCCCCATACCGGTCTCTATGACGGGCTAGCACGCCGGGGAAGCTGTCGCAGATCGCAGTGAGCTTCGCGCCCTTCACCTTACCCTGTGCGAGCGTGTCCGCATGTGAGGTGCCCATGTTGCCCATGCCGACTATCCCGACCCTGATCTGGTCCATCCCCATCCCTCCTGACATCAAGAGCATCGGTCATACGCATCCGCTTGTTATGCAGGTTTAGCTTAGCATGTGCCAAGAACAGCGGCTTACCTGTCGTTAGCGGGTTCGCCCAGCGATTTGACTGTCATTGCGGTCGGGTACATCATCTATGTAAGGGCTTTTATGATACAATACGAGAATATGAACCCACGAAACGGGGAGGTGTATAGCGGCATGAGTCTGAGGGATAAATTCCAACTGCCCCTTGAGGTGATATACAGCGAAAAGCCTTTTCCCGAGCCGGTGTTCCACTCTCACCCGGAATATGAAATTTATTATCTGCATGAAGGGGCCTGCAGCTATCTGATTGGAGACCGTATCTACACGCTGGAGCCCGGTGACCTGATCCTGATGCACGGCATGACGCTGCACTCTCCGAAGGTGGACTGCCGGAAACCTTACCGCCGGTCGATTATCCATTTTGACGCTTCCTTCGCCCATGAGCTGCTGCGTCCTCCGTTCGCCCTCAACGTGCTGAGTCCGTTTCAGAACATTCACAATATAAGACTTCACCTGTCGGGAGAGCTTAAGCAGGAGGTAGAGCGACAGCTGGACGCCCTGCACAGGCTGTATGCGGAGGAAAGCCCGCTTGCCTATAACCGCTTTCTAATCCGCTTCCTCGAACTCCTCCATGCGGTCTATGACTGCTGCGAAGCGGGCGGGCTGGACAGTACCGGCTCCGCAGCCCACGGGAGCGGGCCCAAGGAGCAGCATGTCCAGCGTATTATGGACTACCTGGAGGCCCATTACATGGAGGATATTCACCTGGAGCTGCTCGAGCAGGAGCTGCATCTGAACCGGTATTACATGACGAAGATCTTTAAGGAGCTAACCGGATTTACCATCTTCAACTATCTGTACCAGCGCCGGATCAACCAGGCCAAAATCCTGTTCCTGCTGGAGCCGGAGCGGCCCGTCACGGAAACCGGTTATGACACGGGCTTCAAGCATCCCTCCCACTTCACCCGGGCATTCAAGAAAATTACCGGCATGACGCCCGAGTCTTACCGGCGGGGACTGACTTGACCCTATCTGGAAACAGCAGAACACCCCTTCATTCTGAGTTCAAATGAAGGGGTGTCGCTTGTTTTATATGTTATTTTCGGGATAATAACGTTAAGTATGCCTTCATTGTGGCCAAATGCATGCCTTCATGAAACAGGCTGAAGCTTACGAATTGTTCGGGGGTTGCCAGCGTTACGCCTAATGATGTGGTGTACGGAGGTACTAATTGCTCCTGCATCCTATTGGAGAGTAGCTGTCTCATCCGCTCCTCCTGACTGCTGAGCAGCTCAGTCAGCTCTGCCAGAGTCGGTACAGAAGAGGGTGATTGATTCAGTGGTGATGTGCCTTTGTCGAACTGCTCCCGGAAGCCTTCCGGCATTCTCATCGGCAGCCCAAGATATTGAAAATAGATCCGCTCTGCAACGACATAGATGTGACCAAGATTCCAGCGAATCGAGTTGCGGAAACCATCCGGAATCTGATCCGCGGCCTCCTCCGTTACCGCCCCGGCTGCCCGAAGGGTCTGCGATCTGACGAAGGCCATCTGATCGAACAAATAATGCTCCATTTCATTCCATCCCCCGTTCACGACTAGTTTGGCTGTTCCCTCACTTGAAGCTGGAAGGGAAGTCCCCTTGAACCATTATATACCAGGCTGGCTAACCGGATTTATTCCCATTTGCGATTAATTTTTAAACACCGGAAGCCCGCTTAAATGCGCCACAGGCGATTCAAAGCGGGCTGAATTGCGGTATATAGAAGTACGAACCGCTACTCTTGAACGACGCAAGGAGGTGAGTCACATGGCCAAGGACGTTACGTGCGAAGTGAACTCCTGCAAGTTTTGGGGACCGCAGAACCGGTGCAACGCTTCTTCGATTCATGTCGCCGGTCATCAGAACCAGCCGCGTCAGAATCGCGAAGTTGACTGCAAGACTTTTCAGCCGAAAATTTAACAAGTCTTATTGAACAAACCGTATTAACAAGCAGTATGGGACAGCTGAGGCTGTCCTTCTTTTTATGTCTCTGACTTCTATTACCCAGAAGTTGATAATGATTATCAGTATTGCTTGAGATTTTTTTCTAGCTCCTCAATAACCATGCGCTGAAGCTCTGGTGGCTCAGCTACTTTCACCTCCGCGCCATAAGCAAGCAGCCTTCTGGCAGTGTAAGGAAGCTCCTCGTCCGGCACTCTGCCGTTCCACACCAATTCTTCACCGAGCGGAAACAGTTCATCGGTCTCAGCCAGTCTGGCTCCCCGTGCCGTAAAATGCAGCTCCACCTCCACGCCTTCCCGTTGATCTGCCATGCTCATCCACTGTACAAGATCCGGCAGCGTCTCGTCCCTGCAGCTGCCCAGCACCAGCTGTTCCATCCGGTCTACCCGGTACAGCTGCACCCTGTCTTTGTCGGCCCGCCTGGCCGGCATGTACCAGCAGTCTCTCTCATAATAGATTCCTAGAGGAAAAGCATGCACCTCCTTCAATCCGTCAGCCGCATGGTAGTGAAACAGGATCTCTTGTCTGGCGGCAGCCGCCGCGAGTGCCAGCTCTGCAAGCGGAGCTGGTGTACGCTGCTGTGGATTATGTCTGAACAGAATATGCCGTCGCAGCCGGTCAATCGTATCCCGCACATCGTCCGGCAAAGCTCCATAATACTGCTCTGCCAAGTGGGCCCGTACGGTTCCGTACGGGAAATCCGGGACCTTCTCCAGATATTGAAGCATCAGAAACAAGCCGAGCGCTTCCTGCTCGGTCAGCTGCAGCGGTGGCAGAATCCGGTTGGGCAGCACGCGATAGCCGCCGTGCGGGCCCATCTCTGTATAGAGCGGAACGCCCATACTCTGCAAAGCATCCAGATCGCGCTGGATGGTACGGACAGATACACCGAACCGCTCCGCCAGTTCCCGGGCTGTGAATTTCTTCCGGGCATCGATCATACGCAGGATTGCCAGTCTACGATCCTTCACAGTACACCCCCGCTATCTACGTCATCTTTTGTCATAGATATACTTTATCATATAAGCCAGAAGGGAGCGATGAGTCATGAATCATCCGAAGAACAAGATTGTGCTCTACATTGCCATGAGCCTGGACGGGTATATTGCTAGACCAGATGGTTCGGTCGATTGGCTGTTCGATGTGGAGGGAGACGGCGGTGATAACGGCTACGGGCGGTTTTACAGCTCAGTCGGAACCGTGGTGATGGGCAGGCTAACTTATGAAGCTGTTCTGGGATTGGAGGAAGTCTTCCCTTACGCAGACAAGCCTTGTTACGTGTTAACGAGAACGAATACACCAAGGCTGGCCAACCCGCACGCGCAGTACACGGACAGACCATTGAAGGAGCTGCTGTCCGAGCTGCAGAGCAAGTCAGACGGTGATGTGTGGGTCGTTGGCGGCGGACAGGTGGTGAAAGCATGCTTGAAGGAGAACTTGCTTGACGAAATGCAGATAGCTGTTATTCCCAAGGTGCTGGGCAGCGGGATTCCACTGTTCCCCGAAGGCAGCCCTGCATCCACATACCGGCTGACTAATACGGAACCGATAGGCCAAATCGTCATGCTCACCTACGAGCGGCTATAGAACAAAGCCTTTACTCGTAAAAAAACTTGTGTGAAATTACACAGAGGGTGCCCCATAAGTCATCAAAGATGACTGTGGGGCACCCCTTCTTATTACTTCCTATATACAGGTTAAGCCTTCACGGGAATAAGCAGCTTCTGGCCCGGATACAAGCGGTCCGGATTCTTCAGCTTGTTGTACTCCGCAAGCTCCTGCCAGGTCGTGCCGTATTTCCGCGCAATCTTGGAGAGCCAGTCGCCCTCTTGAACAATATACGTGACGTGCTTCACAGCAGCTGCATTGCCCTTGTTGCTTTCAGCTTTATCTGCTTTGCCTGGTGCTGTATCTGCCTTGCCCGATACATCCTTGCTGCCGGTGCTAGCAGGGCTTGTCTTGCCGCTGTCCGCCTTACCTGCGGGCTTGCTTGCAGCTCCCGGTTTCTTCTCAATCGGCGCAGCGTCTTTGCTATTGCTGCCGCCACCCTCTGAAGCAGATGCTGACAGGTCCAGCTTGTACTTGGCAAAGCCGGATTCCTCATTGCCTGCCCAAGCCATTGTGGAAGCCGCTGCCGATGCGAAGTCAGCCGCCTTCGGAGATGTCAGGAACGTCACATTCACATCCCCTTTAATCGGTGCCAGGCTCCAGTTGCCGTCAGCGGACGGATTAAATTTCCCTTGCGACTGGATATAATCAATGATGACCTGTCTGGTTTCATCCGGGGAATCCACGACGATATTGCTGCCGTCAAGACCCGGGAAGCTGCCGCCGCCGCCTGCACGGTAGTTGTTGGTTGCGACGATGAACTTCATGTCCTTCGTCACCGGCTTGCCATTGTACTGCAGGTTAACGATCCGGTGAGCCTTCTCGTCAGCCAGCTTGCCTTCCATGTCATAACGGCTTGGCTGCGTTATATCGATCTGATAGCTGACACCGTCAATAATGTCAAAGTTATACGTCCGGAACTTCGTATTAACAAGTGGCTGCTCCGTCTTCACCGAAGGATCGATCTGGTTGAACTGGCCTGCCGAACGTTCGAGCCATTCACGCACCTGCTCGCCATTCAGCAGAACAGCCTTCAGCGTATTCGGGTATACATACAGATCAGCTACGTTCTTGATGGCGATTGTGCCAGCAGGAATGTTGGTGTAATACTCAGGGTCCATACCGCCTGCCTTGAACGGCGCTCCCGCAGAGAGAATCGGCGTTCCTTCCAGGTCCGTACCCTTGATGGCCTTCTCGACGTACCACTTCTGCGCGCTGGTTACGATCTGTACAGAAGGATCATCCTTCACAAGCGCAAAATAGCTGTTGATCGGCTGCGTAATCGTGCCTACCGGACCGCGAATGTACTTCAGGGTCGCTTCATGCTCGTCCTTCACAGCCGCCACGATCTCAGGATCGGATTCCACAAGCGGCTTGACCTTGCCGTCTACCTTCTCGGCGATTGGACGCGCTTCGCTCTTCGAGTCCACAACCGTCCAGTCTCCATTCTGCTGCTCCAGCGTCAAGTCAATGACCCCAAGGTGGCTGCCCCAGTACCCCGGCTCTACAGCAGCTACACCATTAACCGTTCCCTTCTTCTCATCGACGCCCTTCATGCCCGCGAACGAAGCGGATGGGAACACCACGTGGGAGTGGCCGAACAGAATCGCATCGAAGCCTGGAACCTCCTGGCTCAGCAGCCACGCTGTATTTTCCTCTTCCCCATTGTTCTCGGTGTCGCCCATACCCGAATGCAGCATAGCTACGACAACATCCGCGCCTTCTTTCTTCATCTGCGGCACGAACTTCTTGGCTGTTTCAATAATATCCTTCGCGATTACTTTGCCCGCCAGATGCGTCTGATCCCACATCATAATCTGCGGCGTCACAAAACCAATCACGCCTACCTTAAGCTTGACATCCTGACCGGCTTCGTCCTTGAAGGTGCGGTCCAGCATCAGATACGGGGTAAAATAGTTCTTGTCATTGTCGGGGTTATTATCCTTGTCATCCACATATACGTTAGCCGTTGCGTACGGGAATTTCGCATCCTTCATCGCACGCTGCAGATAGTCCAGCCCGTAGTTGAACTCGTGATTGCCGACTGTTGCGGCGTCATAGTCCAGCAGGTTCATCGCTTTGTATACCGGATGTACGGCATCCTTGTCCGCAAGCTTGTCCACACGGGCCATGTAATCGCCCATCGGGTTGCCCTGAATCAGGTCGCCGTTGTCGAACAGCATCGTATTGGGCTCTTCTTGACGCGCCTGCTTGATAAGGGTAGCAACCTTGACCAGTCCGAACTCATCAGTTGCTTCGTCCTTGTAGTAATCATAGTTCATGATTTCCATATGAATATCCGATGTTTCCAATAGGCGCAGCTTGACCTGCCCGGCCTTGCCAGATGCAGTGTCCTCAGCAGCCCCTGCCGTCAACACGTTGACGAGCGCAAGCTGCATAACAAGCGCCCAGGTTAGAACAAGCTTCCACGTCTTCTTCATCCTTAACCATGTCTCCTCTCTCACTGTAAAGCTCTCCGCCCGGGATAAGATTCTCATCTTCCTCTACCGGTTTAACCCTAATTTTCTTCATTCGGGTGCAAATTCCTTTTTTTGAGTGTCAGCTATACTTACATATTGTAAAATACGCCCGCATATTTACGAATTCTTTGTATATCCTGCACAACACAACCCCCTAACAATCGCCCTTCTCCTGTCCAGGGTCCCCCGATTTTATTGCATTTTCATGAAGGACAGGAAGGCAAGCGGATAAAACTTTACTTTTTCTTGACGAATTCTTGGCGAAAAACACGCAAAACCGCCGAATCAAGTCGATCCGGCGGCTAACCTTTGTCTATCTCTGCTGCACCACTCTCTAAAAGTCGAAATACCGCTTGGCATTGTGATAAGAGATATTTTGCACCATGCCGCCCAATAGCTCCATGTCATGCGGCACTTCGCCATTTTCCACCCACTGCCCCAACAGATTGCAGACAATCCGGCGGAAGTACTCGTGACGCGGGTAAGACAGGAAGCTCCGGGAGTCGGTCAGCATACCGATGAACCGGCTGAGCAGTCCCATATTGGACAGCGCCCGCAGCTGATCGAGCATGCCATCCTTCGTATCGTTGAACCACCAGGCCGAGCCGAACTGGATTTTACCCGCAACGCCCCCGCCCTGGAAGCTGCCGATCACCGCAGCCAGCACATCATTATCGGTCGGATTGAGTGAGTACAGGATCGTCTTCGGCAGCGCATTGTCCCGGTCCAGCGCATCGAGCAGCTTGGCAAGCGGATATGCGAGGCTTCCATCATGAATGGAATCGTAGCCCGTATCAGGCCCGAGCGTCTCGAACATTCGCGTGTTATTGTTGCGCGACGCATGCATATGATACTGCATCGCCCAACCCCGCTCGGCATACTGCCGCCCAAGGAACAGCAGCGTATAGGTCTTGTACTTCTGCTCCTCCTCGAGGCTGACAGCTCCTCCGTTCAATGCCTTGGTGAAAATCGCCGCTACCTCCGTCTCCGATGCTTCCGCGTATGGAACCGTATCGAGCGCATGATCGGATACGCGGCAGCCGGCTGTATGGAAGAACGCAATCCGGGACTCAAGTGCTCCCAGCAGCTGGGCGTAATTCGTAATCGAGCTTCCGGAAGCCTCCTCCAGCTTGCCAATCCACGGCAGGAATGTTGGGCGGCGCAGCTCCAGCGCCTTGTCCGGGCGGAAGGACGGCAGTATCTTGGTGTGGAAGCCAGGTATGTCCTTGATCTTGATATGGTGCTCCAGCGAGTCCGTCGGATCATCCGTCGTGCAGATGACTTCTACATTGGACTTCGTAATGAGGTCGCGGGCCGCATAGCCGCCTGCCTCCAGCTTACCGTTCACCGCTTCCCAGATGCTGTCCGCATTCTTCTCATTAATCAGCTCGTGAACGCCGAAGAAGCGCTGCAGCTCCAGATGCGACCAGTGATACAGCGGATTCCCTAGCGTCTGCGGCACCGTTTTGGCCCATGCCATATAACGATCGTAGTCGCTTGCATCCTGCCCTCCGGTAACAAGCGTTTCCTCAATGCCATTGGTGCGCATCGCGCGCCACTTATAGTGATCGCCGTACAGCCAGACCTCTGTCAGGTTCTTGAAGCTCTTGTTCTCATATATCTCTTGCGGGCTCAAGTGACAGTGGTAGTCAATGATCGGCATCTGCTTGGCATAATCGTGGAACAAGGTGACAGCCGTGTTGTTCGAAAGCAAGAAGTCTTCATCCAAAAATGGCTTCATACGTGATTCCCCTCCCGTATCCCGATAAATTCACCCTGATAATAACGCAATAATGGTATAATGTCTTCACATTTGTTGCGCTTTCATTGCTTGGGTATGCATATCTTGCGCTGATGATTATTGGAGAGGAGACAGAGGGATGCAGGAAGGCGGGGAACTAATCAAGCTGGATTACGGGGCGGAGGAAGAGGCCTTTCATATGAATCACACGAAACGGCTGCAGCCCTTCGAGCGCGGCAACCATTATCACGGAACTTACGAGATTTATTACCTGCTGAACGGACAGCGGACTTATTTCATTCGGGACCGTTCCTACCATGTGCTGGGCGGTGATCTGGTATTCATTAACCGGCACGAGGTGCACAAGTCATCTGTGATCGGCGACCCGCGGCATGAGCGGATTGTTATTAATTTTCGCGAAGAATTCCTGGCTTCCAGCCTCACCCTGCCTGATGTGGACCTTATGTCGCCCTTTCGCCAGAAGAGCCATGTGATGCGGCTCAATCTCCGAAGCCAGATGCTGGTCAACAGCGTTATGGACAAGTTAACCCGCGAGCTTCAAGAGCGCAGGACAGGCTGGCAGAGTGCCGTCAAGCTGCTGCTTGCGGAGCTTCTGCTGTTTGCCGTTCGCCAGGCAGAGGAGGCTGACGGCCAGCCTGCCCGGGTCGATGAGCATCCCGATCCGGTCCACCGCAAAATTTCCGAGGTGGTCCGTTACCTTCACGCCCACTATTCGGAGCCGCTGAAACTGGAGACGCTGGCAGCCGAATTCTACATCAGCCCCTATTATTTAAGCCGCTGCTTCAAGAAGGTCACCGGATTTACGTTCATCGAGTTCCTCACGCTGACCCGCATCCGGGAAGCCCAGCTGCTGCTGCGCCGTACAGACCGCAAGGTGATCGATATCGCCCAGGCCGCAGGCTTTGACAATATCGCCCACTTCGGCCGCACCTTCAAGAAGGCTACCGGCCTTACACCCGGAGCTTACCGGAGACAGAAGGATTCATAAAATCCAGAATAACTCACGCACGCCCCATCAGCTGCTGCAGCTTGCTCTCGGTGGCCGAGTCGGGGGCAGGCGTATAGATGCTGCACCGCAGATCTGTCTCTCCCTGTACCTGCAGCGAGGTCAGATGAAACAGCATTCTGCCTGCCTTCGCGTGGCGGAACTCCAGCACCATCTCCGGCGCTGTACGGACCCCGCTTCGTTCCCACAGGGGGCCAAATTCAGCATGCGACTCCCGCATCGCCTTCAGGAACTGCTCGTACCATTCATCCTCCACATATTGGCCATAGTACACGCGGAAAATCGCCAGAAATTCGCGCACGAACTGTTCCCAATTCACAGCCAGCCGGCGGAACTCCTTCCGCTCGAACAGCAGGCGGATCATGTTCCTCTGCTCCGCCGGAATCCGCTCGAAATCCAGAAACACATGGGATGCCGCCTCGTTCCATCCAACAATCCGGCATCTCCGGTCAGAGATGATGACCGGACAATTATGCAGCTCGTGCATGATCCGCTGCAGCGGCGGGCTGATCTCCGCAGGGGCTTCGGGTTTGAGACTCGCTGCCGGGCCCGTATCCATGGCCAGCGCATACAGATAATTCCGCTCATCCACCGTTAACTGCAGCGCCACGGCAATACAGTCAAGCACAGAAGCCGAGACCTGAATGTCCCTCCCCTGCTCCAGCCAGGTATACCATGTCGTGCTCACCCCCGCCAGCTGCGCTACTTCTTCCCGCCGCAGTCCCGGTGTTCTTCTGCGCTGCCCGGCCGGCAGCCCGAACGCTTCCGGCTGCAGCTTGGCCCTCTGAGCCTTCAGGAAGGCTGACAGCACCTGCCTTCTGGTGTGATGACTCATCTTCTTCTCCCCTTCCTCTTGCTACTTCTCTTCCCTATAATCTCACTTTCCCCATATTTATTACCTGGTACTAATTATACCCGTATAAAGAGCAACTTGTAATAGGATAACGGACATGACACAATCTGGGCATAATCGAACAGTAGCAGGAAGGAGCAAAGAATATGGAGAGAGTCGTCATTACAGGCATGGGGGCCGTGACGCCCCTGGGCAATGATGTAGAGGAGTTCTGGCGCAGGCTGTCCGCTGGTGAATCCGGTGTTAGGCGCATTGATACCTTCGACCCTTCGAGGCATCGCTCACAGTTCGCTGGGCTTGTCCGGGATTTTGATGCCGAGGAGCGGTTTGGCCGCAGAGAAGCCCGGCGGATGGACCGGTTCTGCCAATTTGCCCTGGAAGCCGCAGAGCAAGCCTGGAAGGATGCCGGGCTGGATGCTTACGAACCCGAGCTGGACAAGGAGCGGGTTGGCGTCTACGTCGGGTCAGGCACCGGCGGCATCAATACACTGCTCGAACAGAGCCGGCTCCTGCAGGAACGGGGCCCGGAACGGGTCAGTCCCGTGCTGGTGCCGATGATGATTACCAATATGGCGGCAGCCATGATCAGCATCCGGTTTGGGACGCTCGGCTCCACCCTGTCGCCGGTCACCGCCTGCTCGATTGGCAACACCTCAATCGGCGAAGCGTTCCGGTCCATTCGCTATGGCGGAGCAGATGTGATCCTTTCAGGAGGCTCGGAAGCAGCCGTCACTGACATCTCACTGGCCAGTTTTGGCAATGCCACGGCACTGTCGACTCGCAATGATGAGCCTGCAAGAGCGAGCCGCCCTTTTGACGCAGAGCGTGACGGGTTCGTCATTGGCGAAGGCGCGGGTGTGCTGGTGGTAGAATCACTGTCCCATGCGCTGTGCCGGAGTGCCCGGATTTACGCCGAAGTTATCGGATACGGCGCCAGCTCGGATGCTTACCACATCGTAGCTACCCACCCGGAAGGACGGGGCGCATATCAGGCTATGAAATCTGCGCTGCAGGAAGCGGGCATACAGCCGGCGGATGTCGATGTCATCAGTGCGCATGCCACCAGCACCGAGGTCGGCGACCTGTCCGAAACTGCGGCCATCAAGAAGCTCTTCAGCGAGCATGCTTCCCGTATCCCGGTAACGGCCAATAAGTCGATGACCGGCCATCTGCTGGGGGCGGCCAGCGCAGTGGAGGCTATTGCTCTGGTCAAGAGCCTTCAGGATGGCCTGATTCCTCCTACGATCAATCTGGACAACCCTGACCCGCAATGTGATCTGGATTATGTGCCGCACAGCGCCCGTACGGCTTCGCTTAACATCGGCATGTCCAATTCGTTCGGCTTCGGCGGCCACAATGCCGTGATTGTACTCAAGAAATTCGTTAATTCTTAAGCCCTTAATGGCTCAGTATTACCTGTCTCTTAAGTTGAAGTCCTTGCCTGCGCAGTGTATGCAGTCCTTACCAGCGTGGAATAATAAGGAGTAACTCTGTGGACAGGAAGGTAACCATTCATTGATTGAATTCAGCTGGAGCAAGGAACATGTTTTACTCTCCGTCATCAGTCTAATTACCCTGACCGCCAGCGTCCTGTTAATTCGTAAAAATTGGCGGCAATACGGCCTCCTCTACCTGTTAAGTGCTTTTGCAGGAGCAGCGATATGCCAACTGTTCGTTGAATTAAAGTTCTATTCCTATCCCGTGCGGCTGTTTCCCGGATTATCGGTCATGCCGATAACGGCCATCACGACCTTCTTCCCTTTCTATGTGCTAATCGGTGTCCGCTTCAGTCCCCGCAGGTGGCCCTGGAAGATTCCCTTCTACTGGGGGCTTATCCATCTTGGTATGCTGGCTGAAACCTATGCGGTGAATAAGACTAATCTGATCCGTTACGACTTCAAATGGGATACCTGGGATTCGTATACGTGGTGGTGGATATTCTTCTTGATCTTTGAGTGGATCGGCGGCCGGATTGTGTCACCGGAGAACCGCAATCCGATTGCGGCCAAGTCCTTCTATTACGGCAGATGGGCCTGGGCTGTTTTCCACTTCATTGTGATCGTCACGATCTTCCTCGCAGGCTATTACCTGGGGCTTACCTCCAAATAACTGCTTGTCCCACTGGTCAACGGCGGTAGTATCATAATGATACTAGGAAACAAAACTGATACTACCCCACAAAAATGTGCGTACTTGTAAGATTCGCCTATAAGCATTATCATAGCAACTGTCATAAACAGGCAGTGAAAGGGTGATTTCTGGTGAGCAGCAAGGAAATGAAGAAACAGGAGATACTCGATGCGTTTGCGTTCCGCCATGCAACCAAGGTGTTTGACCCTGCGAAGAAAATATCGGATGAGGACTTTCAGTTCATCCTGGAAACAGGCAGACTGTCACCAAGCTCTGTCGGATTTGAGCCGTGGAAATTCCTCGTCATTCAAAACCGGGATATCCGGGAGAAGATCCGGGAGGTATCGTTTGGAGCCCAGGGGCAGCTTCCGACAGCCAGCCATTTTGTCATTATACTCGCCCGTAAAGATGTGAGATATGACTCTCCTTATGTCAAGCAGCTCTATAAGGAAGTTAAGGGCGTGCCGGAAGAGATCTTCGCGAATATCGTTCCAAGATACAGAGCGTTCCAGGAAGAGGATCTGCATCTGCTTGATAATGAACGGACCCTGGTTGACTGGGCTTCCAAGCAGACCTACCTCGCGCTCGCCAATATGATGACTGCCGCTGCACAGATCGGCATTGACTCCTGCCCAATCGAAGGATTCAACAAGGAGAAGGTCCATGCCATCCTCAAGGAAGCAGGACTGTTGGACGAAGAGGTTTATGATGTTTCTGTTATGGCCGCTTTCGGCTATCGCGCAGAGGATCCTAAGAACCCGAAAGTCCGGCGTAAGCTGGAGGACATCGTAGAGTGGGTTAACTAAGCTAAGCTGTCTTGTGCAGAAAAAAAGAAAGACGCTGTCTCAAAAGCAAGTCCGCTTGCCAGGCGGGAGAGCTCGACACTACACGGCTAACGAATTTCACACACGTTAAACCAGCAAATTCCAAGCTTGCTGGGCTGTAACGAATCTGAGAAACGCTATTAGGCTATTTTCGTCTTATTATATGGATTATTCGTGCATTAACGACGCTCATGTTCGTTACAGATCAGAAACTGCCTATTGGAGGCTAATAGCGTGTGTGAGGTTCGTTAGCATTTTTTCGGTCGATCGTCCATTTCCACAGGTAATGGTCGTAGTTGACAGAACAGAGAATGGCGCCACTGGGATCAGACCCTGCGGCGCCATTCTTACTGTTAAACAGATGATGAGGATCAAAACTCTAATTTATTCGTTTTCCCCTGTTGTCTTACTGCTGGAGATACAATGCGTTCAGTGCATTAGCGATAATAACCGCCGCCTGCGCACGGTTTGCTGTCGCCTTCGGAGCGAACGTTCCGCTGCCCATGCCGCTGATGATGCCCGCGCGCTGGATCGCCGTTACTGCATCCGCAGCGTATGCGGAGATTTGTCCGGCATCCTTGAATGAAGCAGCCGCAGCTTCACCACCTGCAAGCGGTAGTTCGGTCAACAGAATGGCCTTGTACAGCATAACCGCCATGTCCTGGCGCGTTATCTGCTCATGTACACCAAAGCTGCCGTCCGGCTTGCCTTGAACAATGCCGAGAGCCTGCGCGCTGGCAACTGCCTCATAGTACCAGCCGTTCGCCTCAACATCTGTAAAGCTGCTTGCCGCATCCTTCTGGATAAGGCCCAAAGCTTGCATAAGCATCTGGATGAACTGCGCACGGGTTACCGCTCCCTGCGGAGCAAATTCGCTCTCGCTCATTCCTTGTACAATGCCTCTCGCCGCGAGTCCTTCAATATGGTCCACAGCCCATGAGTAGCCGGCGATATCCGTGAAGCCTGTAGTAACATGAACCGCAGTATAAATGCTGAAATGTTTCGCTTTGAACGAAATCGTTCCCGCTGCCGCATCATAGCGTACATGGTTAACGGCTTCCAGCTGTCCCTCTTCGGTCACATGGTATACGACAATCCCGGTTGCCTTCCGCCCTGGTTGCAGGGTATACGGCATTGTTACCTCTACCTTATTGCCCTTCCATTCCACCTTCTGCCCGTCCAGCGTCATGTGAAAATCATATGCTGCGTTGCCGCCAAGCTGTGCCTGCACAGCTGCCGGAAGGGCATCGCCGCTTACGCCTGCAATGACGATTTGCAGCTGAGAATTTGCCGTTACGTTCTGGCCGCCGATCAGGTCAGCCGACACACGAACGCTCGCGCCCGGCGTCTCAACTACTACTCCCTTCACTTCGCTTGTCTTCAGCTCTTGCAGCCATGCTGCTGGAAGATTAACGGCTACTTCCTTCGCTTCAGCAGCAGAAGGCACTTGAATCGTAACCTGCTTGCCGGCTGCAGCAGCTGCAGCCGTGCGGAGTGCCGCAAGATCAGCTGTCGCTGTGTATCTTCCGTCAACCATGGCACCCGTAAGCGTTACGGTCGAAGCCGATCCGCCTTGGGAAGGGTTCGTTTGAACCGACGGTGCTACCGGCGGTAGGTACCCTTGCTGTGGTGTAGTGGACGTTGGCTGTTCTTTACCTGTCTCTGTGTCTTTGTCTTGGTCTTTGTCTTGGTCGTTGTCTTTGTCTTGGTCTTTGTCTTTGTCTTGATCTTGTTCTGTATCTGTATCTGTATCTGTGTCTGTGTCTGTGTCTGTGTCTGTGTCTGTGCCCGGCTGGTCTGTGCCCGGCTGGTCTGTGCCTGGGGCAGTACCTGGTTCTGTCTCACGGGCCGTCACATGAACGGTCAGCGTTTTTTCAAAACCACCCGGTGCTGTAGCTGTAACTGTCGCCGTGCCCGGCTGCAGAGCCCTCATAATGACCCACACTACACCGCTCTCTTGATGATACGAAGGTTTATAAAAAGATATGATGTCAGGGTTATTGTTAGTAACCTTAATGGTTTCGACAGTTGCAGCGGCAGGAGATGCTTGTATTAGAACTGAAAAATCATCACCAACCACTACATTTCTCTCTGACCCATTATAATTAATGTCTGTAAACGGTATAAACGGCTGCAAACCGTTCACTGCTGCATCAATCGCTGTAATCGCCGTATCTATATCCGCCTGGAACACTTCGCCGTCTGTCATCAGCGCTTGAGCATCGGCCAATACGTTTTGAAGCGTGCGCCAGCTCGATGGCGTATGCTCTGCCTCTACCAGATTCTTGCCTTCCACTTCAGCGATCTTGGCCGCAAGTGCTGTTTTGTCGATAGCAAATGCGCCGTATGCCCAGAAGTCCATCATACCTACCCAATTGGTAGATGCACTTGTAATTGTAACCTTGATATAACGGGCTGTCACAGGGGTTGCCAGCACAATCTTGGGATCTACAGCAACAATAACATCGCTTGTCGTATTGGCGACTTCAACATAGTTCTGATCGTCGTTGGACACTTCAACCTTAAATTTGATGTCACCCGCCCACATCTTCATCTCAATCTTGCGGATGAAGGCTTCTTGACCGAGGTCGACTCTCCACCAGCTGCCTGCGCCTTTATCCGTTCCCCATGATGTGTTGGAGTTATTATCAAGTGCGCCTGCCGGCGTGTTGTTCTGTCCGGTTGCGCCGGTTCCGGCACTCGCGGATGCAGCTGCTGTCTTGCCGACTGCCAGTTCCTGCAGTCTGACCAGCTCGCTGAGAGCAGACTCCAGCTTAGCCAGCACATCTTCAACCTGCTGCTGATAAACATCCTGCCGGTCGTTAATTTCAACTGCTGCTGCCAGTGCTGTCTGTACAGCCGCCCAGCTTCTTCGTGTATAAGAAGAGCTATCCATGACCCGGACACCTGCGATTTTGTTAGCGAGGGCTGTCTTGTCAACGTCAGACAATGAATCAATGGCCGCTTTCAATTCTGCCGCAGCCTTATCCACTTCCGCCTGCGGAGCCTGTGCGTCACTCAACACCGCCGAAGCAGCGATAAGTGCAGTCTGCAGATTGTTCCATGTGAAAGCAGACCAGTCTGCCTCATTCTTGCTCTGTGCTCCCGTTATAACCGCCTGTAATCCCTGCTTGTTCACTCCTGTTACCTGCAGGCCAGCTATAGTGTTAATCAAATTGTCCTTCGCCGCGTCAATGACGGTCTGGCTTACGCCCTGCTGCGTGTACACGCTGCTGTATGCCTGCTGAGCTGCTGCAACGCTGTCCTGCAGTGTCTGCCAGCTCTGACCATCAACATCAGTCTGTGTATACAGCTTGGCCTTTTTCAGCCACTTCTCCAGTTCCATACGGTTAGCTGGCGCTTGTGCCATCCCAACCTTGTATACATCGAGTGACGGAAGAGCGTAACCTTTGTAGGAGTAGCCTCCATTAGCCGGAAATTCATCATAATCGAACATCGACTGATTCTCCCAGGCATCGCCTTCAGAATCAATCCAGCCAACATTGGCCGCGATCCAGGCCGGCTCCCAGTAGAAGAAACCAAGTCCTCTGCCGTCAGGCACTTTAGCCAAAGCGTCCATTACCGCTTTAGTTGCATCGAATTGTCCCTGAACAGTCGCAGGGAATGTCGCCCCTCCGACCAGCTGTGAAGGATTGCCAATTACATTGGCATGCGCATCGCCGTTCTTATAGCTGAACGGATAAGAAGTTTCTGCGATTACAACTTCCTTGTCATATTGAGCTGAAATAAGGTCCATTGTATTCTGAACATCTGCAAATGTCCCGTGCCAAAATGGGTAGTACGACAATCCAATAATGTCATATTCAACATTCCGGCTCTTCAACTCGCTGAAGAACCAGTTAAAAGTTCCGTATTTGCCGCCTTCAGCCAAATGGACCATGATTTTAACATTCTCGCCGCCCTCAACTGCACGGACACCTTCTACACCACTTGTGATGTAATCGGCTGTCTTGTTAAAATCGGGGTTGCTGTTCTTGTCGTTTAACAGACCGCTGTTAATCTCGTTACCGATCTGCACCATGTCCGGCATAGCGCCTACATTCTTCAGATCCGTCAACACTTCCGTCGTGTATGACTTAACAGCCGCTTTCAGCTGCTCATGCGTATAATTTTTCCATGCAACAGGCTTCAGCTGCTGCCCCGGATGAGCCCAATCGTCCGAATAATGGAAGTCTACCAGCAGCTTCAGGCCCTTATCCTTTACGCGCTTACCCAAACGAACAACGTCTTCCTTATTGTTGTAATAGGCGTCGCCGTGGAAATTGGTCATCTGCGGATTATTCCAGACCCGAAGGCGTACATAGTTAACGCCACGGTCCTTCAGAATATCCAGAAGGTCACGCTCTACCCCGTTGCTGTCATAATACTTACCCCCATTATCTTCAATCGCTGTCAGGGTTGAGATATCCACGCCGCGTATGAAGTCTTCGCGATAGCCGCCGACATGAACAGTTGCTTCAGGTTGTACGGAAGCCCCTTCAACCGTTCCCTGCACCGTAAAAGTGCCAGTGCCCGCGAACTGGGATGGATGTACAGCATTCCAGGATACGTTCACCATTCCAGTAGAGCTGTCCAGGTAGTTGGCCGTCACTTGCCCTGGCAGAACGGGCGCAACCCCTGAAGATGTCGGCACTACGACCGGAGCATAGGATGTGATATCCGCTGGAGATTTAACGACGATGTTCCCCCATACTCTAAGCTCTCTAATACCAGGCCAATAGTTAGGGCCAATATAAGATTGAATCGATATGCGGACATAACGGACGTTGCTCTCGGAGAAAACATCAACGGCTGTCTGCTCCAATCCCGTGTTGGCACTCTTATCAGATGCAACACGCCAATCCTTACTGTCTGAGGATACTTCAACCAGATACTTAACTGGCCCGAACCCCCATTCACCCGGCTGATCCTTCCAATGAATCTCGGCGCCCGAAATATTGTGTGCTGAGCCCAGATCGACCATCACCCATTCAGCGGAACCGCTGATTGAACCAGAAGCTGTCCAGTGCGTATTCGTCGTGCCGTCCACGGCTTTTTCCGCAAAATTGTTGTAAGCATCCACGGAACTAGCTGTAACCGCTTTCCCTAATGCCAAGTTAACAGCCGCCGCTTCTGCTTTATACGCCGGATACACGGCAAGCTGGGCCATCACTAACGCTACTGCAAGCAGAAGACTCAGTCTTCCCTTCCTGCTCTTCATCATGACAATCCTCCCTTTAGTCTATGTGCATGCTGTCTTACTACATCTAATTATCGTAAGCCCTGCATGAATAAGACATGGTACAAACCAAATATTTCAGCAGTTTTAACAATGCTTGCCACCGCCTGCCACCAGCCTTAGTTAAGGATGGAAAAAAGCCCCTTAAACTGCGGCCTTCAGGGGATGCGCATATAGACACAGCACCGCATCGGCAATCCGCCTACTTGCATCAGCCCGTCGTTCCTTTCATAATATAAGCAGCACACCTTCCTGCAGGAAGGTGACCGACAAGGAGGGCATATGACCAAGATCCGAGTTTCTGCCGTTCAGTATCATCTGCATACCATCTCGTCCTTCGACGAGTTTGCCGCTCAATCCGAGCATTATATGAAGACCGCTGAGGAGTTCGGTGCGGAGTTCATTCTGTTTCCCGAATTCTTCACAACCCAGCTGCTGTCGATCGGAGACGGCAAGGGCAACGCCCTGACGATCAACGATCTGCCTGACTTTACAGATGCATACCGCGATCTGTTCACCCGTCTTGCCCGTGAGTCAGGCACCCATATCATCGCCGGCACCCATGTCACGCGCAAGGAAGGCAAGCTGTACAATACAGCCCACCTCTTCTACCCGGACGGCCGGATCGGCGAGCAGCCGAAGCTGCACATTACACCTACGGAAGTCACCGAATGGAACATGAAGCAGGGTGACGGGCTTGAAGTATTTGAGACGGACAAAGGAACCATCGCCATGCTCACCTGCTATGACATTGAGTTTCCCGAGATTGTCCGGATGGCCAAGGCCAAAGGCGCCGACGTTATTTTCTGCCCATCCTGTACCGATGACCGCCATGGCTTCTACCGGGTCCGCTATACCAGCCATGCCCGCGCCGTGGAAAATCAGGTCTATGTTGTCGGGACAGGCACGGTAGGCTCCCTGCCGACAGTCGATTTCATGCGGGCTAACTACGGCCAGGCGGCTGTCATAACCCCTAACGATATTCCATTCCCGCCGCGCGGCATCATGGTTGAGGGCGAGATCAATGACGATATGATCGTCACGGCCGATCTGGACCTGCAGCTGCTGTACGAGGTGCGTGAACGCGGCTCGGTCACAACCTGGCGCGACCGCCGGACCGATTTGTACACCGACTGGAAGTAAGAATGCATCCGTTCCGAACACGAGAGGAGGCTGCCTTTGTACCGGAAAGAATTATTCGTTTATGAAGGGGACCGGCCTGTCCGGGCTGTCATCCGCAATTACCGTGAGGAAGACTTTGAGGGCCTGATTGAAGTGCAGCAGGAATGTTTCCCTCCGCCCTTCCCGTCCGAGCTGTGGTGGAACAGGGAGCAGCTCAGCAACCACGTTAACCTGTTTCCTGAAGGGGCGCTGTGTGTGGAGATTGATGGCCGGATTGCCGGATCCATGACAGGACTGCTTACCGAATATCACGTGAACGACCCTGACCATACCTGGGAGGATGTGACCGATAACGGCTATATCCGGAATCATAATCCGCAGGGCAATACCCTGTACGTGGTCGACATTGCTGTCCGCCCTGCCTACCGCAAGCTTGGCCTTGGCAAATGGCTGATGTTCGCCATGTACGATGTTGTCGTGCACCTGGGTCTTGAACGGCTGCTGGGCGGCGGCCGAATGCCTGGCTACGGCAGCAAGGCGGAGGAGATGTCAGCCGAGCAGTATGTGGAGGCTGTGCTTAACGGGTCGCTCAAGGATCCGGTATTGTCGTTCCTGCTCCGCTGCGGGCGCATGCCAGTCAAGGTAGTTCCCGGTTATCTCGAGGACGAGCAGTCCCGGAACTACGGCACCTTGATGGAATGGCGGAATCCTTGTCTCACCGTATAAACACTAAGCCTGCCCAGCAGGCTCTAACTTGAAGGAGGCCTTCGAATGGCTAAGATGGACTATCACCGCATAACGAGTATAGAAGACACGCTCTTTCGCAGCATGCACGAACTGATGCAAAAGGTTTTTCCGCCTGAAGAGGTGCTGGAATATGATCTGTGGAAGGAGCCGCTGGAGGATCCAGGCATCCGGGTATTTGTCGCCGTTCTGGATGGGCAGGTCGTCGGTGCGACGGAGTACCGCTACTACGAGGATTTCAATGTTGCGATGACGGACTTTACAATCATTGGACAACCGGGTCTAGGCATTGGGCGCTTCCTGTGGAAAAAGCGGGAAGCTGACCTGCAGGCGCTGGCTGCCGCGAACGGCCAAGAGCTGCTCGGTATGTTCGCCGAAATCTACGACCCGTACCGGGTAGAGCATTATGAATTCGGCGGCGTTAAGCCGATGGACCCGTATGTCCGCCGCGAGGTATTGTCCCATATCGGCTACAAGCGTCTGGACTTCCCGTATGTTCACCCATCCTGGAACAATGACGGTGAAGCTGTTGAGGGTCTTGACCTTGGCTTCCTGCCGATGGACGACGAGATGGAATCGGTATCCGCTGAGCTGGTCGTTAACTTCCTGAAGCGTTACTATACCGTGCTGCCTAACAAGCCGCAGGCATGGCTGGATATGGTGGCGGGGCTGGAGAAGAAGCAGTCCGTGTCCCTGCAGCCAATCTAGATCTGTACAGATTATCGGAATAGACAGAGCCCTTATCCCCCCAGCTCAAGCCGGGAGCCGGATAAGGGCTCTTCTTATGCCTTCGTGCTACTTCCCGTCCTCGACATGATCCATATACTCGAACAAGAAGGATTGGCCATTCCGGTAAAATCGCGGATCGTACAAGCCGAGCCGGCTGCCGTCCTCGACAATGACAACAAATGGCGACCACTCGTACAGGGTTCTCGCCTTGGGGTTGGCCGCAAACAGCTTATCAAGGTCCGCGTCCTCCTTGGAAGTGAGCACAGCCACCTCCTCCATCCCCGACCACAAGGTTCCCTTCCGGATTTCCACGATGTTATCCTGCTTGCCAATAACCGTGAATACGCCCGGAACAAAATCCGCCGAGAGCGCAATCTGCTCGTATTCCTCCTTCAGGCTGTTATGGATGGCATAGCCTTGAGAGGTCTGAATCGCCACATGCAGTGCAATAAGCCCCCAGGCAATGCGGAATACATGATGGGAACGCCATCTGCCCCTGCCGAATTTGGCGAACAGGAAGGCTCCGCCCATAATGATCCAGAATAATACATCGACAATCGGGATCGTGCCGAAGGTTACCCGGACGGCGGAGAAGGGCTCCAGGAAACCAGTCCCCCAGGCATTGAACAGGTCGCTTACGTCATGAATCAGTACAGCTAGCGCAGCCAAGCCAAACCAGAACCATCCTCTGACCTTGAACAGAAGCCGGACAATGAGCGTAATAAGCGCAGCCCACACCGGCACAAGGAATACGGAATGCGTAATGCCTCTATGCCACATCTGATACCGGCCCTGTGTATCCCACCAGGCGGATATCACATCAATATCAGGGATCTGCGAGCCGCCGACGGCTGCCAGCAGCAGTGCGCCCTTTTCCTTGCGGGACATGCGGGTCTTATCCACTGATCCGTACAGCGTAAGACCGAATAACGTGTGGGTAACGGTGTCCATTCTTACCTCCAGTATGTAATGCCATCTCTACAAGTCTAGTATCTCTTGGTCTAGTATACCAAGCCAGAACCAATTAGGGGATATCAAACATCTTCCTTATAATGGTTGCAGGCCGGTAGGCGGACAGGTTATACTTGATAGATCGAACGTATGTTTGCTGTATGATTAATATAGAATAGGATGGAAGCAAGTATGAGAGGAACCACACATCTGGCAATCGGGACGGCAATCGGAGGCGCCGCTGCCGCTTATTATCCCTTCAATCCGGCGAATGCCGCTGTCTATATGGCCGTTGCCGTCATATCGGCATTAAGCGCAGACCTGGACGGTCCCAGCCTTCTGAGCCGCAGGATCGGCAAGCTGTCGAAGGTGCTGCGGTCGTTAACCTTCTGGACGGGTCTGCTATCTGCGGCCGCAGCCATTTATTTTTATTTTATCCATGACTACTATACCCCCGCTACGACTGCCGTCGCGCTGGCACTGTTTCTCCTTGGTCTTGTGATGAGGGAGGGTATAATTCGGAATACACTTGTCAGTCTGGTGGGCGCAGCCCTCCTGTATACGAGCCTGCAGTTCGATATTCAGTGGCTGCTTGGATTCGGCCTGTTCGTCGTCTGGGTCCCCTGGCTGAAGCATAGAGGCTTAAGCCATACGGCGTGGGCTCTGCTGCTCTGGATTCTCATCGGCCGCGAGCTGGAATCCGAGCTGCAGATTGCGGGGCTGACAAGGGTCGCGGCAGCTGGCTATCTGTCTCACCTGCTTGCGGATACACTCACACCGAGCGGTGTGAAATGGTTCTATCCCCTGTACAAGAAGGCAATTAAGCTGAAGGTCTGGTAACGTGTACGTTCAGCTGCCGAACATAAGTATAAGTTTTGATAAAATTCTCATTTTTCATAAGATTCAACCAAAATTAGGGATTGATAGACATTTAGTCTTCCCTTATAATGAAGGTGATACAGATTGTAACATATTGTTGATGGAGGGTATCAGATGAAGAGAAGAACCGTATGGACCAGCCTGCTCACCCTACTGCTTACCGCAACGATTTTGCCAGCCGGTATCAGTGCCAATCCAGCCAGTACGAAGCCAGCAATTGAACTGTCGGGCTTCGATTACTGGAAGACAAGGATCGACTGGGAAGAAGAAGAGAAGGGATACTATGGACAGTATGAGCAGGACGGCGACCGGAGCATCCCTGTGCAGATGACCGGCGATCTCCCTGGAAACGACGAGCAAGCTATAGTCACCTACGAGGTCAAGCAGGTCCAATATACGGGAGCCATTAAGGATGCATGCGCCATTCCCACCGTCCCTCCACAGTCCGGGAAGCTTGTCTTCACCAATCAGTCACGAACAGCCAGCTTCACCATACCGATAACCGATGACAGCCGCTCTGAATGTACAGAATATTATGTCATTACTCTAAAATCCGAAAGTGGTAACGCTTACATAAATATGCCTTATCATGAAGCGCTGCTGTATGTATTTGACGACGATCAGGCGACCCTCTCGTTTACATCAGGCAGCTCGAAGTCAAAGCCTCTGTTTAAGGTTGCCGAGGATGGAGCCAGCCAGCGTCCGCTTATGGTATTCACAAGCAGTATACCGGAAGGAATTATGCTGCTCGGCGACCTGCGGCAGGATGTATCGGCAGACTTGTCCTTTATCGACTGCTGTGCCACGAAGGGTGTAGACTACAAGCCGCTCCGTGACAAAATCACCTTTCGCAAGATCGTCTTTGAACGCGGCAAAGAATACACCTATTACGACAACCCTTTCATCTTCCATGAGCCTCACCGCTTTCCTGTCATTCAGCGAAGAGATTTATTTACCGTTATCGATGACCAGGAAGTAGAGAAGAAGGACGAAGTGTTCAAGATCACGCTTGCTAACCCGGTCAATGCCAAGCTTGGTTCCCACAAGACAGGCTACGTGGCCATCGTGGACAACGACAAGCCCTGCTTCAAGTTCGACATGCAGGTTATAAATGCCAATCAATGGACTCAGCAAGCAGCATTCACCATCTCCCGCAACAGCGCAGAGGGCAGTGCCAAAGCATTGGTTCGTACGCGGTTGGATGATACCACCAATGTGAGTAATGATCTGGTTGCCCTGCCTGGGGTTGATTTTGTAGCCTTGGAGCAGTGGGTGGAATTTGCTCCGGGAGAAACGACGAAGACGGTGTACGTCCAGACGATCGGCCACAATTCCACCAAGTGGGGTAAGCTCTTCTACCTGGAGCTCCTCCAGCCTTCGAAAGGCTACTCCGTTCTGAATGAAGCTTTGGTTCGTATGTAAAAAAGTCCCCGGCGGCTGTACGCTGCCGGGGACTTCTTTGTTAAACTGATTACTGATCCTGAAGGTCCAGCATTCTCTTGATAATGACAGCTGCCTGGGCACGGTTGGCCTTGCCCTTCGGCTGGAAGGTCGTTGCCGTCATACCGTTGACTACACCTGACTCTGTAAGAATGGCAACGGACTCCTTGGAGTAGGAAGCCAGTTTGTCCTTGTCCTTAAATTTCGCCAAGGCGCCGTCCACGTCAGGTATCTGGACTTCCTTCATCTTCTTCAACGCATTCGCGCCCATGATCGCCATCTCTTCACGCGTAATGGAACGCTTCGGATCGAACTTGCCGCCGCCGATGCCGCTCGCAAGTCCCGCTTCGACTGCTGCAGCGATATAGGAGGAATACCAATCCGTTTTCTTCACATCGCTGAACGCTGCCGTCTTGCCTTCTACCTCAAGATTAAGCGTACGAACGAGCATCGTCAGGAACTCTGCCCGCGTTACTTCCTTCAGTGGCGAGAAGCTGCCTTCGCTTGTGCCGCTGATGATTCCTCTTGCCGCAAGCTCAGCAATAGCTTCTGCTGCCCATGCTTCCACAGGCCCCAGGTCCTTGAACTGCGGAGCAGCAGGTGATGCCGGCTTGGACGGCTCTGCCGGTGTGCCTGGCGCAGGCGCGGCCGGCGTTTCAGTTCCTGGCGCTGTCGTACCTGGTGCCGTTACTGGCGGTACATAGCCCCCGCCGCCTGCACTCGGGCTGCCTGGCAGATCTTCACTCAGAAGCGATGCATAGATCGCATTCGCAAGCAGACGGAACTGGTGCTGCGGATGCGCTCTGTTCGTCAGATCATTACCGAAGATGGTGACATTCACACCATTCTGGCGGTACGTAAAGGCCATGACTTGACCCTGAGCAGCTTCATGCCCCGGCCACCAGCCTGCCACGAAGAAGTCTGAATCTCCGCTCACGGAAGCAATCGTTTTGCCACCAGTTGGTACGGTCTTGATATAAGAGCCGGATACCGTATACATATGGTCCGATTCTGCATATGGAGCCGTAATCACGCTGGACTGGCTCATCTTGGTCTCGAACAAGCCCTCATACGGATTGTTGTAATAAGAGTTTGCTCCTGTCTGGACCAATCCGGTTGATACGAAGTCAAAATTCGGGAGCACTGTCCACGATTTGACCGCATTCATCGCGCTGTAGCCATAGCCGATATACGGTTTGCCGCCGGATACCAGCGCCTTGCTGCCAAGATTGACAAGCACGTCGGCATCATTGGTGCTCGTCGTTACCGTAAAGCCAAGGCCACGAAGCACATAGGCTGGAACACCACTAGCCGCTACTGACGCTTTGCGCAGACTCTGAGCTGACGTGCTTACATTGCCCGTAAACGGTGTAACTTCAAGAAAATATTTGGCGCTGATTGCATTCAGGTCTGCACCAGAAACAACGAAGTCACCCTTCTCATATCCTGTTCCACCCGCATACAGCATGGAGACCGGCTTGCCTGCTGCCAGCAGCTCGTTCACTGCTTTAACAGCATCGTTATTCGTATTCTTGATGACGTAGCTGCCTGCAGCCGCCACCTGGGCAGTCGCAGGAATGGTCACCGAAGTAACGGCATTCGTCTTGCCGCTAAACACATTTGCTTCTCTTACGATATACCGGTCAAACCCTCTCATGTATGAGAAGCTCTGCACGATATCTGCGTACATCTCAGAGAAGTCCGATACATCAATGCCGTCATAAAGCACCAGGTTGGCATAACCGCGTTTGGCCTGCTTCATGTTGACGACATACGTACCGGCGGGATAGCTAATACCTGCTGCTGAAACGGCCGTGGTGGATTGCTCGACCTTGACGCCGTTGCGGATAAGGTACTGCACCATACGATAGGCTTCCAGGGGGTTCTTCTGAAGCGAATCACTTACCGGCAGCACATAATAATCCGGGAAAAAGCTTTCGCCTTCAGCGCGCGGTCTGCCGACCGCTTCATTCTTGGCATTGACCAAATGCTCATCAACCGATGGGCTGTCAACGCCTTCGATTCCGCGCTTGTAAACCTCCAGCTGATTCAGGAAAAGCTTCTCCTTGTTCTGAATCACATAGTTCGTTGCGGCAAGGCTCGTATAATAGAGCGCCTTCGTCGATTCCTCGTTCAGATCCGGAATTTCGAGCGTATGGCCAAGCGCGCCATGGTGCATCGCGTATACGGCCGTGTATGCTGGCGAAGCATCATCCCATCCTGTTGGATAACCCGGTGATTCATAGGAAGGGTCTGCTGCCAGCTTCTGTGCTTCCAAATACGGAATATGATACTTATCATAGGTTGTATTGGCGATGCCCGCCTCACCCATAGCTGTCGCCTGCTCAACCATGCTGTCAATAAGGAGGTCGAATTCCATATTCGGGTCATGCGGCGGTGTACAAGGCTCGATCAGGAAGCTGCTTACGAAGCCGTGCATGTCCAGGAAGGACAGCGGCGACCACTTGGCAACCTCTGCTGCTACAATTTGGGTTTCCGGCTGTGTCTGGTACGAATTATCCCGGTTAAGGTCAAAGCCGTTCGCGTTCGCACGCGTATTCAGATAACGGCCATCCGGGTTCTCCGTGTAGTTGAACAGGAAGATGGCGTCTTCAAGCACCTCGTCCATGTGCAAGGTGATATCTTCTGCAGTCGCGGACGGCTTGTAGGACACATAGTCCTCCGTTGCCATTGTGCGGAAGAAGTTAAGAATGACATCAACGCCAGGCGCTTCATCCGGATGAATGTTGTTCAGCCAGATCGGCACCTTATAGTCGGTGAGCTCACCGCTGCGGATTTTCGCCTGCAGGCCTGCCGGGTCATTGATCATCGCTGGCAGTGTCTGTTCTACATACTGCTTAACGGAGGCCTCATCTTTGGCCATAATGGTAAAATAAATATCGCGGCCCTGAACGGATTGGCCCAGCACGCGGGTTTCAATATAACGGCCTTGCTTGGCCGCAGCCGTAATCTCATCAATAGCCGGTTTAATCTCATCGTAGGTATGATAGCTGTCATAAGGCACCATCTTCACCGATGCAGAACCCACGACCGTTCCGTTCGGGCCGGTTACGGCAAGCTCCTTGGTGCCCATGCGTTCTGGATAGAGCTCGCGGTACGGGGAACCATTGAGTGCCGTCTTATTGTTATAAACTAAATCAAAGGTAATCTTCGCTGTAACCGTGTTCCCGTTTACGACAGGTGTGCCTTCCAGTGTAATGAACGGATCACCCTTGTAGCCTGCAGGAGAGGAATCCGATGCAGGGAGCCATTTTTTCCACTCCGAGAATGCCTTGCCGCCGTAGGTCCAGCTCAACTCCTCCAGCTTGACGCCAGCCGGAAGCGTGAAGGTTACATCCACTGTTCTCTTCTCGGTCATGGAGACCTTACTGGTACTCAGCTGCAGCTTCTGCGGTTCATGAAGCTCAAGCAGCAGCTTGGTCAGCAGCTCTGTAAAGGTCGACAGGCGTTCTTCCACACGCTCAGGATAATTGAGCATAAGGTACATAAGATTGTCCTTCTCGGTATGCCAGATTGCTCCATCCTGCTCGGTCTGCGTGTAGCCATCTTTATCACCCAGCGACCAGTTGGTTGCTTCCATATAGGCGTAAGGGATACCTGCAGCCTTAAATGGCGCATGGTCGCTCCAGTCTCCAGTGGTACCAGCCGGATACTCCGGATTCTCACCAGGGTTGGTCGTCACATTAAGACCTTCCCGCTCGGCAATAGCCAGCCCTTGGTCACGGGCAAAGCCTTCCCTGCCCTCATCGCCATACAGGTACATAAAGTCACCTGCAGCCAGGCTGTCGAGGTTGATCATGACGACCGTGTTGGCCTTCTCTTCATCTGTCATACCGGCTACGTAAGCTTTCGAGCCGCGCAGGCCTTCCTCCTCCGCTCCAAAAGCGATGAATTTCAGCGTGTATGCCGTGTGCTCTTTCGCAAGCCACTCAGCCGCTTCCAGCATGACACCCACGCCTGAAGCATTGTCGTCCGCGCCTTTTGCCGTCGCTACCGAGTCATAGTGGGCTCCTACAATAATGGTCTTGGAGGAGGTGCCAGGCTTAGTAGCTATTACGTTGGTGGAGTTAATCGTATTTCCATTTCTAACATAGCTGAATGCCTGCTGGTCAACGGCATAACCATACTTGGCAAACTCAGCCGCTATGTAATCTCTCGCTTTGATCTCTTCGAACGAACCAGCTGTTCGCGTACCAATCTGTTCAGAGATCGTGATAACATGTGCTAATGCACTTGAGCCATAAACACGTCCTGGAACGGACGCCTCATCCGGAACAACGGGATAGAAAATACCCGTGTTCGGTATGTTTACCTCCTGCTCAGGAGCCGCGGCACCTGGCTGTCCGGTCACTTCTTGAGCGAAGGCCGCAGGTGCTATAGAGGAGATCATCAGCATAATTGCTAGAAGCGTGGATAGATAACGTGTGATTCCCGTCTTACTGTACATATTGTTCCTCCCAAAACCAGAATGGTCTACCTTTACTTGCAGCTGCTAACAGGGCATTGACACCTGCCTGGTCGATTATTCCATCTTCCATCTCTCCCATCCGGTCCGTATGTACTAGACTTAGAAACCCGCTGCTTCCGCATTC
The DNA here is from genome assembly GCF_003233845.1 of Paenibacillus sambharensis. Classification (GTDB taxonomy): domain Bacteria; phylum Bacillota; class Bacilli; order Paenibacillales; family Paenibacillaceae; genus Paenibacillus_I; species Paenibacillus_I sambharensis. The sequence goes on from NZ_QKRB01000056.1 coordinate 52,244, forward strand.
TAGAAGTCTAAAAGCCTAGTTGGCGGCAAATTACGTATATTGTATTCAATGCACAATATACCTCAAGAATGTTAACAATTATAACACCGAGGTCTGCCGCCAACAACTAATATTTAATACTATTTCATTATATTTATGAATAATTATTGAATTACATGCCGATAGACGGTTAAATATACGTAAACATGAATCTTTACATCACATCACTCTTAGCTGTACTCTATGAATGCACGCCCCCTCCACCCTCATTCCCACTAACCATTTCAGTCTTCTTATCATAAAAAGATTCGATCAAGCCGCATAGACAGCAGCCCATGAACCCCTACTCATTTCTCGGGAGCCGAAGATTTACTTGATTCATCTATGTATACAATATACAATCAAAGGGTATGTTATATATCATAACATCGAATTCCATGAAGAACTATTAGCATAACATCTACCATCGAGCCCGGCTTGTATATTTATAAAAAAAGTTAAATATGAGCATTCCAACGGTTTTACTCTCTTGAACAGTAGCCACAAGCAATGTTAATATATAAATAACAAACTACAACGGACTTTTTATGCAGTTCTTCTGTATTTTTATTAATTCAATCCAGGTGAGATGATATGCCACAGTCACCCTAATAAATATAAAACGGCATTGATCCTCGAGCTCACAACACACTTGCTGTATATACATACAGTGGTTTGCATCCCGCTTGACCACATAATGCTTTTTAGAAGGGGAATCTGTATGCAGGCGCCAAAATACCAATCGCTTAAAGACCATGTGTACGACTACATCGCTCAAAAAATTCAGGATGGGACTCTTCTTCCCAACCAGAAGATCAATGAGGCGGAAATATGCCGCAAACTCGATATCAGCCGTACACCAACCCGTGAGGCACTGTTTCAGCTCACCTCGGACAACCTGCTCGATTATCTCCCAAGGCGGGGCTTTACCGTTAAGGCGTTCGACCCGAAGAAGAAGCTGGATTACTCACGTATCATCGGCTCGCTCGATGCGCTCGCTGCTACGCTTGCGGCCGAGCATTTGGATGAATCGGATCTCGCCAAGATGGAGAAGCTTATTCTCAAGATGGATCAGGATATCGAAGAGCACAATTTCTCCGACTATCACCGGGACCAGTATCAATTTCACGAAATCTATATTTACAAGTGCCAGAATGAAATTCTGATTGAAACGCTGAATTCGCTGAAGAACAGCTTCATCCGCCAATCTTACTTAAGCGAGGACCGTCAGCGGTTAATGATGGTTTTGAAGGAAGTAAACAAGGAGCACCGGGCCATTCTTGACCTGTTCCGTACGAAGAATGTCGAGAAGCTAGATTGCGCTCTCAAATATCACTGGAGAATTATCGATACGGAGATGCTGTAGGAAAGTCGCGGATTAGAGAAGCCTTGGACTGAATGGTCCAAGGCTGTTAGTGATCGGCCGTCTGCTCAGAATCAGAAGCAGGGATGGCGGCAGCTCCGTCTGGCCGGCTCATCCAGCTAGATGGCTCTACGGAGTCTCCCGGTATAATAGATGAGGAATGCGTTTCGGTTATGGCCTCTGGGACATCGTCTTCAATGCCTACAGTAACCGGTTCTTGAGATAATAATTGCTTGAGCTCTTCCATTCTGGATATCGCTGCCTTATAGCCGGCTTCAATACAGTCTATTCCCTTGCGAAAATCAAACACACCCGCCCTGCCCACCTGCGGAAGGATAACGGCATCAGCGTGCTTCAGCTCATGGGCCATCTGAAGCTTAAGATTCATATGCACAACTTTATGAAGGACATTAAATGATGATATCACGATCTCAGCATCTGCAATTGGGGAGATTGGGTCTATTGCAATGACGTGTTTAGCCCCCATTGCTCTGCAGATCCGTACTGGACAGTTCGCGGATACCCCGCCATCAATCAGCAGCCTGCTGCCATAGTAGACCGGACGGAACAGAACAGGAATCGAGAAGCTGGAGCGAACCGCATCCGCAATACTAACATCCTGCTCCTCCGGATAACCTTCTATCTTCCGGGAGGAGAAAACAATTGTCTCCCCTTTGTACAAATCTGTTGCTACAATTCCACAAGGAAGTCCAAGAGAAGACACTGGCTTGTCATGGGTCAACTCGGCCATCAGCTTCTTCAAGCGGTCGCCCTTCATCCAGCCTTCCAGCCGGGGACGCCAGAACAGGGCCTTAAACAAGATCGATCGCCAATCAAAGTCCAGATATCTGCGGTTTAAACGCGGTACTATACGGACCAGCTCCTCCGGCCTGTACCCGTAGGCATACAAGGCAGCAACCATGGAGCCTGAGCTTGTGCCTGTAACATGTGTCACTTTGATTCCCGCCTCTTCGAGCGCGATCAGCACGCCAACCCCCGCTATTCCCGGTATGCCTCCTCCGGCAAAAGCTACCCCCGTCTCCATCGTCGTCCTCCTCATTCATGCTGGCTGACAAACCGCCGAATCAGTTCATTAAGCTCCTCAGGCTTATTGCAGGGAAGCTCATGCCTAGCCTTCGGTATCCAGGCTGTACGGCAATCCGGGAGCCGCGAAGACGTTATCCCAGCATATTTGCCGAATAGACGGTCTTTCTCCCCGTAAACCAACATAACAGGTTTTTGCAGCTGCTCCAGGCGATCAAGACAGTTGTACTGATAGTACGCTCGATAATAGCAAGCAGCATCAAACCCGTTTGACTGGCGTGAGGCGCGCAGAAGCGGCCAAAAATGCCGCTTCTGTCTTGTATTTATCATGGTACCCAAAACAGATAACATATCCTTACAGCCTGGCCGGGTCATACTTAAAGCTGAGCGGACCAGCCTTCGGAGCGATGCATCCTTCGTATCGATACCCGGAACACATCCCATCTGCACAAGGCCTTTCACCCTGTCAGGGTAGGTAAAAGCCAATTCGTAGGCTACTGACCCTCCGGCCGAATATCCACACAGCCACACTTTCTCCTCGGAAAGCTCATCCAGAATCATTCTTAGGTCTTCTTTAATATGCTTAAAATTCCACTCAGATGAGGATGGCTTTGACTGTCCGTGGCCCCTCAAGTCGGGAATTATGACACGAAATCTGTCCGTCAGCCCTTCCCTCTGCGGATTGAATATGACTCCTGGCAGAAGAGGGGGATGTATGAACAGCAGCGTGGGACCGCTCCCTGTCACCTCTACATGGTGAGCGATGCCATTCGCATGAATATTCACCGCCCCACTCCTTCCAAGAAAAGTCTGAGAACTATTTTGCCGGCTTACTCCGGTTCGTAAAAGCTTCGGCTTCGGTTACACCATCTGCCTTGACGGGTTTATCCACCCATGCGGCTCCCGTATGCCTGGTAATCTGATGCTCAGCATCAGCCGTCTTGCGCGTACCCATCTTGAACTTTGGCTTATCCATTAAGGTCCTCTTCCTTCCTGCAGCGGGTTCATGCTCGTACTGTAGTCTGCCCCAGGCGGGAGACGCCAATGCAAAGAAGAGCGTCCCTCCGTTATATCGGATAGACGCTCTTCATGTATGGGTTACACCCTGAAAACCGGATGCGAATGAAGTTGTCGAACCTTAGCTGGTTTGTTTGTTCTTAATAGGATAAGCCCTCGACCGATTAGTATTCGTCAGCTGCACGCATTGCTGCGCTTCCACCCCGAACCTATCAACCTCGTCGTCTTCAAGGGGTCTTACT
>NZ_QKRB01000057.1 GCF_003233845.1 Paenibacillus sambharensis
CGGCTAGGCCCCCTAAAACCGGAGTCCTGCCCACCAAAAATAATGCAGGCATAGAATTACTCGTTTTTTCGGGGGATTACATCGCTTTATGAAAAGCTGAAGAATCCTCCAGTGTCTGAACCCAAGCTGAAAACACGGCAGGAGGTTTTCGTTTTAAGCTGCCATGCATTCTACGGTTATTGTAGAAGTCCATGTATCCGTCTAGCTCTTCATATGCATCTTTAAAGGTTCTGAAGTCTCTCTTGCTGAATAGATCGCGTTCCAACAGGCTATGAAAGGATTCGATATAGGCATTCATATTAGGTGTTCTTGGAGGTATACGCTCGTGGATCACGCCGAGACTCTCACACATATCTCCAAACAGCTTGCTCACGAATTGAGGGCCGTTATCGGTACGAATAGTAGGCATCTCATCACCAGGGCGTAGACGGCTTTGTAGCGCATAACAAAGTGTCTGAACGGCATGCTTAGCCTCACAAGATGTTCCCCTGTACTGCTGAACAACGACGCGGTCAAACACATCAATGATGCTGAGCACATAGAAGAATCGCTCGAGCCCACGGACGTAGCCATACTTAATATCCATTTGCCACAACTGGTTGGAGCCTGTAACGACACGGTTTTTCGGCAGCCTGCGCGGATGCGCCTGAACTCGCTGACGTGGTTTTTGAAGAATGCCCAACTCGTTACATAACCGGTATGCTTTCTTTTTGTCTAGCCTCACGTTGTACTTGTCACGTATGCATTGCGCAAGGAGTTTATACCCGTAAACATGCTCTTCGCCTTCGATGAGCTCAAGCAACCAGTCATTGATCTGGCTGTCCACTACGCGTTCGCCATCAAACGTATGAGAGTATCCAGGCACAGGGCGACCACGCCGGTTTTCTGCAGGGCGCTCAGGCGGGCAAGACATCTCTCTTTTCTTTCGATCATAATAGGTGGATTCAGCGATACCTAGAATGCGCAGAACCAATGCTGCTGGCACTCCCCGCTTAATAAATGGTTCTGCTACTTCAAGTTTTTCAGATAAGCGGGGTCTTTCTTTTTTAGCAACTCTCTGAGAATCTCAATTTCGAGTTCCTTCTCACCGAGTACTTTAACGGCTTTTTCATACCGCTGCTCAACCTCCTGCAGCCGCTGCATTTCCTGCACATGTTCGTCAGTAAGCGGAATCTCTTCTGCTGGAATCGTGTCACGGTAATCTCTTATCCACGTACGAATGGTTTCAGGGTGTATGTCATACATGCGGGCAAGAGCCCCCACCTTTATCCCAGCCAGTGCTTCTTTAACTATTTTAAGTTGCGTGTCTTTGCTCAGCCTTTTCCCCATACCGGATCACTCCCTTATCCTAAGTTTAAATTATTGGATGGGAGGACTCCAGTTTAATTAGGGGGCCTAGGAGTTTTTGCAGTTTTTGTTATTAAATAGTTCCTACGCGGCTCCTTTTGGCGCTAGGGGCTTGCTGTTCTGTTTACAAACGGCTAAAAAAGTTTTCACGGCCAAGACCTGCATAAGCATCTGGGGATTTCGGCTCTTTACGCAAACGGCGGTTGGCAGAAAACCCCCGCGAATCCGCCGTTTACTTGGCGCCGAACATCCGGACATAAATACCGGAAGCTTCGGCTCTCTACGCAAACGGCAATTGGCAGAAAACCCCTGCGAATCCGCCGTTTACTTGCAATTTCGCTTTTTCTCTTGTTCCCACGCCTGAAATGAATTAGAATATGGGGTAATGGATGCACTTGCCATCGTTGAGGTCTTTTGGCCCGGGACAGGCGGTTCCGAATACGGCGGTTTCCCGTAACCATCAGACGCACGAACGTATGCTCCGGGATATTTTGGTCTAAACTAGAAGAATCCGGCAGCATGCAGAACGGCAGAATGATACTTGGAATCATACTATTTGTGATGCGCGAGGAAGACCGGAGGGGAACCAGTCATGGCTATCAAACTTATTAATATCGGTTTCGGCAATATTGTGTCGGCTAACCGGATCATTTCGATCGTCAGTCCGGAATCCGCACCGATCAAACGGATCATCCAGGAAGCGCGGGACCGGCACATGCTGATCGACGCGACGTATGGCAGGCGCACGCGAGCTGTCATTATTACGGACAGCGACCATGTCATACTGTCTGCGGTTCAACCGGAAACTGTGGCACACCGGCTGTCCACGAAAGATGACGACAACGACGAATAATTGATGGAGCGTAACATGAGAAAAGGATTGCTAATCGTTTTGTCGGGACCATCCGGCGTTGGGAAAGGCACCGTATGCTCGGTGCTGAGGCAGAAGATGCCTGAGCTCGTTTATTCGGTATCGGCGACCACGCGGAGTCCCCGTCAAGGCGAAACCGAAGGGTTGAACTACTTTTTCAAGAGCAAGGATCAATTCCAGGACATGATTGCCCGCGACGCGCTGCTCGAATACGCGCAGTATGTGGACAATTATTATGGCACGCCTCGCGACTTCGTAGAGAAGACGATTTCCGAGGGCAAGGATATCATACTGGAGATTGAAGTGCAGGGCGCGCTTAAGGTGAAAGAGAAGTTCCCGGAAGGCGTGTTTATCTTCTTGCTGCCTCCTTCACTGGATGAGCTGAAACAGCGTATTACGGGGAGAGGAACGGAAACCCAGGCTGTTATCGACCATCGTCTGACAGTGGCGCGTGAAGAGATGAGCTTGCTGCGTTATTATGACTACGCGGTTATTAATGACGAGATTGATGCCGCCTGCCACCGGATCCAAAGCATTGTCACGGCAGAACACTGCCGGAGAGAACGGTTCCTGGCTGATTATGCGGAACTGCAGGCTGTTATCGAGAAAGCGTAAGCGAGGTGAACGGGAATGTTATACCCATCTATTGATGAAATGATGAAGAAGGTCGACAGCAAATATTCGCTTGTTGTGGCGGCGTCGCGGCGTGCAAGAATGCTTAGAGACGGTGTGAAGACAGACATGAAGACACCGAAGTCGCATAAGTTTGTCGGCGTGGCTCTGGAAGAGATCCATCACGATCTGCTGAAGGTCGAAGCTGGCGTAGACGCGAAGGACGGCAAATCATAAGGTTCAACCGTGACAACCCTCAACTGACGGGTTGTTCTTTTTTTGAGGGGAAACGGGCTGCTGTGCTGCGGCTTGGATGCGAGGGGGGATTCTGATGCTAACAGACAATTTGAAGGGGAAGACGATTCTGCTTGGGATTACGGGCGGCATAGCCGCCTATAAGGCGGCGGCGCTGTGCAGCAAGCTGGTGCAGGGCGGAGCAGCCGTGCATGTAGTCATGACCGAGTCGGCAGCCAAGTTTATTACACCGCTTACGCTGCAGACGCTGTCGCGCAACCCGGTTCATACGGACACATTTGATGAGCGTGACCCAGCCGTTGTCTCCCATATCGACTTGGCTGACCGGGCGGATCTGGTGATTATAGCGCCCGCGACTGCCAACATTCTGGCCAAGCTGGCGTGGGGGATGGCGGACGACATGCTCAGCACAACGCTTCTGGCAACAAGAGCGCAGCTTCTGATTGCTCCTGCCATGAATGTTCACATGTATGCTCATCCGGCCGTGCAGCACAATATGTCCTTGCTAAGCCAGCGGGGAGTGCGTTTCGTTGAGCCCGGAACTGGTCAGCTGGCATGCGGTTATGTAGGCAAGGGGCGATTAGCTGAGCCGGAGGACATAGTTCAGGCCGCTGACCACTGGTTTGCTGAACATGAGCAGCCGCAGATGCAGCCGCAGATGCAGCCGCAGATGCTAACGCTTAAGGGACGGAAAGTGCTTATAACCGCCGGCGGGACCATCGAACGTATTGATCCTGTCCGTTATATTACGAATGACTCTTCGGGAAAAATGGGTATCGCCATCGCGGAAGCCGCTCGGGATTTTGGCGCGGACGTGACGCTTGTAGCTGGGAGGGTATCTGCTGTTCTGCCGGATGACATTCGGATTATTCGTGTCGAATCAGCGGAAGATATGTTCCAGGCAGTTATGGCTGAAATGAACAGCAGTGACATTATCATCAAGGCAGCAGCTGTGGCGGATTATCGTCCGGCGGTCCGGCATGACGCCAAGTTGAAGAAGAAGGACAGCACGCTCACGCTGGAGCTGGAGAAAACAACGGATATATTGGAAGAAGCGGGGCGCCGCAAGCAGCATCAGCTGCTGGTCGGATTTGCGGCGGAGACGGGTAACCTGGAACAATATGCAATGGACAAGCTGCACCGGAAGAACTGTGACTTGATAGCAGCTAACGATGTGTCAGCAGAAGGCGCGGGTTTTAATGGGGATACGAATATTCTCCATCTGTTCGACCGCAGCGGCAGGGTGGCCGAATGGCCGCTGCTCTCGAAACGAGAGGCGGCAGACCGGCTGATGGCATTGCTTGCGGAGCGGCTTCAGCAGCGGCCGAGCGTGGAGGAAGAACGATGATCGCCAGAGTCATTGTCGATGTGCCCAGCCGTCAGACCGACCGGCCATTCGACTACAGGGTAGACAGTGACATGGCCGGCTGGATCGAAGTGGGGAGCCGTGTCGCGGTGCCGTTCGGCGGGCGGACGCTTCAGGGCTTTGTAGTCGGCTTTGCTGAAGAGGCCGAGGTGGAAAAAGGGCGTCTGAAGGCGGTGGCCGAGCTGCTTGACCCGATGCCCCCGCTTCTCCCTGACCTTATTGAACTGGCCCGCTGGATGAGCATTACTTATGTCTGTACATGGACAACCGCTCTGCAGGCCATGATCCCGGCAGCCCTGAAAGGAAAGGCTGAACGTTATGTTTACATAACGGAAGACCGGGGCGAATATGCTGATAGCAGGACCGCAGATCAGGATGGTTATGAACGAGGATCCGGGCAGGGACAGCTCAGCCTGGGTGCATTGTCACTGCCGATAGAGCTGGAGCAGTTCATCCGGCAGCAGGAACCGGTCAAACTGTCGCTGCTGCAGGAGCGCTATCCGCAGTGGAGCGGTCTTCTTAAGTCGGCTCTGCGGGAAGGATTGCTGACCGAGACGGTATCGGTACGCAACCGGGTAGCGGTCAAGAAGGTGCTGACCGTGTTTCCCCCGGATGACCGGGAAGCGGCAGAGGCAGCGGTGGCGGACATGCCCGCAAGGGCAGCCAAGCAGCGCGAAGCGCTTGCCTATATGCTGGAGCAGGAGGAGCCTGTCCCCCTTCAGCAGCTTCTTGCGGGAGCCGGTTTATCGGCGAGCAGTGTAAGGGCGCTCGCTGACAAGGGACTGCTGCGGATCGAGGAAACCCAGCAGGATCGCGACCCTTACGCTGGCCGGGCGTTTGTCCGGACAGAGCCGCTTCCGCTAACCGAGCTGCAGTCTGCCGCTTTCGGGCAGATAGCAGCGGCCGTCCGGTCGGAGCAGCAGGGGACCATGCTGCTGCAGGGTGTAACGGGAAGCGGCAAGACGGAGGTCTACCTTCAGGCCATTGAACAGTGCATCATGCAGGGCAGGCAGGCGATTGTGCTGGTTCCCGAAATTGCGCTGACCCCCCAGATGGTTGAGCGGTTTAAAGGCCGCTTCGGTGATCTGGTTGCTGTGCTGCACAGCAGGCTGTCGACCGGTGAACGTTATGATGAATGGCGCAAAATCAGGGAAAAACGCGTCAAGGTCGCGATTGGGGCGAGATCGGCGATCTTTGCGCCATTCGAGCGAATCGGGCTTATTATCATTGATGAGGAGCACGAAACCTCGTATAAGCAGGAGGAAAGTCCGAAATATCATGCCCGGGATGTGGCTGTCCGGCGTGCCGAGCAGCATGGTGCTGTCGTTGTACTCGGATCAGCCACGCCGTCTCTCGAAAGCTATGCCGCGGCCGTATTGGCTCCCGGCTCCCGGCATTCATCCGGCGGCGAAGGAGTGCATGCCGCTTATGGAGGTCAGCGGCCGGATTATTCTACTCAGGCCGTGGAAACGGGGATGCTGCAGCGGGCTGTTCTGCTGCCGCTGCCCGAGCGGGTTGGCGGCAGGCCGATGCCCGGCGTGGAGATTGTTGATATGCGGGCCGAGCTGCAGGGAGGCAACCGCTCGATGTTTAGCAGGAAGCTGCACCAAGGGCTGGCTGACCGCCTTGAACGCGGCGAGCAGTCCGTGCTGCTGCTGAACCGCCGGGGCTACAGCACCTTCGTAATGTGCCGCTCCTGCGGCTACACGGCAGGCTGTCCGCACTGTGAAATTTCACTGACCTTTCATCAGAAGAGCCGTGCACTGCGCTGCCATTACTGCGGGCACACCGAGCGCTCGCCGGAAACCTGCCCTTCCTGCGGGAGTGAGCATATCCGGTTTTTTGGCACAGGTACCCAGCGGGTGGAAGAAGAGCTAGCCAAGCTGTTTCCGGGCATTCGGGTCATCCGGATGGATGTGGATACAACGACGGAGAAGGGCTCGCATGAGAAGCTGCTTTCCCGCTTCGGCAAGCGTCAGGCGGATGTGCTGCTGGGCACGCAGATGGTGGCTAAGGGGCTTGATTTTCCGTACGTAACGCTAGTTGGGGTCATAGCGGCGGATACGTCGCTGCATCTGCCTGACTTCCGCGCGGCGGAGAAGACCTTTCAGCTGCTTACGCAGGTGGCAGGCCGCGCGGGCAGACATGAGCTGCCTGGTGAGGTTATTATACAGACCTATACACCGGAGCATTATTCGGTCCTTACCTCACAGCGGCATGATTATGAATCGTTTGTCCGTGAGGAGCTGAAGCAGCGGCGCATTCTGTCCTATCCGCCCTACTGCAGGCTGATTCTCGTTACCTTGTCGCATGAGCAGCTGCCGCAGCTGGTGTCGGTCTCTGAGAAATTCGCGGAGGAGCTTCGAGTGCTCGCGGCAGAAGCGGGAGTGCTGGTGTCTTTGGACTCCCGCGAGGCAGACGCCATGGAGGTGCTGGGACCGGTTGCTTCGCCCATCCCGCGGCTCAAGGATCGCTACCGTTTCCAATGTATGATAAAATATCGGGGAGCCGTTGATGCGGCAGCCCTTGTTAAGCAAGCGGCCCGCCCGCATATGGAAGGCTCGGCGGCCGGGAAGGTGCTGATCGGCATTGATGTTGATCCGCAGGTTATTTTATAAGGTTCCGGCATGGAGCGGGCTGCTCCGTACGGCTCATACAACTTACGATAAAGGAAGGGAAGGCAATGGCCATCCGACTTATAGTGAAGGACCCGGATCCCGTACTGCGGGAGCGGGCTATCGAAGTAACGAAATTCAACCGCAATCTGCATAAGCTGCTCGATGATATGGCGCAGACCATGTATGATGCGGAAGGCGTTGGTCTTGCAGCGCCGCAGGTAGGTATACTAAAGCGTGTTATTGTAGTGGATACGGGGGAAGAGCCGGGGCTGATCGAAATGGTGAATCCTGAGCTCGTGGAGAAGGACGGCGAGCAGCTAGGCCCTGAGGGATGTCTGAGCATCCCGGGTCTCAGCGGGGATGTGCGCCGGGCACAGCGGATCAAGGTCAAGGGGCTGGACCGCAATGGAGAACCGTTCACAATAGAAGCGGAGGATTTCCTCGCGCGCGCGTTCCAGCATGAGATCGATCATCTCAACGGCGTGCTGTTCACGGATCTTGCGGAGGAGCTCTATGAAACCTCGGCGAAGTCCAGAAGAGACGGAGAGTGAGTCAATTGAGGATTATATTCATGGGGACGCCGGAATTCGCCGTCCCTTCTTTACATAGTCTGGTGGATAACGGCTACGAGGTGGTGGCAGCTGTATCGCAGCCTGACCGTCCCAAGGGCCGCAAGAAGGTGCTTGCCCCTACTCCAGTGAAGGAAGCGGCGCAAGCACGCGGCATTCCCGTTCTGCAGCCGCAGCGGATGCGCAGCCCCGAAGCGGTAGCTGAGCTTGCCGAGTTCGAGCCGGATTTGATTGTGACAGCGGCTTACGGGCAAATCCTGCCCAGAGCCGTACTGGATCTGCCGCGCCTCGGTTGTATTAACGTGCATGGTTCGCTGCTGCCCAAATACCGCGGTGGTGCGCCGATTCAGCGGTCTATTATCAATGGCGAGGCCGTCACGGGTGTAACCATTATGTATATGGCGGAAGGCCTCGACACCGGTGACATGATCAGCCGTGTAGAGGTTCCGATCCGCGACGAGGACACCTCGGGCACAATGTTCGAGAAGCTAAGTAGGGCTGGTGCAGCACTGCTGCTTGAAACACTGCCCTCGATAGTTGACGGGACTGCGAAGGCTGTGCCGCAGGATGACGCGGAGGCAACCTATGCGCCGAACCTGACCCGCGAGGATGAACGGATCGACTGGACACGCAGTGCCAGAGAAATATTCAACCAGGTACGGGGACTTGTCCCGATGGCCGGGGCTTTTACCTATTATAACGGCGATGTCTTGAAGGTGTGGGAAAGCCGGGCGCTGGACAAGCAGGCAGCCCTGGCGCCAGGCACGATAGCGGAAGTGTCGGCTTCTTCACTCATCGTGCAGACCGGCGAAGGCATGCTGGAGCTCCTTCAGGTTCAGCCTGCAGGCAAGAAGGCGATGCCCGCATCCGAGTGGCTGAAGGGCACCCGGCCTGAGCCCGGCGCTGTGCTGGGCGGAGGAGAGCAATGAGCGGCCGCAAAGGGAATACAGCGCGTGAAGTGGCACTGAATGTGCTGATTCGCATCGAGCGGGAAGGCGCCTACAGTAATCTTGAGCTTAACCGTGCGCTCAAGGAATCCGGCTTGTCCCGGGCGGATGCCGGGCTTGTGACCGAGCTTGTCTACGGAACGATTCAACGGAAGGCCACACTGGATTACTGGCTGAACGGCTTTGTCGCCAAGGGCACGGCCAAGCTTCAAACCTGGGTGCTGCTGCTGCTGCGGATGAGCTTGTACCAGATGGTATACCTTGACCGTGTTCCTGCCCATGCGGCTGTCCATGAAGCGGTTCAGATTGCCAAGAAGCGCGGCCACCAAGGCATATCCGGGATGGTTAACGGCGTATTGCGCAACATCGACCGCAGCCGGGACCGTCTGTCGCTTCCTGAGGAGAAGGATGATGTGAAGCGTATTGCCCTTAAGCATTCGTATCCGGAATGGATGGTAAGCCGCTGGCTTGAGATCTACGGGGCAGAGAAAACCGAAGCGATCTGTGCGGCAGGCAACGAACCGCCGCGTCCGAGCATTCGGGTCAACCGGATGCGCAGCGGCCGTGATGCGGTTGTCGACCGTTTGCGGCACGCGGGTTATGCCGCAATGCCCTCTCCGCTGTCGGCCTCGGGTATTGTCGTGCAAGGCGGAGGCAATCTGGCGGACCATGAGGCGTTCCGCGCAGGTGACTGGACTGTCCAGGATGAAAGCTCGATGCTGGTGGCCGAGGTAGCTGCACCCAAGCCGGGGATGCAGGTTTTGGACTGCTGTGCGGCTCCCGGGGGGAAGACTACGCACCTGGCCGAGATAATGGAAGACGAGGGGACCGTATGGTCCAATGATATTCATCCCCACAAGGAAGAACTGATCAAGGACCAGGTTGACCGTCTGGGCCTGCGGGCGGTACGGACTACGGTGATGGACGCAGAGGATTTGCCGCAGCGGCACGCTGCCGGCTCAATGGATGTCGTCCTGCTGGACGCGCCCTGCAGCGGGCTGGGGGTTATCAGGCGGAAGCCGGAAATCAAGTGGACGAAAGAGCCCAGTGATGTGGCAGCCATTGCCGCTATCCAAAACCGGCTGCTGGATGCTGCTTCCGTGCTCGTCCGTCCGGGCGGGGTGCTCGTTTATAGTACCTGTACTATGGAACGGGAAGAGAATGAACAGCAGGTTGAGCGGTTTCTAAGCCGCAACGAAGCATTTGAGCTTGACCCTGAATGGCCGGAGAAAATTCTGGATGTGCTGCAGACGGCTGGTGCGCTGGAAGGACAGCCTGCCGGCATGGTTCAGCTGCTGCCCCAGCACTTTGGCAGCGACGGCTTTTTCATTGCCAGATTGCGAAGACGCGGCTAATTTCCACTTTGTAGTCCGTCCCGCCCAATTGTGGTAAAATAGGACGATGGCCAAGGCAAAAGAAGCACCAACAAATACCACAACAGAACGGGTGAACAGAATGAAGCCGTTTATATATGATTTTACATTGGAGCAGCTGCAGGACTGGATGAAGGAAAACGGCGAGCCTGCGTTCCGCGGAGGCCAGCTGTTTGACTGGCTGTACGTGAAGCGGGTGCGCTCCTTCGAGGAGATGTCCAATCTTCCCAAACAGCTCCGGGAGAAGCTGGAGGACAGCTTCCGCTTCGTTACATTGAACGAGATCACAAGAATGGAGTCCAAGGACGGCACAGTGAAATATCTGTTCGGGCTTCACGACAACCACGCAATTGAGACAGTTGTCATGCGGCACAACTACGGCAACAGCATCTGTGTGACGACGCAGGTGGGCTGCCGGGTCGGCTGCACCTTCTGCGCTTCCACGCTTGGCGGGCTGAAGCGCAATCTGACGGCCGGTGAGATTGTGGCGCAGGTCGTAACGGCCCAGCGGATGATGGACGAGACGGAAGAGCGCATCTCGAGCATCGTCATCATGGGCACAGGCGAACCGTTCGAGAACTATGACGAGACGATGAATTTCCTCCGGATTATGATCCATGAGAAGGGCCTTAACATTGGCCAGCGGCATATTACCGTATCGACCAGCGGAATCGTGCCAAGCATGTACAAATTTGCCGATGAGAACACGCAGATCAATCTGGCGATCTCGATTCATGCGCCTAACGATGCGCTGCGGTCGAAGCTTATGCCGGTCAACCGGCGCTTTCCGTTCGAGGAAGTAATGGAAGCTCTCCGCTACTACATTGCCAAGACCGGCCGCCGGGTGACATTCGAGTATGCTTTGATCGGCGGAGTGAATGACCGTCCCGAGCATGCCGAGGAGCTGGCTGATGTCCTGCAGGGCATGCTGTGCCATGTGAATCTGATCCCGGTTAACTATGTGCCTGAACGCAACTATGTACGTACACCGCGGGAGGATATTTTCGAATTCCAGCGCATATTGGAACGGAAGAAAATCAACGCAACGATCCGCCGGGAACAGGGGCATGACATTGCCGCCGCCTGCGGGCAGCTGCGTGCGAAGCATATGGAGTCCACGAGGTGAATAAGGATTGAAAACCGCAAATCGCAGTGATATTGGACGAATTCGGCTTGTAAATGAAGACCGTGCCTGGGCGGAGTTGACTGCCGGCGGCATTGGAGTGGCCATTGTGGCAGACGGCATGGGCGGCCATCAGGCCGGCGATGTGGCGAGTCAGCTGGCGGTGGACACGTTTCGCGAGGTCATGAGCAGCGTCAGCGGCGAGCTTACGCTTGAGGCTGCCAAGACGCTGCTCAGGCAGGCGATCCTGCAGGCCAATGAGGTTGTTTACGAGCTGGCTTCGCAGAATGACCACTATCACAATATGGGTACCACAGTAGTGGCTGCCATGCTGCTGCAGGACAGCGGCGTGGTAGGCCATATCGGTGACAGCCGGGCTTACAAGCTGCGCCAAGGGGAGCTTTGCCAGCTGACGGAGGACCATACGCTGGTCAATGAGCTTGCCAAATCGGGGCAGATCAGCGCCGAGGAAGCGGCCAGCCATCCGCGTCGTAATGTGCTGACAAGAGCGCTTGGCACCGATCGGGAAGTAGAAGTGGATATTAAAGGCTTCTCCTGGAAAGAAGACGATCTTCTGCTTCTGTGCAGTGATGGTTTGTATTCTATGGTGAGCGATGAAGAGATGCGGCTGACGCTGCTTGAAAGCGAGCTCGACCTTGATGGCAGGGCTGAACGGCTGATCGAGCAGGCGCTGCATGCCGGCGGCGAGGACAATGTAACCGTTCTGCTGGTACATAGCGATTCCGGTGAAGGGCAAGAGGGGTGAGTGACCAATGATCGGACATGACTTGGGCGGACGGTATGAGATCCTTGAGCGAATTGGCGGCGGAGGCATGGCGCTGGTATATAAGGCGCATGATGTGCTTCTGAGCCGTAATGTCGCCGTCAAAATATTAAGACAGCAGTTCGTTCATGATGAGGAATTTGTCCGCCGCTTCCGGCGGGAGGCTCAATCGGCCGCTTCCTTATCGCATCCGAATGTCGTCAGTGTCTATGATGTCGGCCAGGAGGATGAGACACATTATATCGTCATGGAGTATGTAGAGGGGAGCAATCTGAATGAGGTCATTCAGGAACGCGCTCCTTTGCAGGCGGAGGAAGCGGTTCGTATTGCCCTTCAAATCTGTGATGCGCTTGAGCATGCGCATCAGAACCAGATTATCCACCGGGACATCAAACCTCATAATATCCTGATCGGCAAGAATGGGCGCGTGAAGGTGACGGATTTTGGGATCGCCAGAGCGGTCACTTCTTCGACGATTACCCAGACAGGCTCGGTTGTCGGATCGGTTCACTATTTCTCACCGGAACATGCCAAGGGAGTCAGTACAGGGGAAAAGTCGGACTTATATTCACTTGGTATCGTCTTATACCAGATGTTAACTGGGCGGTTGCCCTTCCTGGGCGAGAGCCCGATCAGCGTGGCGCTTAAGCATCTGCAGGAGGATTTTGAGGAGCCGCGCGCTGTCAATCCTCATATCCCGCAGAGTGTAGAGAATATTGTGGTCCGCTCCATGCGGAAGAATCCGGGCGAGAGATACTCGTCAGCCCGTGAAATGCTGAATGACCTGGAGACCTGTCTGCTGCCCGAACGGCTGCATGAGCCGAAGATCACCTTCGATTTTGACATGGATGAAACACGTGTCATGCCAGCGATTCGTGCGAGTGCAGCGTCAGGCAGCACAGCATCCGCGTCCGGCTCACCGTCCAAGGGAACGCCGAGCGGCAAGGCAGACAGTGTGACGGGTCCGAATACGAAGCAGGGCAAGAAGTGGGTCAAACCTACGGTAACCGTGGCGGTCACTCTCCTGGTGCTGGCGGCCGTATTCTTCGGAGTGCGTACTGTGCTCGGCATTCTTGATCCGGGCGAGGTTGATGTACCTTATGTAGTTGGCATGCAGGAGGAAGAAGCAGTACGGGTATTGACGGAAGCGGGGCTTAAGATTGAAGAGCCGATTGTCTATGAATCAAGGCCTGACATTGAACCTCATACGGTATTTGATCAGAACAAGTCCAATATGAAGGTGAAGCAGGGCTCTTATATCAAGCTCTTCGTCAGTACCGGTCCCGACATGGAGGTTATGGAGGATTTCAGCAGCCGGAAGGTGGACGAAGCCGTTCAGGCTCTAATGGATTTAAACATGACACGCGAGCAGATCAAGACCAATGAAGTATTCAACGAAAGCGATCCGGGGACGATTATTGGACAATCCATTCCGGCTGGCCAGGAATTCAACCCGCTTGAAAGCAGTATAACCTTCACGGTAAGTAAAGGTGAAGAAACGTTCAAGATGCCGAGCCTTTTAGGAATGGATGAACAGAAGGCCCGCAATGAGCTGCAAAAACACGGCCTGAAGCTGGGTCCGGACTCCGGCATCGTCACGGAAGGCAGCTATAAGGGGGACGGCAAGGTTATCGATCAGTTCCCCTACAAGCCTGGCGACGACGTAGCGAAGGGCAGCGAAGTCACGCTGACGATCAGCTCCGGCCTGCCAAGCGATGCGGTCAAATATACCTTCAATATTGCGATTTCGCCTGCCATTGCCGGTGAACCGAGCAAGGTTCGTATCGTCTACTCCGACGCACGCGGTGATAATGTGGAGTCCATTCAGCGTACAATAGAAGATACGCAGACTTTCCCGGTTGATGTCGTTCTGGCGCCTAACGGGGAAGCGGTGGTCAGGGTATACCGTGACGGACAGTTCGCAGATTCCTTTACGGTCACCTATGATGAGGCCAAGAGCGGCGGCAGCTCCAAGCCGCAGTCTGTACCGGGCCAGCAGGTCGAGCCTCCTGTTACAAGCGAGCCGCCTGCCGAAGAACAGACTGGCGAGGAACCGCCTGCCGATAAGCCTGCCCAAACCGAAACGCAGTCTGAAGAGGATGGTGGCGAAAGCGATGAGCAGCAGCCCGAATAGCAGCCTGACCGGAACGATTGTTAAAGCGCTGAGCGGTTACTATTACGTGGTTCCTGACGGCCAGAGGGATGTAGAGGACAGTATGATTCAATGCCGCGCCCGCGGCGTATTCAAGAAGAAGGGCCTGAATCCGCTTGTCGGAGACAGGGTTGTCTATGTGATGACGGATAATGGCGAGGGCACGGTGTCTGAGCTGCTGCCCCGCCAGTCCGAGCTGATCCGTCCTCCTGTAGCTAATGTAGAGCTGGCCGTACTTGTATTTGCTCTTACTGAGCCGTCGCTTAACCTGCAGCTGCTGGACAAGTTCCTGGCCCATATCGAGCATGCGGGCATTGAAGCGGTATTATGCCTGAGCAAGCGTGATTTAGCGGATAACTCGGATACCAAGGAAGCGAAGGAAGCATTGGAGGCAATGGAAGCCGTGCAGCGGATTTATCCTCCGATCGGCTATGATATCCTGGTGACGAGCTCGCGCAGCGGAGACGGAACCGAAGCGCTTAGGGAACGGATGCGCGGCCGTGTTGCCGTGTTCTGCGGTCAATCCGGTGTCGGCAAGTCATCCTTGCTGAATGCGCTCGTGCCGGGCCTAGAGCTGGAGACGAATGCGATCTCTGCGAAGCTTGGCAGGGGTAAGCATACAACCCGTCATGTGGAGCTCATCCGGGTTGAAGAGAACACATTTATAGCCGATACGCCGGGTTTCAGCCAGCTGGACTTCCAGGAGCTTGGAATCGAGGAGCTCGGCTCCTGCTTCCGCGAATTCCGGGAGCTCTCGTCGGACTGCAAGTTCCGCGGATGCACCCATGTGCATGAACCGGAATGCGCCGTAAGGGAGGCGCTGGAGGCAGGGCGGGTTGCTGCAAGCCGGTATGACAATTACTTGCAGTTTCTGGCTGAACTGAAGGAAAAGAAGCGGAGGTATTAATGATGACAATAATTGCTCCGTCAATCCTGTCAGCTGATTTTGCCCGGCTGGCGGATGACATCCGAGATGTGGACAAGAGCGGGGCTGACTGGATCCATGTTGACATCATGGACGGCCATTTCGTTCCCAATATTACATTCGGGCCGCTTGTTGTGGATGCAGTTCGCAGCGCAACCAAGCTGCCTTTTGACGTACACTTGATGATTGAGCAGCCTGAACGGTATATTGCCGACTTCGCCCGGTCGGGTGCCGACCGGATCACGATTCATGCGGAGGCTTGTGTTCATCTGCATCGTGTCGTGCATATGGTGAAGGAGCTTGGACTGCCTGCCGGTGTCGCCTTGAATCCTTCGACTCCGATTCAGGTCATTGAGCATCTGCTGGACGATCTGGATCTGGTGCTCTGTATGACGGTGAACCCCGGATTTGGCGGACAAGCTTATATTCCGCACTCGGCGGCCAAAATCCGTCAGATCCGCCAGATGCTGAACGAACGGGGCAGAACGGAAGTACATATTGAGGTTGATGGCGGAATCAACGGGGAAACGGCAAAGCTCGTAAAGGAAGCCGGAGCTGATGTGCTGGTGGCAGGGAACGCGATATTCAGCCGTGCTGATCGCACGGCGGCAATTGCGGAGCTGAGAGGGTGATGGAGCCGCTCGAGGACAATAAGTGGAAGAACATCTTCTGGATGCTGGGGTACAGCACGGTGATCGGGCTGCTGCTCGCCGTGTTCTCTTTTATACCCGGTCTTATCCGGTTCGTGTTCTCGCTTGGCGCGCTGCTGCTCGGCATCCGGTTCTTTGGCAAGTATGACAGCATTGGGCTGCGGATTGGGATGATTGTGCTTTCCGTTATCTTCATTGTGTTCTTCATTATGATTGGTGTTATTATTATGTATGCGAACGGCATGCTGGACGAAGTGCCGGCTTGATCTTGAACAGGCGGGCTTGATGGTTGTTCATTTGGAATAGGACTTCCTTAGGGCGCATAGGATGGTTACATGAGTGCAGTTCTCGTGTAACCATTTTTGTTCTGTGCGTATATGATAGACAGAAAGCTGATGATGAGCGTGCCTAAGGAGGGAAGGAGCATGAAATTTTACACGATCAAGCTGCCGAAGTTTTTGGGTGGTGTCGTGAAAGCGATTCTGAACACATTCCAAAAAAATTAACGCCAGGAGCCTTTCCTCCAACGGCCGTAGGCCGGAACGATGAAAGCTCCCCAACGGCCGCGTCGTGCAAATAAAAAGCACCTGAACAAGTCAGGTGCTTTTTGTCTATGGCGTGCAAAAACCATTATACGCGAGTAATTTTACCCGATTTCAGAGCGCGGGTGCTTACCCATACGCGCTTCGGCTTGCCGTCAACCATGATGCGAACCTTCTGGACGTTAACGCCCCAAGTACGACGGTTCTTGTTGTTAGCGTGGGAAACGTGGTTGCCCGAACCCGGCGCTTTGCCTGTTACGTAACACTTGCGAGACATGAAATACACCTCCTTCAAAGCTAGAGACCGCTGCAAATAAACACTTGAATATCATATCACAGCAGATTATGAAAATCCACTATATCTTTCTTGAAAGATGATAACGGGGCGCGGCAGCCAGCCAGAATGAGGAAACCGTAGAAAAATGAAGTCAAAGAGCGGATTAGACTTCAATGTCGCTTTTTTTTATAGTACAATGGGGATTAGTCCATAATACATATACAAAGGAGTGATCTTCCATGCCATTGCAGTTCGATACCGCGCTCGGAAACGTTAACGTAACAGATGAGGTAATCTCCGTGATTGCCGGATCTGCAGCCATGGAATGTTATGGACTCGTCGGAATGGCGTCCCGTAAACAATTAAAGGATGGCATTGCCGAGCTGCTTGGGCGGGAGAACCTGTCCCGTGGTGTGGAAGTCCGCCGGGAAGACGAGCAGCTTCATATTGATTTGTACATCATCGTAAGCTACGGAACCAAAATATCGGAAGTTGCGCACAATATTCAATCGAAAGTTAAATATGTGCTGAATGAAGTGGTTGGCCTGCAGGTTGACCATGTCCATATTTTTGTCCAAGGCGTACGTGTATCTCGGTAGGGGGTTATCCGGTGGGTAAGCGCTTTATTAACGGAACAGATTTTATGCGGATGGCGCTCTTGGGCGCCGAGCATCTGGAGCGTAACGCGGAGCACGTTAACGCATTGAATGTATTCCCTGTCCCTGACGGGGACACAGGAACGAACATGAATTTGACCATGCGGTCCGGGTCAGAGGCACTCCGTGCCCGGCCTTCCGATTCTGTCGGGAAGGCGGCGGAGGCGCTGTCCAAGGGGCTGCTTATGGGCGCGCGGGGCAACTCGGGTGTTATTTTGTCTCAGCTGTTTCGCGGTTTTGCACGCGGTGTGGCCAATCTGGATGAGGTAAGTCCCGTCCAATTTGCGGCCGCTCTTCAGCAAGGTGTGGATATGGCCTACAAATCGGTGGTCAAGCCGGTTGAAGGAACGATTCTTACGGTTGCCCGGGAGGCGGCCAAGCATGCGGTTACGATCGCACGGCGTACGGACGATGTGCCTCAGCTTATGCAGGAGGTTCATGCCAAAGCCCATGAGGCGCTGCAGCGGACACCTGACATGCTTCCGGTGCTCAAACAGGTTGGTGTTGTGGATTCAGGCGGTCAAGGCCTTGTATTTATATATGAAGGATTTGTAGAAAGTCTGTCCGGTATACATGTTGAGCTGCCTGTGAAAGAGGCTCCCGCATCTGCTCCGGCTGCAGCCCCGAAGAGGGCAGTATCCAGACAGCCGCAGGCAGGCGCGACCGCCCAGTCTAGACTGGAGACAGAGTCCATCGAGTTCCTGTATGACATGGAATTCTTCATTAACCGGCAGCTCGGCAGCATAAATGCGATGAAGTTTGACGAATCCTGGTTCAGACGCGCACTTGCCAAAGACGGGGATTCGATCATTGTTATTGCTGATGACGATATCATTAAGGTTCACGTGCATTCCCGCAAGCCGGGAGATGTGCTCAATCTTTCACTGCCCTATGGGGAGCTGACTGATATCCGGATTCTCAATATGCGGGAACAGCACAGGGATCTGCTGGAGCATGAGGGCAATGTAACTGAGGAACAGACTGACGAGGCGAACCGGGCTTTCGGCCATGACGGAGCCATGCCGGAGTGGGCGGCTCCAGAAGTGCTGACCGGAGGAGCGCCCGTGCAGGGGGTTCCACCTGAAGAGGTGCATGAATTTGCCCCGTTTGGTATTATCGCAGTAGCAATGGGCCAGGGCATTTCGGATATATTCAGCGGCAATAATGTAGATGTGGTGCTGTCCGGAGGACAGACCATGAATCCAAGCACGGAGGACTTCGTACAAGCGATTCACTCGCTTAGTGCGGAACACATATATCTTCTTCCTAATAACTCCAATATTATATTGACTGCCCAGCAGGCGGCAGAGCTGAGTGAGCGGAATGTAACCGTCATACCAACCAAGACGATTCCGCAAGGAATGGCTGCACTGCTGGCCTTCAACGAGGACGAATCGGCGGAACGCAACGCAGAGCGCATGACGAGGGCTGCCGGAGATGTGCAGTCCGGGCAGGTTACGCTCGCAGTCCGCGATACCGTGATGGATGGCCTGACTATCCGCGAAGGTCACTATATCGGGATTCGGGAGAAGGAGATCGTCTCGAGCTCGGAAGATCTTCAGGAGTCGTGCCGGGGCCTGATTACCCGTATGATGGAGGATGGCGGGGAATTAATTACGCTGCTGACCGGACAGGATGCTGCCGAGCAGGACACGAACAGGCTGGTTAGCTGGATCGAAGCGGAATACCCGGATGCAGAGCTTGAGGTCCACCCTGGCGGACAGCCGCTGTACCCGTATCTGATAGCAGTTGAATAACGGCTCAGCCGGAAGAAAGAAGTGGCTTTCCTATGTGTGCAGTAAAAATTGTGACAGACAGCACATCCGACGTGCCTCGTGAGGTTCGGGAGAAGCTGGGAATTGAGATGGTGCCCTTGAAGGTGCTGTTTGGCGATCAGTCTTATCTGGATGCTGTGACGCTTGAAGCGGGGCAGTTCTATGATATGCTGTCAGCTTCGCCTGTCCTCCCGACAACGTCTCAGCCATCGCCGGTCGAATTCATGGAGGCTTTCGAACGGATATTGGCCGAGGACCCGGAAGCTCAAATTATTTCGTTCCATCTAAGCTCCCAGTTCAGCGGCACGTATCAGTCCGCAGTGCTGGGCAAGTCACTGCTGGAGCGCGACGCTGATATTACAATCATCGATACGAAGTCTGCTTCATCAGGCTTCGGAGTTCTCGTCGTCCGTGCTGCGGAGATGGCTCGTGAAGGCCGTTCGAAGGAAGAGATCCTGGCAGAGGTCGAGTGCATTGCTGCCACCTTGGAGCTGTACTTCCTAGTGGACACGCTGGAATATCTTCAGCGGGGCGGACGGATTGGAAGGGCCGCGGCATTATTCGGCTCCATTCTGAATATTAAGCCGATCCTGACGATTGACGAAGAGGGCTACGTGGCGCCGGTGGACAAGGTGCGGGGCCAGAAAAAGGCGATGCTGCGCATTATGGAGCTGCTTGAGCGGGATTTCGGTGCAGGATCGGAGCTTAATCTGGTGATGGCCTGGACGAGTGATGAAGCACCTGCGATGGAGATGCTGAACCTGATCAAAGAACGATTCAAAGTCAAGGAAGTTAATTTTACGACAATCGGCGCCGTTATTGGGACGCATGTCGGTCCGGGTACTGCAGCCGTGTTCGCTTATAAGGTGTGAGGTTTCATATGACGACGGCATTACATGAGATTGCCGTCCGGCAGATCAAAGGCGTGAGCGCTCAGAAGGAACAGGAGCTTCACGCCTTTGGCATTCAGACCGTAGCCGATCTGCTGGACTATTTTCCGTTCCGGTATGAGGATTACCGGGTACGGGATTTGGCGGAAGTGAAAGATGGGGAGAAGGCTACTGTCCAGGGTAAAATTATGAGCACGCCTTCGCTTCAGCGGTATGGACGCGGGAAATCCCGTCTATCCTGCAGAGTGGCAGTGGACCATATGCTGCTCACAGCCGTATGGTTTAACCGGAATTTCCTGCAGAGTCAGCTGACTCCGGGCAGGGAGATCACCATTACGGGCAAATGGGATCAGAACCGGCGGCAGGTTACGGTAACGGATTCCGAGTTTCCTGATAAAGGGACGGCCAAGACCGGAACGCTGCAGCCTGTTTATTCGGTGGGCGGCGCCATTACCCAGAGCTGGATGCGGAAGACAATCAAACAAGCTCTGGAACAGTATGGATCCATGATTCCCGAAGTGCTGCCGTATGTGCTCACATCCAAGTATCAGCTTATCCCGCGCAGGGAGGCTGTTATGCGCATGCACCTGCCCGGTGATGCCGTGGAGGGCCAGGCGGCTAGACGCCGTATGGTTTATGAGGAGCTGTTTCTGTTTCAGCTGAAGCTGCATGCCTTCCGCGCGCAGACACGCGGCAAGGCGGATGGTGTGACGCATACGACAGACAATGAGACGATCCGCTCCTTTGTCAAGGGACTGCCCTTCGAGCTGACCGAGTCCCAGAAGAAAGTAATTAATGAAATTATGTACGATATGCGGCAGCCTTACAGTATGAACCGGCTGCTCCAGGGCGACGTGGGCTCAGGCAAAACAGTCGTAGCGGCGGTCGCGCTCTATGCTGCTGTAAAGTCCGGCCATCAGGGGGCTCTGATGGTGCCGACTGAAATTCTGGCCGAGCAGCATGGCCGCACGCTGGACAAGCTGTTCAGTCCGTACGGCATACAGATCGCTCTGCTCACCGGCAGCCTCGGCGAGCGCAGGCGCCGGGAAATACTGGCAGGTCTGCAGATGGGTCTTATCGATATTGTGGTCGGCACACATGCACTCATACAAGAGGATGTATTCTTCCGGAGTCTTGGTCTCGTTGTAACCGATGAACAGCACCGATTCGGCGTCAATCAGCGGAGCATCTTGCGGCGCAAGGGCATGAACCCTGATGTGCTGACGATGACGGCGACGCCGATCCCGCGTACGCTGGCCATTACAGCATTTGGCGATATGGATGTCTCCACGATCAAGGAGCGGCCGCAGGGACGGAAGCCGATCAAGACTTACTGGGTCAAGCATGAGATGCTCGACCGGGTGCTTGGCTTCATCCGGCGTGAAGTCGGAGAGGGGCGGCAGGCTTATGTCATTTGTCCGCTTATTGAAGAATCCGACAAGCTGGATGTGCAGAATGCCATTGATCTGCACATCCAGCTGCAGCAGGCCTTCCCGGACCTTAAGGTCGGGCTGCTGCACGGCCGGCTGCCGGCCTCCGAGAAGGAGGAGGTCATGAGGCTGTTCAGTGAAGCCGAGACGCATGTCCTGATTGCGACCACGGTCATTGAGGTGGGTGTCGACGTACCGAATGCTACGCTTATGATCATTATGGATGCGGAGCGGTTCGGCCTCTCCCAGCTGCACCAGCTGCGCGGCCGGGTTGGGCGCGGCGGCCATCAGTCGTTCTGCGTGCTGGTAGCTGACCCCAAATCGGAGACGGGACGGGAGCGGATGCAGGTGATGACAGAGACCGACGACGGCTTCGAGGTCGCTCGCCGTGACCTGGAGCTCCGGGGTCCGGGGGATTTCTTCGGCACGAAGCAGAGCGGGCTGCCGGAGTTTAAAGTAGCGGATATGGCGGCCGATTTTGCCGTACTTGAGACGGCGCGCGATGACGCGGCCGAGATGGTGACGCAGCCTGACTTTTGGGAGCGGCCGGATTATACGGCCCTTCACCAGTATTTAATGCGGGAGCAGATTTTTCAGGGCGAATTGCTTGATTAAGGGGCCTGTAGGCAACAATGGCACGGGGGCCGCATATCCTTTTACAGATTGCTTGTGAAATCGGATGGAGGTGCCCCAAGTTGAGTTACCAAAAGTATGGCATTCGGCCTGAGCTGGTCGGCCGTGTAAAGACGAAGATGAAGCACCCGGCTGCCAAGGAGCGCGTGAAGGCGCTGCTGCAGGGACTGACCAAAGCGGATCTTCAGGACAAGGCGAAGGTAAAGCGGCTGATCCGTTCGGTTGCGGTTATTCTCAATGAGCCGCTGACCGAGACACAGCAAGAGCAGATGGTGGCTTTCGTGCTCGGTCAGAAGATTGATCCGAATAATACGTTTCATCTCCTCAAGCTGTGGAGCATGTTCCGCTGAATAAAGCCGCATGTTTCCATAACATTTAAAAGCCGCTTCGGCGGCCATCCGGGAGGGTGGCTGCTGAAGCGGCTTTTGTATGCTCTATGCCGGTGCGATGCTTCATTAAGGAGGGCCGGGGGCAACAACGAGGGGTGACGGGTCCCTGCCTTAAAGCGGCTCAATACAGGTTGGATCATCCTGGCGGACACTGCCCACAGCCGTGCTGACCGGATAGGCTTTCAGCTGCTCCGCAGGATAGGGCTTGAACAGATACTGAAGGGCTTCAGGGCTCTGGACCTGCCGGTCCAGCCAGAGAGGCTCGTCCTCTTGCTGCAGGATGACGGGCATACGGTCATGGATTGGCGCCATCAGCTCATTCGGTGCCGTAGTCAGAATGGTGCAGCTGCTCACCCTGCGGCCATCCTCGGCAACCCAGGATTCATACAGGCCGGCCATGCTGAACAGGCCGCCGTCCGCTTTGATAATTCTCATCGGCTGCTTGCCGCCGGCCACCTGCTGCCATTCGTAGAAGCCGTCCGCTGGTATCAGGCAGCGCCTCTGACGGAGCGCCTGCCGGAAGGCTGGCTTCACTGCCGCTGTTTCAGATCTGGCGTTAAGCATACGGCTCCCGATCTTCTCATCCTGTGCCCATGAGGGAATAAGACCCCATTTCAGCCCGCCCAGACGATTGCGCTCGCCATCGTGGATGATGGCAGGAATGAGCTGTCCCGGCGCGACGTTGTATCTCGGCTCGTAACGAGGGAAGCGGCTCTCTTCAATTAAGTAGTGGGCCATCAGTTCTTCGAGTGTAACGGTTATCGTATACCTGCCGCACACAAGCTTCTCCCCCTCTGTCAATAAAAATGTGCCCATGCGGACAAAGAAATTTCACAGGATAAGTATACCACCCGGCGGCCCTCCTGTCAGAGAGGATACTGCCAGACTGGCTGCTTCACCCTCCAGAACGTTTAAGAATAGGCTGAAGGTAGATACTGGGTATAGGAGAGGCTTTAAGGCAGGATGACAACGGCAGTGCTGGACGGGGGGATGTAATCGTGAATGAATTCAATAAGCGCAGCAGCGGACAGCAGGAGGGCTCCAGCTGGCTGGACCGGCTGACAGGCTGGCCGCAGGCGGTAGGCCGTTACGTCCTTGGGAAATGGAAGGGCTTGTCTGCTTCCCATACCATGACCAAGGCTGCCGAACCCCTGAAGCTGGACAGAACGGCTGTGAAGGAGCTGGCGGCTGCATGGAAGCAGCTGCTTCTGCCTGGTCAGGCAGCCCCGTCCGTCTGGCTTGAAGCCGCTGCTCCGCTTGGCACCCTGACAGAAGAAGAGGCGGAGAACGGCCCCGCTGCTTCCCTGTGGTATCCGCCGGATCTGCCGGGCGATGCCTATGATGCAATCATTCACCGGATTCGTGGGGAGACACAGCGCCACAACCGGAATAATGTCACCCGAACCGAAGCGTACCGGGCGGTATATTCGCGCTGCCCCGAGCTTCACTGGGCCATGCTCGCCCATATGGTTTCCCGCAATGGCGGCTGGAATATGACGGACCTGCAGGGGGAGTGGCTGCCCCGGCTGCTGGGCCTTGACAAGCGCGAGCCGACGTTTCAGTTCCTGGAGCGGGCCAACTGGCTGATCTTCGGGGATGCCTATCCACAGCTGCTGCTCTATGAGGCAAGCCTGCGGTACGGACGGGATCTGTCGCGCCTGCTGCCGGCCTTCGGCGTCTCCCGGTTTATGCAGCCGGTCTGGGCCCAGTTTTGGCGCCGCCGAGATCCTGTACCGCTGACGATTTCACTTATTGTGAATGAGCAGCATGTGATCGAAAAGCGGGTTGTACAGCATCCTTATTATCAGAAGAAGGTTCTTGGCACCCTGTTCTTCGGCATGCAGTCGCTGCTGCAGCTGAATCAGGTGGTCTTTCCCTATCATCTTGAACCTGCTGCTTATCTGGAAAAGCAGGACGGGCGCCAGCGGGGCTCAGATTTGCGGCTTGCTGGGCTTGTGCTGGAAAGCTTCGGCAGCTTGAAGGAGCGAATCGAGTTTGGCAAACGGCTGTATGCCATGCTGTTCGGTATCCCGGAGGTGCGGGAGGGCGTACACCAGTTTGCACGGCAGGTCAGGCATACTGGCTCCCGGTCGGACTATGCGCCTCACCTGTTTGCCCCGCTGCGTCACGGTCCCCCGCAGCGCCCTTACCGGGAAAGGCTGTCGGGCCTCAGGCTGCGCCCGCAGGCTGAGGCGCTGTACAGTCCCCGGCTTGCGGATGCCTGGCCGGATTGCAGCGCGGACCCGGCAGAGCCGGGAGACTGGTTCGCTGCTTCAAGTGCGGTTACCCCTTACTTCGGGGAGCTGCGGATGCCGCTCAGCTTTGAGATGACGAATGAATACGGGTTTGGCCTAAGCAAGGTCGAGATGGCAGTCTTAACAGCCCAAGAAATTGGTGTGGCACGCTCACGGTTGTAATGGCAGCGGGAGTCCGGGAGTGCGGCCGCGCCCGTACATGCGGGAATTCCTACACGCCATTCTCCGCATCATCTCCTGTGGCATCTTCTATGCGTACTTCCAGAATGTCAGCGACAGGAATCCAGCTGTCGCCGATCCGCACTCTCTGCCGCAGGGGATCTACCCCTGTAACGCTCCCGCTAAGCTGCCGCTCCCCGTACTCTTCGTAAAGCGTGGCATGCAGCGTCTGTCTGCCTGTATAGGCGGCGCTAATCTGCTCAGCTATAACCTCCAGATGCTGCTCATCAAGCTCGGGGCGGCGCTTCTTCGTCTTGCCCGCTTCCCGGTCGAGCAGCGAATCGCGATGCTCGAACAGCATCATGCGGGAGGATTCCCAAAGACCGTTGCCTGTCAGCTTCTTCACTTGTAATGTCCTCCGATCTTGGCATTCAAAAATTTCAGCTGGCTGGACTGCTTCAGGGACGAGCCATAGAAGACGGCTGCTGGTCCGAAGGCGTCCTGAAGCTCATCCATAACCGATTCGAGCTGCATGATTCGCTCGCGGTCGCCGAACAGGGAGAGCTGGTGGACCGAATCATCCTGCAGCTGGTCGAGCGACAGCCAGATTTTCCGTACGGGCTGCCGATCCCAGTGCCGGTCGAACAGCTGCCGGGCAGCGGCATAGACTTCGCGGGTAATGTTGGTCGGCTCCAGGATCTTGATCTGGCGGGAGAAGCCGCCCGGCTGGTCAAAATCCGCCCCCTGCGCCCCGGCATGCACGACGCTGCCCATGTATCCCTTGGCTCTGGCGCGCCGACAGATGAGCATGGCAAGCTCGCCCAGGATGACGTCAATGTCTTCCGGCTTGCGGTAATCGACAGGAAGCGTAGTCTGCCGCCCAATTCCCTTCTGCCTGCTGAAGGCATCCGGCGTAACCGGAGAATCGTCATAGCCGTTCGCCGTGCGCCACAGCACCTCGCTCCATATATCGCAGTTCTTCTTCATATACCGCTTCATCCGCTGCTTGAGCTCGGGGAGAGGCGTCCGGGCAAGCTGTCCGATAGTGGTAATGCCGATCCTGGCCAGGTGGTTCGTTGTACGGCTGCCGACGCCGAACATCTTATGGGGAGAGCACTGCCAGAGCTCATCCAGATTAGCGTCTGTCAGCTCAAATACTCCGGTGCCGTTCTTCTTCGCAAAATTATCGCAGGCCATCTTCGCCAAAATCTTGTTATGGCTGATGCCCACCCTTATGTAAATCCCGGTTTCATGAAGAATCCGCATCTGAATATGTGCCGCCAGCTCGGCTGCCGAGCAGCCGAAATGCTTGAGGCTGGCCGTGACGTCCATGAACTGCTCGTCAATGCTGAACGGCTCGACCAGATCCGAATAAGATTCGAGGATCGAGGTAATCTGCAGGGAGACCTGGATATACGTCTGCATTCGCGGCTTCATAACGACCAGGCCGGGACATTTGCGCTGTGCTTCACCGAGCGCCTCTCCGGTCACAATGCCGGCTGATTTGGCGAGCGGGCATGCGGCCAGTATAATGCCGCTTCTGCGTGACGGGTCTCCCGAAACGACGAGCGGCTTGCCCCGGTAAGCCGGGTTGGCGGCTTTTTCAACCGAAGCATAGAAGGATTGGCAGTCTGCCAGGAAAATAATCCGGTTGTCCCTTGCTCCCACGCTGACCCTGCCTCCTTATTCGCCGCTGATTTGAAAATGCGCTGCCAGCGCCACCTCGATTTCGGCCTTCACGATCTCCCACATCAGGTCCATCTTATGCTCATAGCCGCGGCACAGGTAGCGTGCCCGCAGGCAGGCTGTCCGCCTTTCCTCATGAATCACTTTCAGCCCGCGGTTCGCAAGCTCCTTCCGCAGTGCAATCTGCCGCATCAGCACCGTCTTCTGAACCGCCTGAAGGCTGCGGATATAGAAGTGAGGCAGCTTTAGACGCAGCGTATCCATCGTCTGGATATCCCGCTCGAGCACATCGAACATGACAGGAAGGAGGATGTACTCTTTAATAAGCTGTATTTCTTCTTCAGTTTGCAGGGGCGACGAGGACATGTTGACCAACCTCCAGCCGGGCATCGGTTTCGTTCTTATTATATAACGAACATCTGTTCCCTATGCAACCGGAAAAACTTGTATGCCATGTAAGCCGGTTCATTCTATGACAGAGATGCTCTAGCAATCTATGAGATAACAGCCTTTTCTACCAAAATCAGGCATATATCAGGCGGCCCGTCCAATCCCTGAGCAGTCCTGTCTCATAAGATACACTATCAAACGAAAAGGAGATGATTTTCAATGGCAAACCGTTTTCTTGATGCTCAGCTCAGCCAAGCACGCAGCTTTCCGACAGCAACAACTACTCCTGTCTCTGCTGCCGGTACGCAGGTCGCTACACTAGGTTTAAACCTCACAGGTGCAGGTCCCAATGCGCAGGTTCACTTTGATTTCACAGCAGGATTTGATGTTGATGCTACCGATCCAGTGGGTGTAACAGCTACTGTCCTCCGAGATGGCGTTCCAATCTACCAGGTAATCGAAAACTTTGATGATGGCGTTAATCAGCTCTTGTCATTTTCAGGTGCAGACTATCTGCCTCCTGCAGCCTTCCACATCTACACGGTTGTTCTGGCATTTACGTCTGCAGATCCAGCAGCCGAGGTAGATCTTATTGGTCCGGTCAGCTTCACGGCAGCCGGATACTCGAACTAAACTCCGGTTCGGCAAGGCCCCTTTTGCAGGGGGCTTGCCCTTCTACATAGCGGACATAACATTTTGGGCCGGCCAAGGGGTTCAACCGTCGTGCCCCGGCTGGAGCGAGGCTAATATAGTGTACTACTGGAATCAGGGCCGCATGGCGGTGAGAAAGGACGTGAGGTATGAACAT
Organism: Paenibacillus sambharensis; assembly: GCF_003233845.1. Taxonomy (GTDB): domain Bacteria; phylum Bacillota; class Bacilli; order Paenibacillales; family Paenibacillaceae; genus Paenibacillus_I; species Paenibacillus_I sambharensis. The sequence goes on from NZ_QKRB01000057.1 coordinate 27,483, forward strand.
TTTGCTCTGCACGTTTTGGGCAGTCCCCCATGTAGGCGGGGTGTGGAACTACATGCAGCAGCTGAAGCGGGAGCTGGAGGCAAGAGGACACACGGTGGATATGATGGGCCATGGTCCTCACAACAGCAAGGTCCATAACGTGACACGGAATCAGGCAATACAGAAATCAGTCCTGCTGCCGCTGCTGGAGAAGAAGCTGGACAGGGCACATTATCCGCAGCTTCAAGATCCTGTCATCCGCTTCTATGAGCTGGAGCGGTACTGCTTCGAGCTGGGGGCGGCCTGCATAGGCGTCGAAGGCTACGATATTATTCACGCCCAGGATATATTCGCGGCCCGGGCCATCCGCCGGATCAAGCCGGATGCGCCTCTGGTGGCGCATGTGCATGGTTCAGTTGCAGTGGAGCATATGCTGCATTTTCAGCTGAATCCGCAGCTCGGCGTGACGGAAAGCTCGCCGGCCTGGAAATATTTTGAGTCGCTGGAGCATCACGGAGCATCCTCGGGCACAAGAACCGTGACAGCGAACCAGTGGCAGAAGCGGCTTCTTGTGCATCAGTTCGGTGTGCCAGAGGAGCGCATGGACGTGTTTCCTTACGGCCTCGATATCGGCACCTTCCGCCGCAAAGCTTCACTTGGCACGCCCTACCATAGGCCCCCCGGCAAGAAGGTGATCATCTGTCCCGCACGGCTTGTATTTGTGAAAGGCGTAGATGTGCTGCTGGCTGCGCTTGGCATTCTGAAGCAGACCCGAAATGACTGGGTATGCTGGATTGTCGGGGATGGCGACCAGCGTCAGGCACTGGAGCAGATGAAGGCGAAGCTTGCCCTGCACGAGGAGGTTCAGTTCCTGGGGCAGCGCAGCGATGTGCCGGCGCTGCTGCAGCACTCGGATATTTTTGTCCACTCCTGCATTCAGGATAACCAGCCGTTCTCCGTCATGGAGGCTCAGGTCTCAGGGATTCCTGCGCTGGTGTCGACCGCAGGCGGGCTGCCAGAGATGGTGCAGCACGGCAGGACCGGACTTATCAGTCCGGCAGGGGATTCCGGTACCCTGGCCAATCAGCTTGCCATGCTGCTGGAGAATGATGGCTACCGGAAGGAGCTTGGCCGAAATGCGAGGCAGTGGGCGGAACGGCACTGGTCCATGAGCCGAATGATGGAGCGGCTTCTGGCGGTGTATGAGCGTGTACGAAGCGGGCGGTAGAGGGGGGGATAACGGATGCAGCAGGAGGCATTTATGGTGATGGGGGATTTGTACAACCGGATTTTTGCTGTCCAGACCAGTACGCCTGAGCAGCTTGTGGATTATGCGTACTGGAATCAAATTTTTGCAAACCTGCCGAAGGGGTATATGGTGCCGGATCTGCCGGTCCTTTCCCAGAAGCGGGCTTGAAGCACGCAGCAGCATGCAAATAGAAGGGGCTTCCCGGCATGGGGAGCCCCTGTTTAATGGCGGCAGACTATTGGTTATGCAAGCGGGTTACTGCGGCGCTACCCGGATTCCTTCCAGCAGCTTCGCCCAATAACGGCTGTTGCCCTGCAGAATGTCGCTGCAATTTGGGAGCTGAACGGCCGCAATGCGCTCTAGCTGCCAGTCAAGCGGTGTTATGCCTTCGACAGGGGCATGGTTGACAAGCAGCACGCGGAAATCCCCTTTTACAAGCCCGGACAGCACTTCCTCCAGCTTCCTCGCCTCCTCGCATGTGCCCTCTGTGCGGATAAACAGCATTCGCCGGCATACCGAGCATTTATCAAGAAAACGCGCAACCCGGCGGTCGTATTTTGCCTTAATCTCCGGATACGCGGCGAAGTGGGGCGGGAAATTGTTGTGCGTAAAAAAATCATGGTTGGAGTATATGTTATACTCCGTCTCTTTCACAAGGTACAGCTTGTCACTGGCCCGGCCGGCCAGTACAAGATGAGGATAGTCCATAAAGCCGGCAAAGCGGCTTGCAAGGAGCCGGTTAACATCAGACAACCTCGGCGATGACATCCAATCCAGCGGTCCTGCGAATGGGCGCAGCCCCATCTTTTCCAGCTGAATGCCGGCGATACACAGGTGCCCCAGGCTGAATATGGCGTCGTACGTCCCTCTTAGTCTCTTCAGCTGCATGAAAGCTCTCTCCTTTCTTTCCTGGCTGATAAGCGTAATGCTCCTGCTTTATATAATGAAGACGGCGGCCGGCTTGTATGGACAGATGGTGCCTGCCTGCCGGATATGGGTAACTGGACCTGACGGTATGCCCTTGCGGCCTGCACGGACGAAGCATAGGATGTAGAAGAAATGCAAGCGGGAGGGAGAGACAGCATGTCCGTATTTCGTCTGGAGGCCGCACCGTATACCAAGGTGGATTCCCGTTATATTGAAAGCGTGGACTTGACCGTATCGAATATCGGGGCTGAGCCGTATGAGATGCTGATCCACGGCTATAAGCCGGAGGGAGTGTTTCATGTGGGGCTCATTCACGTGCCGGTTGGCGCGGTTATGAGCATCCCGGGGCTGATGACGCAGTATTCGTCCTTCGGTCTGCTGCTCGTAACGAATTATCATACGTTCCACACCACCGGAATTACGGCGCATGTCAAGAATCACGGAGCCGTTGTAGCCGTGTTTACACAGGAAGACTTTACCAGAATGCACTAGCCAACTATATAGTAGCGGCAGAGGACTGCACGGCGAGGGAGGGAACGAGGAACTGATGAAAGTATTGTTCGTTTATTACGTGCCAAGCGGCGGGGTTGATACGCTGAACCGGCAGCGCTGCCGGCTGCTGCGGCAGTTTGGCGTCCATGCGGAATGTCTGTACTACGGATGGGGAGCGGGTCTGCAAAACCCGGCTGATTTTCCGGTTCACGTAACGAAGAACGATATTGCGATCAAGCATATTCTGGATTCAGGAAACTATGATGCCATTGTGGTGACGACCGATCACAAGAGCCTGCAGAGGCTTCGGCTGCTCGGCTTCGGCGGCAAGCTCATACTGGAAATTCAGGGATACGGCCCGAAGGAGGTGGCCCGGCAGCAGCTGACTGACGCAATGCCTGTCATTAATGCCCATGCCTCCGCACTCCTTAATCCGCAGACGCCGCATATCAGCGCGCTGTTTCAGGAGCTGTACCCGCATATTCCGAGATTTCAGTTTAATAACTGCTTTGATGCCGCCCAGTTCACCTACCGTCCGGGCCCGAAGCCGGGGGCGCCGGTTATCGCATGGCTGGGCAGAATCGAGGACAACAAGAATTGGCGGGAGTTTCTGCATATCGGCCATCAGTTGAGCAAGGTCTACGGCGACCTGCAGATGTGGATGTTCGAGGATCCGAATCTGGCTATACCGGCTGAGAGAGAGCAGTTTGTTCAGCTGGTCGATTCGCTCGGGCTCAGTCAGCGGCTGACTATCCGGACGAACGTGCCGCATGCCGAGATGCAGTATTACTTCTCAAGAGTAGGTGATTCAGGCGGTTTTCTGTGCTCGACGTCCAAGGTCGAGGGGGCGCCGTATGCGGTGCTTGAAGCGATGAGCTGCCGCTGCCCGGTCCTTTCCACCAATTCCGACGGGGTCTCAACCTCGATCTATCATAACCAGACCGGCAAGTTCTACAGGCTTGGCGACATCGCGCATGCCGTGCGTGAAGCGCGTGAGCTGATGGAGGATATGCTGCTGCGGGAGCGGATCCGGGCGGGGGCCGAGCAGCATGTGAGGCAGGGGTTTGCCCCCGCGGCATACGGCAGCCATTTCCTTGGCATGCTGCAAACTATTTAACCATACGAAGGGCAGTGTTGCTTGTGATTCAGCGTTATCACAAGGTGGGAGCGCCGGCAGGGAGCTTCCCGGCGTTTGATATTGGAGAGGCAGAAGTCGTGCTGACCTCGGTTTCGTTATTCCCGGTAGACTCGGGAGAGCGCATACTGCTGCGGCTGGAGATAGGCTGGGAGAAGCCGGTGGAGTGGGATACAGGTGAGCTGGAGGTCGCCGTGCGGCACGGCTCGAAGGATGGTCCGGTTGTGTATTGGACCACCGAGAACTGCTTTCAGGAAGCGAAAACAACGGAGACTTTCGCTGTGGAGGCCAGCGGCTCTGCGGAGCACTTCTACCTCACGGTCCAGTCGGCGGAAGGGCGCGCCCGGATTAAGGGGCCGTTCTTGCTGGAAGGAAGAGTAAGAAGAACAGGGAAGAAAGACGCAAAGAAGCAGCCTTGATCACAGGCCGGGAGGCAGTGATCAAGGCTGCTTCTTGTTTATCGGCGTCTGGCGTTCATCCGGGCACGGTAGGTCTCCTCAATTCCTTCTGCGAAGGAATAGGCGGGGCTCCAGCCAAGACAGGCGGCTGCGTGGTTCGTGGACAGGCAGCTGTGACGGATGTCACCGGCTTTGGCGGGGCGGTACTGCGCGCTGACACCTGCAGGATGAAGCTCTTCCAGCAGCCGGATCAGCGTATTGACAGAGGTCGGATGCCCTGTGCTGGCATGCAGCGTCTCCCCGTCACCACGTGAGGCGGCGGCGAGATTGGCCTGCACGATATCGGCAACATAGATGAAATCCCTGGTCTGCTCGCCGTCGCCGTTCACGCCAAGCGGCTCGCCCGCGGCAACCCGGTCCATGAAGACGGCGACCACTCCGCCTTCCCCCTTGGCTGTCTGGCGGGGGCCGAATACATTGCCGTAACGAAGAATGGTGTACGGTACGCCAAACAGACGGGCGTACAGGCGGATATAGTGCTCAGCTGTCAGCTTCGAGAGCCCATAGAAGGAGATGGGCCGGGCTGGATCATCCTCGGTAAGGATATTCTTGGCAAGATCGCCGTAGACAGCGGAGGTGGAGGCGAAGACGAGCTTGCAGCCGCTGGCCAAGCGGCAGGCTTCCAGCATGTTGATGGTGCCCTGGACATTAACCGAGAGGTCAAGCCCGGGATTCTGGATGGAACGCTGCACATCAGCCTGAGCGGCGAGGTGGTAAATGACATCTGGCTTGATGGCTGCTGCTGTACGGCAGGCCTCGGGGCCGCAGACGTCCAGCTGGTGAAGGCGCGCCCTCGGGCTGGCCCGCAGCCAGTCACCGGATGATAAGTCGTCGATTATATGAACTTCCGTTCCGGCGGCAAGCAGGGCATCGGTCAGATGAGAGCCGATAAAGCCTGCGCCGCCGGTTACGATGGCTTTGCCTAGCATTGTCATGATGGTTGAAAACTCCCTTCCTGATGCATGCTTTATCGTACGCGGGGCATCGCCGCCACGCATGAGCATAAGTCCAGGGGGGCAGGAAATATCGGAGATATGTGGATTTTTTCGAATGGTTTGTTATAATAGGGCATGACAACAACTAATATGCAGCAACCAGGGGAGCTGGGCAGGCCGGCTGAGAGGGTATCCCGTAGAGAAGCGCGACGAATGATACCGACCCTTATACCTGATCTGGGTAATGCCAGCGTAGGAAAGATGGCGGTACAGCCGCCGCAGGGCTTCCGCATGCGAAGAAGGCTTTCGCGGCAGCAGTCTCCTGATGAATACGTGAACACGGCGTCTCCCGGATCGGGAGACGTCTTTTTTTGCATGGGTTGTCGAGACAAGCTTACAAGACAGAGAGGGGAAACAGCATGCTGTACGGGAAGAAGCTTAAGGGAATGAAATGGGGTCTGGCACTGCTGGCACTGATGCTGCTGATGGCAGGCTGCGGCGGGAATTCGGGCGGAGGCAATACGGCCGGAGAGAATACAGGCGAGGGCAATGCGCAGCAGGAGCAGCAGGGGGAAGCGGACAAGCCGCTGACGAAGGTGCGTGTCGTGCTGGACTGGACGCCGAATACGAATCACACAGGTCTGTATGTAGCGCGTGACAAGGGATTCTTCCGTGATCACGGCCTTGATGTAGAGATCGTTCAGCCGGGTGAGGGCGGGGCCGAGCAGATGGTTGCCACAGGCAGCGCGGAATTTGGCGTGAGCTACCAGGAGCAGCTGACGATGGCACGCACGAACGGGGTGCCGGTCGTATCGGTAGCGGCGGTTATTCAGCACAATACATCCGGATTTGCTTCGCCTGAAGCGCTGAACATCAAGTCGCCGAAGGATTTTGAAGGCAAGACCTACGGCGGATGGGGCGCGCCGGTGGAAGAGGCCGTAATTGACTCGCTGATGCAGCAGGAGGGCGCCGATGTGTCGAAGGTCGATATCGTCAGCGTAGGCGATGCAGACTTCTTCACGGCAATTGAGCGTGACATTGATTTTCAGTGGATCTATTACGGCTGGACAGGCGTTGAAGCCGAGCTGCGCGGCGAGAAGCTGAACATGGTGTACCTGACCGATTACAGCGACAAGCTGGATTATTATACGCCTGTGCTGGCGACAAGCGAGCAGCTAATTGCCGACAATCCGGACCTTGTTCGCGCATTTGTGGCGGGTGCCTCGGAGGGCTACCTCTATGCGATCCAGAATCCGGAGGAAGCAGCTGATATTCTGGTTGCCGCAGAGCCGGATCTGAACGCCGAGCTGGTTCGCGCCAGCCAGAAGTGGCTGAGCCCGAAATACCAGGACGATGCCGCGCGCTGGGGCGAGCAGAAGCTGGAGGTATGGCAGGGCTATGCCGAGTGGATGACCGAGCATGGCGTGCTGGAGGGCGAGTTTAATGCGGAGCAGGCGTTTACGAACGAGTTCCTGCCCGAGTAAGAGCAGAATGCCGCAACGCGCACGGGCGCTTGGGCAGACGGTGGATGGGAGAGATGGATGAATGGCAAATGCACTTCTTAGTATACAGATTATTCCGCGCACGCCTGGCGGTGAGGATGTCATTCCTTATGTAGACCGGGCGATTGATATCATTAAGGCGTCTCGGCTGCCGTATCGCGTAAGCCCGCTGGAGACTACCATCGAAGGCGACATGGACGTGCTGCTGACGCTTGTCAAGGATATGAATGAGGCAATGGGAGAAATGGGCTGTCCGTCGGTCATCTCCCAGGTTAAGCTGTACTACAATCCGAAAGAGGGCGCTTCGATGGGCCGTCTGCTGGAGAAGTATCCCGATGGGCAGTAAGCTACGCAGAGGATGGCCGCCGCTGGCGGTCATCCTCCTTTTCCTTCTTGCCTGGCAGGGCGTAGTCATGTACGGCGGCATCAAGCCTTATCTGCTGCCTTCGCCGGTTCAGGTTGTACAGGAAGCGCTGTCGGACAAGGTATGGCCGCGTCTTGTCGAGCATACGCTGGCGACGGCACAGCGGACGCTGCTTGGGCTCTCTCTGGGCACGGCAGCGGGTATTGTGCTCTCCATGCTGCTGCATCTGGTTCCTGGTGCGCGCAGGGGCCTGTCCCCGATGCTGATCCTGTCGCAGAATATTCCGATTATCGTGCTTGGCCCGCTGCTGATGATCTGGCTCGGCTTCGGCGAGCTGCCCAAAATCGTTCTCATTGTTCTGGTATGCTTCTTTCCGGTCACGGTGGCAATGATGACCGGGCTTCGCCAGAGCGACCCGCGGCTGGCCAACTATCTGGCAATGATTGGGGCGGGGAGATGGACGATGTTCCGGCGTCTGGAGCTTCCAGGAGCGGTGCCTTATCTGTTCTCGGGCATGAAAATAGCGGCCGCCTACAGCGTAACATCGGCCATAGTAGCCGAGTGGCTTGGGGCGAAGAGTGGCCTTGGCTATTTCATCAAGCTGTCGGCAAGCGGCTTCTTCACGGCGCGTGTGCTTGCGGCAACTGGCATTATCGTGCTGTTCAGCCTGCTGTTGTATATGCTTGTGGCCGCGGCCGAGCGCTGGTTTGTCCGGTGGAAGCCGCAGGGAGAAGGAGGGGGGCTGCAGCCATGACAGAGCATGCGCTGGACATACGCAGTGTAAGCAAGCAGTTTGACGGCATGCCGGTTCTGGACAATGTGTCTATCACGGTGTCCGAAGGCGAGTTTGTCGCCCTGCTTGGTCCCTCGGGCAGCGGGAAGAGCACGCTGTTTCAGATGATTGGCGGCATCATGAGACCGGAGGCGGGAGATATCATGGTCTCGGGCAGGCAGGTGACCGGTGAGCGCGGGAATATCGCGTATATGCCGCAGCAGGCGTCGCTGCTGCCGTGGCGGACGGTAGCTGCCAATGTGGAGCTGGCGCTGGAGATCGGCGGTGTCCCGAAGGCAGCGGCACGGAAGGAGACCAGGCAGTGGCTTGCCCGCGTCGGTCTCGGCGAATATGCGGACGCTTATCCGCATGTGCTCTCTGGCGGGATGCAGCAGCGGGTTTCGTTCATCCGCGCGCTGCTCAGTCCGCAGCCGCTGATGTGTCTCGACGAGCCGTTCGGCGCGCTTGATGCGCTGACGCGGATGCAGATGCAGCAGTGGCTGCTGTCGATCTGGGAAGAGAACCGCCGCTCGGTGCTGCTCGTTACCCACAGCATTGAGGAGGCGCTGCTGCTGTCTGACCGGATTGTGGTGCTGTCGGCCAAGCCTGCTTCTGTGCTGCGGGAGATTCCAGTACCATTCGACAGGCCTCGCGATGAGCGGCTGTGGAGTACGCCGCTGTTCAACGAAATGAAGGAGCAGATCTATGAGCTGCTTAAGCCCGCGAATGGGACGGCAGATACGGGAAGAGCTTGAGGCAGGATGGGAGAATGAACGGGCGAAGGGGGAGTGCAGAGTGGCAGCATCACGGATGAATGCCGGCTTTGCGTGGATTGATGCGCATATTCACTTGGATGCCTACAGGGATGATGAGCGGGATGGACTGCTGCAGCATGCTGCGGCTGCTGGTATGGAGGCGGTCGTAGCGGTATCAATGAACCTGGAGTCGTGCAGGGCAACACGGCAGCTGGCGTTAGCTTGGCCCGGACAAGTGATGCCGGCCTACGGCTACCATCCGGAGCAGGCGGTTCCGGATGAAGCGCAGACGGAACGTCTTACAGCATGGATCCGGGAACGCCACCAGGCTGGCGAACGTTTTGCAATCGGGGAGGTTGGCCTTCCTTATTACAGACGGACAGAAGCGGCAGCGGCAGGAGAGAGGTTCGACGAACAGCCTTATCTGCAGCTGCTTGAGCGGTTTATCCGGCTTGCAGCCGAGCTGGACCGGCCTGTCGTGCTGCATGCTGTCTATGAGGATGCTGCTAAAGCCTGCGATATGCTGGAGCGCTGCGGGGTAAGAAGGGCGCATTTTCACTGGTTCAAGGGGCCGGCAGAGACGGTCGCAAGAATGGCCGCAGCCGGGTACTATGTGTCCATCACGCCCGATGTCCGCTATGAAGCGGAGATTCAGGCATTGGTGAGGCAGTACCCGCTGACACAGCTGATGGTCGAGACGGATGGGCCGTGGCCGTTTGAAGGACAGTATGCGGGGCGGCGGACGACGCCGGCCATGGCGGCCGATGTGGTCGCCGAAATCGCTGCGCTAAAGGGTCAGCCGCTTCCCGAAACAGCTGCGGTTTTGCTGCAGGGCACGAAGGCTTTTTACGGAATCGGCTGACAGTTACCCGTTGGTGGCGGCGGCACACCGTGCGGGGGTGACAGCCGCCTGCCCGCCTGTCCCGGCTATTTCAGGAACAGGCGGACAAGGTAGGCTGCCAGGGAAAGCACGACGCTAATGATGATGCAGGTGACAATCGGGAAGTAAAACTTTATATTCTCTTTCTCGATGGCAATGTCGCCCGGCAGTCTGCCCAGAGGAATATACCTGCCGATGAGCATCCATAGCAATCCCACAGCAAAGAGAATGGCTCCGAGCATCATTAACAGCTTAGGCACCTGATTCATGATGATCATCCCTCCTTTGTTATTAAGGATAGCGGAAGCAGCATGGCAATGCCAAGCCCGGCCGAAAGGCTCGTTAATGTGGAACAGTGCTGCGGCCGCAGGCAAGCAGCGCAGTACCATGCAATGCATCATTACATTGACACACTAAAGCGATAATGATAATCTTTATCACTATAAGAGTGGTCGGGACTCTATCGAGCGAGGTGTACAGTTAATGAAAGCATTGGACCGGTTTCAAACGTTCATCGCGCTGGCTGAATGCAGGTCTTATACGGAAACAGCGAGACGGCTGTATTGTTCTCAGCCCACGATAACGAACCATATCCAGCAGCTGGAGGAGCTGTATCAAGTGCAGCTGTTTGAACGCAGCGGCAGGTCGGTCAGATTGACGGTACAGGGCAAGGTGCTGCTTGAATATGCCAAGCAGGTTATGGACCTGCTGGATGAAGCTGCCTTACAGCTGCAAAGTTTGGGGAAAAACGGTGACAAGCTGGCCTGACGCATGATAAACTGATAACTGCAGGAAACGACATTAAATACCAGAGATGAGGTATAAATGATAATGAAGAAACAGGGCTATCTCTTCGTCGGTATCCTGGTTGGGGCTGCAATCAGCTTCAGTCTCAGCGCGTATGGTGCCGAAACAAGTCTTGTCGGCAAGAAGATCCAGGGCGAGAAGGATCTGGTCATCCAGTATGAACCAGCCGGCAAGGTCATCATCGTAGACGGCCGAAGCTATGCGCCGGTTCGTCTGGTTGGAGAGTCCGCTGGCTATGATGTAGCCTATACAGGCAAGCAGGTTATTATGGTTAAGCCGGGGGCTGATCCAACCCAGTCGTCGAAAGCGGAATAGCGGCGGCGACTGGCTTCGACGGGTTCATCCAGGAGATAATGCTGCGGCCATTATAGGATAGTCTAATACAGTTGCAGCCGGAACTCCCGGAGGGCCGTAATTCGCAGCAGCGGATTACGGCCCTCCGGGAGTTTTTTTGTCATGCCATCTGTAACGGTACAAGGGATGCGTCAGCGGCCGCCCACTCCGCTTGGCCCGGACAGTCATAAGCTGTTCGGAGAGGAGGAATGCAGATGGCGAAATACCGGATTATCGTGGATCTGTCCGACCGCAAGCTCTATCTGCTGGAGGGTGACCGGGTAGAGCGGCAGTATCCTGTAGGGATCGGCAGGACGGCTACGGAGACCCCTCAGGGAGAATTTACGATTGTCAACAAGCAGGAGAATCCCGGCGGCCCGTTCGGTGCTTTCTGGATGGGTTTGTCCAAGCCCCATTACGGCATACACGGTACCAATGACCCTTCATCGATTGGGAAAGAAGTGTCACATGGCTGTATCCGGATGCATAACGGGGATGTGCTGGAGCTGTCAAAGCTCGTAAGCGTAGGCACGGCAGTTACGATTAGGCCTTGAGAGAGGCGCATGGGCATAAAAAAATCGGGACCCCTTTCGGGGTCCCTTTCATGGGAGAGGAGAAACCGGACGAAGAGCTTATGGGGAAACGTAAGTCTTCTCCGCGGTTGTCTACGGCATCTCTCGACGCCGATAATGTAAGGATGGCCGGAGACGGCCAGTTTTATACATATTCTCTTCAAAAAAATAAAAAGCCGCAGGAAAAGGCATGGATATGCGCTGTCATGGCTGGCGCTTGCGCGGCGTGCAAAATATGGTACGATAGCTAAGACAGCGAGCAGCAGGCAAGGGGGTAATATTGTGAGAGTAATTGCGGGCGAAGCCAGAGGACGGAGCTTGAAGGCGGTCCCGGGCAGCCATACACGTCCGACCACAGATAAAGTGAAGGAAGCCATGTTCAGCATGATCGGGCCATTCTTCGAAGGAGGAACGGCGCTGGACCTGTTTGCGGGAACAGGCGGGCTGGGCATTGAAGCGCTCAGCCGCGGCATGGAGCTCGCGATCTTCGTGGACAGCGACAGGCGGAGCGTGGAGATTATAAAATCCAATATGGAAGCAGCACGTATGACCGAGCACGCGGAGATATACTGCAACACGGCCGAACGTGCCATCCGCACCCTGGAGAAGCGGGATATCCGGTTCGATCTGGTATTTCTTGATCCGCCTTACCGGATGAAGAATGCGGACGAGCTGATGCTGGAGCTGGCGGCCCGGGGCCTGCTTGCGGAGGATGCAACCCTGGTCGTTGAGCATGAATCAGGATTTCGCTACCCTGAGACATTCGGAGATTTTCAGCAGCGCAGACTAGCTCTGTACGGTGAAACAGCAGTGGCAATATATCACTATGGGCCGATTGGCGGCGAGAGAGGCGGCATGGCAGATGATGGAGAATGAATGTCCCCAGCGAATCGCGGTTTACCCGGGGAGCTTTGACCCGGTAACATTAGGGCATCTGGATATTATACAGCGCGCGTCGAAGCAGTTCGACCGTTTGATCGTGGCTGTCCTTAACAATACAAGCAAGAATCCGCTGTTCTCAGTGGAAGAGCGCAAGATGCTGCTTGCCCAGGTAACACGGAGCATGCCGAATGTGGAAATTGACAGCTTCCGGGATCTGCTGGTCCGCTACATGCAGAGCAGACAGGCTAACGTTATTATCAGGGGAATCCGCTCGGTGTCGGATTTTGAATATGAGCTCCAGCTTGCTTCAACGAACCATCAGCTGGACAGTGAGATTGAGACAATCTTTATGATGACCAATCCGAAGTTTTCTTACTTAAGCTCAAGCATCGTCAAGGAAATCGCCAGGTTTCAGGGCAATGTGCATGATTTGGTACCGGCTGAGGTTGAGGCTGCACTGCTGGACAAATACCGGGAATAGGAAGTCAGCGGTCCGTATGCCTCCTGTAACGGAAGAGGGATAAGAGGGACAGTCCGAGAACCAGGCATGCCAGCAGAGCTGCGCTTGCAGCGGCGGGGAGCCAGAGACCGGGGAGGGCTGCAAAGGATAAGGAGCCGCCCCGGGCGGCGAACACGGCTTCAGTCATGCCGCCCCAGCGGGTGATGGAAGGCTCGAGCTGTTCCCAAACCCGGCCGAGCGGCTTCCACAGCATAAACGTGGCGCCAAATGCCAGTACGGCATGCAGAAGCTTGCCCCGCAGCAGCGGAGCAAACCGCAGCCCGGCTGCGGTCAGGCTGCTCTGGGCACTGAGAAGCGCAGCCATTCCGCTCCACGCCAGAAAGGCGGATAAGGAAGCGGCTGCGAGCGGCGTACCCCATGCAGCGAAATGACCAGCGATATCATAAGCGCCGAGATGGACTTCGAACAGGCCCGGATAAACAATCGGCTCGAGCTGCCCGGGGAGAAGCCGCTGCAGGAGACCGATGAGCACAGACCCGGCAATCATAAAGCCGCCGATCAGCAGCAGCTTCTGTACACTGGCGGAGATCGCCTCCCCGAGCGCCTTGCCGAAGCTGCGGCCATCGCGCTCTTGTGCATCCTGCATCGCCGTAAGGGCCAGTTTCAATATGGAGGGCCGATCAGAGGATCTGCGGAGCTGCGCCGGTGTGTGGGCCGCTGAGGAGCGTGCGGTGCCGGACAGACGTGCGGATATAATGGCGGCCATGGCGCCGGACAGCCATACGGCTGCTGCTATTGTAAGGGCGGTGGAAGGCTGGTGAAGGAAGCCTGCTCCGATGACGACCAGCATCAGGATCGGACTCGGCATATGGCTGAGCGCTACCAGCCGCTGCGCTTCCGGTCCGCTGAGCAGCCCTCTGTTTTTCAGCGAGGCGGCTGCGTCAGGACCAGACGGGAAGCCGGCTGTCCAGCCGAGAGCGACTACCCATCCGGCACAGCCGGGTATGCGGAACAGTCTGTGCATAAGCGGATCCAGCAGCACGCCTACAGCGTGAATGGCGCCGAAGGCCAGCAGCAGCTCGGATAAGGCGTAAAAGGGCAGCAGTCCGGGAAATACGATTTTCCACCAGACGGACAGCCCTTGAACGGCAGACTGAAATGATTCGCCGGGGCTTTGGATAATGGCTGCAACAAGCGCGAGCATAAAGGCTCCCACCATAATGGTTCGCAACATACTCAGCTTCCCTCCTGTACGTTGAACGTTAAACTCCCGGCCGCGAGGCGGGACCAGCTGCAAAAATAGGCAGATTATTCACAATGTACGCGGACAAGCGGGGCTTTAGACCAGACATGAAAGGAAAGGCTGCGGTGAGCAGATTCAAGTATAGACGGCCTGCTGCGGCGCTTCCGCTTAAATGGGCGCTTGCGGCAGCCGTGCTGATGATTGTGTTGTTGTATGTGCCGGCCCCCTATCTTGTAGCACAGCCGGGACCGGCTCAGGAAGCTGCGCCGCTGGTGCATGTGGGAGAGGAAGCAGGCGAACGGGACGGCGGATTTCTGGTCATGACTGTATATATGGCAGGAAGATCCAATTACTGGATGGTGCTGCAATCCCTGTGGAGGAAAGACCTTGAAGCCTACCCGCGCAATGAAATTCTGCAGGGCGGTACAATGGATGACTATGCCCAGCGGATGCATGTGTTAATGGATCATTCGCAGAGCAGTGCCGTGGAGGCGGCTTACCGGCAGGCGGGTATTTCGTATGCGATCGGTACGAAGGCAATTGTTATTACGGACCCGGGTGACGGAACAGGCTTCGCGCCAGGGGATCGTATAACAGAGGTAGACGGCACTGCGCTGACTGATGCCGGTCAACTGCTTGAACTGCTGAAGGATAAGGCAGGCGAGGACGGACAACAGCCTTGGCGCATAGCTGTAGAGCGTGGCGGGGTTAGTGCCCGCGTCGAGGTGCCGAAGGGCGGATCTGCCCAGGGGAACAGTCTGGATGAACAGGACCTCCCCAGGCTGCTTGGAGTTGATGAGTTGACCGTTGTTAAGGCCATCGTACCCGAAGATCCGGCTCATCAGGTGGAAATTAAGGCCGGAGAGGTAGCCGGACCTTCGGCTGGCCTGGCCTTTGCGCTGGAGATTTATGACCGGTTGACTGGGGGAGAGCTGGCTGAAGGCAGGAAAATAGCGGCTACCGGTACAATCAGTCCCGACGGCTCGGTTGGTGCCATCGGGGGAGCTGCGCTCAAGGTAATTGCTGCGCAGCGTGCAGGAGCCCAAATGTTTCTGGTGCCGAAGGGGAACTATAAGGAAGCCGCCCGGCAGGCGGAGGCGACCGGCACCTCGATGGTGATTATCCCGGTTGCTACGCTGGCAGAAGCCTTGGAGGGCCTTAAGGGGAACGGCTTCTGAAGCCCTTGAACAAAAGCTGTATCTGAATGCATTTAAACAATAATCGGAGCGTCAAAATAATCACGGAACAGGTCGGGCGGAGCCGCATTGCCGAAAGCAAGGGCATAGACCGCACCCGCTCTCGTATCCAGATCAAGCATGCGGAAGGCAGCCGGAGGCCGTGCTGCACTGTGGAGCACTGGTATGGAGGCTGTACTTCTCATTCGCTTGAGCAGGGCTCTGCCTTTGTCCGTAAATCCCAGCACCCGGATATATTCAATGCCAGAGGCCAGGCTGTCTGCTGTGAAGTCCTGCTTCCTGTGGCCGAGCAGAATGGCGAGCAGGGCCCGCTGGAGCCGCGTTCTCGTATACCGTCTGGTTTTGAGCGCTTCCATTAACGGTTCAAACCCGAGCGAGGGAAGATTAGGGATGGCCTGCTTGATACGGTATTCCAGCCCTTCATTCACCTCCCGGCAAGCGGCCAGCTCGTCCGTGCTGCTGCGGACGATTTCATGCAGCAGCCTGGGAAGAAAGCCGTTCCAATCAAGCGGCGCCCGAAGCGCTTCCCATTCCTGCTTCAGCAGGCGCAGCGAAGCGGGCGGGATGTAAGCGGCGATCGCTTCAGGGCTCCGCCGTTCGGTCAGCAGCTTGCGCAGAGCGGTGGCGCTTGCAATGGCGTTATCCGATATGCTCTGTTCATGGTAGCCTGCCTTCTCTCTCTTGACTGTATAGGGAACGATTGGGCTTCTGAGCTTTTCCAGTGCGATCAAGTAGTGCAGGCCAAGTGTGTTGTTCGGCTCCTGCAGCGGAAAGTCTGCAGCCTGGCTCTGGCCAAGACCTGACAGGTAGGAACGGACGGCGGAGCTGTAGGCTGCCGGATAGTTGCTGCCCGATTGCAGAGCAGCGGCGAGGAGAGCGCGGAAATCCTCCGGCTCGGCGGCGAGCATGCCGGCAATGCCGCGCAGCGTGTCGATATCCCCCGTCTCGCTGCCGAAGCAGAGGGTATCTACGATACCGGTCGCATGGAGGAGGGAGACGGCGCCGTGCGCGAACCATTGGGCCGCATTAGTGGCATAGGCGACAGGAAGCTCAATGACCAGATCGCAGCCGCAGCGCAGAGCGGTTTCGGCACGTGCCCACTTGCTCAGCATAGCAGGCTCCCCGCGCTGCAGGAACGGTCCGCTCATGACGGCTACGACAGCTTCCGCGCCTGTTAGCCGCACGGACTGCTGCAGATGATATAGATGGCCGTTGTGAAAAGGATTGTATTCCACAATCACGCCGACGGTGCGCATAACGATCCCTCCATCATTCATACTCTTGCATTTTGCAGGCTGCTGATGCTATCCTACCAGAACCGCGTTCACCGCATTCGGCTGATGCCGGCGGACCCGCGATTGATCTGATGACTGTTCATCTGCCCATACAAAGAATATATCACGCTCTGAAATTGTTGACAAAACCTGTGCCTGGTCGATATAATAATCTTTGTTTGTTTGGAGTGATGACGCGTGAATATTCATATGCAGGAAACGTTAAGGGGGAAAACCCATACGTTCGACACCGAGCTTGACGTTTCGTCACTGGTGGACGGAAGACCCGATGTAATCCGGAGCAGTCCTTTGAAGGTGCGCCTGGAAGCCCGTGCGGAGAGCAAAGCCGTTCAGGTGGACGGCGGACTGGACATTGATCTTGAGATGTCCTGTTCCCGATGCCTTAAACCGACAGCTGCCCATGTTGCGGTACCGTTCCATGAACAGTTCAAACCGGCCTCCTCTGTTACGACAGCTGAAGTCGAGGAAGACGAGGTTATCCCGGTTGACGGAGAGTGGCTCAATCTTCAGCCTTATGTTGAACAAGCGCTGCTGCTTGAACTGCCTTTTGCCCCGCTGTGCAGCGAAGACTGCAAGGGGTTGTGTGCTAAGTGCGGGTCCGATCTCAATGAAGGGGAGTGCGGCTGCTCCCGTGAAGTGATCGATCCAAGGCTTGCAGGGCTCAAGGATTTCTTTAAATCGTAAGCTGTTGATGAATAGAGCAAGTGGCAGGACACGCTCCTGCTAGTCTTTGAAGGAGGTGGGAAACATGGCAGTACCACAAAGAAGAACATCCAAAACTCGCCGCGACAAACGTCGTACGCACTTCAAGCTGGCGGTTCCAGGCATGGTTAAATGCGAGCAGTGCGGAGAGTTGAAGCTGGCTCATCGCGTTTGTAAGGTTTGCGGACATTACAAGGCAAGAGAGATCATTAAGCAATAGTTTCGACAAGAGAGTAGTACTTCATCTTTGGATGAGGTGCTATTTTTTTGCTTCCAGGCTTGTTAGTGTAAAAACCTGGGGCAAAAGGGACTTGCTTTTCCATTGCTTCCCCGCTTATTATTCTTTATACTGGATTAGTACCAGGTGATAATAGCAGCTGCCGATATTTTGTCATGATTATACATATTGCTGCTTAATAATAATACAGAGGGCGGTGCGGACCATGGAGCGTCTGCCAAAACGGCAGCGGCACCAGCAGCTGTCCCGACTGGTCGAGGAAAATCCGTTTATGACAGACCGGGAGCTGACCCGGCTGCTGAAGGTAAGCATTCAGACGATCCGTCTGGACCGGATGGAGCTTGGCATTCCGGAGCTGCGCGAACGTCTGAAGCTGATGGCTGAACGTTCTTATGATGCGGTGCGTTCACTCCCCCTCCATGAGGTGATCGGCGACATTGTCGACCTGCAGCTGGATAAGAGCGGCATATCGATCTTCGAAATCCGTGAAGAGCATGTGTTTTCCCGGACAGGCATTGCCCGCGGCCATCATGTCTTCGCCCAGGCGAACTCGCTTGCGGTAGCCGTCATTAATGATGAGATCGCCCTGACGGCAACGGCCGATATCCGGTTTGTCCGCCAGGTGAAGCTCGGTGAGAAATGTATTGCCAAGGCTTATGTGAGATCAGGCGGCAGAAGCAAGGCGAAGGTGGAGGTGTTCACCTACGTGGGAGAGGAAATGGTGTTTCAAGGGCACTTTATCATCTACCGTTCTGCAGGGGAGCAGGTCATCGAAGGAGGAGACGAACGTGCGGATCGCAATTGACGCTATGGGAGGCGATCACGCACCGGCTGAAATCGTCAAGGGTGCGGTTCAGGCGGCGGCGGAATGGAAGGATACCGTGATCGTGCTGGTCGGACACCGGGAGCGGCTAGAGCCTCATCTGGACGGCCAGATGGACGCTAATCTTGAAATCCGGCATGCCTCCGAGCAGATTGGACCGGATGAGGAGCCAGTGCGTGCGGTAAGACGGAAGAAGGATTCCTCGATGGTCGTTGCCGGTAAAATGGTGCGCGAAGGGGAAGCGGATGCGATGATATCCGCTGGAAATACGGGCGCGCTGATGACAACGGGACTGCTGGTTGTCGGAAGGATCGAGGGCATTGAGCGGCCTGGGCTGGCGCCTATGCTGCCGACTGCTGACAACCAGGGCATGCTAGCGCTTGACCTGGGCGCCAATATGGATGCGAAGCCGGAGCATCTGCTCCAGTATGCCCTGATGGGCAGTATTTACCGCTCAAGCGTTCACGGCATTGCGAAGCCGCGGGTCGGCTTGCTCAATGTCGGCACCGAGGCCGCGAAGGGCAATGAATTGACCAAGGCGGCCTATGAGCTGCTCGAGCAGGCCCCGATACATTTTGTCGGCAATGTCGAATCCCGGGATGTGCTCCAGCGCGCCTGTGATGTGCTGGTATGTGACGGCTTTGCCGGCAACATTCTGCTTAAAGCAATGGAGGGCACGGCCAGCATGGTTATGGGGGCGCTTAAGGAAGAATTCACACGGAACTGGCGCACCAAGCTGGCGGCCGCCATAATGATGCCGGGACTGCGCGGGCTGCGCGCCAAAATGGATTATAAGGAGCATGGCGGCGCTCCGCTACTTGGCGTGAACGGTCTGGTGATCAAGGGGCACGGCTCCTCCGACGCCAGAGCGGTCAAAAATGCAGTCAGACAAGCCAGAATTGCGCTGCAGGGTCAGTTGATCCGTTCGATTAAGGCTGAAATCAGCGGGAAATGAGAGGTTGCTTCTGATGAGTTTACGAGCAGTTGGCATACTTGGAACCGGTAAATATGTGCCGGAGAAAATTTTAACGAACCATGATCTGGAACAAATGGTGGAAACGAATGATGAGTGGATTGTGACCCGTACAGGCATACGGGAGCGCCGAATCGCTTCACCGGAGGAGGCGACCTCTGATCTGGCCCTGAAGGCATCGGAGGAAGCGCTTCGCAGCGCCGGGGTTGCAGCGGAGGATCTGGATCTTATTATTGTGGCGACTGTAACGCCAGATAAGTTCTTTCCTTCCACCGCCTGCCTGCTGCAGGACCGGCTGGGGGCCCGCAAGGCGGCCGCTTATGACTTATCGGCAGCGTGCTCGGGCTTCATTTACGGGCTGGCCAATGCCTCCAGCATGATAGCCGGCGGGATGTATAAGCATGTCCTCGTTGTGGGCGCCGAGTGCTTGTCACGTATAACGGACTACACGGACCGCAATACCTGCATCCTGTTCGGGGACGGCGCAGGTGCTGTCGTGCTGGGTCCGGTGGCTGAGGGACGCGGCTTCCGGTCCTTCGAGCTTGGCGCAGACGGCAGCGGCGGGGAGCTTCTGAAGATTGACGGCGGAGGCTCGCGTATTCCTTCGGATAAGGACAGCGTGGCACAGAACAGGCATTATATTCAGATGGCCGGCAGCGAGGTGTTCAAGTTTGCGGTGCGGATCATGGGCAATGCAGCTGAAGAGGCGCTCCGCAAGGCGGGCATCGCCAAGTCGGACATCGATCTCTTGGTGCCGCATCAGGCGAATATTAGAATTATTCAATCATCCCTTAACCGGCTTGAGCTGGCTGAAGATAAATGCATGATCAACCTGGACAAGTACGGCAATGTTTCCGCGGCGTCCATTCCGATTGCGCTGGCTGAAGCGGTGGAGCAGGGGAAGGTTTCGGATGGCGATTGCATCGTGCTGGTAGGCTTCGGGGGCGGACTGACCTGGGGCGCAACCGTGCTGATATGGTAGTGCAGGAGGTTATGGTTAATGGGTAAAACAGCATTCGTATTCCCCGGCCAAGGGGCGCAATCGGTCGGGATGGGTAAAGATGTCTATGAAGCATCCGAAGCTGGACGTTCGTTGTTCCGGCGGGCGGATGAAGCGCTGGGATTCAAGCTGTCCGATATTATATTTGACGGGCCTGAAGCGGAGCTGAAGCAGACGGCCAACACGCAGCCGGCGCTGCTGACGGTAAGTCTGGCACTGCTGGAGCTTATTAAAGAACGGGTTAGGCCGGATTATGTTGCCGGGCACAGCCTGGGCGAATACAGCGCGCTCGCAGCTGCTGGCGTTCTCTCATTTGAAGATGCCGTCCGCATTGTGCGTGCCAGAGGCGAATTTATGGAATCGGCTGTACCAGGGGGACAGGGAGCGATGGCTGCCGTTCTGGGTGCGGATCGTGAGCAGCTCGCCGCGCTCTGCCAAGCGGTGTCGGGTGAAGCGGGTGCTGTGGAGCTGGCAAATGTCAACTGTCCGGGACAAATTGTCGTTTCCGGCACGGCAGCCGGCGTAGCGGCCATTGTTGAGCGTGGTAAGGAAGCCGGGGCCAAGCGGGTGATTCCGCTTGAAGTGAGTGGTCCGTTTCACTCTTCGCTCATGAAGCCTGCAGCTGATCAGCTGCAGCAGGTGCTGGAACAGGCTGATCTGAAGGACAGCACGGTACCCGTTGTAGCTAACGTTACGGCAAGACCGGTGCAGTCAGCTTCAGACATTCGGGGCCTGCTGACCGAGCAGGTCGTGTCGCCGGTGCTGTGGGAGGATACAATCGTTTGGCTGATTGAGCAGGGTGTGGATGAATTCGTTGAGATTGGTCCTGGAACCGTACTCGCCGGTCTCATTAAGAAGACGGACAAATCGGTGCGCGTGCGTTCGGTGAACAGTCTTACGGCTGCAGCTCAGCTGCTGGATGAGCTTGGCTAGAGCCAGACGAACCAGCTTCAATTGAAGGAGGACAATCCATGTTTGCAGGTCTTGAAGGCAAGAAGGCGCTGGTTACTGGCGCATCCAGAGGAATCGGCAGAGCAATCGCCGTGGCGCTGGCAGAAGCGGGTGCGGACGTAGCTGTTAATTATGCAGGCAGTGAAGGTGCCGCCGCCGAGACGGCTGCCGCCGTGGAAGCGCTTGGACGCCGTGCGCTGCTGATCAAGGGTGATGTGGGAAAGGCCGATGCCTTCGAGAGCATGGTTAAGGAAGTGCTGGAGGCTTTCGGTTCCCTGGACATACTGGTGAATAATGCCGGCATCACCCGGGACAATTTAATCATGCGCATGAAGGAAGAAGAATTTGACCAGGTCATTGAGACGAATCTCAAAGGCGTGTTTAATGGCATCAAGGCCGTTACACGCCCGATGATGAAGCAGCGCTCAGGCCGGATTATCAATATTTCGTCCGTAGTAGGGGCGGTTGGTAATCCTGGACAAGCTAACTATGTGGCGGCGAAAGCCGGCGTCATTGGCCTTACCAAGGCGAGTGCACGGGAGCTGGCATCACGGGGAATCACCGTAAACTGTGTGGCCCCGGGCTTTATCGCAACGGATATGACAGACAAGCTGTCTGCCGAAACCCGCGACCAGCTCAGCGGTCAAATTCCGCTTGCCCGCCTGGGCCAGCCTGAGGATATTGCCAGTGCCGTACGCTTCCTCGCATCGGATGCAGCTGCCTATATGACTGGGCAGACAATCCATGTGGACGGCGGCATGTATATGGGCTAAAGGCGCCTTCCAGGCCCCTATGGCAATTTGTCCAACATTCTCGTATAATACCAAGGAGGAGGTGAACCGGATGTCCGACGTATTGGAACGCGTAAAACGCATCGTCGTTGACCGCCTCGGCGTAGACGAAGCCGAAGTAACGCTCGAAGCCAATTTTAAAGACGACCTCGGCGCGGATTCTCTCGATGTCGTGGAGCTTGTTATGGAATTGGAAGACGAGTTCGATATGGAGATCTCTGATGAAGACGCAGAGAAGATCACCACGGTGGGAGAAGTAGTCAATTACATACAATCTCATACGTAATGTACGAAAGTCCCGTTTAGCAGACGGGACTTCTCTCCATATCAGGGCGTGGGCAAGGGATGCAGCGGGATGGAATCTGTATCCATTCACTTAGGAACAGCGCTTAGGTAAGGCTGTTCTTTCATTATGAAGAGATCATCATTGTAATAGATTGATACTATAAATGAATCGGCAGTTGAGGCTTTAACTTGAATGGCTGTCGTTAGAGGTGATAGATATGAAGCAAAGAGTCGTAGTCACCGGCATGGGAGTCATGACCTCGCTCGGATCCGACCTGGAGACATTCTGGGGGAACCTGATGGCAGGAAAGTCCGGCGTTTCACTGATTGAAGCCTTTGATGTATCGGAGTATCCGACGCGGATTGCCGCGGAAATCAAAGATTTCAATCCTGAGTTGTATGCAGATAAGAAGGAAGCGCGGCGCATGGACCGTTTCGTGCAGTTCGCCGTTGCGGCCAGCACGCTTGCCGTTAAGGACTCCGGTATTGACATCGGCGGCGATGTTGATCCTGAACGTATCGGCGTTATGGTCGGTTCCGGTATCGGCGGGCTTGGTACATGGGAGGATCAGCATAAGATTCTGCTTGAGAAGGGTCCCAAGCGCGTCAGCCCGTTCTTCATTCCGATGATGATTGCCAATATGGCTTCCGGCCAGATTTCCATGACGACGGGTGCCAAGGGCCCGAACAGCACGGCGGTAACCGCTTGTGCAACCGGCACGCACTCCATCGGCGATTCGTTCAAGCTGATTCAGCGCGGTGATGCGGATATGATGATTTGCGGCGGTGCTGAAGCGACGATTCGTCCAACAGGCATGGCGGGCTTCTGCTCAATGAGGGCGATGTCCACCCGCAATGATGAGCCCGAGAAAGCAAGCCGGCCGTTTGACACGGACAGGGACGGCTTTGTGATGGGTGAAGGAGCCGGTATTCTTATATTGGAATCCTATGAGCATGCAATCAAGCGCGGTGCCCGCATTTATGCTGAAGTTATCGGTTACGGCATGAGCGGCGACGCGTATCATATGACAGAGCCAGATCCGGAAGGGGCAGCCCGCTGCATGACAAGGGCGATCCGCGATGCCGGCATCAGCCCTGAAGAAGTGGATTACATTAATGCGCATGGCACGTCTACCCCTGTTGGTGACCGGTCGGAGACATTGGCCGTCAAGAAAGCGTTCGGAGATCATGCGTACAAGCTTGCCGTCAGCTCAACCAAATCGATGACCGGTCATCTTCTCGGCGCCGCAGGCGGCGTGGAAGCGGTTATTGTAGGTCTGACGCTGCAGAATGGCGTTATCGCGCCAACGATCAACCTGGAGAACCAGGATCCGGAATGCGATCTGGATTATGTGCCCAACAAGCCTCGTGAGGCGAATGTCCGGACAGCGGTTTCGAATTCCTTCGGTTTTGGAGGCCATAATGCCACGATCGTCATGAGGAAATATGAAGCATGACCGGTTTGACGAGCTGCAGCAGCGGCTCGGTATACGTTTCCGCCGGACTAAGCTATTAAGGCAGGCTTTCACGCATACGTCTTATGTAAATGAGCATAAGGGCGGAAACACGCAGGATAATGAACGGCTGGAGTTTTTGGGTGATGCGGTGCTGCAGCTGCTGGTGTCGGAGTTCCTCTATACGACGCACCCGCAGCGGCCCGAAGGCGAATTGACGCGCATGCGTGCCTCCATCGTATGTGAACCGTCATTCGCCCGCTTCGCCGAAACGCTGGAGCTTGGCCGGTATGTTCTCCTTGGAAGAGGAGAGGAGCAGCTTGGCGGCCGGCAGCGGCCGGCTCTGCTGGCTGACTTATTCGAATCATTCGTGGGTGCACTTTATCTGGATCAGGGATTAATTGCGGTCAGGGACTTTCTGGAAGCCAGCATCTTTCCGCTTATTGATGCGGAGGATCACTTGCCGGTAAAGGATTTCAAGTCGAAGCTTCAGGAGCGTGCCCAGCATCGTTCTCTTGGTCAGATTGAATATGTTATTGAGGAAGAACGAGGCCCTGCGCATGACAGGGAATTTGTAATCCGCGTACTGATCGGCGGCGAGTCCTGGGGCCAAGGGACAGGACGCACGAAGAAGGAAGCAGAGCAGCGGGCTGCGGCCGAGGCATGGCGCCAGCTTTCAGCAGAAGATAAGAGCGATAAGTAACCCCGGCATCGGTGGTCAAGATCCATTAGTGAAACCGCAATGGATCTTGACCAGGCTTGCCGGTTTTTTTATGCGCTTGAGATGCCTCCCGAAATTTTCCGCTGATGTCGAATGGTTGCGGGTATGGTACAATAACGCTAGAGGTGAAGGTATAACTATGTTTCTGAAGCGAGTCGAATTAGCCGGGTTCAAATCGTTCGCAGACCGGACGGAATTGGAATTCGTGCGGGGCATCACAGCCGTGGTTGGACCGAACGGCAGCGGCAAGAGCAATATATCGGACAGCATCCGCTGGGTCCTTGGCGAACAGAGCGCCAAGAGCTTGCGCGGAGGGAATATGCAGGATATTATCTTTGCCGGCAGTGATGCCCGCAAGGCTGTCAACTATGGGGAAGTCTCGTTGACGCTTGATAATTCCAGCGGCTCTCTTCCTCTTGAATACGACGAGGTAACGGTAACCCGCCGTGTCCACCGCAGCGGCGAGAGCGAATATTTAATTAACAAGCAGTCTTGCCGTCTCAAGGATATTACGGAGCTGTTCATGGATACCGGTATCGGCAAGGAAGCGTATTCGATTATCGGCCAGGGCCGGATCGAGGAAATTTTAAGCACGCGCTCAGAGGACCGCCGTGGGATTTTTGAAGAGGCCTCGGGCATTGTCAAATATAAATCACGTAAACGGGAAGCACAGCGGAAGCTTGATGATACCGAGCAGAACCTGCTGCGGATCAATGACCTGGTGACTGAGCTTGAGGATCAGGTGGAGCCGCTGCGTCTGCAGTCGGAGAAGGCGATTCACTACAAGGCGCTGCGCGAGCAGCTGAAGACGAAAGAAATTTCGATGTATGTGCATCAGATTGAGCAGGTGCACAGCAGCTGGAAGGAAGCGACAGCGAAGCTTGAGAAGCTGCAGAATGAGCAGCTGGAGCTGTCCGCCGTCGTCAGCAAGCATGATGCGCACCTGGAGAAGGACCGCCTGCAGCTGCGGGATATCGAGGAAGCGCTGGAGCGTCTGCATGAGGATATGCTGCGTTACAGCGAAGAGTACGAGAAGTGCGAGGGCCAAGGCGAGGTGCTGAAGGAGCGTACGCGCAATCTGGAGCAGAACCGCCGCCAGCTTGAAGAGTCCATAGCCGCTCAGTCGGAACGAATTACGGCATTAACGAAGGAAGAGACGGATTTCCGCGCGAAGGCAGCCGGGCTTGAACAAGAGCTGCAGACCCTGCGCCGGCGTCTCGATGAGGAAGAATCAACGCTGATTGGCGTGGCCGGCGGTATGGGTAGCGACGCGGAGGAGAAGCTGAAAGGTGAGCTGCTGGATGTGCTGAGCGGCATGGCTTCCACGCGCAACGAAATCCGGTATGCCGATCAGCAGAAGGAGACGCTGCAGAAGCGGATTGAACGGCTTGGGGAAGAAGAGGCCAAATGGCAGGAGCAGCTGGGCGCGCTTGAAGGCAAGCGTGAGGAGCTGCAGAGCCGTCTGGACAGTACGGCTGCCGAGCTGTCCGCACTGAGGGACCGCTACATAAAGGAAGGGGACCGGCTCAAGAGCTCTCAGCAGCTGCTTGAGGAGGCTCAGATGGCGGTGCGCAAGTGGGAGCAAAAGCTGGACGCGCTTACCTCACGCCGCGATACGATGAAAGAAATGCAAAATGATCTGGACGGCTTCATGCATGGTGTCCGGGAAGTACTGAAGGCTTCGCGCCGCAGCGGGGGCGGAGTGGACGGGGTGCACGGAGCAGTTGCCGAATTGATCCGCGTTCCCGAGAAGCTGGAGACAGCGGTTGAGACCGCGCTCGGCGGAGCGCTGCAGCATGTCGTTATGGAGGACGAGCGCTCTGCACGGGCGGCGATTGCTTTCCTGAAGCAGCGCCAGCTGGGCCGGGCGACCTTCCTCCCTCTGGATGTTATTAAGGGCAGGAGTGTTCCGGAGCAGGAGCGGCGGCTTGTCGCTTCAGTGGAAGGCTTCGTCGGCGTAGCAGCCGACCTGGTTGGATCGGAGCCGGCATACAGCTCTATTGTGGCAAATCTGCTCGGAAATGTACTGATTGCAGAGACGCTTGAGCAGGCTAACCGGATTGCGGCCAAATGTCAATACCGGTTCCGGGTTGTGACGCTTGATGGCGACGTGGTCAACGCCGGCGGCTCGATGACAGGCGGCAGCCTGCAGAAGAAGGGCGCCAACCTGCTCGGCCGGCAGCGGCAGATCGAGCAGCTGGATGAGGACATTAAGCAGTCCGGGGGGCAGCTGGATAAGCTGCGGGATAAGGTATCGGACCTGCGTAAGGAGCTGTCCATCCTGGGGCAGACAATTGAGGAACTGCGGGACCAAGGCGATAAGCGCAGGCTGGAGGAGCAGCAGCTTCGTTCCGAACTGCAGCAGGTGGAGCAGGAAGCCCGCCATCTTCGGGAGCAGCATCAGCTGTCTCATGAGGACCGCAGCAGCCAGATCACCGAATCAACCAGCCTGGACAAGCTGAAGGCCGATGCCGAGGAGAGGCTGGCTCAGCTGACAGCCGAGGAAGCCCGGCTGCAGCAGGCGATCAAGGCGGCAGAGGACCGGCGCAAAGCCAGTGAATCGGCTAAGGAAGAGCTGCAGACGCATCTGACCGATCTCAAAATCCAGGTCGCCAAGACCGATCAGGAGAAGCTGTCCTTCGAGGATCAGGCTGTCCGCATCCGCTCGGATATCAACCGGGCGAAGCAGGAGCTGTCCACACTGCGCAGCCTGGCTGTTCAGCAGGAGGAAGAGCAGCGCAAGCTGGATGCCGAGAAGATCCGGCAGACGGAGGAGCTGAACCACTACCGGCTCAAGAAGCAGGAATGTGCAGAGCAGACCGACTTCAAACGCGCAGAGCGTGCCGAGAAGCTGCGTCAGCTCGAGGACGGCGAGAGCGAGACGAAGGAGCAGCGGGCGCAGCTTCGTCAGGTGGAGGATGGCATCCGCCAGACAGAGATTGCTGCTAACAGGCTCGATGTTGAGCTAGATAATGTGCTCCGCAAGCTGAGCGAAGAATATGAGCTCAGCTTCGAGCTTGCCAAGGAGCGTTATCCGGTGCCGGAGGATGTGCAGGGAACGCAAAATCAGGTTCGCGACCTCAAGCGCCAAATTACGATGCTTGGCGATGTGAATTTGGGAGCCATTGAGGAATATGATCGCGTACGCGAGCGTTATGAGTTCCTGGATGCGCAGAAGAATGATCTCATCGAAGCCAAGACCACGCTGTACCAGGTTATCCGTGAGATGGACGAGGAGATGGGCAAGCGGTTCCGTACGACCTTTGATGCCATCCGCAGCCACTTCGGCTTGGCGTTCACGAAGCTGTTTGGCGGCGGCCGTGCCGATCTGGTCATGGTTGATCCTGACCGGGTACTGGAGACGGGTATCGATATCGTAGCCCAGCCGCCCGGCAAGAAGCTGCAAAATCTTCAGCTGCTCTCCGGCGGTGAACGCGCGCTGACAGCGATGGCGCTGCTGTTCGCGATTTTACAGGTGAAGCCGGTGCCGTTCTGTGTGCTTGACGAGGTCGAGGCGGCGCTTGATGAAGCGAATGTAGCCAGGTTTGCCCAGTATTTGCGCGAGTTCTCGGAACAGACGCAGTTTATTGTCGTTACCCACCGTAAGGGCACAATGGAGGAAGCCGACGTGCTGTACGGGGTGACGATGGAGGAAGGCGGCGTGTCCAAGCTGGTGTCGGTGCGGCTTGAGGATGACGAGGCGGCAGTCTCCGCCTGATGAAAGTTATTCGGCTGTATCTGATGAAGCAGGCTATACGCACTAGACACTAGACCAGGCGATGAAGAGGCCGGTGCGCTTATATACAAGGAAGGCAGGCGATTAGAGAGATGAGTTTCTTTAAGCGGTTGAAGGAAAGTATTTCGAGCAAGACCGAAGCGGTCACCAATAAATTTAAGGAAGGCCTTGAGAAAACGAGAACCGCCCTGGTTGAGAGGGTGGAGGAGCTGGTTATCCGCCGCAAGAAAATCGACGAGGCATTCTACGAAGAGCTTGAGGAAATCCTGATCGGCGCGGATGTAGGCGTTAATACGGTCATGGACTTGATTGATGAGCTGCGCGTCGAGGTGAAGAAGCGGAAAATCGAGGATGCGGCCGAGCTGCAGCCCGTATTGTCCGAGAAGCTTGTCGGCTTGCTGCGCGGTGAAGAGAATCCTAAGCTGAATATGGCGCCCGAAGGCAGCATTACCGTGCTGCTGTTCGTCGGTGTGAACGGCGTCGGCAAGACGACGACGATCGGGAAGCTGGCCCACCGCTTCAAGAGCCAGGGCAAGCGCGTGCTGATGGCCGCAGGCGATACCTTCCGTGCGGGAGCTATTGAACAGCTGGAGGTATGGGGTGAGCGTGTCGGGGTTGACGTGATCAAGCAGCAGGCAGGCTCTGACCCGGCAGCGGTTATGTACGATGCGGTTCAGGCTGCCAAGCAGCGGGGCGTCGATGTGCTGCTCTGCGATACGGCAGGACGGCTGCAGAACAAGACGAACCTCATGGAAGAACTGAACAAGATCTTCCGTGTTATTCAGCGGGAAATCCCTAATGCGCCTCATGAAGTGCTGCTCGTGCTGGATGCGACAACTGGACAGAATGCGCTCAGCCAGGCGAAGCTGTTTGGCGAGAAGAGCGGTGTTACCGGTCTGGTGCTGACCAAGCTTGACGGTACGGCAAAAGGCGGTATCGTCGTAGCGATCCGTAATGAGCTTAACCTGCCTGTAAAATTCGTAGGTCTCGGCGAGAAGATGGACGACCTCCAGGAATTTGATTCCGAGCAGTTTGTCCATGCGCTGTTTGCAGGCCTGATCGCCAAGGAAGAGAAGCAGACCGAGGAGGTCTGAGGCCAGGGCGACTTGATCGGCAGCCTGCCGGTGAAGTAAACAATACCAGGCCATGTTGGGCCGTTTCCGCTATTAAGGAAGCGGCCTTTTCCTTACCGTCACCTGCGCACAGCCCGAGAGCAGAATACCCGCTGCATTTCTTGTTCTCAGGGCTCCAGTGGTCTTTCCGGTAGGCTCCAGTTGGCTGACAAGTTAAAAGACTTGACACGTTGCTGCAGGTTGGGATATGATAAGAAACGTTGCAAAGCTGTAAAGGTTTTTTCCTTGACGGAAGGAGGGCGGACGGTGGCTATGAGCGAACCGGGTGCCCTGGAGAAAACAACCCGGATTAATCTGTTGTTTGACTTCTATGAATCGCTGCTGACTGACAAGCAGCGCACATTCCTAAAATATTATTTCCACGATGATTACTCGCTTGGCGAGATTGCCGCGGAATTTGAAATCAGCCGGCAGGCTATTTATGAACACATTAAGCGGGCCCAAGCGGTCCTTGAAACGTATGAACAGAAGCTGGGCCTGGTGGCGCGGCATGAGAAGCTCATACTGCTGATTGACCGGCTTGACGAAGCGCTTGAAGCTGGGCAGGACGAGGCGGCGCTCTCAGAGCTGCGCGGCATTGCTAGAGGGCTGCGGCATGCGGTAGAGATCGAATAGTTGCAAGAGGAGGTGAGGTTCATGGCTGCTTTTGAAGGATTGACAAGCAGGCTGCAGAACGTGTTCGGCAAGCTGAGAGGCAAGGGCAAGGTGTCCGAAGATGATGTCAACGAGGCGATGCGCGAGGTTCGGCTGGCGCTGCTGGAAGCCGACGTTAACTTTAAAGTTGTCAAGGATTTCATCGCCAAGGTGAAGGAACGGGCAATCGGCCAGGAGGTCATGAAGAGCTTTACGCCCGGCATGGTTGTCGTCGACATCGTTAACAAGGAAATGACCGAGCTGATGGGCGGTACACAGAGCAAGCTCGCCAAGGCGAGCAAGCCGCCGACCGTCATTATGATGGCGGGTCTGCAGGGTGCGGGTAAGACAACGACCTCAGGCAAGCTGGCGAGACTGCTGCAGAAGAGCAATCACAAACCGCTGCTGGTAGCGGGCGACATCTACCGTCCTGCTGCGATCAAGCAGCTGCAGGTGCTCGGCGAGCAGATCAAAGTGCCTGTCTTCTCGCTGGGTGACAAGACAAGCCCGGTTGAGATCGCACGTCAGGCCATGCAGCAGGCGAAGGAAAACGGCAACGATTATGTGATCATCGATACAGCGGGCCGCCTGCATATCGATGAGGCGCTGATGGAAGAGCTGAAGCAGATTCACGAAGTAACGAAGCCGGATGAAGTGCTGCTGGTCGTCGATGCGATGACAGGTCAGGATGCTGTTAATGTGGCGCAGAGCTTCCACGAGCAGCTGGAGCTGACAGGCGTTGTTCTGACCAAGCTTGACGGCGACACCAGAGGCGGTGCGGCCCTGTCGGTTAAAGCGGTAACCGGACGCCCGATCAAGTTCGCGGCTATGGGCGAGAAGATTGATGCACTTGAGCCGTTTCACCCGGACCGGATGGCGTCACGTATTCTCGGAATGGGGGATATGCTCTCACTCATCGAGAAAGCCCAGTCCGGCATTGACGCGGACAAAGCCGCCGAGATGGAACGGAAGATGCGCAATGCAGAGTTTACGTTCGAGGACTTCCTTGATCAGATGGCTCAAGTGCGCAAGCTCGGACCGCTTGACCAAATCTTCGACATGCTTCCTGGCATGGGCAAGATGAAGGGCATGAAGGATATCAAGGTTGATGAGAAGCAGGTCAACCGGGTTGAGGCGATCGTCAGGTCCATGACGATTGAAGAGAAACAGAAGCCCGAGCTGCTTAACCACAGCCGGCGCAAACGGATTGCAGCGGGCAGCGGCACTTCGATTGCCGAGGTTAACCGCCTAATCAAGCAGTTTGATGAAATGCGCAAGATGATGAAGCAGTTCTCGTCGATGATGGGACCGAAGGGACCCAAGGGCGGCATGAAGGGCCTGAAGGGAATGCTCGGCAAAGGAAAGTTTCCTTTCGGCTGATCGGCTGACTTGATTGCGATACCGGGCAAAGGGCCCGCAATTTTTTGAAGGAGGTGAATCAACAATGGCAGTACGTATTCGTC
The DNA here is from genome assembly GCF_003233845.1 of Paenibacillus sambharensis. Lineage (GTDB taxonomy): Bacteria > Bacillota > Bacilli > Paenibacillales > Paenibacillaceae > Paenibacillus_I > Paenibacillus_I sambharensis. The sequence continues at coordinate 58,622 of NZ_QKRB01000057.1, forward strand.
TGAAACGTATGGGTGCGCACAAAGCGCCTTTCTATCGTGTAGTAGTATCCGATTCCCGTTCGCCACGCGACGGTCGTTTTATTGAAGAAATCGGTACTTACAACCCGGTTGCACAACCGGCTCAAGTAAGCATCGATGAGGAGAAAGCTCTGAAATGGCTGCAAACGGGTGCTCAGGCATCTGACACCGTTCGTAACCTGCTCAGCAAACAGGGCATTCTGACTAAGTTCCATGAGCTGAAACAACAGAAATAATAGCCACAGGCATGCTCAGCGGCATCCGCATTTTGCGGAGGCCGTTTTGACATCCTGCTGCGGAGGGCCTTGTGATGAAAGAATTGATTCTTGTCATAGCTAGGGCTTTAGTAGATCATCCGGAAGATGTCCGCGTTGACATCCGGGAAGATGATCGCGGAACCGTATACTCGCTTTCGGTCCATCCCGAGGATGTCGGGAAGGTAATCGGCAAGCAGGGACGTATTGCCAAAGCGCTTCGGACTGTGGTGACATCTGCGGCTGTCAAGGACAGGCGGCGTATTATTGTTGATATTGTCTCATGAATAGCAGTGGGCAGGGGTTAGGATGAATGTCCTAACCCTTTTTCGTCGCATAGTAAGGGTAAGCGTTCATTCGAGCAGCAAGGAGGATCAGGGATGGCAAACAAATGGTTTACTGTCGGCAAGCTTGTAAACACACACGGAATTAAGGGCGAGGTTAAAATCTATCCATCCACGGACTTCCCGGATGTCCGCTTCGCTCCCGGAAGTCAGCTGAGCCTTCACGATGCCAGCGGCACGATTGTGCCAGTGGAAGTGGAAGCAGCCCGTGAGCATAAAGGCATGTTTATTGTCCGGCTGAAGGGCTTTGACAATATCAACGAGGTAGAGAAGTATAAAGGCTGGGCGGTTAAGGTATCGGATGAAGAGCTGGTTGATCTGGAAGAAGGAGAGTATTACTACTACGAGATCGTAGGCTGCAGAGTAGTAACAGACGAGGGCGAAGAGCTCGGAACAATATCGGAAATCCTTAGCCCGGGAGCCAATGATGTGTGGGTTGTGGAGCGCCCGAAGAGCAAGCCGGTGCTGCTGCCGGTCATTGATGATGTGATCCGCAGCGTGGATGTAAAGGAGAAGCTCGTAACCGTCCACCTGATGGAAGGGCTGATCTGATGAAGATTGATGTGCTGACCCTTTTCCCGGAGATGTTTAACGGCGTATTTGGCACAAGCATCCTCGGCAAGGCACAAGAGAAAGGTATTGTTGAGCTGGCGGCCATTAATTTTCGGGCATATGCCAATAACAAGCACAATACGGTGGATGATTATCCTTACGGCGGCGGAGGCGGTATGGTGCTCAAGCCGGAGCCGATGTTTGCCGCTGTGGAGGATCTGGTGAAGGATGCGGGTGAGAAGCCGAGGATCGTTCTGATGTGTCCGCAGGGAGAGCGCTTTACGCAGCGCAAAGCGGAGGAGCTGTCTTCAGCAGAGCATCTGATATTCGTGTGCGGCCACTATGAGGGCTATGATGAACGGATTCGTGAGCATCTTGTAACGGATGAGCTGTCAATCGGCGATTATGTGCTGACTGGCGGGGAGCTGCCTGCCATGGTTGTCATTGATGCAGTAGTCCGGCTCCTTCCAGGTGTGCTCGGCAATGAAACCTCTGCGGTTACCGACTCGTTCAGCACAGGTCTGCTGGAATACCCGCATTACACGCGGCCGGCTTCCTTCAGAGGAATGGATGTTCCGGAAGTGCTGATCTCGGGCCATCACGGCCGAATAGACGCCTGGCGCAGGGAGCAGTCTCTGTTAAGAACCCTGCAGCGGCGTCCAGACCTGCTGGAGCAGGCGGAGCTAAGCGCGAAGGAACGCAGCTGGCTGGAGGAGCAGCGGAGGCTGAGTGAACAGGAACGGAAAGAACAGTGCGGACCAGCTGCGGATGACGGCGGAACGACGTAACAAAAAGAGCCTTGTCCGAGGGACAACGCTCTTTTTGGGCTTTTAGCAGGCTTGTATGCTATGGAGTAAAGAAGTTCTGGGTATAATAGAGCTTATAAGAACCGCCGGCATAGATGCCGACGCCAAGCCGGGCCAGTCGCTCATTCATCAGGTTGGTACGGTGACCCTGCGAGTTCATCCATCCGATATGGACGTGAAACGCATTCGCATGACCGGCCGCGATGTTCTCAGCTGCCATGCGATAGGAGATGCCTTCCTGACTCATGCGGTCAAACGGGCTTTCATCCTGAAGGTTCGTATGGCTGAAGTAGCCGTTAACCGCCATATCCTTGCTGTGCTTGCGTGAGCTGGCAGCGGCCTGTTCATCCCAAGTGAACGGCTGAAGGCCGCGTCTGGTACGCTCAGCATTGGCCAGGTCGAACACTTGGCGCTCCATGGCTGCAGTCCGGTCTGCGCTTACAGTCTGATTGGTACCGGCAAGCTGGGTGCCTTCCGCCAGAACCAGGATGGCAGCAAGCTTGTTGCCGTCCAGTTTGTCGCGGTACAGCTGGTAGCTGTTCGACCGGGAAGTGAAGCTGTAATAATCTTCACCCTTCAGAACACTTGTGGCGCCATGCTTAGAACGGAATACCTCAAGCGCTTGCTCGGCATCCATGCCGACTTGGATTGCGTTGACATTGCTCCAGCTCTTAGCATTTGAGAACAGAGCGACCACCTTACCGGATTGTATACCAACCATAGCAAAGGAAGAGTAGTCCTTATTATATACATACCACTGCATCCCGTTATCTGCCGTGTCCTTGCGGTTTGGCTCTCCGAGCCGTGAGATTACGGATGCTGCCGTGTCGCCGATTGCGGTGCCGCGCAGCGAAAGTACGGTTTGCGTGTCCGTTTGCTTCGCTGCCGGGAGAACCGGCGATGAGCCGAGTTCCGGCTTGTACTGTTTCTGGTTATAGATGAACGTCAGTGCTTCCGCTCTGGTCATTGTATCGGCTGCCTTGAAGCCGGCAACGGTTGGTGCGGTCTTGCCGTTAGACAGTCCTTCATCAAGCAGCCACTGGACCGCTGCATTAACGGATAGTGAACGGCCATTGACCGCCGCCAGCAGGACAGCCGCTTCACCGCGCCTGAACGGTGATGCGCCGGTCGGCCAGTTCAGCTCCTCGGCCTTGTCGTATGCCGGATCGTACCACTTGTCCTGGGGGCCTGCCTGGCGGAGCTTAAGCTCCGGATAAGCGCGCATCAGCATCACGATAAAATCGCTCTCTTGAACTGTGCGGTTAGGCCGGAAGGTCCCATCTTCATAACCTGCTGCAATCTTGCTGCGTGCAGCCCAGTCTATAACAGATGCAGCCCAGTGGCCGTTCGTGTCCTTAAAGGATGACGCCGCGGCAGCATGGACGCCTATGGTTTGCTGGCTTGGAATGACAGAACCTGCTAGCAGAGTGATTAGTACTGCCATGAAGGCGACTCTGATGATCAGGGAATGAGGTTGTTTGTGCAGCATGCTGTATTCTCCTTTCCTTTCCCGGAATAAGATTTATGTTAACGTATCGGCCTAGCGTCTGTCATTCGTTTTTGGGAATCGCTGGTTCTGAAACTTTTCTCATTAATACCAGCAGGGTAAAAATGCAGCGGCAGTGCCGGCTCGTAATAATAATAGTTGTGTTTTAATCTAGCGTATGGTAAAATTTCAAATGTTGTTTGTAATAGTCGGGCGGTCCGCTGTCGGCCAGGACTCGGTTTCCCAGGGAAGCCGGAGAGCTTATAAGAACGCCTGTTGTGGAAGGAGGGAACATGAATATGAATATCGTACAAGCGATTACGCAAGAGCAGCTCCGTAAAGACATCCCAAGCTTTCGTCCAGGCGATACGCTGAAGGTATATGTTAAAGTTATTGAGGGTACCCGTGAGCGGGTCCAGCTCTTCGAAGGCGTCGTGATCAAGCGTCGCGGCGGCGGAATCAGCGAGACGTTTACAGTGCGCAAAATCTCCTACGGAGTAGGCGTAGAAAGAACGTTCCCGGTGCATTCTCCGAAACTCGACAAGATTGAAGTAGCTCGCCGTGGTAAAGTGCGCCGCGCGAAACTGTACTACCTTCGCAATCTGCGTGGTAAGGCAGCTAGAATCAAAGAAATTCGTTAATTGTTCTACCAAGGGGGGCTTGCGCATACAAGCCTCCCTTTCTCTTCTTCGAAAACGGGGAGCGGCTTCATAGATTGAAGGCTTCTTGAGATGATAGACTTAATGTGCAGCGGAAGGAAGGCGTGTTAATGGACGAATCGCAGAAGCATCGCTCAGGGGACCCGGCGGAAGGCAGCGATACGGAACAGGCAGCTGTGCCGTCATCACCGGATACCGGCAGAGAGCCGGGTCAGACGGTCGAGGCGTCAGGTCAGGCACCCCGCGGTGGCAGCAGATTGTATAGAGAAATGATTGAATGGCTCAAAGCGCTTGCGATAGCCGCATTGCTTGTATTTGTGATCCGCTGGCTGCTGTTTGCTCCGTTCATCGTTGACGGCCAGTCGATGGAACCGAATTTTGAGTCCGGCGAACGGCTTATTGTCAACAAGATTATTTATGATATTAGAGCTCCGCAGCGCGGAGAGGTTGTCGTATTCTATGTGCCGGATGAGCAGCGTGATTTCATTAAACGGATCATTGGTCTTCCCGGAGACAAGGTGAAGCTCGAAGGCGATACGCTCTACATAAACGGGGTTGAGATGGACGAGCCTTATCTGAAGGAAGCGATCGCTGAAGCGAACAGCCGCGGCGAGCTGTACAACACGAGAGAAGGATTCCCGAATCCGTTCATAACCGAGGATACGGTACCGGAGGGCAAGGTGCTTGTTTTCGGAGATAACAGAAGCAACAGCAAGGACAGCCGAATGATCGGCTATGTGGATTATGATTCAATTGTGGGCCGGGCGGATTTCATATTCTGGCCGCTGGATAAGCTGAGCTTGGTTGGACATACCGCACCTGTGAAAGCTGAGGAGTTTGCGAATAATGCCGGGGAACCGGCTGAGAATCCGCAATCTTGATAAAAATAAGACGGGACGCGCGCGTTTGCGTGCGTCCCGTCGACGCATACAGAGAAGGTGATACTTGTGACGATTCAATGGTTTCCGGGTCATATGACAAGGGCGAAGAGACAGATACAGGCTAAGCTGAAGCTGATTGACGTAGCGATTGAGCTGCTGGACGCCCGGGTGCCGCTTGCGAGCCGCAACCCGATGATCGATGAGATTTTGCCGGATAAACCGCGGCTGATTGTGCTGAACAAATCGGATTTGGCCGATCCCCGGATGACGGAGGAATGGATGGCTTATTTTACCGCCCAGGGACACTCCTGTGTGGCTGTCGACTCCTCGACTGGTACCCGTGTCGGCGAAATACCGGTGAAGGCCAAAGCACTGGTTGCCGAGAAGTGGGCAAGAATGGCTGCCAAGGGGATGAATCCGCGTGCAGTACGGGCTCTCATCGTCGGGATTCCGAATGTGGGGAAGTCGACCTTGATAAACAGGCTGGCCGGCCGGAATATCGCCGCAACCGGCGACCGTCCAGGCGTGACGAAGGGACAGCAGTGGATCAAGGTAGGGACCGAGATGGAGCTTCTGGATACACCGGGTATATTATGGCCCAAATTCGAGGATCAGATGGTCGGCTACCGGCTTGCCATGACCGGCGCCATTAAGGAAGAGATCCTGAATGTGGAGGATATCGCTTTCTTCGCCATCAAGGTTATCGCCTCCCGCTATCCGGATGCCCTGTCTGAACGCTTCGGCGTCGAGGAGAAGGAGCGGGACCTTGATAACGCGGATGAAGTGGTTGCGATTATGGAAGAGATCGGGCGCAAACGCGGATGTCTGGTGAGCGGGGGACGGATTGACCTGGAGAAGACCTCCGGCATTATTTTGCGTGATATGCGTGCCGGCAAGATGGGCAGAGTGACATTGGAGACGCCGGAAGAAGCACAAGCCGGGGAGGTTTGATTGTCTGTGACGGGAGAGCAGGAGAACAGGGCAGATGAGAAGCGCAGGGGAAGACCGAAGGGGAAGCCTGCACAAGAGAAAGCGGAAGAAGCGGCGGTTGATATGCTCGCTTTCGAACGACCGTTATGGGAGCAGGGCTATGCTTCCGTAGCAGGCGCCGATGAGGTTGGCCGTGGTTGTCTGTTTGGCGATGTGGTGGCAGGCGCGGTTATCCTTCCGCCTGGTCTAATTCTCGAGGGGATCAACGATTCGAAGAAGCTGACCGAGAAGAAGCGGGAATATTATTATGAGCGGATTGCGGAAGAGGCGCTGGCTTGGTCAGTAGCCTGCATAACTGCCGATGTGATTGACCGGATTAACATCAAGCAGGCGGCAAGGCTTGCAATGAAGCAGGCAATTAGTCAGCTTGCCGTTCAGCCCGATTATGTGCTGGTAGATGCTGAGAGACTGGATGTGGAGCTGCCGCAGCTTCCGGTTATTCACGGCGATGCACGCAGCCAGTCTATTGCCGCTGCTTCGATCATGGCAAAGGTGACCCGTGACCGCCTCTGCAAGGGGGAATGGGACCGGTTATATCCGGAATACGGGATTGCCTTACATAAAGGATATGCAACTAAGCATCACCGTGAGCAGATCCTGGCTTACGGTCCCACGCCGATGCACCGGCGGTCCTTCCTCGGCAATTTGCTGACCCGGCAGCAGGAGCTGTTCTAGATGTTCGGGCTGCTGCCGGATACAGTACGAGGGATAATGCCGAAGACTGGATGAAACCAGAGCTCCCCGCTTACAGCGGCGGAGCTTATGCCGGTTTTGCAGGAGCTTTGCTTTATATTTTGCAAGGTCAAGCCGATATAGGTATTAGGGGATGAAACCGGCAGGCGGCCGGGTTTATCATAGGGCAGACATCAGGAATGGCGTTGGAGAGGGGGAGCGGGGCCAGTGAATATTGGACAGCTGATGCGGGGAATGCTTGGCGAAGCTCAGCCCGCAGATGGAAAGGCGCTTGAGCTGAAGGTCGGACAGATTGTCCGCGGTGTTATCATGCAGATGATGGAAGGCCAGGAAGCCATGGTGCAGATTAACGGTGTAGCTGTGCGCGCCAGGCTGGAGACAGCGCTCTTGCCGGGTCAAACGACAATGCTGCAGGTGCAGCCGGAATCTGCGGGCGGTCTAGTTACGTTGAAAGCAGTGGATCCTTCCGGATCGGGCATGCCTGAGGAGAGTCTTAGGGATCTGGTGAAAACACTGGGGCTTCAAGACCGGAAGTGGGCAATGGATATTGTGCGCGACTTGAAGCGAGAGGGTTTTCCGGTTAACCGTGAGACGGCGCAATCGCTTCAGCAAGCAGCTGCAGCGAGGCCGACCGGAGTCAATGAGGAGCAGTGGATGCAGGCTGCCGGAACGGCGCTTAAGCGGGGGTTGCCGGTTACGCAGGGGGTTCTGTCCGGACTGCATCAGGCTCAATCAGGCAAGCCGGTAACAGATTTGCTGCAGACGCTTCGTCAGCAGTTGAGTGCAATGGTGGAAAATGCCGATTCGCAGCCTGCCGCTGCAGGCACGTCAGCAGGCGGCAGGCTGCCTGCAGCGGCAGCTAAGGTGCTGTCACTGCTCGACGCTGGCGCTGCTCTGATGAAGGGAGCCGCTTCAGCGGAAGCGGGCCCGGCGGCCGGTCAAGCTGCTCATGCGGGCTCGGTTCCTGCAGCAGCTGCCCGCGGCGGGAGTGAGGCGGCCGGCCAGCAGACGCTGCCGCAGCAGGCCGCAGCATCCGGATCTGCCGCGGCTCATGGACAAGCAGCTTCGGGTAAACCGGCCGCGGCGCCTGATTTGGTGCAGGCAGGCAATGCCCCCGGCATGAATGCAGGCAGGGAAGCTGGAACGCGAGCATCGGGGAATGCCGCCGGCAGTGCTTCCATGCGAGCGGTAAATGGTGGAGGCGCTGAGAGCGGTTCGGCTAAAGCAGCGGAATCAATGGCTTCCGGCAGCTCCACTTCTGGCAGCACAACGGGCACGCCGAGTGCCGTAACGTCTGGCTCAGGCCAGAACTGGGTAGGCGGCTTGATGAAGTGGCTCGGGGTAAACCATGAAAGCATGCTTGCAGAGACTTTAGGCGGACAGGGAAAAGCGGCTGCTGCTGTACAGCAGGCTGCGGATGACAGTGCGCGGGGACAGCAGCTTCCCGACCAGAAGACAGATCCTTCAGCAGCAAGACAGCCGGCGCCCCCTGCCGAGCTTCGGCAAGGCCAGACGCCAGAGCGTTCTCCGTTCCAGATGGCCCTGCAGACAAGCGGCCCGCAGTCTGAACCGGCTGCCCAAGCGGATCTGGTGAGAACACCCGCGGCCGAGACATTAAAGGGAGCTCTGCTTAGCCTGGTAAATGGGGATGATATGCCTCCTGCCGTTCGGGAAACTGCACAGCAGCTGGTACAGCATATTACAGGGCAGCAGCTGCTTCTCTCGCCGGAACGGGGCGGCTCGCTGTTGTCTCATGTGACACTTATGATCCCGTTTCATGGGCCGGACGGGTCACAGACAGCCTCTGTTCATGTCCAGTCGAGACGAGGCAAGAAAGGCGAGCTGGATGCGGATAACTGCCGGCTGCTGTTCGATCTGCAGATGAAGCAGCTTGGAGCTACGGTAGTGGATGTGCAGGTGGTGGAGAAGATGGTCAGCCTGAGTATCTGGAACGACCATCCGGTTATGGGGGCGATGGTCAGAGAGGCGCGCGCTGAAGTATCGGCGGCGCTGGCTGGCGCCGGCTACCAGCTGTCGGCGCTTAATGCCAGGCCGCTGCCTGATCCGGCAGAAGCAGCCGCCCAGGCAGCGGATAAGAAGGCCCCCCTGCTTCCCGAGCCATCGGCTTATCAGACCAAGCGTTACAAAGGGGTGGACTACCGGGCATGAAGCAGGACAAAGCCAGCGGCAAGAATGCGGTAACTAAGGCGGTTGCGCTTAAATATGATGCCGAGAAACGCAGCGCCCCTATTGTGGTTGCCAAGGGAAAAGGCGCGATTGCCGAGTCCATTCTGGAGAAGGCGAAGGAGCATGATGTCCCGATCCAGGAAGACTCGTCGCTTGTCGAGGTGCTCTCCAAGCTGGATGTGGACCAGGAGATTCCATCCGAGCTCTATACGCTGGTAGCCGAGATATTAAGCTTCGTCTACCAGTCTGACAGGCGTGCGAAGGAGTGGGAGGATGAGCAGTAACATGGACGGGAATCAATTCAGCAGCCGCAGCAGGGATTTGTCCCGCCGTAAGGAGACAGGCAGCCGGGGGGAGCAGGCGGCGGCCGAGCTGCTTGAAGGCAAGGGGTATAAGATTCTTGACCGCAATTGGCGATGCCGCAGCGGCGAGCTGGATATCGTAGCAGATGACAGCGGGACAACGGTATTTATAGAGGTACGGACGCGGCGGTCCGGCAGCCGTTACGGAACCGCAGCGGAATCAGTAGACTGGCGGAAGCAGCGGAAGCTGCAGCAGGTTGCGCAGGTTTATATGGCTGCGCACGGCAACATCGCAAGCCTGGCCGTGCGCTTTGATGTAATCGCGGTCACCTATGAAGAGGCGGATGGCCCGCTGGTATGTACGCATTACGAGCATGCATTTTGAAGACCCGCAAGGCATGGGATTGCCCCATGCCTTGCGGGTCTTCTCTATTCTTGGCGAGCCCAAGGGGCCTCCTATAGCAAGGGAAGAAGCTTGCGGTCCAGACAGCGGTACTGGACCGCTTCGGCGATGTGCTCAGCCAGAATATCCTCCTGCTCTGCAAGATCGGCGATGGTCCGCGCCAGCTTTAAGATGCGTTCGTGAGCTCTCATGCTGAGACCGAGTGTCTGGTACACGTCATCGAGCAGGACAGCTGCATCCTTCCTCATGCGGCAGGCGCCATACAGCATCTTCCCCTGCAAATCGCTGTTCCACATCACACCGGCAGTCTTCATGCGGAAGCGCTGCCGCTCAGCGGCGGATTGCACCAGAGCTGACATGCCAGCCGAAGACATTCCAGGCTGTGGACTGTTCTCCAGCCGGGGTCTCGGCACATCGACCTGCACATCAATCCGGTCCAGCAGCGGCCCGGACAGCTTGGCCATATAGGCGGATATCCGATGAGGCGTGCAGGAACAGCGGCGGTCGTCGGTTTCGTGACCATAATAGCCGCATGGACAAGGGTTTAAGGAGGCAGCGAGCATGAAATGTGCCGGGAAGCGCAGAACAGCGCGGGCCCGGGAAATCGTGACATGCCTGTCTTCCAACGGCTGCCGCATGACTTCGAGTGCCTGCCTGGTAAACTCGGGAAGCTCATCAAGGAATAAGATGCCCTGATGAGCAAGCGTTACTTCACCGGGACGCGGCACCGGGCCTCCGCCAATCAGGCCGCCTGTGGAGATCGTATGATGCGGTGCCCGGAAAGGCCTCTCCCTGAGCAGAGCCGGGCCTGTTCCGCTCAGCTTGCCGGCTACACTATAAATCTTCGTGACTTCCAGCGCCTCCTGCTCTGTTAGCGGGGGCATGATGCCGGGCAGACGCTTGACAAGCATGGTCTTGCCGGTTCCAGGCGGCCCGGACAGCAGCAGGTTATGCCTTCCGGCGGCGGCTGTCAGCACGGCGCGTTTGGCTGTCTGCTGGCCAAGCACGTCGGCATAATCGAGCGTTGACAGGCCCTCTGACCAACCCGAGACATCCGCAGTAACAGAGCTGCGGGCAGTGCTGCAGACCTCTGTGCCAGCTGCCCCATCTTCGGGATCACGGCCATCCAGTCTGCTTAGATGGTGCAGGCCGACCACCTCTAATCCTCCGATTAGTGAAGCTTCGGCAGCGTTGGCGGCTGGCAGCAGCACCTTCCCGATGCCATGCCGCCGGGCCTGCTCGACCATCGGCAGGACGCCGGGCACAGCACGCACCTCTCCGTTTAAGGCAAGCTCTCCAATCAGCAGGGCGCCGTCAAATGCCGCCGGCTTGAGCTGTCCGCTGCCGATCAGTATGCCGGCGGCCACGGCGACATCGAAGGCTGTCCCCTCCTTGCGAAGGTCGGCCGGTGCCAGATTAACGGTAATGCGCTGAAGCGGAAATTGATAACCGCAATTCTTGAGCGCGGCACGCACGCGCTCGACGGATTCACGCACCGCCGGATCGGGCAGCCCCACAATGTTAACCTGGGGCAATCCCGGGGAGATATCTACCTCAACCTCAATCAGACGACCTTCCACACCTTGGACTGCCGCGCACAGCATTCTTGTATACATAGCAAAAAGCACCTCCATCACATAGCGGATGAAGGTGCTTCCTTACGTTCCTCTAACGTCTAGCGGCCTTGGCCGCACGTCATTCAATTGTTGGTGATAGTTTAAAGGATGGGGGCGAGCCTTGTCAATCCTTTCCTTGATTCACAGCATCAGTGACGGAGGAAGGGGCAAAGTTTAATGTCCAAATGGAAAAAGCTGTGGTAAAAAACTGGCCAAATGTCCATACTAGGAGGGGGCAAATTACTGCTTCATAAGGGAACATTCGCAACCTTAGATGAAACCCATATCAAAGTTGTATGAAAAAAGCTGTGCTATTTTATACGAAAAAATAAGGAAAGCCGATTGGAATCATGTTACAATAACAATGGTCTGTGTACATATCGAGACTGAAGCTGCGGATAGGGAGGATTTCGGTAATGAATATCCATGAGTATCAAGGCAAAGAAGTCCTGAAGCAATACGGGGTCGCAGTACCGGAAGGCAAAGTCGCTTTCACAGTTGATGAGGCAGTAGAAGCGGCACAAGCGCTGGGCACACCGGTTGTTGTGGTGAAAGCGCAAATCCATGCAGGCGGACGCGGTAAGGCAGGCGGTGTCAAGGTTGCCAAGAGCCTGGACGAGGTCCGGCAGTACGCGGGAGACATCTTAGGGAAGACGCTGGTGACGCATCAGACGGGCACTGAAGGCAAAGAAGTAAAGCGCTTGCTTATTGAGCAGGGCTGCGACATCAAGAAGGAATACTACGTTGGCGTCGTGGTTGACCGCGGTACAGGTCGCGTCGTTATGATGGCTTCGGAGGAAGGCGGCACCGAGATTGAAGAGGTAGCTGCGCATTCACCGGAGAAGATTTTCAAGGAAGTGATTGACCCGGCAGTCGGACTGCAGCCGTTTCAGGCGCGCAAGCTGGCTTACGCGATCAATATTCCGAAGGAGCTCGTGAATAAAGCGGTGCAGTTTATGACGGCTTTGTATACGGCTTTTGTGGACAAGGACTGCTCGATTGCAGAGATCAATCCGCTTGTTGTAACGGGAGACGGCAATGTTATGGCGCTCGATGCCAAGCTGAATTTTGATTCGAATGCGCTTTACCGGCATGCCGATATTCTGGAGCTTCGCGACCTGGACGAAGAGGACGAGAAGGAAATTCAAGCTTCCAAATTCGACTTGAGCTACATAGCGCTGGACGGTAATATCGGTTGTATGGTTAACGGCGCCGGACTGGCAATGGCTACGATGGATATTATCAAATATTACGGCGGAGACCCGGCAAACTTCCTCGATGTTGGGGGCGGTGCCACCAAGGAGAAGGTTACAGAAGCGTTCAAGATCATTCTGTCCGACGAGCAGGTTAAAGGCATCTTCGTCAACATCTTCGGCGGCATTATGCGCTGTGATGTTATTGCTGAGGGTGTTGTGGCAGCAGCCAAGGAGCTGGGCCTCAGCCGTCCGCTCGTTGTCCGTCTTGAAGGCACGAACGTGGACCTCGGCAAGAAAATCCTGAACGAATCGGGACTCAATATCGTCGCTGCGGATTCGATGGCAGACGGCGCTCAGAAGATCGTTGAACTCGTAAAGTAACAAGTGCATAGGCAGGACAGGCCGGAGCGGATATACGGCGGCGTTCTGACAGGCTTCTGAACAGACTGAAGGAGCAGTTTACCGCACGAATTCATATAGGGGATGTGAGCCTTCGATGAGCATTTTGGTAGATAAAAATACGAAAGTCATTACGCAAGGCATTACAGGTAAAACCGCCCTGTTTCATGCCAAGGGCGCGCTGGATTACGGCACGCAGATGGTGGGCGGTACATCGCCGGGCAAAGGCGGATCCAATGTGGATATCACACTGGAGAACGGGAGTACGGTTTCTCTGCCGGTATTCAATACCGTGAATGAAGCGGTATCGGCCACTGGTGCCACAGCATCGGTTATCTATGTTCCACCCGCTTTCGCGGCGGATGCGATCATGGAAGCGGTTGATGCGGAGTTGGACCTCGTAATCTGTATTACCGAGGGTATTCCGGTTCTTGATATGGTAAAGGTAAGCCGTTATATGGAAGGCCGCAAAACTCGCTTGATCGGCCCGAACTGTCCAGGTGTCATCACACCGGACGAGTGTAAAATCGGCATTATGCCGGGCTACATTCACAGGAAGGGACATGTCGGTGTCGTCTCCCGGAGCGGTACGCTGACCTATGAGGCGGTTCACCAGCTTACGACACGCGGCATTGGCCAGTCATCTGCAGTAGGTATCGGCGGTGACCCGGTTAAAGGCTCCGAGTTCATCGATATCCTGTCCATGTTCAATGACGATCCGGATACGTATGCGGTCATTATGATCGGCGAAATCGGCGGTACCGCTGAGGAAGAAGCGGCTGAATGGATTAAGGCTAATATGACCAAGCCGGTTGTCGGTTTTATCGGCGGTGCCACAGCTCCTCCGGGCAAGCGCATGGGTCATGCGGGTGCAATTATCTCGGGCGGCAAAGGCACAGCTGCAGAGAAGATTGCAACACTGGAGGCCTGCGGTGTCAAGGTCGCACCTACGCCTTCCGAGATGGGCGCAACTCTCGTCAGCGTCTTGGAAGAGAAGGGTCTTCTCGACAAGTGCGTTACCTGCAAATAAGCAGTATAATGGAATAAACCAGTAAGAAGGCGGGCAGCCTTCCTTCACCTTGAGACAAGGTGGCGGAAGGCTGTCTTTTTGTGTTTGATCACACTGCCATACGGTTGTAAGACAGCCGGCAGAGACCAATTATATGGCCGCGCTTGCATTCTTTTCCCGAGTGAAGCACAATAAGGTATGGAGTTCACTGAATATTGTGTATATCTAATGAAGAGAAAGTGAATGCCTGCCGGTCCTGACAAGGAGTGGCTTGGAATGACAGCGAAGGAAATCATGGAATGGTCGGATAGGGAAATCATATTCACACTGCACGAAACCAGGGGGATTGGTGCTCAGACAATACGCAAGCTGGTCAATCAGGGGCTGCTGTGCCGCTGCCTGACCTTCTCTCAAGAAGAATGGAAGGAAGCAGGGCTGAACAGACCTCAGGCAGCAGCGGCTGCCGGGACGATGAACCGCTCATTCTTCTTAAGAAGGGCCAACTATTATAATGAAGCAAAAATCCGCTGGATGACCGTGCTGGATGCGAATTATCCTGAGATGCTCAGACAAATCGCTGATCCGCCGTGGGTGATCTATTATGTCGGCCGAGAGGAGCTGCTAGCGGCACCTGCAGTGTCTATAGTCGGTACAAGAGGACCTACGGCTTACGGCAGGCGCCAGGCATTGAAGCTTGCGGGAGAGCTGTCACGTTCAGGGATTACGGTTATTAGCGGAATGGCCAAAGGCATTGACGCTTATGCCCATGAAGGAGCCTTGGACAGTACGGGAAGTACGATTGCTGTGCTGGGCACGCCGGTCAACCGGATTTACCCGCCGCAGAACGCCTCGCTGTACAGGGCTATTGCGGAACGCGGGCTGATCGTTTCGGAGTACCCTGTTGGCAGCCCGTTCCACCCGGGAATGTTTCCGCAGCGCAACCGGATCATCGCAGGCCTCTCCTGGGCGACTGTAGTAGTGGAAGCGACGAAGGGAAGCGGATCGCTGATTACAGCGGGCCAGGCTGTGGATTATAACCGTGAGGTATTCGCTGTGCCCGGTCCGCTTGGCGCGCAGAAGAGTGAAGGGGCGAACGAGCTGATTGCCCGCGGTGAAGCAGCGCTTTTAACGGGAGTGGAACCGCTGTTATCCCATATCATACGGACCGCAGAGCCTGAGGTCATTCGGACCGCATTAAGCAGTCCATTGCGGGCTGATAAGAATGCCGCACAGGCAGCTCAGACTCCGCAGCAGGACAGCAGCGGGCAGCTGCCGGATAAGGCCGGGCAGGTATCAGATGCCGAGGCAGAGGTATTACGCCTGCTGCGCGATCAGCCGCGAACGGCGGATGAGCTGTGCGAGCTTACCGGCATGGCTTTTGGACTTTTACACGCACTTCTGATAAATTTATCTATAAAACATAAAATTGAACAACATCCGGGTTCATTATATAGCGCGGTTTAGCGCATTTTACAGAACCATTGTCGGGAGGAGGGGCAGTATGGCGGATTCATTGGTTATTGTGGAATCACCAGCAAAAGCGAAGACGATCGGCAAATATTTAGGCAGCAAGTTTATCGTAAAGGCGTCGATGGGTCATATCCGGGATTTGCCCAAAAGCCAGATCGGTGTAGAAGTGGAGAAAGACTTTGAGCCCAAATACATTACGATTCGCGGAAAAGGCAGTGTCCTGAAGGAACTGAAGGATGCCAGCAAAAAAGTTAAAAAAATCTATCTGGCGGCTGACCCGGATCGCGAAGGCGAGGCGATTGCGTGGCATTTGGCCCACTATCTGGATCTCGATGAGACGGAAACATGCCGGGTTGTATTTAACGAAATTACGAAGCAAGCCGTCAAGGATGCATTCAAATCGCCAAGACCGATTAATATGGATCTGGTTAACGCTCAGCAGGCACGGCGGATATTGGACCGTCTTGTAGGCTATAAGATCAGCCCTCTATTATGGAAGAAAGTGAAGAAGGGCCTGTCGGCCGGTCGTGTTCAGTCGGTTGCAGTCAAGCTGATTATTGACCGGGAAAATGAAATAGACGCCTTCGTGCCGGAAGAATACTGGTCGATTACAGCGTCTCTGCTGCACGGCAAATCCGCATTCGAGGCCAAGTTTTATGCCATGAATGGGGAGAAGAAGGAGCTGTCCAGCGAGGCTGATGTTCAGCAGGTGCTGCAGGCGATGGAGGGCTCTGACTTTGTAGTTAAGGAAGTTAAGGAGAAGGAGAGGCTCCGGAATCCGGCGCCGCCTTTCATCACAAGCTCGCTGCAGCAGGAAGCTGCCCGCAAGCTCGGCTTTCGTGCCGCCAAGACAATGTCGGTTGCCCAGCAGCTCTATGAGGGTGTTGATTTGGGCAAGGAAGGCACGGTTGGTCTTATCACTTATATGCGTACAGATTCGACTCGAATCTCCCCCGTCGCCCAAGAGGAAGCCAAGGAGTACATTATCGAAAAGTTCGGGGAGCCTTATGCACCTGAGGAGTTCCGTAACTACGTCCGCAAGAACGCCAATGCCCAGGATGCGCATGAGGCGATCCGTCCGACTTCGGTTCTTAGGACCCCTGATGAAATGAAGCCTTTCCTGACGCGCGACCAGCTGCGTCTCTATAAGCTGGTCTGGGAAAGATTTTTGGCGAGCCAGATGTCTTCTGCTGTTCTGGACACGATGACGGTTGATATTGCAGTCGGTCCCGTTACATTCAGGGCAGTCGGTTCAAAAGTGAAGTTTCACGGCTTCATGAAGGTGTACGTTGAGGGGAACGATGACGGCACGACAGAGGAAGACAAGTTTCTTCCGCCTCTCAAGCAGGGGGATAAAGCGGAGAAGCAGACCATAGAGCCCAAGCAGCACTTCACCCAGCCGCCGCCGCGCTATACGGAGGCAAGGCTGGTTCGTACACTGGAGGAGCTGGGAATTGGGCGGCCTAGTACGTATGCTCCGACACTGGAGACTATTCAGAAGCGCGGCTATGTGGCGATTGAAGAGAAGAAATTTGTTCCAACCGAGCTTGGCGAGCTGGTTATACAGCTTATGGAAGAATTCTTCCCCGAAATATTGGATGCAGAATTCACCGCCCATATGGAAGGCGACCTCGATAGTGTGGAGGATGGCAAGGAAGATTGGGTAAAGGTTCTGGCAGCCTTCTACGAATCCTTCGAGAAGCGGCTTGAGGTCGCGGAGGATGAGATGAAGGAAGTGGAGATCCAGGACGAGGTTTCAGATGAAATTTGTGAGAAATGCGGCCGCCATCTGGTGTATAAGATGGGACGGTTCGGCAAGTTCCTGGCCTGCTCAGGGTTTCCTGATTGCCGCAACACGAAGCCGATTGTCAAGGACATCGGCGTAAAGTGCCCGAAATGCACGGAAGGCAAAATTATCGAACGGCGCAGCAAGAAGGGAAGAATCTTCTACGGCTGCGATCAATATCCCGGCTGCGATTATGTATCCTGGGATAAGCCGACCGATAAGCCCTGTCCTGAATGCAGTACGCTTATGGTTGAGAAGCGCAATCGCTCTGGCGGCAAGCTGCTGTGTACACAATGCAGCCACTCAGAGGAGCTGCCTGACGATCAGGAGCAGGCCGAATAGCAGGTTTACAGCAGGAACACAGACTGTAGTTGACAGCCGGTTGATCTGGAAAGGAAGGAACATACGTTGAATCAGGTTAAGAAGGTAACAGTAATTGGAGCAGGGCTTGCCGGCAGCGAGGCTGCCTGGCAGATCGCTTCCCAAGGTGTGCCGGTCGTACTGGTCGAGATGCGGCCGGTCACACGGACACCTGCTCACCATACCGATAAATTTGCAGAGCTTGTATGCAGCAACAGTCTCCGTGCCAATGGCCTGACCAACGCCGTTGGTGTACTGAAGGAAGAAATGCGGCGAATGGGCTCCCTTATTCTAAGCTCGGCGGACCAGCATGCTGTGCCGGCAGGAGGCGCGCTTGCAGTTGACCGTGACGGGTTCTCGGGTGCGGTAACGGAGGCACTGCGCAATCATCCGCTAATCGAAGTGCGCAATGAAGAGTTTACAGATATCCCGGAAGACGGAATTACCGTCATTGCCACTGGCCCTCTGACGTCTCCTGCTTTATCCGAGAAGATTCAGAGCCTGCTTGGAGAATCATATTTTTACTTCTACGATGCCGCGGCACCGATCGTGGAGAAGGAATCTGTGGACATGAACAAGGTCTATCTGGCTTCCCGTTATGACAAGGGAGAAGCAGCTTATCTTAATTGTCCGATGACAGAGGAAGAGTTCAACACCTTTTATGATGCCCTGATCACAGCTGAAACAGCTGCCTTGAAGGAATTCGAGAAGGAAGTATATTTTGAAGGCTGCATGCCGGTAGAGGTCATTGCTTCAAGGGGCCGCCAGACGCTGCTGTTCGGGCCGATGAAGCCGGTAGGGTTAATCAATCCGCATACGGGCAAGCTGCCTTATGCCGTTGTGCAGTTGAGACAGGATAATGCAGCTGGTACGCTGTATAATTTGGTAGGATTTCAAACCCATCTCAAGTGGGGGGAGCAGAAACGGGTGTTCTCCTTAATCCCGGGACTGGAAAATGCGGAATTCGTCCGCTTTGGTGTAATGCATCGCAATACCTTCATTAACTCTCCCAAGCTGCTGGAGAAGACTTACCAGTTCAAGGGGAGAGAGAATCTCTTCTTCGCCGGCCAGATGACTGGTGTCGAAGGATATGTGGAGTCTGCCGCTTCCGGCCTGATTGCAGGCTTGAATGCCGGTCGTATGGCCAGGGGGCTTGAACCGCTGGTACTGCCTCCAGAGACGACATTAGGCAGCATGGCGCAATATATTACAACAGCTGACTTCAAGCATTTTCAGCCGATGAACGCCAACTTCGGACTATTTCCGCCCCTTGGTACGAAGATTCGGAATAAGAAGGATAAGAACGAAGCCATTGCGGGACGGGCATTGGAGCAGCTTGAGCAGTTTAAAGTGGAATATATGGATCAGCCGTCTTAAGCGGAGATCTTTTATATATCGAATGCATATGCAATAACGGCAGCAGAGGGTGCGCAGGGAACCTTCAGTATATCTTGGAAGGAGTGAGCGGGAAGTGGAGATGCAGTTTCATGCCACAACGATCTGTGCGGTTCGTCACGAAGGCAAAGGTGCCATAGCGGGTGACGGTCAGGTTACCTTCGGCAACAGCATGGTGATGAAAGGTTCTGCGAAGAAGGTTAGAAGGCTGTACAGGGGGCAGGTCGTTGCCGGTTTTGCCGGATCGGTGGCCGATGCTATCACCTTATTTGAGAAATTTGAAGGCAAGCTGGAGGAGCATCACGGCAATTTGCAGCGTGCTGCAGTAGAGATGACCAAGGAATGGCGTTCGGACCGTGTGCTGCGCCGTTTGGAGGCTATGATGCTCGTCATGGATAACAATGGTCTGCTGTTGTTATCCGGCAATGGAGAAATCATAGAGCCGGATGATGGCATTTTGGCAATCGGATCGGGCGGCAGCTTCGCTCTGGCTGCAGCCAGAGCGCTTAAAGTTCATGCGCCTCACCTGAATGCCAGGGAGATGGCTCAGTTCGCGCTTGAAACAGCAGCTGATATTTGTGTATTTACCAACCGGAATATTATCGTCGAAGAAGTCTAATTCATGCGTGCCAGGCAGCGGCACGGAATCGGGGGTATGTCGAATGGGCAATGAGGCGCTGACGCCGCGGCAGATCGTGGCTGAGCTTGATAAGTATATAGTTGGCCAGAAGGCGGCCAAGCGATCGGTGGCAATTGCGCTCCGCAACCGCTATCGCAGAAGCAGGCTGGAGGAGTCGCTGCGGGATGAGATCGTTCCGAAAAATATTCTCATGATCGGGCCAACCGGTGTGGGCAAGACAGAGATAGCCAGACGTCTGGCGAAGCTGGTGAACGCTCCTTTTGTTAAAGTGGAGGCTACCAAGTTCACAGAAGTGGGCTACGTAGGCCGCGACGTAGAGTCGATGGTGCGGGATCTGGTGGAAACCTCGATTCGGATGGTGAAGGCGGAGAAGACGGAACAGGTTCGTGATAAAGCGGAGAAGCTGGCTAATGACCGGATCGTTTCGCTGCTTGTGCCGGGTGCCAGCAAGCCCAAGACAGGACGTAATCCGCTCGAAATGCTGTTTGGCAATCAGAATCAGCAGCAGCAGCCGGAAGAGGAAGAGGCGGATAACTCAGTAGCGGAACGGCGTAAGCAGGTTAAAGAGCAGCTTGCGCAGGGCAAGCTGGAGGACGAGGTTATTGAGATAGAAGTGGAAGACGCAAGTCCCAACATGCTTGATATGCTGTCCGGTCAAGGGATGGAGAATATGGGCATGAACATGCAGGAGATGTTTGGGCAGTTCCTGCCGAAACGGATGAAGAAGCGTAAGCTGCAGGTCCGGGAAGCCCGCAAGGTGCTGACTCATGAGGAAGCTCAGAAGCTGATTGATATGGATGATGTTATCCAGGAATCCACGAGGCGCGCCGAGCAAACAGGAATTATCTTTATTGATGAAATCGATAAAATCGCCAGTCCATCGCGTGGAAGCGGGCCGGATGTGTCCAGAGAGGGCGTGCAGCGCGATATTCTGCCGATTGTGGAGGGCTCAACGGTTATGACCAAGTATGGCCCGGTCAAGACCGATTATGTGCTGTTCATAGCCGCGGGAGCTTTCCATATTGCCAAGCCAGCGGATCTTATCCCAGAGCTGCAGGGCCGTTTCCCGATCCGGGTCGAGCTCAGCAATCTTACGCTGGACGACTTTGTCAGTATTCTGACCGAGCCGAAGAATGCGCTCACTAAGCAGTATACAGCTTTGCTTGAGACCGAAGGAATTCGGGTGGAGTTTTCGGAGGATGCGATCAGAGAGCTTGCGGGGATAGCGGCAGATGTGAACCGGAATACGGAGAATATCGGAGCTAGGCGGCTGCATACCATTTTGGAGAAGCTGCTTGAGGATCTTTCCTTTGAAGCGCCTGAGCTTTCTCTTGAGCAAATGCTCATCACACCGGAGTATGTAAGGGATAAGGTTGGCGATATTGCGCAGAATCGTGATTTAAGCCAATATATTTTGTAGCGTAAACATTGTGGGGGGCAGGCAATGAGTTTATTAGCGAAGACACGGACACTAAACCGGCTGCTGCAGCGGGCTGCTGGCAAGGCGCTGAATTTCCGCGAGATGGCCGAGGTGCTGTGTTCAACCATTCAGGCACATGTATTCGTTGTCAGCAGAAGAGGCAAGCTGCTGGGCTGTGACGCTGTAGGCGCTTGGGAGCATGAGCGATTACGGGCAGCAACAACAGGTGAGACAAGATTCCCAGCCGCGACCAATGACCGTTTCCTGCAGATGAACGAGACGGTTACGAATGTGCAGCTCGACAGCGGGATCGCTGAAACGTTCCCGGATGTATCCGCCCAAGAGATTATGACCGTTGTACCGATCATAGGCGGAGGCGACCGGCTCGGCACATTGGTGCTGACAAGGCAGCAGACCGCATTCAATGACGATGATTTGATCTTAGCGGAATACGGATCCACGATAGTAGGCATGGAAATTCTGCGTGAAAGAGCGGAAGAAATTGAAGTAGAGGCCCGCAGCCGTGCGGTTGTTTCCGTAGCGGTCAATTCATTATCGTTCAGTGAATTAGAGGCCGTTGAGCATATATTTGAAGAACTGGACGGCAAAGAAGGCCTGCTTGTCGCTTCCAAAGTGGCGGATCGTGTGGGGATTACAAGATCAGTTATCGTTAATGCCCTCCGAAAGCTGGAAAGCGCGGGAGTCATTGAGACCCGGTCGCTTGGTATGAAAGGCACCTATATCAAAATATTAAATGATCAGCTGCTGCAGGAGCTGGACAAGATCAAAATCTAAAGTTACAAAAAAATTACAAGAATATAAGAACAAAGCCCTATCTTTTTCAAAAAGATAGGGCTTTGTTCTTATTGTCCGGAGTTAGGAAAATATGGAATATTAGGTTGTCGGCATTAATCGACATACAGCTCTCATTTTTTTAATAAAGGTTTGTCGAATTTAGAAGGAATGGGGCCTGTTTTGTTGAATACATAGCTTAGATAATAGACGGGGAAAGTGGTGGGCGATAGTTGAACGTATTGAATGGTGCTGGATTCAATCGACTGACAGCTGCAATCGGGGCTGCTGAAATGAGACAGCAGGTCATCTCAAACAATGTGGCAAATGTTGATACGCCATATTTCAAACGGTCTGAAGTTGTTTTTGAGTCGATTCTGGAGCAGCAGATGAATGGCTTCGGCCCGGCAAAGCAACTGGCAGGAAGAAAGACCAGTGAAAAGCACATTACGATCGGTCCAAATTCCCAAGCCTTGGCTCCGAAGCTGGTATCAGATCAAACTTCTGTCATGAACAACAATGTAAATAATGTCGATATTGATCGAGAAATGTCACTTCTCGCGAAGAATCAGCTTCGATATAATGCATTAGTCCAGCAGTTAAATCATGAAATGAGTATGATGCGCATTGGCGTCGAAGGGAGAGCGGTATAAATATGAGACTAACGAATGGATTTGATGCGAGT
The DNA here is from genome assembly GCF_003233845.1 of Paenibacillus sambharensis. Lineage (GTDB taxonomy): Bacteria > Bacillota > Bacilli > Paenibacillales > Paenibacillaceae > Paenibacillus_I > Paenibacillus_I sambharensis. Next base: position 80,965 of record NZ_QKRB01000057.1, read on the forward strand.
GCTTCCGCATTAACGGCTCAAAGACTTCGCATGGATGTTATCTCATCCAATATAGCTAACGCAGAGACAACCCGCGGTAAAGTGGTGAATGGAGAATTTCAGCCTTATGCAAGAAAGATGGTTGTAATGGCTCCTGTGAAAGGCTCGTTTGCAGATATGCTGGATCAGAAGCTTGAAGGCGGCAGCAGCCGCTCGAATGGTGTGAAGGTTACCAAAATCATGGAAGACCGGACTCCGCCAAAACTGGTGTATAACCCGACCCATCCGGACGCAGACGCTGACGGATATGTAAAAATGCCTAATGTGGATGTGTTGAAAGAGATGGTAGATATGATTTCTGCCACACGTTCCTATGAGGCAAATGTAACAGCCCTTAATTCGACAAAGTCGATGTTTATGAAAGCATTAGAGATAGGCAAATAATTTCCTAACATGGAGGGTTTATAATGATCACGAACGCGTTAGTCGGGACAGCTGCACCTCTGAAAATGACAGAAGCAGGCTCCGCGTCCAAGACAACACCGGCTGAGGCAGCCAAAAATTTTGGCAGTTTCTTGCAAGATGCGATCAATAGCGTAGCGGACCAGGAAAAGGGAGTCCACGAGGTAACGGACAAGTTTATTATTGGTCAAGCAGATGTATCTGATGTGATGATTGCCTCCGAGCAGGCTAAACTCGGTCTTCAGCTCACCGTTCAAGTACGCAATAAGGCGATAGAGGCTTATCAAGAGATCATGCGGATGCAGTTATGATCGCACTTTTGACTTAGCAAAGTAACTGGGTGAGGTGGAATTGTGAACGAGAAATGGGCCCAATATCGAGAACGTGTCTCTCAGTATTGGCAGCAGTTTAGCAAGAAGCAAAAGATAATGCTGGGTGCGACGTTAGGCGGCCTGATCCTTGCGATTATCCTTCTGACCTATATGTTTTCGAGGACAGAATATGAGCTGGCTTTCAAGGGATTGGACGCGGCAGATGCGGCCGCTATAATGGAGTATTTGGATGGAAGCGGAATTCCTTATCAGCTGGGGCCTGATGGGAGCAGTATTTCGGTTCCGGCTGCTGACGCGAACCGGGTCAAGGTAAATGTGGGCTCGCAGGGCATGGTGCAGAATGGATCCATCGGTTTTGAAGAGTTCAGTCAAGGCTCGTCGCAGTTCGGGATGACCGATAATGAATTCGGTGTGCGGTACAAGAATGCGTTGAATGGAGAAATTCAGCAGCTTCTTAACGACATGACAGGCGTTCAAAAATCGAATGTGCTGATCAATCTGCCTAAGGAAACCGTGTTCCTGAATCCTGAGGAGCAGGAGAATGCATCGGCCTCGATCATGATGACATTCAAACCGGGCTTTAGACCGACACAGGAACAGATTGATGGTTACTACAACTTGGTGAAAACAGCGGTTCCTAACCTGGCGGTAGAGGATATTACCATCTCAAGTCAACAGGGAGAGCTGATTGCTTCCTCCAAAATCACAGGCGGTCCAGCACTGGCTTCCTCTGCAGTAGATGCTCAGTTTCAGGTACAGCAAAAGTATGAATCCGATCTGAAGCGCAACATTCAGCAGTTTCTTGGAACCATTCTTGGCCAAGAAAACATTGTGATCAGCGTATCGACTACGATGAACTTCGATCAGAAGACATCGAGGCAGAATCTTGTCCAACCACTGGAAAACAACAACAATAATGGAATTATTATTAGTGAACAAACGCAGAACAGCACAAGTACTGGCGGGTCTGCTGACGGTGGTGTAGCGGGTACAGGCGAAACGGATGTACCGGGTTACCAGGCTAATGAAGGAACAGACGGATCATCGGCGGAGAGTAATTCCCGTACGACGAACTACGAAGTAAGCCGGATTCAGAATGATATCGTTTCATCACCTTATGTTTTGAAGGATCTGTCCATCGGGATCGGTGTACAGGAGGGGGTCATGTCCGAAGACAACCGCGGCATTGTGACTTCTTATTTAACGGAGCTGGTACGTGCGCAGCTGCGTGAGTCCGGTCAGAATGTGGATGATGATACGGTTATGCAGCGTAAAGTTTCCATTATAACACAGCCATTCGTAGGTGCGGCTGATTCTGCCAATTCAGGCGGCATTCCGCTGGCTTGGGTGATTGGTATAGCGGCGGCGGTGCTGGCGCTGGCAGGCGGTGCGGTGTTCTTCATTCTCCGCAAGCGCAAGCGTGCAGAAGAGCTAGAAGCAGAAGAAGAGATGATTCAGCCGTCGAGAGTCGAGCTTCCGACGATCGATCTCGATCAGGTTACAACGGAGAGCCAAGTACGCAAGCAGCTTGAACAGCTTGCGAACAAGAAGCCGGATGAATTCGTCAATCTCCTTCGTACATGGCTAGTGGATGAATAGGGGTGAATCAATTGGCAAAAGCAGCAAGTTTCCAGGGGTTGACGGGACGGCAGAAGGCGGCTATCTTGCTGATCACCCTTGGTCCTGAAGTATCTGCACAAATATTCAAGCATCTGCGCGAGGAGGAAATCGAGCAGCTTACGCTCGAAATCGCGAACGTACGCAAGGTAGATAGCGGTGAAAAGGAAGCCATACTGTCCGAGTTCCACCAAATCTGTATGGCTCAGGAATACATTTCACAGGGCGGCATTCAATATGCCAAGCAAATCCTTGAACAGGCGCTTGGTGAGGGAAAAGCACTGGAGGTTATCAACAGGCTGACTGCTACTCTCCAGGTGCGTCCGTTCGATTTTGCCAGAAAAGCGGATCCGACCCAGATTCTCAACTTTATTCAGAATGAGAACGCTCAAACTATTGCACTTGTTCTATCCTATCTGCAGTCCGACCAGGCGTCAGCGATCCTATCATCGCTGCCGCAGGAGAAGCAGGCAGAGGTTGCCCGCCGGATAGCGCTTATGGACAGCACTTCACCTGAGGTCATATCGCAGGTTGAACGCGTGCTTGAGCAGAAGCTCTCATCGACAGTTACTCAGGATTACACAATTGCAGGCGGCATCGAGTCCATCGTCCAGATTCTGAATGGTGTCGACCGAGGTACAGAGCGTACCATCCTCGACTCCCTGGAAATCCAGGATCCGGAGCTTGCAGAAGAGATCAAGAAGCGGATGTTCGTATTCGAGGATATCGTCAACATCGACAATCGTTCCATCCAGCGGATTATCCGCGACATCGAGAACGCCGATCTGCAGCTTGCACTCAAGGTGGCGAGCGAAGAGGTCAGAGAATCGATCTTCCAGAATATGTCCAAGCGGATGGCGGAGACCTTCAAGGAAGAGATGGAGTTCATGGGCCCTGTAAGGCTGCGTGATGTCGAGGAAGCACAGACCCGCATCGTAGCAACAATCCGCAGACTCGAGGAGTCTGGAGAGATTATCATTGCTCGCGGTGGAGGAGATGATATCATTGTCTAATTTGATTAAATCCTCGCATGTTGTATCTCTTGAAGAACTGAAGCTGCTTGAGTGGACGAAGCACCATGCAAGCCGGCCGTTCGAAACGGCAGAGGCGGAGGAAGAGGAACAGCAGGTACCGGATCAAGAGACGATATCATTAAAGGAACAGATTTTAAGAGATGCGGAATTTGTAGCGGAGCAGCGCGTATCAGATGCGGCAGAAGAAGCTGAGCGCAGGCTGCAGGAAGCAAACGACCAGATCGAGCAGTGGTGGCAGGAACGAAGAGATCAGGATCTGCAGTTGACGGAGTCGGCAAGAGAAGCCGGCTTTGAGCAAGGGTACCTGGAAGGCCAGACCCATGCTGCCCTAGAAGTGAAGCAGCTGTGGGAGGCAAGGCTTGCTGAGGCTGGAAGCCTGCTCGAGAATGCCTACCGGTTGAAAGAACAGATCATTCAGGAAGCGGAGCCGTTTCTTGTTGAGCTTAGCACCAGGATTGCGGAGAAAATTATCGGCCAGCAGCTGACAATTTCTCCTGAGATTGCAATCGAGCTGGCACGCAAGTCACTACAGCGCAGAAGGGAACAAGGCGTCATTACCCTCTGTGTTGCTCCTTCTCAGCTTGCTTTCGTACAAGCAGCCAGAGAAGAGCTGAGTCTGGCTATTGATTCTCAGGCTGAGCTGCAGATTGTGCCTGATGCCACAGTCAAGGATCATGGTTGTGTTATCCGTTCGTCATTCGGGAGCATCGACGCACGGATCGATACCCAGCTGGAAGAAATCAAACGCGAACTGATACAGATCGCACTCCAAAGTGAAGAGCAGAGGCAGGCGGATGATCATGAATTCGCGACTTGACAGCAGTAAGTACACGGAGCATCTTCGGCAGCTTGATCCCGTTCGCGTGAACGGGAAGGTTACACAGGTAATCGGGCTTACGGTTGAATCGGAAGGACCTGATGCCAGTGTTGGGGATGTATGTTATATCTATCCGGCCAAATCGGCCAAGCCGCTGAAGGCAGAGGTTGTTGGTTTTCGTGACAACAAGGTTATTCTAATGCCGCTTGGCGAGCTGCATGCGATTGGTCCCGGCTGTGATGTTGTAGGAACAGGCAAGCCGCTTACCGTTCAGGTCGGCTCCGAGCTCCTTGGCAAAGTGCTTGACGGATTGGGCCAGCCGCTTGACGGCTCCTTCATTCCAACACGTATGCCTCATTACTCTACGCACAATGCGCCCAGCAATCCGCTCTTCCGGCCGCGTGTAACAGAGCCGCTCGGAATCGGTGTCAAGGCAATCGATGGCCTGCTCACAGTAGGACGGGGACAGCGGGTCGGTATATTTGCAGGTTCGGGTGTAGGCAAGAGTACACTGCTTGGCATGATCGCCCGCAACACATCAGCCGATGTGAATGTAATCGCGCTGATCGGTGAGCGCGGCCGCGAGGTGCTTGAGTTTGTGGAGAAAGACCTGGGTCCCGAAGGCTTGGCGCGTTCGGTTGTCATTGTAGCAACCTCTGATCAGCCAGCCTTAATTAGGATTAAGGGTGCTCTTATTGCGACGACAATCGCCGAATATTTCCGCGACCGCGGCTTGAATGTGATGCTGATGATGGATTCCGTTACACGTTTTGCCATGGCGCAGCGTGAGGTAGGCTTAGCAATCGGCGAACCCCCTGCAACGAGAGGGTATACACCATCTGTTTTTGCAACACTGCCCAAACTGCTTGAGAGGGCAGGAACCGGACCGACAGGCTCAATCACAGCATTCTACACCGTCCTTGTAGACGGTGATGATATGAATGAACCGATTGCTGATGCGGTACGCGGAATTTTGGACGGGCATATTGTACTCAGCCGGAGCTTGGCCAACAAGGGCCACTTCCCTGCGATTGATGTGCTGGCTTCCGTAAGCCGGGTTATGAATGAGATTGTTTCCGAGCAGCAGAAGGATGCAGCCAACACGCTCAAGAAGCTGCTTGCCGTATACCGTGATTCAGAAGATTTAATCAATATCGGAGCATATCAACGCGGCTCCAATGAGGAAATCGACCAATCGATCGCCTTCTATGACACCATCCGCTCATTCACGCAGCAGAAGACGAATGAGAAGATTAGTTTATCGGATGTACAGACAAGGCTGTTAAATGAATTTGGTGGAGGCTGAGCCCAGGAATGAAGCATTACCTATATCCTTACCAAAAAATCGTGGATTTGAAACACAGTGAAAAAACTCAGGCTGAATGGATGCTTTCGTCAGCGCTTGGAAAGCTTCAGTCTGAGGTAGACACCCTAAAACGATTGAATGAAGAAAGATTGGAATGGATGGAGAGGCTTCAATCGGCTGCAGGCGGTGGAATTCCTCTGATGGAGCTGCAAAATATCCAAAGCTATGTTGAATATCTGGATGGCTCTATTGACCGGAAGACGAATGATGTGAAGCATGCACGAAAAGATGTAGAGGTTAATCAAACCAATCTATCTGACAAGATGAAGGATGAGAAGGTTTGGGAGAAGGCCAAGGAGAAGGCGCTGCATAAATTTATGCATGCCATGCAGATGAAGGAGCAAAACGAGCTGGACGAAATGGCAACGGTTCGCTACGTCATGCCTGCACGTTAAGCGGGCATACAGAGTGGACTAACGGGTATGCCGCAACCAGGGTTATCCGGACAACGCTGCCAAGGGAGGGAGTTACATGGCTGATACAGAGAAGGAGAAAGGCTACAGCGGCATGGAACGGTTTATGTTCTTCCTGACGCCAATCCTTTTTACACTCGTTCTACTCGGCGTACTGATGACATTATTCAATATTGATCTGCGCAATAAATTTCTGGAGATCGGCAACAAGGTTCCCGTTCTTGAGAAGGTTCTGCCAGAAGCGCCGAAGGATCCTAATGCTCCGGTAGAAGAGGCTGACACAGAAGCCCAAGCCGCTGCAGCGGATAGCAGCCGGGTGAAGGAGCTTGAGAAGAAGCTGGCTGAGAAGGAAGCAGAGGTAACGAAGCTTTCAGCTGATCTTGAGGGCCAGGAGCAAACCATTGCTGAGCTTCAGGCGAAGCTTGAAGAACTCGGTAAGGCTGGAACTGCCCAGCAGCAAACTGATGAGGAATACCAGGCCAGGATCTCCGGGCTCGCTAACATGTTCGGGCAAATCTCCGCTAGCAAGGCGGCGCCTATTCTGCAGAGCATGACACTTGAAGAGATGGTGCTGATCATGGACGCCATGCGTCCTGATGTCCGGGCTACCATTATGGAGAAGATGAATCCGAAGGTTGCTGCCGAGGCAACTGTCATGCTGAAGGATACGATGCCAGCCAAGGATAAGCAGATTGCCGCATTGCAAGCAAGGCTGAAGGAAAAGCAGACGACGTCAACTACGGTATCAGATTCATTCCTGGATCAGACACAGGTAAGTTCTACATTCAGCAATATGGCACCAGCCAGTGCTGCCAAGCTGCTGCTTCAGATGGCTGAGGTCAGCCCGTCCAAGGTGCTGCAGGCACTCAACGCTGTTAATGATCAGGCAAGGTCCAATATTTTGGATGAAATGAGCAAGCTTAACGAGAAATATACAGCCCAGCTCATGACCAAGCTGATGTCAGGCAAATAAGTTCCTTCTATTATATAGACACCATGATTTGAGCCTTCATTACATGCGAAGGGAGGTGACAACAATATGGAAATGATGATCGGTCAAATGACGGCTGCTCCCGTTCAGCAGACTGCCAAGGCAGGAGGCGCTGAAGCAGGCAAAGGTTTTGCAAACTTGCTGGTTCAGACAGTCGGCAAGCCGGCAGAAGCTGCCGCCGGAGTGAATACTGCGGAAGGACAAGCTGCTGCTGTATCAGCTGTAAGCGGCGGATTCACCGGAATGATGGCCGGAACCGCTGAAGACAAGCTTGCTGCCCAGCTTGATGAGCTGCTCGCTCTTCTTGGTGACGAGGCGTCCCTGGAGCTTGATGAAGGACAGCTGGAGGAGCTTCAGAAACAGTTAGCGGAATTAAATGAACTGCTGTCCGCGTCGTTCCCCTTATCTCCAATTGTAATTCCGGTACAGTTTACAGCAGAGGCACCTGCTCTTATTCTTGGTGATCAAGCAGAGCATTCATCAGCGGCCGCAGTCTCAGCGCCAGCAGCTGCTTCTCAAGCTTCGGCAGTTGATGCACTAGAAACAATGAAAGCCGGACTTGCTGATACGCTTGCGGCATTGAAGGCGCTTGTTGAAGAAGGCCAGCTGAAGACGTTGACGAAAGAGCAGCTTGCGACGCTGACCAATAAGCTTGAACAGGTTAAGCAGTTGGCTCAAGCTAGCGGTACTCTTGATGCTGCGACTGCTGCTGCATCTGGTGCTGACGAACAAGTGATGACAGATGTATTGGCTGTTAAGAACAGCGGATTGGAATTGAAGACTACCGAGCAGCTGGTCATCAAGACGGCGAAGACCGTGACACCAGCAGACAATATTCTTGGACGTCTTGGTCAGCAGCCAGTGCCGATTACCGTCTTATCTGCGGTCGTTCAGGATGCAGGTGATTCAGCTGCAGTAACTGGAGTTGATTCGGTGGCAGATCTGGATGCACAGCCTGCTGTGCCAACAGTGGCAACGACCGCTGGTTCAGCTGTACAGGAAACAGCTAAGTCCGCTGGTACTGAACAAGCCAAGCTTCCGGTGCCTGAACAAGTACCAGTACAGCGGTTCGCTGAAACGGTTAGCGGTACATTCGTCAAGCAGTTCGGCTTGCTTAAGGGTAATGCCGTGTCGGAAGCGAGATTAACACTGCTGCCCGAACATTTGGGGCAGGTAGATGTCAAGATATCGATGCAAAATGGACAGCTTACCGCACAGTTCGTAACCGATAATGTGATGGCCAGGGATATGATTGAGAGCCAGATGGTTCAACTGCGTGCATCGCTTCAAACACAAGGCCTTCAGGTCGAGAAGCTTGAGGTAACCCATAACCCTGTACAGGGCCAGGCATTCCAAGATCCTCAGCAGCGCGGAGGAAGCGGCCAGGCATTCCAGCAGAAGGGCAAGCAGGGCGGGCTTCATGACGATTCTGTTACTGCCTTTGAAGGCGAGCTGGTCGAACAGGCAGTCATCAACGGACTCGGCTACGGCAGGTCAATCAACGTCAAGGCATAAGCCAGGAATGAACGGAGGTGACGACAACATGTCGAGCGGCAACAGCATTATATCAACACGCAACGTGTGGCCTTACTATGATTCAACCAATATTAAGGCGGCCGGCAAAGCGAGTACCGAGAGCTCAACACTTGGCAAGGATGATTTTCTAAAAATTCTTGTGACCCAGCTGCGTAATCAGGATCCGATGCAGCCGATGCAGGACCGGGATTTCATTGCTCAGATGGCACAGTTCTCCTCGGTAGAGCAGCTGATGAACATGTCCAAGGAAATGACGGCGCTGCGCCAAAACCTTGGTACGGCAAGCAGTCTTATCGGCAAACAGATCGAATGGTTCGAATATGACTCCAATGGTACGCTCATGACGAAGAAAGGCATTGTCGAGTCGATCGGAGTAAGCGATGGCGTCCAGTATGCACAGAGTGGTGGATCCAAGATTCCAATGGAATTTGTGACGTCTATCTCCGAGCCAAAGGAGGATGCCGGCAATGTCTGATGCCATTCGTATTGGACATCTGTATCCTTCTCAGGGTATGCCGATCGGCGTTCGCAAGCCGGCGGTATCCGATAATAAATCCGTCTCCTTTGATACTTATCTCCATGCGAGTGAACTCAAGTTCAGTCATCATGCTGAAGTGCGGATGAAGCAGCGGGGCATTGATCTAAAGCCTGAGCAGCTGAGCAGGATTGCGGACATGCTGAGCCAAGCGGAAGCTAAAGGTGCCAAGGATTCACTGGTCCTATACCGGGACATCGCAATGATCGTCAATGTTCCCAGCAAAACAGTTGTTACGGCAATGGATCACAAATCGCTGGAAGGTAATATTTTCACCCAGATTGACAGCGCCGTCGTTCTTTCATAATCAGGGCTGGACCTTACAGGAGGCCCGGGGCCGCTGACCGATTGATGCGGCCATCCATAACACATTCCAAATAGGGGGCTAACAAACCTATGTTAAGATCGATGTATTCCGGCGTATCCGGCATGAGAGCATTCCAGACAAAGCTTGACGTTATCGGCAACAACATTGCCAACGTCAACACGGTAGGCTTCAAGGCAAGCCGCGTAATGTTCAAAGATATCCTAAGCCAAACCGTATCGGGTGTGTCTGCACCGGAAGAGGGAGCAAGAGGCGGTGTGAACGCCAAACAAGTCGGCCTTGGCGTAACCCTTTCGGCAATTGATACGATTCATACCCCTGGCAGTGCCATGACGACTAATATTGCGACGGATGTACGCATCGATGGTGACGGATTCTTCGCGGTCAAGTCCACACCTGACCAAGAGGTTCCTTACTTGACACGTGCCGGTAACTTTACACTTGATGCCAACCGGCAGCTGGTGAATGCTGATGGCCAGTTCGTTCTCAGTGCCGACGGCGAGCCTATCATTCTTGAAGAGGATGTCACAGCATTTTCAATCGCTCAGGACGGACGGATTATCTCGGTTCGTGCTGACGGTACAAGTGAACCTACTGACTTCCAGCTTGCTGTCGTAAAGGTAGCGAACCCAAGCGGTCTTGATAAGATCGGCGGCAACCTCTACCGCATGACACCGAACGCGCATCCAGATGGTGAGGTTGTACTGAGTGCGGCTGGCGACATTGAAGTAGGTACCGGCGCTATCATCTCCGGACAGCTGGAGATGTCCAACGTTGACCTGACAAACGAATTTACAGAAATGATCACTGCACAGCGCGGTTTCCAGGCGAACTCCAGAATTATTACGACATCGGATGAAGTGCTGCAGGAAGTTGTTAATCTTAAGCGTTAATGAACATTAACCGCGGGGGCGCACAGCCGCCTCCCGGTATTGTAAGGAGGTAGCTCATGATTGAAGTAACACGGCTGAACGGTACGAAGATCATGGTTAACGCACTTCTGATCGAATTGATTGAAGAAGTTCCCGATACACTGATCACGCTGACGACTGGTAAAAAATTCGTGGCCACAGAGCCTGCGGCACTGCTGCAGGAACGAATCCAGAATTACTTAAGAGGAATTGGCTTGGTGGCAGCTGTATACAGGAACGAGCAAACGGAGGGGCCATCATCATGAAGAAAATGTTGCCTTGGCTGATTACGATCCTGCTGGCGATTGCTCTGATCGCGGTAGTAGCAGTGTTTTTGTACAACCAGTTTATGAACAGTGAGGATGACCCTGCTCTGCAAGCAGAGCACAGCGTTCACGAAGTTGAACCCAAAAAGCTCAGCGCTGACGAACGGGTTGAAATGACAACCGAAATTCAGGATATCAAGACGAACCTGCTTGATACGGATTATCTGGTTGTTATGAGCTTCGCATTCCAGCTGGATGACAAGAAATCCAAGGAAGAGTTCGACAAGATCAAGGACATCCAGATCAAGCCGATTATTATCCGCGCGCTTGCAGACATGATGCCGGAGGAGCTGAAGGGCTCGCAGGGCAAGGATGCACTGAGCGCCAAGCTGATTAATGCCATCAATAAGGAACTTTCTGCAGGAAAAGTGACAAAAGTTGAAGTGACTAACTTTATCGTAACAATGATCTAACATATTATTGGCAGAATGTAATTGCAGCTCTTTAAGGGGGGTGAGACAAATGGTGGATGTGTTATCGCAAAATGAGATCGATGCGCTGCTCGCGGCCCTCTCATCCGGTGAGATGGATGCGGAGGAACTCAAGAAAGAAGAGACCACGAAGAAGATACGCGCATACGATTTCAAACGTGCCGTCCGTTTCTCGAAAGACCATCTTCGGAGCCTGACCCGTATACATGAAAATTTTGCCCGTTATCTGACAACGTATTTCTCAGCCCAGCTGCGTACTTTCGTACAGATTAATGTGGTGCAGGTTGAGCAGCTTCCTTATGATGAGTTTATCCGATCGATACCGAAGATGACGATTCTGAATATCTTCGAGGCGGATCCGCTTGAAGGCCGTATGGTGCTTGAGGTCCATCCCAACGTAGCCTATGCGATGCTGGACCGCATGCTGGGAGGACAAGGTGTAGCACCAACCAAAATCAGCTCACTTACGGAAATTGAAACGATTGTCATGGAGCGGATATTTAACCGGGCATTCGAGAGTCTGCAGGAAGCGTGGAAAACGGTTGTCGATATCTCCCCCAGATTGGAAGCATTGGAGACGAACCCGCAGTTCATGCAAATTGTCTCTCCAAACGAGACAATTGCTTTGATATCACTCAGCACCAAAATCGGTGATACAACCGGTATGATTAACCTGTGTATACCGCATGTCGTCATCGAACCGATTATGTCACGCTTATCCGTACATCACTGGTTCGTATCACAGAAGAAGAGCCGTGCACCGGAAGAAGTGGACATGCTCAGCAATCGGGTCAGCAAAGCCAAGCTGCCGATTGTCGCTGAGCTTGGCGCCTCCAGCATATCGATTCAGGAGTTTCTCAGCCTGTCGGTAGGAGATGTAATCTCGCTGGATAAGCGGGTAGAAGAAGGGCTTCAAATTAAAGTAGGCGAGAAGCTGAAATTTATCGGCAGCCCGGGTACTATCAGAGACCGCGTAGCCATACAGGTCGACGAGATTGTAAGCGAAGGAGTGGAAGAAGATCATGACGAGTAAGGATTATTTGTCGCAGGAAGAGATAGATGCGCTGCTGCGGCAATCTTCCGGGGACGGAGATTCTTCCGGAGAAGGCGAGGCTCTGGCCGCTGATCAGTATTTGGATCCGCTGGAAGAGGATGCGCTTGGAGAGATAGGCAATATCACGTTCGGCAGTGCGGCGACAGCCTTGTCCACACTGCTTGGCAAGAAGGTCGACATCACGACACCTCAGGTTTCGCTGATTAGACGGGAAGATCTGGACAGTGAGTTTCCAAGACCCCATGTGGCTGTCCATGTGGAATATGTGGATGGATTTCAGGGTATTAACTCGCTTGTTATCAAGACGTTGGATGCTCAGATCATTGCAGATTTGATGCTGGGCGGTGAAGGCAACGTGACGGCTGAAGAGCTGAACGAGATTCACGTCAGCGCCGTTCAGGAAGCGATGAACCAGATGATGGGTTCTTCGGCAACGTCCATGTCAACGATCTTCAACCGGTTCGTTAACATCTCGCCTCCGGGTATTGATATCCTTGACGTATCCAGTGGAGAAGGCGTCAGCAATCTGCCTCCGGTGGATGTGTTTGTAAAAATATCATTCCGCCTGAAGATTGGGGATTTGATAGATTCAACCATTATGCAGCTGCTGCCTGTTCCATTCGCGAAGGAGCTTGTATCGACCCTGATGGGCGGAACAGCCCCGGATCCAGCTCCGGCTCCGGCTGCTGCACCAGCACCGCAGGCAGCTGCACCTGCGCCGCAGCAGACAGCATCGCCAGAGCCTCAAGCACCTCACGCGCCTCAAGCGCCTCAGCATACACCGCCGCCGATGGCACCGCCACAGCCGCAGTATGCTCAGCCAATGGCGCCTGATTATACCGGGGGCGGCATGCCAATGCATGCACACGCGCCGCAGACGCTTGGTTCAATGCCTGGCCGGAACGTGAATGTGCAGCCTGTGCAATTTGCTAATTTCCAGGGAGCGCCATATGTTCAGGCGGATGATTCCAACCTGAATTTATTGCTCGACATTCCACTGAAGGTGACTGTAGAATTAGGTAGGACGCAGAAGCAGATCAAAGAGATTCTGGAGCTTTCACAAGGATCTGTCATTGAGCTGGACAAGCTTGCAGGTGAACCGGTAGATATACTGGTTAACAACAAACTGATCGCCAAAGGCGAGGTTGTCGTTATAGATGAGAACTTCGGCGTACGCGTGACGGATATTGTCAGTCAATGGGACCGGCTTCAAAAATTACAATAACTTCTGGGAGGAAGAAAAAAGATGGCAAACCGCATTTTAATCGTAGACGACGCAGCATTCATGAGAATGATGATCCGGGACATCTTGACTAAGAACGGCTACGAGGTCGTCGGTGAAGGACAGGACGGCGCACAAGCGGTAGAAAAGTATAAAGAACTTAAGCCCGACCTGGTTACGATGGATATCACCATGCCGGAGATGGATGGCATTGCAGCGCTGAAGGAAATCAAGAAGCTTGACGGCAATGCAAAGGTTATTATGTGCTCCGCTATGGGCCAGCAAGCCATGGTTATCGATGCCATCCAGGCAGGCGCTAAAGACTTTATCGTTAAGCCCTTCCAGGCTGACCGTGTTATCGAAGCAATTAAGAAGACACTGGGTTAACGGTTAGTGCCATGAGGACAACCAAATGGATGACGGCCGGGCTTGCGGCAATTGCAATGGCCGCTGCCCCGGCTGCGGCATTAGCCGCGAGTAACGGCAACGACTTGGCCGACCTTAACAGCGGAATCGAATACGCACCTGACACCAATGTTGCCGGAAGTTTGGTATGGGTCATCATCGCTCTCCTTCTCGTTATCGGTTTGATTGTTCTCTTCATCAAGTTTCTCTCCGGCCGCAGCCGGGCAATGGGAATAAACAGGTCGCTCCGTACATTGGGCGGAGTGGGACTAGGACAGAACAAGTCCATGCAGGTGGTCGATATCGGAGGCTTGCTCTACGTTGTTGGGGTTGGAGAGAATGTGACGCTTCTTGACAAGATCGATGATCCAGGGCAGGCCGAAGCGATCATCAGCATGCTGGAAGGCCAGCAGTCAGAAGGCTGGAACGCCAGCGGTTTCGTGGCGGTCCTTAACCGCTTACGTGGACGCTCGGGTGAGGAGGAGCCACAGGGGAAGGGGACAACGATGGACGCAGAGAGCTTCCGGACGATTTTACAGGATAAGCTGAAGCGTCAATCGGAACATAAGCAGCAGGTAGAAACGCTGCTTAATGACGCAAACCATACAGATCGGTCGAGAGATGCATGAAGAAGAAACTACTATTAGCTGTACTGCTGTTGCTCGTTGCAGGGACAGGGCTTTATATGAACCAGGCTTATGCGGAGCCTCTCCCGAACATTGATATCTCAATTGGCGGAGAAGAAGGGGAGCCGAATACATCGGCGGTTTCCATACTGCTGCTCATTACAGTACTAAGTATCGCACCAGCTATTCTCGTGTTAATGACGAGCTTCACCCGTATTGTCATTGTTCTCGGCTTTGTCCGGACCTCGCTCGGAACGCAGCAAATGCCGCCGAATCAGGTACTGATCGGGCTTGCGCTCTTCTTGACTTTCTTCATCATGGCGCCTACGCTTTCCCAGGTGAATGAGGCAGGACTTCAGCCATACCTGAAGGGCGAACTGACCCAGACGGAAGCGCTCGAAGCTGCCGCTAAGCCGATGAAGGAATTCATGTTCTCGCATACGAGAGAGAAGGATCTTCTGCTGTTCATGAAGTACAGCCGGATGGAGAAGCCAAGCAGCTATGAGGAGATACCGCTTACCGTACTGGTTCCGGCTTATGCAATAAGCGAGCTGAAAACCGCGTTTCAGATGGGATTTATGATCTTTATACCATTCCTGGTTATTGATATGGTCGTTTCCAGCACGCTGATGGCCATGGGTATGATGATGCTTCCGCCAGTCATGATTTCACTGCCGTTTAAGATTTTGCTGTTCGTATTGGTAGACGGCTGGTATTTGATTGTGCGGTCACTGCTGCTGAGTTTTAATCCATAGGTTATCGAGAGGGGCGGCATCATGAATGCGGATTTTATAATCGGGCTTGCCGGTCAGGCGGTGTATGTTACGCTGAAGAGCAGTGCGCCGATGCTGGTATTGGGACTAGCGGTGGGATTGATCGTCAGTATATTTCAGGCTACAACTCAAATCCAGGAGCAGACACTGGCATTTGTACCGAAGATTGTCGCTGTTCTGGTCTCCATTCTGATCTTTGGTCCCTGGATTTTGAACACGCTCGTTGACTTTACGTACAACCTATTTAATAACCTCTATAAATATATCGGATAGGCTGTGGAAAGATGAATACATTTCTGCAGGCATTCCCAATTTTTTTATTAATTTTTTGTCGAATAACATCATTTTTCGTCGTGGCACCAGTCTTTTCGACCCGAGGCGTTCCGACTATGTTCAAGGTGGGGCTGGGATTTTTCTTATCGGTAATCGTCTATCTCAGCTATGGATCAAGCCAGGCGGCGGTGCCTGCAGATGCAACCTACCTGCTGCTGGTTGGAAGAGAAATCTTGGTAGGTCTTCTGATTGGCTTCACTTGTTACTTGTTCTTCACGGTGGTTCAGACGGCCGGCGCCTTCATTGACCTGCAGATGGGACTGGCGATGGCGAATGTGTACGACCCGATGACAGGTGCATCGGCGCCGATTACCGGTAACTTCAAGTTTTATGTCATGGTGCTGATCTTCCTCGGAATGAACGGCCATCACTTCCTGCTTGACGGAATTGTCCAAAGCTACGACTGGATCCCGATCGACAACGGATTGTTCACACAGATGGCAGCCGGTACGATCACACAGTTCCTTACCAAAGCGCTGGTGATCACGTTTATGCTGGCCCTGCAAATATCCGCACCGCTGGTTGTTGCCTTGTTTCTAACGGATGTGGGCCTCGGATTTCTGGCCAAGACGGCGCCGCAGTTTAACGTCTTTGTAATCGGAATGCCGCTGAAAATCCTGATCGGTCTGCTGCTGCTGGCACTCGTAGTACCCGGCTTGACGGGGCTGTTCGCTCACTTGTTCAGCCAGATGTTTAACGCAATGGGAGAATTGATGGCGATCGTCAACGGCAGTGCTGCAAGATAGCTGGTGTGATGGTTCTTATGCTTACAGGAGGTGGCCGTACTTGACCAAGTTCAGGTTGACACTTGATCTGCAGCTTTTCTCTCAGGAGAAGACGGAACGTGCCACCCCGAAGAAAAGGCAGGATTCACGCAAGAAGGGCCAGGTAGCCAAGAGTAACGAGATACCAGCCGCGCTGATTCTGCTCAGTATCTTCCTCAGTTTCATGATGCTGGGCGGGTTTTACCGGGAGCGTATTCTAAGGCTGTTCGGTGATTTCTTCGAGGATTGGCTGACTTTCGATGTGACGACAGGGAATGTAATGCCGTTATTTACCAATTTACTCGTGCAGCTGCTTCTGCTCCTGTCCCCGATACTCGGAATTGCTTTTATTATTGCGATTGTGGGCAATTATCTGCAGATAGGCTTTCTGTTTACCGGCAAGCCGCTGCAGCCTGATTTCAAGAAGCTCGATCCGATTAAGGGATTTAAGAAAATATTTTCGCTCCGGTCATTAGTTGAGTTTAGTAAAAGTGTACTGAAACTGACGATCATCGGTGTTATGGTGTACATTTCGCTCTGGGGTGAGCGGGGGCAGATCCTGCAGCTTGCACATCTGGCGCCTCAGGATATTTTCAGCTTTGCTGCTTCAACCACTCTGTCACTCGGTATAAAGATTGCCGCAATTCTTTTGGTTCTCGCAGTCTTTGACTACATGTACCAGAAATATGATTACGAGAAAAACCTCAGAATGTCCAAGCAAGACATCAAAGATGAATACAAGAAATCAGAAGGTGACCCGCTGATTAAGGGCAAGATCAGGGAGCGGCAGCGGCGAATGGCACTGCGGCGAATGATGCAGGATGTGCCAAAGGCCGATGTGGTCATTACGAACCCGACTCACTTTGCCGTCGCACTGCGGTATGATGCATCCAATATGGATGCGCCTGTCGTACTGGCCAAAGGGGTTGATTATCTGGCCCTGCGGATTCGGGAAGTTGCGAAAGAGAATGGTGTCATGATGATGGAAAACAGGCCGCTGGCACGAGCCCTGTACGACAGGGCGGAAATCGGCGAAGCAATCCCGGCCGACCTGTTCCAGGCTGTTGCGGAAGTACTGGCTTATGTATACAAACTTAAAGGCCGCGGTCGCGGGAAATCATCATAGGAAGGGTAATGCCTGATGAAAGTTAAAGATTTAGCTATATTGATCGGTATCATAGGCATTGTGCTGATGATGGTCATCCCGGTACCGCTTGTGATGATGGATTTTCTTCTGATCGTCAACATATCCGCGGCATTGATGATTCTGCTGATCGCTATGAATACGCAGAAGGCGCTGGATTTCAGCATATTCCCTGCCTTACTGCTTATCACGACATTGTTCCGGCTGGCGCTTAATGTCTCCTCTACCCGAAACATTTTGTCCAAGGCAGAAGGTGGAGATGTAGTCGAGACGTTCGGTCGTTTCGTGGCAGGTAACCAGATTGCGGTTGGTTTTGTCGTCTTCCTCATCCTGGTCGTTGTGCAGTTCATCGTGATCACCAAAGGCTCTGAACGGGTAGCAGAGGTTGCAGCCCGCTTCACCCTCGATGCGATGCCTGGTAAACAGATGAGTATAGACGCTGACTTGAACTCGGGATTGATTAATGAACAGCAAGCCCGTGACCGCCGCGAAAAAATCGAACGGGAAGCGGATTTTTACGGGGCAATGGACGGTGCCAGCAAATTTGTTAAAGGCGACGCCATCGCTTCAATCGTCATTCTTATTATTAACCTTCTTGGCGGCTTTGTAATCGGGATGTCGGTGCACGGCATGCCATTTTCCGAAGCCTTAGAAACGTATTCGATCTTGACGATTGGCGATGGTCTGGTGAGTCAGATCCCCGCGCTTCTTATATCTACGGCAGCTGGCCTGATTGTAACGAGAGCTGCTTCTGAAGGCAATCTGGCCTATGATCTTTCGAACCAGATGCTGCAGCAGCCGAAGCTGCTGTACATTGTAGCCGGTACGGTTGCGCTGCTGGGGCTTGCAACACCAATTGGACCTGTAGCCACGCTGCCTTTTGCCGGGGTGCTTGTGTTCGCAGGATACCGCATGTCAGCCAATCTGGCGAAGAAGCAGCAGGAAGAAGAGCTTATTATTGAAGAACAGCAGATCGAAGAGGTGCGCAGTCCTGAAAGTGTCATCAGCCTGCTGCAGGTTGATCCTATCGAATTCGAATTTGGTTACGGCTTGATCCCGCTTGCTGATACTCAGCAGGGAGGGGATCTCCTCGACCGGATTATCATGATTCGCAGGCAGTGTGCACTTGAGCTTGGACTGGTTGTACCGGTTATCCGGATCCGGGATAACATTCAGCTCAAACCGAATGAGTACGTGATCAAAATCAAAGGTAATACAGTAGCAAGGGGAGAACTGCTTCTTAATCATTACCTGGCAATGAGCCCCGGCTATGATGACGAATCGATCATTGGCATCGAAACCCAGGAGCCTGCATTCGGGCTTCCGGCCCTCTGGATCGATGAGGTGACGAAGGAGCGGGCGGAGGTTTCCGGCTATACGGTCGTTGATCCCCCTTCCGTTGTTGCAACTCATCTGACGGAAATTATCAAACGGCACGCGCATGAGCTGATTGGGCGTCAGGAGACGAAGGCGCTGGTTGAGAATGTGAAGGAGTCTTACCCGGCACTTGTTGATGAGCTAATCCCGAATATCCTGACTGTCGGTGATATTCAGAAAGTTCTTGTTAAGCTGCTGCGTGAGAAAATTTCGATCCGGGATCTTGTCACCATATTCGAGACGCTTGCCGACCATGGCAATTATACGAAAGATCCCGATGTTCTTACCGAGTATGTACGGCAGTCGCTGTCCAGACAGATTACCAACCAGTTCTCCGCTGCCGGCGAGTCGCTGAAGGTTATAACAGTCGGTCCTTCGCTTGAGAAGAAGATTGCCGAAGGTGTGCAGCAGACGGATCAGGGAAGCTATCTCGCGCTTGATCCTGTATCAACCCAACAGATTTATCATCGTCTGAATGAACAGGTTACAAGGCAGCTGCAGTCTGGACAACAGCCGATCGTGCTGGCGTCTCCGACGATCCGCATGTACTTAAGGCAGCTGGTCGAACGAACCATGCAGGACATTCCCGTCTTATCTTACAGTGAATTGGAACCAAGCGTTGAAGTCCAAAGCGTAGGGGTGGTGAACCTATGAGGGTGAAAAGGTATATTGTCAATGATGTTCCGGAGGCGCTGCCGTTAATCCGCAGTGAGCTGGGCAAGGATGCAGTGATCTTGAACACCAAGGAAATATTCGTAGGCGGCTTCATGGGCATGTTCCGTAAGAAGAAGATGGAGGTCATTGCCGCCATAGAATCCGGAGCGGCGGCGCCCAAGCCGAAGCAAGCGGCGCCTAAGAGTCCGGTCAAACAGCAGGCTAGCGGCAGTAGTATGCCGGCAGTGGCCGACCCGCTCAGCAAGCAAGCGGCGCGGGCTTCATCGGCTGAGAGGGCTGGCGCTATGCCCGCTGCCTCATCCGCAGTAAGCCTTGAAGCTGGCGGCAATGAAGACCTGATGGCGCTGTTGAAGCAGGCAGCTGCTCAAGCGGCGGTACAGACAACTGTGCAGGAAGCTAAGCCGGCAGAACGTCCGCAAGTCAAACAGCAGTCAGCAGATCAGTCAGCCGTACTTGATGAGCTGAAGGAAATGAAGGAGCTGGTGGTCCGGCTTGCCAAGCAGCAGGACAGCCGCAACGAACCGGAGAATCTGGCACCGCTGCGGAGCAGGCTTCTTGAACAGGAAGTCGAGGAGATATGGGTTGACAAGCTGGTCGAAGAGCTCCTTGAGCATCCCGATTACAGTCCTGAAGGTAGTGCTGAGTCTGTCCTCGATACAGCTGGTTCGATCCTGGCCGGATGGATGAAGCCGTTCGAGACAGCCGGAGTCGAATATGCCGGTCGTGTAGTTCATGTTGTGGGCCCTACAGGGGTTGGCAAGACGACGACAATTGCAAAGCTCGCTGCTGAACAATCATTGAAGCATAAACGCAAGGTGGGTCTGATCACATCCGACACATATCGGATCGCAGCGGTCGATCAGCTCCGGACATACGCTAACATTCTCAACATTCCGCTTCAAATTGTGTTCTCGCCGGCTGAACTGAACCGGGCTTACAAGGAGCTGGAAGACCGTGAGCTGGTCTTCATGGACACGGCGGGACGGAACTTCCGCAATGACCTTTATGTATCTGAAGTGAACAGCCTGATGCAAGCTGGAGACAGCAAGGATACCTATCTTGTGCTCAGCCTTACCGGCAAGACGAGGGACATGGAGGCGGTGGCGGAGCGCTTCTCGCAGTACGGTGTCGGCAAGCTGATATTCACAAAAATGGACGAAACCGATACCTATGGAGCCGTTCTGAATATGTCGATGAAGCATCAGCTGAAGACCGCTTATATAACTTACGGGCAAAATGTACCGGATGACATTGAACCATTTCAGTCAGACACCTTTGTAAAACAGCTATTGGGGGCGTCCGCTCATGAATGATCAGGCACATGCTCTCCGCAGACTTGTGGAGGTGCAGGGTACGGATGCGGGTGCCAGATCGACCCGGATTCTTACGGTGACAAGCGGCAAAGGAGGAGTGGGCAAGTCGAATTTCAGCTTGAACTTCGCCTTGTCCATGCAGAAGCTCGGCAAGCGTGTACTGGTATTCGATGCTGATATCGGAATGGCCAACATTGATGTGCTGATGGGCTGCTCGACTCCTTACAACCTGTATCATCTGCTGAAGAGAGACAAAACGATATGGGATATTATCCATGAAGGTCCGCTTGGTCTGCATTTTATAGCCGGCGGCTCGGGATTTAAGGATTTGCTTGATTTATCAGACGAAGAGCTGGATTATTTCGGTGATCAGATCGGCAAGCTTCACGGCCACTATGATTTTATCTTATTTGATACAGGGGCAGGTCTATCCCGGGAAACGGTGAAATTCATCGTTGCGGCACAAGAAACCATCGTAGTAACGACACCGGAGCCAACATCCATAACCGATGCTTACGCCCTCATTAAGATGGTGAAGTCCATGAACCACCAGGTTGATTTCAAGTTAATCGTCAACCGGGCAGTGGACAACCGCGAGGGCAAGCAGACTGCAGACAAGATTGGATTGGTCGCAAGGCAGTTCTTGCAGATGGATATTCCGGTACTCGGTGTTGTGATGGATGACCCTTCGGTGACAAAGGCTGTGAAGAAGCAGGTGCCCTTTACGCTGGCTTTCCCTTCTGGCAGTGCGTCCCGGGGTGTAGAAGATATCGCGAGGCGTTTCCTGGCGGCTGAAACCGTCACCCGGGGGGGCGGAATCAAAGGATTTATACACCGTATGTTCAGACTATAATTTAATCCTTTGCTAGGGGTGAGCAGCATGACGCCTTACCGTATATTAATTGTTGATGATTCTGCCTTTATGCGAAAGCTGTTCTCCGATATTATCACTCAGGATTCGTCCTTTACGATTGTAGGTACTGCATCTACGGGAGCAGAGGCAGTCCGGTTAGTAGAAGCGCTTAATCCGGATGCTGTGACGCTGGACCTTGAGATGCCTGAGATGAATGGGTTGGAAGCCTTGAAGATTATCATGGCGAAGAAGCCGACTCCGGTCATTATGCTGTCGGGAATCAGTGAGGATAACACGCGGCAAACCATTGCTGCTCTGCAGCTTGGCGCATTTGATTTTATCAGGAAGCCGTCAGGGATTACCGATGATATTGCGAGCGTGGCAGAGGCGCTAATCATCCGCTTGAAGCTTGCGGTCAGTGTCAGAAAGCATCAACCGGTGCTGAAGATACCTGACAAGCCGGTTTCCCTGACCATAATTCGCGGAGATGATGCAGCTGATAAGAAGCCCAAGCCGCAGGCACCAGCCCCTCCTCCGGCCGCTCCACAAAAGGCTAAGATGCAGGACAGATTGACCGGTAAAAGCCCGGCAACAAGCCGTCAAGCGGATGTAACACCGGCCGAGCCGGCCAATCCGCTGGAGCATCCGGCAGCACCTCTGAAACCGACAGGTCTGCAGAAAGCTGTGCAGCCTGGCAGAGAAGCGGGACATAATGCAGCTGGGGAGCCGTTTAACGGGCTAACAAAGCCCAGAGCTGCTGATCAAGCAGCGGCAGCAGGTTCAACCCGGGGAAAGACGGCCGAACGTACCGTTAAACCGGATGCTCCGCCGGCAGCCGCAATGAAGAAAACACATGCGGCAAGCTTCCGGCACCTGGTTGCTATTGGTACATCGACCGGGGGGCCGCGGGCGCTTCATCAAGTGCTGTCATCTCTGCCGGGCAGCCTGCCTGCTCCGGTTCTGATCGTGCAGCACATGCCGCCCAAATTTACGCATTCACTCGCCCAGCGCCTGGATTCGTACAGCGAACTGACCGTGAAGGAGGCAGAGCAGGGAGACGTGCTTGCTGCCGGGGTTGTCTACATAGCACCCGGAGGCTATCACATGAAACTGCAGAAGGACGGCGGCTTGTACCGCATCCGGCTGACTGAGGATCCCGCCCGTAACGGGCATCGCCCTTCCGTTGATGTGCTGTTCGAATCGCTGCTCCCTTACAGCGAGCTTAACCGGCACGCTGTTATTATGACAGGCATGGGAAGCGATGGTGCCAAGGGAATGAAGGCGCTGGCGGAGAACGGTGCGAAGTCGACGATCGCAGAGTCGGAAGAAACCTGTATTGTTTACGGGATGCCGAGGTCAGCCGTGGAAGGGGGCGCCGTCAAAACCGTTCTGCCCTTGCAAGGCATAGCAGGACAGATCGTCTCTGCGGTGATGAAATAAAAAGCTTACAGCAAGTTACAGTCCAACAGGAGGTGCAATGGGAATGGATATGAATGCGTATTTGTCCATGTTTATTGATGAGTCCAACGATCATCTTCAATCACTCAATGAAAATCTGCTAAAGCTGGAAAGTGCTCCTGATGATATCAGTATTGTACAGATTATTTTCCGGTCTGCTCACACGCTTAAGGGTATGTCAGCTACGATGGGGTTTGAAGATCTGGCTGCCTTGACTCACGAGATGGAGAATGTCCTGGATCTTGTCCGAAACAACAAGCTTAAGATGGATGACTTCATCTTCGATACGCTGTTCAAGGGCTTAGATGCGCTGGATGCAATGGTCCAGGACGTGGTTGGCGGAGGCACTGGTAAAGCGGATGTTTCGGCAATCGTTACGAATCTCAAGGCCATTGTGAGTCCGGATTATAAAACGCAGGGCGCGCCTAAAGCGGAAGCGGCATCCGCCCCTGAGAAATCTGGCGGGGAAGCAGGAGCGGATATTGAGCTTGACCAGTTCCAAATTTCTGTACTGAAGCAGTCCATTGAAACCGGTCATCAGGTGTTCCACATTCAGGTAACTGTACAGGAAACCTGCATGCTTAAGGCAGTTCGTGCTTATATGGTGTTTGAACTTCTTGAGCAAAGCGGGGAAGTAGTGAAATCTGAACCGTCCGTACAGGATATCGAGCAGGAGAAATTTGACCGTTCCTTCTCGGTTTATCTCATCACCCAGCATACTTCTGAAGACTTGAAGTCGCGGATTGAGAATATTTCAGAGATCGAGTCGGCTCAGGTAACGGTTATGGATGAAGAATCCATCGGCATGCTGTCTAAGCCATCAAGACCTGAGACAGCAAAGCCTGCGGCACAGAAGGATGCATCTGAAGCCAAGCCAACTGCCGGAGCACCAGCAGCAGGCGGAGGCGGAGGAGCAGCAGCAGTAACCAAAACGATTCGTGTCGACATCGATCGTCTGGATGTGCTGATGAACCTGTTCAGCGAACTGCTGATTGACCGTGTACGGCTCGAGCAGCTGGCAAGCGAAATCAAACGCGGTGATCTCACAGAGACCGTTGAGCATATGGCAAGAGTCAGCGGAGATCTGCAGAACATCGTACTGAAGCTGCGGATGGTGCCGGTGGAATCGGTATTCAACCGCTTCCCGAGAATGGTGCGGGATCTGGCGAAGACACTTGAGAAGAAGATCGACCTGATTATCTCCGGTGCTGAGACAGAGCTTGACAGAACCGTCATTGACGAGATTGGCGACCCGCTGGTTCATTTGCTCCGCAACTCGCTCGATCATGGTATTGAGTCGGTGGAGAAACGGGTGGAGGCTGGCAAGCCTGAAACCGGAACAGTCAACCTGCGCGCCTTCCACAGCGGCAATAACGTATTCATTGAGATTGAAGATGACGGCGCAGGCATCAACCGTGAACGTGTTCTCAGCATTGCGGTGAAGAACGGCGTAATCACAGCTGAACAAGGTGCGGGAATGACAGACGAGGAAGTATACATGCTCCTCTTACGCTCCAGGATTCAGTACGGCAGATAAGATCTCGGATATCTCCGGTCGCGGTGTTGGGCTGGATGTTGTTAAGTCCAAGATTAATTCACTGGGTGGTGCTGTAAGCGTCAAATCCCAGCTTGGCAAAGGAACGATCTTCTCGATCCAGCTTCCGCTTACGCTGTCGATTATCTCAGCGATGCTGATCAAGCTGGGCAGTGAGAAATATGCGATTCCGCTGTCTTCTATTATGGAGACGTCCATTGTCCGCCGTGACCAGGTACACCATATACACGGCAGCAGCATGATTGAGTTTAGAGGCGCCATTATTCCGGTCGTATCGCTCAGCAAGCTGCTGGAATCACCAGATTTCGATGAGCTTACCGAAAATGAAACCGAGGTTGTCATCATCCGCAAGGGTGAGAAGTGGGCAGCCGTCATGGTGGATGAATTTATCGGGCAAAGTGATATCGTGTTGAAACCGCTCGGCAAATATTTGTCGAATACTGCTGTCGTTTCAGGCGCTACGATTCTCGGAGACGGTCAAGTTGCTCTCATTATTGATCCGAATGCACTGATTAAGTAAAAGAGTTTCCTTACAAGAACTTTAGGAGGGTTATCCCATGGGTGAGGAATTAAAGGTTATTATATTTGGTCTTGCAAGCGAATATTACGGCGTTGAGGTTGACAAGGTGCGGACAATCGAGCGGATGATGCCGATTACCCGCGTACCGAAGACACCTGCATTTATTAAAGGAGTCATTAATCTGCGCGGCGTAGTTATTCCGGTGATTGATTTGCGCGGCCGCTTCGACATGGAGCAGGCGGAAGCTACCGAAAACTCAAGGATCATCATTGTAGCTGTCAACGATCTTGAAGTGGGCTTCATCGTGGATTCGGCTAACGATGTCATCGACATTGACTCCGATGCCATTGATACACCGCCAGAAGTGATCGGCGGCATTAGAGCCAGATATTTGCGCGGCGTTGCCAAGCTGAATGATGGCAGACTGCTCGTTATGCTTAACTTGGCCGAAGTATTGAACAAAGAAGAGATCGTCCAGATCGAACAGTTCGAGGACTAGGTTTTGAACCCGGTCAATGAATTTTCCCATTTCAAGATGGATGTCTTAAAAGAAGTCGGGAATATCGGGGCAGGTAACGCGGCCACTGCCCTCTCCCGCCTGCTGGACAAGCCGGTTGATATGGGTGTACCTACGGTTGCTCTCGTCCCGTTCGAGGAAATAGCCGATCGGGTCGGCGGCTCCGAGCAAATTGTCGTCGCTGTATTTCTGCGCGTTGAAGGTGATGCGCCTGGCAACATGTTTTTCATCATCCAGGAAGAATCGGCGAAGAGACTGCTCAGCAATCTCTTGTCGATCGAGCTGGATAACGGATTGACTTACTCCGAGATGGAATTTTCGGCTCTGAGTGAAATTGGTAATATACTGGCAGGCTCTTACTTATCTTCGCTGGCTGATTTCACGAAGCTTTCCATGGCGCCGACCGTTCCTTCACTGGCTGTAGATATGGCCGGAGCTATTCTCAGCTACGGACTGCTGCAGTTTGGGACGATGGGCGATGATGCGCTTCTCATTGAAACTTCCTTTCTGGAGGACAAAGAAGAGGTGGAAGGCCATTTCTTCCTGATCCCCGATCCGGAATCATTCGAGAAAATCTTCCTTGCACTAGGAGTGCCGACGGAATGAAACAACAAATCAAAGTAGGAATGGCCGATCTGAACATAGCTGCCGAAGGGGAAGTACTCAAAACGACAGGTCTTGGTTCCTGCGTTGGTTTGACGCTGTATGATTCAACCGCTAAGGTAGCGGGAATGGCCCACATCATGCTGCCTTCCTCGGAAATCGCGAGGGAGGAGAACTTCAATAAGGCCAAATACGCCGATACGGCGCTCCCGATGCTGATTGAGCACATGCTGAAGCTGGGTGCCTCGATTGGCAGAATGACTGCCAAGATCGCAGGAGGAGCTCAGATGTTTATGTTTGCGGGACAGCAGGATACGATGAGAATCGGTCCGCGTAATGTGGAAACCTGCAAAACGCTGCTTGGCGGGTATTCAATCCGTCTGGCGGCAGAGGATACGGGGGCCAATTATGGCCGTACGATTGAGCTGGACAGCTCGAATGGAATTCTGTTGATCCGGAGTGTCCAGCACGGTGTAAAGGAGCTGTAGCATGCTGGGGTCAGTGCGCTGGAATCTTGTAATCGGCGGAGCCGGAATGCTTCTGACATTCCTCGTCTCGCTTGGAAAGAATGGATTTGCCATTTCGTCATTGCGCGGGCTGTATGCGTTCATCGCCCTTTTTCTGATTGGCTTCTTATTTCGAGCAGTTTTATCCTTAATCGTTGGAGGTTCTCCTGCACCGGTTATGGAGACGTCATCAGCAGGCCTCGGCGGCCAAGTTGATGCTGTTACACCGGATGAAGGCGAGGACCTGAACGATCTGCTCAAATCGCAGCTGGAAGGCAGTTTGGAGCCGGATCGAAGCGAAGAGAATGCTTTCAAGCCATTTGAGCCTAAACGGCTTGTTTCGACACAGAATAAAAATCCGGAAGAATTGGCGAACGCTCTTCGCCATCTATCAGAAGAAGGGAAATGACCGAACGGATGAAAGGAATGCTTTCCTTAAGCAAAACGGGAATCATCCTGACATGGTCGGTTTTCCTTAAGGAAAGCTTTGGGAGGGTGAGACGATGATAATGGAACCAAAAGCGCCTCATTTGTCCAACATCGAGTTGTGGCAGAAATGGAAGGAAGATAAGGATATACAGGCGAAGAAGCAGCTCATCGAGCACTACCTGCCGCTTGTTGACTACGTAACGAACCGGATGGCCATCGGCCTGCCCAAGAACGTTTCAAGAGACGACTTGGCCAGCAACGGCGTGATGGGTCTGATTGATGCCATAGAGAAGTTTGATTATCAGCGGGGCCTTCAGTTTGAAACCTATGCCTCTTGGCGTATACGCGGGGCTATGATTGATGGCTTGAGACAAGGGGACTGGGTGCCAAGATCAGTTCGCGAGAAGGCGAAACGCATCGAAGAAGCCTATCAGCATCTAGAGCAGGAGTATCTTAGAACTGTATCGGACAAGGAGATCAGCAGCTATCTTAATGTGAGCGAGCGTGAATTTCAGACGATGCTTCAGGATATAGCGGTCACGACGGTTTGTTCGCTGGAGGATCCAATCCGTGAGGAGGAGTCGGAAACCCGGCTGTCCATGCTGATTGACGAGAAGGCGAAGAACCCTGACCATAAGGTACAGGAATTTTTCTTGAAGGAAACGCTGGTTAAAGGTATTGAGCGGTTAACCGAGAAGGAACGAATCGTGGTTTCCCTGTTCTACTATGAGGAGCTGTCTCTCAGTGAAATCGCTGAGGTCATGCAGCTTTCGCCATCGCGGATTTCCCAGCTGCATTCCAAGGCAATACTCCGGTTAAGAGGAGCGTTGGACAAGCAGAAGAATCAGCTGATGCAGCATTAATATAAGGAGGGGTTCGATGTGTCGAATCCGGTAGCGTTGAATACGTTTATCGGAGTCCGCCTGGCAGCAGACAGCATGAGCGCAGTACTTACATTCAAGAAAACCGACGGACTTGGCGATTTTTCAGTAGACGAGCTTAGAGAACTGCTTCATGACAGTGGAGTTGTATTTGGCCTCAGGGAGGATACCCTAGCGGCGGTTGCAGCTAATCCCAAAGCTTATTATGATAGTGAAACGGTAGTTGCGAACGGGATACCTGCAGTTGATGGACAGGATGGTAAGATCAATTTTGTCTATCGGATGGACAGTGACAGCCGCAAGCCAGCCGAGCTAGATGATGGAACAGTTGACTTCAAGGAGATTACACAGCTGAACAATGTACAGAAGGGTCAGCTGATCGCGGAGCGGCTGCCTGCTGTAGAGGGCCAGCCCGGCAAGGCGGTTACCGGTGAGGTTATTAATGGTAGAAGCGGTAAGGAAGCGAGATTTAAGGTTGGCAAGAATGTTGTACTGAATCCGGAACAAACTGCCATGTATGCAGCCATTGACGGCATGATTGCCAAGACGGACCGGGATAAGATCAATGTGTTTCCGGTATACGAGGTTAATGGCGACGTCGATTATAATATCGGCAATATCGATTTTGTCGGAACCGTTGTCATCCGGGGGAATGTCCTGACCGGATTCCGTGTCAGAGCAGCAGGCGATATCCGCGTCATTGGCGGGGTTGAAGGTGCTGAGCTGGAGAGCGACGGCTCCATCGAAATAACCGGCGGCATAGTGGCAGGCAATAAAGGTCTGGTCAAAGCGGGTAAGAATGTGAAGAGTTCGTTTATCCAGGATGGGAATGTAGTAGCGGGTGAGGACGTGCTGGTCTCCCAATCCATCATGCATTCTCATGTCCGCGCGGGACGCAGTGTAATATGCTCGGGCGCCAAGGGACTGCTGGTTGGCGGAGCAGTGCAGGCTGGAGAGAGGGTTACAGCAAGGACGGTCGGGAATACCATGTCCACAGCGACAACGATAGAGGTGGGAGTGCTGCCCGAGCTTAGAGCTGAGCTTACCGAGCTCCGTCAGCAGACTCGCTCGATGGCGGACAACCTGGATAAGACGGAGAAGGCGCTGATTTTACTCGACCAGATGGCTGCGGCGGGACAGCTGTCGCCCGACAAGATGGCGCTAAGGGTCAAGCTGAACGCCACCAAGCGGCAGACAACCCAGGAGATGAAGGAAGGCCGCGAACGTATTCTTGAGATTGAGAAGACCTTGGAGGATACGGACCGTGCACGTGTTGAAGTGATTAACACGGTGTACGGAGGAACGAAGGTCGTAATCGGGCGGTACACCCGGTTTGTGAAGGATGCGGCTCAGCGCGTTTATTTCCATTACTCCGAAGGTGACGTTGTCATGTCGGCGATCTATTGAACAAGGCCACTCCGGTTAAAGGGGATGATCAGATGACCTTTAAGTCTATCGATCTTCAAATGTCGATACCGCGAACACAGGAGGCAAGCGGCATTCACAGCCAGCAGCTGCAGCGGGCTGCCAATGAACAGGCCATGCTGGCCGGGGATTCCCAGAAGCAGGCTGTGAAGGAAAGACAGATGAGTACTGGCATTGAAGAGGCCACCGGACAGACGATCCGGGACAGAGAAGCGGGAAAGCAGGGCGGCGGGCAGTCCAGAGAGCGGCGGAAGGACTCCAAGTCCGCTGAAGAAGCAGCCCCTGCCAAGGAGCATCCCTATAAAGGAAAGCATATTGATATTTCCTTCTGATTTACAAAATACTAAAAAGAATGCGGGTGATGGCTTTTGTCCCCTTGGCAGCTTGTAGTCCTGTTAGGCGCATTCGCCATCGTATGCGCTATGGTAATACCTCGCAAGAAGACTGAATCCGGCCAGAATACGGACGATACGGTTGAACAGATGCAGGCGGCTCTTGAGCATTTCATGGAACAGATGGAAGCGGACAGCCGGGGAATGGTTGAAACGATAGCCCAGGCACGCAAGGAGCAGCGGGAGGACAGCCGGGTTCAGGAGCAGCGCATTGCTGCGCTGGAACAGCGCTGTGCCGAGCTGGAGCAGAAGCTTGCCGGCTATCAGGAAACCGCTAAGCCGTCTATAAATGTGTCTCCACCACCGCTTCATTCAACGGACGCCGGACAAGAGAGGGCAGAAGAAGAGCAAGTGGCAGAGGCGGCTGCCGAGCTGGAGCATAACCAGCCGATACGGGAGCGCTACGCAGAGGTATTTGATTTGCACAGCCAGGGTAAGTCTGTGGAATGGATCGCGAAGAAGATGGCGATGAACAAAGGTGAGGTTATGCTGATTCTTCAGCTTGCCAAACAGGAGGAGGAGCGGCGTGTTTAGAAACCGGACGTTCCTCTTTGGCTTAGGAATCGGAATCATTGTCGGAGCTCTCCTGCTGCAGCTGATGTATGTCTCGGAGCAGCAGGCAGGCAGGGCTGAACAGGGACCAGAGGACATGTATACGCAGGAACAGGTGGATGATCTGATCGCAGAGGCTAAGCAGCGGCTGCGCGCAGAGCTGCAAGCCCCTGCAGAAGAAGAGTCAGCTGCTGACGACACAAAGGCTGATGATGCCAATGCGGAGGGGACGCCTGAGTCTGGCGAGCCGGCCAAGGCAGATGGACCTTCTAAGGAAGCGGAGACAGCGCCTGTCAAGAGCGGCAGTGTGAAGGAAGCGCCAGCGGCCGAGCCGGAGACGATGACGGTATCCATGCTCCCCGTGCGGATCAAGAGCGGAATGAATCTTACCCAGATTGCTTCGCTGCTCAAATCCAAGGGTGTAATTGCCGATGAGAAGGTTTTCTTGACGATTATGACCGATTACAGCAGCAAGATTGTTGCAGGTTTCTACTATTTTGACGGTGAGCTTACTTACGCCGATGTTAAGAAGATTATTACAAGCCCGCCATTTGCGACATAGATGGCGGTTTTTTTATTCATTTACAGGCAGTTGCAAGGCTAATGTGAATATGTTATAGTAATTGACGGTGTTAAAAACACACGGCTGTCAATTTCGTCAAGGGTGCTTGCGTGATTGCGCGAGTCTTGCCGAAAGATGCGACAGGCGGAGGTAAACAAAAACCATACTAGGAGGTGTTGTGGAGATGGCGGTAATTTCCATGAAGCAGCTGCTCGAAGCTGGGGTTCATTTCGGTCATCAGACCCGTCGTTGGAACCCGAAGATGGATCGTTATATCTTCACCGAAAGAAACGGTATTTACATCATTGACCTGCAGAAGACAGTTAAGAAAGTAGAAGAGGCGTACAACTTTGTACGTTCCATCTCTGAAGAGGGCGGTACTGTCCTGTTCGTAGGTACGAAGAAACAAGCCCAGGATTCCGTGAAGGAAGAAGCGGAACGCTGTGGACATTTCTATATCAACCAACGTTGGCTCGGCGGCACGCTGACCAACTTCCAAACGATCCAGAAGCGTATCGATCGTCTGCGCCAGCTGGAGAAGTGGGAAGAGGACGGCACATTTGAAGTGCTTCCGAAGAAAGAAGTTATCATCCTCCGCAAGGAGAAAGACCGTCTTGAGAAATTCCTGGGCGGCATCAAAGGCATGAGAGGCCTGCCAAGCGCACTGTTCATCATCGACCCGCGCAAAGAGCGCATTGCGGTTGCTGAAGCACGCAAGCTTGGTATCCCAATTGTAGGTATCGTTGATACGAACTGTGATCCGGACGAAATCGACTATGTTATTCCGGGTAACGACGATGCAATCCGTGCTGTTAAATTGCTGACTTCCAAGATGGCTGATGCAATTGTGGAAGCCAACCAAGGCGAACAAACAACGGCTTAATGGAAATTTGGCCATGACAGAAAGGGTGGTTGGAAGGTGAAAACCTCTCACCGCCCTTTTTTTAAGAGCCAGCACCCAATTGAGTCATCCCGTGTGTTACATACAAGCAGTCCAAACAATCGACTTATAACATTTCAGGAGGGTTTATAATGGCAGTTAATGCGAGTGCAGTTAAAGAATTGCGCGAGAAAACCGGAGCAGGCATGCTTGATTGTAAGAAAGCGTTGGAGGAAGCGAACGGCGATCTGCAGAAGGCCAGCGAACTTCTTCGTGAAAAGGGTCTGGCAGCGGCAGCTAACAAAGCAGGCCGCGCAGCGACTGAAGGCGTAGTTGAATCTTACATTCATGCCGGTGGTCGTATTGGAGTTCTGGTAGAAGTTAACTGTGAGACGGACTTCGTTGCCAAGACTGACCAGTTCCGTGATTTCGTGCGCGACATTGCCATGCAAATTGCTGCAGCGAATCCGAGATATGTCCGTCGTGAAGAAGTGCCGCAAGAGGACCTTGAGAAGGAGAAGGAAATTCTTAAAGCTCAAGCGCTGAACGAAGGCAAGCCGGCTAACATCGTTGAGAAAATGGTAGAAGGCCGTATGGGCAAGTATTATGAAGAGTTCTGTCTGATGGAACAAAGCTTCATTAAAGATCCGGACAAGACAGTTTCCGCTCTTCTGAACGAGAAAATCAGCACGATCGGTGAGAACATCTCGATCCGCCGCTTTGTTCGTTACGAACTGGGCGAAGGCCTTGAGAAAAAACAGGACAACTTCGTTGAAGAAGTTATGTCGCAAGCCAAATTGTAATCCGACGATAACGGCGGGGCGGTACTTCTGCCCCGCTTTTCCATACCCTGCTTGAATTATTTATTTATGCTGCCTCGCGAAAGAGGTCAAAGATGGAGGTAATAAAGTGGATCATCCCGTGTACAAACGAATTGTCCTGAAGGTGAGCGGTGAGTCGCTCGCAGGTCAAAACGGTTATGGAATCGATGCAGCGATGATTTCTTCGATCGCTGAACAGGTTAAAGAAGTGGTCGAACTGAATGTGGAAGTTGCAATTGTTGTTGGCGGAGGTAACATTTGGCGGGGTATTGCCGGCACAGCCAAAGGGATCGACCGTGCGACAGCGGATTACATGGGAATGCTTGCCACCGTCATGAACTCGCTTGCTCTGCAGGACGCGCTTGAACAAATCGATGTCCCAACCAGGGTACAGACATCTATTGCGATGCAGCAAATTGCTGAGCCATATATCCGCAGACGGGCGATTCGCCACCTGGAGAAGGGGCGCGTCGTTATTTTTGCCGCAGGTACGGGCAATCCGTTCTTCTCGACCGATACGACAGCCGCACTGCGTGCCGCTGAGATCGAAGCGGAAGTTATCCTGATGGCCAAAAATAAAGTGGACGGCGTATATTCAGCTGATCCATTTAAAGACGCTTCGGCTGAGAAGTTCGAGCAGCTGACCTACCTGGAAGTGTTAAACCGCAACCTCGGCGTAATGGATTCTACCGCTTCATCGCTTTGTATGGATAATAACATCCCACTCGTTGTTTTCTCAATCACCGAGAGCGGCAACATCAAGCGCGTTGTTATGGGTGAAAAAATCGGTACCATCGTTGTGAAAGGGAGTGCCAGCTAATATGCCACAGGACATCAAGAAAAATGCGGAAGAGCGCATGGGTAAAGCAATCGACGCTCTGAAGCGTGATTTATCGACACTTCGCGCAGGGCGCGCAACTCCGTCTATGCTTGACCGCGTTCAGGTGGAATACTACGGTGCCATGACGCCGGTTAATCAGCTAGCGAACATTAATACGCCGGATTCCAGAACGCTGATCATTCAGCCTTGGGACAAATCCTCTCTGGCCGCTATTGAGAAGGCGATTCTGAAATCGGACCTTGGTTTGACACCGTCCAATGACGGAGCCGTAATCCGTATTGGTATCCCGGCTCTTACGGAGGAACGCCGTGCTGAGCTCGTTAAGGCTACGAAGAAGTTTGGCGAAGAGGCGAAGGTAGCAATCCGCAATATCCGCCGTGATGCCAATGATGATATCAAGAAGCTGGAAAAGACCGATATTTCCGAAGATGAGTCACGTCGTCACCAGGACGATATCCAGAAGACGACCGACCGCTATATCGCGGAAGTGGATAAAGTTCTGGCTAATAAAGAAAAAGAAATTATGGAAGTTTAGTGAAGCTGATTGTGCCCCTCCGACAAGGTGGGGCTTGTTCAAATCGTAAGCATGCCAAACAGGCGCTTCTCCGCTGTGCATACCAGTAATACCGTTGCTCGCCCGTCGCAGACGGCGCGGGCCGTTTAACTTCGTGAGAAGCTGCTGTATTCATACATACAATCATGAAGCTGGTTTGCCAGTTGCCTGTATTTGCCCTTGTGGGAGGAAAACGAATGTTAGATCGGATTCGCAGCCGGTTCCGCCGAAAACCATCTGTAAAGACGCTGTCACCGGATAATATACCGCAGCATGTTGCCATCATTATGGATGGAAACGGCCGCTGGGCCAAAAGCCGCGGACTTCCAAGGGTTGCCGGGCATCACTCCGGCATGAAGGCAGTTAAACGGGTCACGATGGCAGCTGATCGGCTGGGTATCAAATACCTGACCCTATATGCATTTTCAACAGAGAATTGGAAGAGACCAAAGTCTGAAGTTGATTTTCTGATGAAGCTGCCTCAGGAATTTCTTGCCATTGAGTTAGAGGAACTAATTGCTAATAATGTACAAGTTAGAATGATGGGTTATAAGGAAGGGCTGCCTTCGCATACACTGCAGGCACTTGAGACAGCTATCGAGAGAACAGCCGGCAATACCGGCCTTGTTTTGAACTTTGCCCTGAATTATGGCAGCCGCAAAGAAATGATGGATACAGTTCGTCAGCTCTGTCAAGAGGCTGCTGAGGGGCATTTGCAGCCGGGTGGGCTAACCGAGGCGGATTTTGAAGCGCGCCTGCTGTCGGGCGGCATGCCGGATCCCGATCTGCTCATCCGTACAAGCGGTGAACTGCGAATCAGTAATTTTATGATGTGGCAGCTGGCGTACAGCGAACTATGGTTTACAGAGGTCTACTGGCCGGAGTTCTCAGAGGAGCATTTTCTGGAGGCGGTCAGCGAATACCAACGGCGAGCACGACGCTACGGCGGGTTGTAAAGCCGACTGGAGAGTGGCGAAGCAGTGAAACAACGAATGGTTACAGGCGTATTCGCCGGTCTTGTGTTTGGCATTATGGCCATCTTGGGGGGCTGGTTCTATGAAGGACTGCTCCTGTTTCTGGCGGTGGTCGGCTATTTCGAGTTTGTCCGGTTAAACGGCTATCGCTGGTTCGATCTTATGCCGCTAATCGGATTTGCAGGAATGCTTGTTATCGTAACGCCATGGGAGCATGCTGGATTGTCAGAGCCTTCGCTGGCTGCTGTCGTTTGGATATTGATGCTGCTGCTCTTGTCGGTGACAGTTGTTACGAAGAATAGGGAGACGCTGGACGCTTCAGCTCTTCTGCTGCTGGGAGCGGTATATGTCGGGTACGGCTTCTCGGAAATGATGACGGTTCGCGCCCACGGAGATTATGGGCTTCTGTATACGGCCATAGCCTTCGGCTGTATATGGGCATCCGATATAGGCGCTTATTTTGTTGGACGGGCGGTCGGCAGGACGAAGCTGTGGCCAGCGATCAGTCCGAACAAAACGATAGAGGGAGCGGTAGGCGGCATTGTAATGTCCCTGATTGTCGGAGTGCTGTTCTGGTTAGCGGCTCCGGCCGTCCTTACAATCGGACATGCTCTGCTTATCGGTCTGCTTGCCTCCTCGGCCGGACAGTTCGGCGATCTGATACAATCCGCTTATAAACGCCTCCGGGGTGTGAAAGATTCAGGCAGACTGCTCCCCGGACACGGAGGCGTCTTGGATCGCTGTGACAGCTGGCTCATTGTGTTCCCGCTGCTTACACTGACAGGATTACTGGCTTAGGAGGACACGACTATTGAAGCAAATATCGATTCTTGGTTCTACCGGTTCCATTGGTACGCAGACGCTTGATGTAATCGCGAATGACCCTAGACAGTATCAGGTTGCCGGCCTTGCAGCAGGAACGAATGTCCAGCTGCTGGTGGAGCAGGCGCTGCGTTTTCACCCTAAGAAAGTCAGTCTCGCAACCAGAGACGCAGCCGAGGAAGCCAGGGGTATGCTGCCTGCCGGGATTAAGGTGCTGTATGGTGAAGAAGGCCTCGATGAGGTTGCCGCTGATACAGGTGCTGACTGTGTCGTGACCGCTCTTGTCGGCAGCCAAGGGCTGCGCTCAACAATGGCGGCCATAAATGCAGGAGCCAGGATAGGGCTCGCGAACAAGGAAACGCTTGTGACGGCAGGGCACCTCGTGATGCGGCAGGCTGCCGACAAGGGTGTGGATATTTTGCCGGTAGACAGTGAGCATTCGGCCATTTATCAATGCCTGAACGGGGAGAATAGAGCGGAAGTCAAGAAGATAACACTCACCGCTTCCGGCGGTTCCTTCCGGGATAAGAGCCGTCAGGAGCTGGAAGGGGTAACGGTCGAACAGGCGCTGCGTCATCCGAACTGGTCAATGGGCTCCAAGATCACCATTGATTCGGCTACCATGGTGAACAAAGGTCTCGAAGTAATCGAAGCCCACTGGCTGTTCGGTGCGGGCTATGACGACTTGGATGTCCTGCTTCACCCGGAGAGCATCATTCATTCTTATGTCGAATTTGTCGATAATAGTGTTATTGCTCAGCTCGGCTGGCCGGACATGCGAATTCCAATTCAATATGCCCTCTCATATCCGCATCGGAGGCCATCGCCGACAGAACCGCTTGATCTGGCACAGCTTGGGAGTCTGAATTTCCGCAAGATGGACTTCGAACGGTATCCGTGTCTCAGAATGGCATTTGAATGCGGCCGTGCCGGCCAGTCAGCTCCCGCTGTTTACAATGCGGCGAACGAGGTGGCGGTTGCAAGGTTTCTGAGTGGAGAGATCAGCTTCCTGGCCATCGAGCAGGTGATAGAGCGTGTGCTCTCACGCCACGAGGCATGTAATCTTCCAGATCTTGCCGCCATTGCGGAAGTGGATGGATGGGCACGCAGAGAAGCGGCAGCGCTCAATATATAAGGGGACGCAGATCGTCATCTGCGGTTCTCTTGTATCGGCCGATGGAATAATGATAATCTAAGTACAGGCCGTTACGAACAGGAGGCTGCTTCGAAGATGGGAATGGTTCAAGTCGTATTATTGACCGTGCTTGTGTTTTTTGTGATCGTTTCAATACATGAGTGGGGTCACTTATATTTTGCTAAACGGGCCGGTATCTTGGTTCGGGAATTCGCGATCGGCTTCGGTCCGAAGCTGTTTTCGCTGAAGCGGGGAGAGACGAGGTATACACTGCGTCTTATTCCGGCAGGCGGGTTTATCCGCATGGCTGGGGAGGACCCCGAAATTGTCGAGGTTCAGCCCGGGCAGACGGTAGCCGTAAGGCTGACGAACGGCGCTGTCACCAGGGTGTATCTTGACCGGCTGGATGAACGGAGCAATGTGGTGCGCGGTGAAGTGGTTTCCATTGATCTTGAGCACGCACTGCAAATTGTTCTGGATGTCGACGGGGAGAAGGAGCGGTTTGGCGTTGACCGGAAGGCAGAGATCGTAGCTCGCGGACGAGAGACGCAGATCGCTCCGTTTGACCGCCAATTCGGAAGCAAGACTGTCGGCCAGCGTGCGCTGGCGATTTTTGCCGGTCCTGCAATGAACTTTGTGCTTGCGTTCGTGCTGTTCATGGCCTATATTCAGATGTCAGGGGTGCCTGTTGACAACCCGGATAAGCTGCTTATTGGCGAAGTTGTTGCCGGAGCGCCTGCTTCCAAGGCAGGTCTGCAGGTGGGTGACGAGATTAGAAGCATTAACGGGGAAGCGATCGGAACCGATTATGACAAGATGATCGATCTGATCGGAAAGTCCGCTGAGAAGCCGATGAATTGGGTCATCGTCCGGAATAACAGTGTAATGGAAATAGAAGTGACACCAGCTTTTGATAAAGAAGCCCAAATGGGTAAGGTCGGCGTTTCCGCTGGATATCCCACGCGAGCTGCCGGTATTGTCGAGACGGTAACCTTTGCTGGAAAAGCCATGAAAAATACGACCGTATTGATCATGGAAATGTTCCAAAAGCTTATCATGGGTGATTTCAAGCTCGATGATCTGGGCGGACCGGTTAAGACAGCGAAATTCACAGGGGAAATAGCTGCCAAAGGGATTGAACAGCTGACATCCTGGACGGCAATCCTGAGCTTGTATCTGGGCATCTTCAATCTGCTGCCCGTGCCGGCACTTGATGGAAGCCGGTTGATTTTCCTCGGAATTGAGGCGGTTAGAGGCAGACCGATTGATCCGAACAGGGAAAGTATGGTTCACTTTATCGGCTTTGCCATGCTGATGCTGCTGATGCTGGCCGTAACGTATAATGATATACTGAATTTGATACAGGGTTAAACGAAACGCCTGCTGACCAGGGCTGCATGAGCCGGCGCAGGCGTTTTGAGCTCATTTTTGTCAGAATGGGGCTGGGAGGCACTTATGTCGAAGGATAAGCAGTTTGTAACCGAAATTACACCGCAGGGTGAGGATTTCTCAAGATGGTATATCGATGTCATCAAGAAAGCAGAGCTGATGGATTATTCTCCTGTCCGCGGCTGTATTGTGTTCAGGCCGGAAGGCTACGAGATCTGGGAGAATATCCAGCGTGATCTGGACCGCCGTTTCAAGGAAACCGGTCACCGCAACGCCTATTTTCCACTCTTCATTCCCGAGAGCTTCTTCCAGAAGGAGAAGGAGCATGTTGAGGGCTTTAATCCTGAACTGCCATGGGTAACCGAGGCTGCCGGAGAGAAGCTTGAGGAGCGTCTTGCCATCCGTCCGACCTCGGAGACGATGTTCGGTCATATGTATGCCAAGTGGATTCAGTCCTACCGTGATCTGCCTGTGCTGATTAATCAGTGGGCTAACGTGGTGCGCTGGGAGAAGCGTACCCTGCCATTCTTGAGAACAAGTGAGTTCTTGTGGCAGGAAGGCCACACAGCGCATGAAACGGAAGAAGAGGCACGGCAGGAAACGATGCAGATGCTGGAGATCTACCGTGACTTTGTTGAGGAGTTTCTTGCGATTCCGGTCGTTATGGGGCAGAAGACGCCTTCAGAGAAGTTTGCTGGCGCGGTTGATACCTACTCGATTGAAGCGATGATGAAGGACGGCCGTGCAGTCCAGGCGGGCACATCACATTTTATGGGTACTAACTTCGCTGTTGCCTTCGATATCAAGTACCTGGACCGCAGCAACAATCTGCAGTTTGCTCATACGACGTCCTGGGGGGTTAGCACCAGGCTGATCGGTGCGATGATTATGGTGCATGGCGACGACCGGGGGCTTGCACTTCCGCCGAAGGTAGCGCCGACACAGGTTATTATGATTCCAATCGGACCGCCGAAGACACGTGAACAGGTTGTTGGCCGGGTGGACGAGCTGTATCGCGAACTGAAGCAGGCAGGCATCCGGGTGCGTGTGGATGACCGGGCGGACGTCAGTCCGGGCTGGAAGTTCAATGAATATGAAATGCGCGGCGTTCCGCTGCGTCTTGAACTTGGTCCGCGTGATATGGAGAATGGACAAGTGGTGCTTGTCTCCCGTATTACGGGCGAGAAGCGTATAGTGGCGCAGGATCGTCTGGCAGAAGAAGTTACGTCCATGCTGGAGGAAATTCAGCACGATATGTTCGAGAAGGCCAAGGCGTTCCGTGAGGAAAACTTCAAATCACTGGACACGCTGGATGAGATGAAGGCTTTCCTTGAAGACAAGCGTGGCTTCGTAGAAGCTGGATGGTGCGGTTCGGAAGCTTGCGAACGCCAGGTTAAGGAAGAGACAGGCGCAACAAGCCGCAACATTCCGTTCAAGCCGACAGCCGAGAAGTCAAGCTGTCTGGTCTGCGGAGACAAGGCGAAACACACGGTCGTGTTTGCCCGCGCCTATTGATTAAGATATAGCAGCACAGCAGTATGGGGGAGGAAGCAATGAGCCACACGGGGGATAAACGCCAGCGGTTTGAGCTGCTGCTTCAGCAGGCGGGCTTGCCGGAAGAGGTTATGAACACCTATTTTGGAGATGGATATATCGATCATGTGGCCGTTAGCGCAAATAACCGGGAATGGACGTTTTGCATCCGCAAAACGTCCATACTGCCTTATAAGGCATACCGTTTGTTCTGCGAATCGGTACGCAAGAAGCTTGGACATATCGCTGACATTTCATTTGTTCTGGATTACGAGACAGCCATCACGACCGATCAGGTACTGACAGCCTACTGGGATTATTTCGTGGAGTGGGCCCAGCAGGAGATGGCTTCGGTAAACGGCTGGCTGGGCAAAGCCAAGTTCGAGGCCGAGGGTGAGCTGCTGACGCTTACGCTGCTTGATGACACCACGCTCGAGATGGCCCGCAAGAAGAGGATTGATGAGGAAGCAGTCCGTTTCTTCAACCGGTATTTCAAGCGTACCTGCAAGGTCAAGCTTGCTGCTGGCCGGTATGGCCAGGAGGAATACGAGAAGTTCACCCAGAAGCGGGTACAGGAAGAGCGAGAGGTCGTTCAGCAGATTATGGCCAGCGTGCAATCCGAACCGCCTGATGATAGCGGCGAAGCGCCGGAGCGGCTGGTCGTCGGTTATGACATTCGGGAAGAGCCTGTACCGATCATCCGAATTCAAGAGGAAGAGAAGAAGATCACCGTACAGGGGGCCGTGTTTGGGCTTGAGTCCAAGGAGCTCCGCAATGGCAGCACACTGTTTACCTTCAATGTGACGGACTTCACCGACTCGATTATGATGAAGATGTTCGCGAAGACCAAGGACGATGTGAAGATGCTGAGCCTGCTTGCCAATGGCAAGTGGATTCGGGCCCGCGGCCGTGTTGAATACGACCGGTTTATGATGGAGCCTGAGCTGGTGATGATGCCTAACGATCTTCACGAGGTTAAAGCGCCGCCGGAGCGAATGGATGATGCTAAGGAGAAGCGTGTTGAATTTCATCTGCATACAACCATGAGCACCATGGATGCGGTGACACCAGTGGATGCTTATATCAAGACGGCAGCCAAGTGGGGACATCAAGCGATAGCGATCACCGATCACAGCGGGGTTCAAAGTTATCCGGAAGCCTATAAAGCTGCGAAGAAGAATAACATGAAAGTGCTGTTCGGACTGGAAGCCAATGTCGTGAACGATTCCGTTCCGATGGTTATTAATCCGCGCGAAGAAGATCTGCAGACGGCCGAATATGTTGTGTTCGATATTGAGACAACGGGCTTGTCGATCATTAACAACAAAATCATCGAGCTTGCAGGCGTCAAGATGCGGGAGGGGAAGGAGATTGACCGCTTCTCAACCTTTATTAATCCGCATGAGAAAATCCCTTATCATATTCAGCAGCTGACCAATATTAACGATGAGATGGTCAGAGATGCGCCGGAGCTTGAACCTAAGCTGCGAGAGTTTGTTGAATTCATTGGCGATGCCGTACTGGTTGCGCATAACGCCCGGTTTGATATCGGTTTTATTCAAGCAAACTGCAAGGCGATCGGGATTCCCGAGGTCATGAACCCGGTGCTCGATACATTGGAGCTTGCCCGCTTCATCCATCCAAGTATGAAAAATCACCGTCTGAATACTTTGGCGGACAAATATAAAGTCAGTCTCGACAACCACCACCGGGCGATTGACGACTCGATCGCGCTTGGAGGCGTGCTGTTTGGCCTGATTGCTGACGCAGCTGCCCGCAATATTACCGGCCTTCATCAGCTTAATGATTATGTAGGGCTGGATTTCTCGAATAGCCGTCCTTTTCACTGCGGCATCTACGCGCTGAATGCAGTCGGCAAGAAAAATTTATTCAAGCTTGTGTCTCTTTCGCATACGGAATACTTCAAGCGTGTAGCCTGTATTCCCAAATCCAAGCTCGTTGAGCTGCGCGAAGGCCTTCTCGTCATCTCGGGCTGCGAGAAGGGTGAATTCTTCGAAACGGTGCTGAACAAGACGATAGAGGAGGCGGAGGAGACAGCACGGTTCTATGATGTGCTGGAGATTCAGCCGGTCGGCTTCTACATGCACCTGGTTGACAAAGGACTGGTCGGCAGCCGGGCCGAGATCGAGCAGGCAATCCGGCGTGTATGCGAAATCGGCTACAAGCTCGGTAAGCCGGTCATTGCAACGGGAAATGTGCATTATCTGAATCCGCGGGACAAGATGTACCGCGATATTACCATTCACGGCATTACGGGCTTTAGTCCGCTTAAGGATATCCGCAAGCCGGATGCGCATTTCCGCACAACGAATGAGATGCTGGAGGAATTCAAGTTCCTTGGTGAGGAGAAGGCATACGAGGTCGTGGTCACGAACACGATCGAGCTGGCGGACCGGTTCGAAGCGTTCGAAATGTTCCCGGATCAGCCGTTCTTCCCTGTTATCGAGGGTGCCGACGAGGAAATGCGCGAAACCTGCTATAACACAGCGAGCAGCCTGTATGGCGATCCAATTCCCGAAGTTGTAACCGAACGGCTGGAGCGGGAGCTGATTCCGATTATCAAGGCAGGCTTCTCGGCTCTGTATCTTATTTCACAGCGGCTTGTTAAGAAGTCAAACGATGACGGTTATCTGGTCGGCTCCCGGGGGTCCGTCGGTTCCTCCGTTGTAGCCATGATGCTCGGAATCTCGGAGGTAAATCCGCTGCCGCCGCATTATTTGTGCAGGTCGTGCAAGCATTCCGAATGGTTTACAGACGGCAGCGTTCCTAGCGGCTTCGACCTTCCGAATAAGGACTGTCCAAGCTGCGGGGCGCCGATGAAGGGTGACGGACAGGACATTCCGTTCGAGACGTTCCTCGGCTTCAAGGGCGACAAGGTGCCGGATATCGACTTGAACTTCTCGGGAGAATACCAGCCGCATGCGCACAACTATACCAAGGTATTGTTCGGCGAGAAGAGCGTATTCCGGGCCGGAACGATCGGTACGGTTGCCGAGAAGACGGCTTACGGCTTTGCGAAGAAGTATGAAGAGGACCAAGGGAAAAAATGGCGCGGCGCC
This sequence comes from Paenibacillus sambharensis, assembly GCF_003233845.1. Classification (GTDB taxonomy): domain Bacteria; phylum Bacillota; class Bacilli; order Paenibacillales; family Paenibacillaceae; genus Paenibacillus_I; species Paenibacillus_I sambharensis. The sequence continues at coordinate 124,007 of NZ_QKRB01000057.1, forward strand.
GAGCTCAATCGCCTGGCGGGCGGCTGTACAGGCGTCAAGCGGAGCACCGGGCAGCATCCCGGCGGCATTGTGGTCGTTCCCGATTATATCGAGGTTGAGGATATTACGCCCGTCCAGTTTCCGGCGGATGATACAAGCGCCGAATGGAAGACGACCCACTTTGACTACCATGCTTTCGATGCGAACCTGCTGAAGCTTGATATACTGGGACACGATGATCCGACGATGATGCGGATGCTGCAGGATCTCACTGGCGTGGACCCGACGACGATTCCAATGAATGATCCGAAGGTTATGAGCATGTTCAACTCCACGACGGCACTCGGCGTTACACCCGAACAGATCCGTACACCGGTCGCTACCTATGGCGTTCCGGAGATGGGGACGAAGTTCGTCCGCCAGATGCTGCAGGAAACGCAGCCTTCAAGCTTTGCCGACCTCCTGCAGATTTCGGGACTCTCACACGGTACCGGCGTCTGGCTCGGCAATGCGCAGGAGCTCATTAAGAATGGAACCTGCAACATCAAGACAGTTATCGGCTGTCGTGACGATATCATGCTGTATCTGATTTATAAGGCGGGCATGGATGCAGGACTGGCCTTTAAAATTACCGAGAGCGTCCGGAAGGGTAAAGGACTCACGCCGGAGTGGATTGATGAGATGAAGCGCTGCAAGGTGCCGCAGTGGTACATTGACTCCTGCCTGCGCATCGAGTATATGTTCCCGAAGGCGCATGCCGCCGCTTACGTTATTTCCGCTGTGCGCACAGCTTACTTTAAGCTCTACCATCCGATAGCCTATTACGCGACCTATTTTACCGTTCGTGCGGAGGATTTTGATCTGGAGCTGCTCTGCCAGGGATATGATGCAATCAAGAAGAAACTGATTGAAATCGAAGAGAAGGGCTTCCAGGCGCTGCCGAAAGAAAAGAACATGATATCGATTCTGGAGATGGCGCTCGAAATGACAGCCCGCGGCTTCTCCTTCAAGCCGATTGATCTGTACCGCTCGGATGCCACTAAGTTCCTGATTGACGGTGATTCCCTGATTCCCCCGTTTGCAGCGGTGGGCGGAATCGGCGACAATGCGGCCCGAAATATTGCGGCGGCAAGAGAAGAAGGCGACTTTTTGTCCGTGGAGGACTTCCAGCAGAAGTCCCGTGCTTCCAAGACAATTGTCGAGCTGCTGGCTGGCATGGGCTGCTTCCGGGGGCTGCCGGAATCCAATCAGCTGTCGCTGTTCTAGCCTGAAAACGGAAGAGGCCATTTTCATTTGTCTTGTCACTATAGACTGGTTATGCTATAATTTTTCTGGTAATGCTGTTGATATTGTGTCTGCAGAAGAGTGGGGAAACCCACTCTTTACGTTTTGTCTGCGGACCTTTAGAAATATTTCCCCCGGGAGGTCACACATTGGTGAGCAAAGCTAATATAAAATCCACTGTCGATGAGATGGTTCGTCCGTACATAGAAGATAACGGGTTTGAACTGGTTGATATCGAGTACGTCAAGGAGGGAAGCAACTTTTTCCTCCGCATTTTTGTAGATAAAGAAGGCGGTATCGATATTGACGAGTGCGGCCGGATCAGTGAGTACGTCAGCGAACGTCTCGATCAGGAGGATCCGATCTCAGATGCGTATTTTCTCGAGGTCTCTTCACCGGGTGCAGAGCGTCCGCTCAAGAAACCGGAAGACATGGCGAAGGCGGTCGGAAAGCATGTCTTTATTACAACTTACGAGCCAATCGGTGGCCTCAAGGAATTCGAAGGCAAGCTGCTTTCGTTTGACGGGGATGAAGCAGTAGTGGAAGCGGGCAAGAAGAAACACACCTTACCTTACGCCAAGATTGCCAGCGCGCGCTTGGCTATCGTGTTTTAATTTGTTGAGAGGGGGAGCAACTTTCCAATGAGTATGGATTTTATTGAAGCGCTGTCGGAGATCGAGAGAGATAAGGGAATTGCCAAGGATGTGCTGCTGGAGGCTATTGAGGCGGCGCTGATCTCCAGCTACAAGCGCAATTTCAACACGGCGCAGAACGTTCGTGTCGAGATTAACCGTCACACCGGCGTCATTAAGGTGTATGCCCGCAAGACGGTGGTGGAGGAGGTGCTCGATCCTCGGATGGAAATTTCCATTGAAGCATCCCGTGAAATCAACCCGCACTACCAGCTGGATGATATCGCGGAAATCGAAGTGACGCCTCGTGACTTCGGCCGGATTGCGGCCCAAACGGCCAAGCAGGTTGTCACGCAGCGCATACGGGAAGCCGAGCGCGGACTGATCTATAATGCCTACATTGATAAGGAAGAGGATATCGTTAACGGTATCGTGCAGCGCCAGGATGTGCGCAACCTGTTCGTTGATCTCGGCAAGGTGGAAGCGGTACTCCCGCTTACCGAGCTGATGCCGACGGATAAGTTCAAGCATGGCGATCGTGTTAAGTCCTTCATTACAAAGGTGGAAAACACTACGAAGGGTCCGCAGATTATTCTGTCCCGTACGCATCCGGGCCTCTTGAAACGGCTCTTCGAGCTTGAAGTTCCCGAAATCTACGATGGAGTGGTAGAAATTCGTTCCGTAGCACGGGAAGCGGGCTTCCGTTCCAAGATCGCCGTATACTCGCGCAATCCCGAAGTGGACCCGGTGGGCTCCTGTGTTGGACCGAAGGGTCTTCGTGTCCAGACGGTTGTCTCGGAGCTTAAAGGCGAGAAGATCGATATCGTGCGCTGGTCCGAGAACGTGGAGGAATATGTGGCAAATGCGCTTAGTCCATCCAAGGTTATCGAGGTCATCGTATTTGAGCAGGAGAAGATGGCGCGTGTCATTGTGCCGGACTACCAGCTGTCGCTTGCCATTGGTATCAAGGGTCAAAATGCCCGTCTTGCCGCCAAGCTGACCGGCTGGAAAATCGATATCAAGAGTGAAACGCAGGCGGAGCAGGAATTTGACCGTCCAAGATCCACCGGTGATACGATGCCGCAGGATTCGGTTTCTTACGACGGTTAACAAACACCGCGGCGGTCAGCGTATTTGAATGATACGGAGGAGAGAACAATGAAACCTAGAAAAGTTCCGCTCCGCAAATGCATCGCCTGTCAGGAAATGATGCCGAAGAAGGAATTGATCCGGGTCGTCCGCACCCCGGACGAAGAAGTACGGATTGATCTGACAGGAAAGAAAGCGGGCAGGGGAGCGTATTTGTGCGGCAAGGCCGGCTGCTTCAGGCTCGCCAAGAAGAGCAAGGCGTTCGACCGTGCGCTGAAGCTGTCAGTCGATCCGGAAATTTATGATCAGCTTGAGCAGGACTTCATTGCGGTGGAAGATGAGTTTCTTGCAAGCAAGGAGCTGGCTGCAGATGACGAATAAGGCGCTGTCGGCTCTTGGTATGGCTATGCGTGCGGGCAAGCTTGTCACCGGCGATGAAACGGTGCTCAAGGCTGTAAAACAGGGCAAAGCCAGGCTGGTCATTGTGGCGGCCGACGCTTCGGACAATACCAGGAAGAAATACCGTGATAAATGTGCGACTTACGACGTTGAGCTGGTGGAAGCATTCGACCGGTATACGCTCGGAGCAGCCATCGGAAAGGAGGCGCGTGTTATAGTCGCCATTGCCGATGAAGGATTTGCGAGCCTGATTCGGAAGCAACTCGGTAAACATTCGGAGGTGGAGAATATTGACTAAACAGGACAACAAGGATAAATTACGCGTCTATGAATATGCGAAATCGATCAACATGAGCAGCAAAGAGATCATTACGATCCTGAAGCGCTTAAACTTGCCTGTTAACAATCATATGAGCGTCATGGAAAATGAAATGGTGTCCAAGGTAGAAGGCTTCTTCCGCGACATTAAGGAGAATGCGGCAGCAAGGCGTGCGAGTGATACACCTAAGCCGCAGCAGGAGCGTAAGCCTGCAGGGGCCGCACAAGCCGTCATCCAAGGAAGCAGTGACTCCCGTCAGCCAGCGCTCCATTCCCAACCCGATCAAGCCGGTGACCAGCGCGTCCCTCAAGGGGCGGCAGGCGGCAGCAGTGATACAGTGCAACAGAATGACAAAAACCAAAACCAGGATAAGCAGGGGATTATGAACTCAACGACATCGAAAACTCAGAATAATAACAATAGTAGTCAGCAGCCGCGCTCAGGCGGCAGCACGCAGAGTGGTCAGCGCCCGCAGGGCGGCGGCCAGAGTCAGAATCGTCCAGCCGGAGGCGGCCAAGGCGGCCAGCAGCGTTCTAACAGACCGGCCCAAGGCGGCCAAGGTCCAGGACAGGGTGGACAGCGTCCTCCACAAGGCCAAGGCGGTGCACCACGCACAGGCCAGGCACAAGGCACACGCAGTGATTCGCGTCCGGGTGCAGGAAGACCAGCAGGCGCTGGAGATGCTTCCCGCGGGCCGAAGAAGAACAATACTGGCGGCGGCGGCAACCGACAAGGCGGCGGCAAGCGGTTTGATGACAACCGCGGCGGCTTTAAGGGCAACAACCGCGGCGGACGGAACAAGCGCGGCGGCCAGAACCAGAATTTCGAACGGCGCGAGAAGATTGATAATACGCCTAAGAAAATTATCGTCCGCGGCAATATGACCGTAGGCGAGCTTGCTAAGCTTCTTCACAAGGATGCTTCCGAAGTAATCAAGAAGCTGATGTTCCTTGGCATAATGGCAACCATTAATCAGGAGCTTGATCTTGACGCCATCCAGCTTGTCGCTTCCGATTATGGAATTGAAGTCGAAATCAAGCTGCCGGTAGACGAAGATAATTTTGATACTGTGGAAGAAGTGGATGAGGAAGAAGATCTGTCCACTAGACCTCCGGTAGTGACCATCATGGGTCACGTTGACCATGGTAAAACAACACTCCTTGATGCAATCCGTGAGACAAATGTAACAGGCGGAGAAGCAGGCGGCATCACTCAGCATATCGGTGCCTATCAGGTCGAAGTTAACGGCAAGAAAATTACGTTCCTTGATACACCGGGTCACGAAGCCTTTACGACAATGCGGGCACGCGGTGCACAGGTAACGGATATCACAATTCTGGTTGTTGCCGCAGATGACGGCGTTATGCCGCAAACCGTGGAAGCGATCAACCATGCTAAAGCGGCCGGTGTGCCAATTATTGTGGCTGTTAACAAGATTGATAAAGAAGGAGCTAACCCTGACAAAATCATGCAGGCTCTTACTGAGTATGAGCTTGTGCCTGAAGCGTGGGGCGGCGACACAATTTTCGTTAATATCTCCGCCAAGCAGCGTCAGAATCTTGAAGAGCTTCTGGAAATGATTCTGCTGATTGCAGAAGTAAATGATTATAAAGCAAATCCTGACAAGCGCGCACGCGGCACCGTTATCGAAGCCGAGCTTGATAAAGGCAAGGGACCGGTTGCCCGTATTCTCGTGCAGCATGGTACATTGTCGGTTGGCGACGCATTTGTTGCAGGCAACTGTTTCGGACGTGTACGTGCCATGGTTAATGATAAGGGACGCAGACTGAAGGAAGCCGGCCCGTCGACACCGGTCGAAATTACCGGCTTGACCGAGGTTCCGCTCGCGGGTGATCCGTTCATGGTATTTGAAGACGAGCGTAAAGCACGGGCAATTGCAGACCGCCGTGCGATCAAGCAGCGCCAGACCGAGCTGGGCTCCCATTCAAGAGTCACACTGGACGATCTGTATAAACACATCAAAGAAGGCGAAATTAAAGACCTGAACGTTATTATCAAATCTGACGTTCAAGGCTCGGCTGAAGCGCTGAAGGGCTCGCTTGCCAAGATTGACATCGAAGGCGTTCGCGTAAAGATTATCCACAGCGGCGTCGGTGCGATCACGGAGTCTGATGTTACGCTTGCCTCGGCTTCTAACGCGATTGTGATCGGCTTCAATGTCCGTCCTGAGCCGCAGGCGAAAGCCAATGCCGACCAAGAGCAGGTAGATATCCGTCTTCACCGTGTTATCTATAACGTCATTGATGAGATTGAGCAGGCAATGAAAGGCATGCTGGATCCGGAGTACAAGGAAGTGGTCATTGGCCATGCTGAAGTCCGGAATCTCTTCAAGGTAAGCAAAGTCGGCACCATTGCAGGCTGTATGGTTACTTCGGGTAAAATTACCCGTGCGGCAGAAGTGCGGATCATCCGCGGCGGTATTGTCGTATTCGAAGGCAAGATCGATTCCCTGAAACGTTACAAGGATGATGCGAAGGAAGTTGCACAGGGTTATGAATGTGGTATAACCATCGAGAACTTCAATGACCTCAAAGAAGGGGACACGATCGAAGCGTTCATCATGGAAACCGTTGAGAGGTGATGAAGCATGGCTAAGGTGAGAGTTGGGCGTGTAGGTGAACAAATCAAGAAGGAATTGAGCCAGATTATTCAAACCGAGCTCAAGGACCCTCGTATCGGGTTTATTACCGTAACGGGTGTCGATGTAACAAGTGACTTGTCACAGGCACGTATTTATTTAAGTGTTCTCGGATCGGATGAGCAGAAGGAAAATACGCTCAAGGCTCTGGCAAAAGGGTCGGGCTTTATCCGTTCCGAGCTTGGCAAACGGATTCGTCTCCGGCACACGCCGGAGCTGGAATTCCGGTTTGACAGCAGCATCGAGTATGGAAGCCGGATTGAGTCGCTGCTTGTGGAGATCAATCGGGGGCATGATACGGTATGACCGTACTGACAAAGGAATATTTGGCTGAGCTGGACAATGCGCTCGCATTTCTGCGTGAGGGAGACGACTTTCTGGTTGTCTCCCATGTTCAGCCTGATGGGGATGCCATCAGCTCAACCTTGATCATGAATTGGCTTCTCAAGAAGCTTGGCAAGCGCGTTACCATGATCAACGAAGGGAACTTTCCCGCCAGATTGGCCTATTTGGAGGAGTCGGATCAAATTATCGACTACTCCTTAACCAATCCTGGCCGTACATATGACCGGATTGTAGCGGTCGATTGCGCAGATTTCCGCCGGATTGGACAGGTTAGCGAGCTGTTTGAGCAGGGCAGAGAGCTGCTGAATATTGATCATCATCCCACTAATGACGGTTTTGGAACAGTCAATGTCATTCGCAGCAATGCTGCAGCAACGGCGGAGATCCTGTTTGATTTGATCGAGCGTTCGGGTATTCCGCTTGAGGTTGGGGCGGGAACAGCCGTGTACACCGGTCTGTTGACAGACACCGGAGGTTTCCGTTATTCAAGCACAAGTCCACACGTAATGAGGATCGCTTCGAAGCTTCTTGAAATCGGGGTGAAGGGATTCGAGCTGGCGGATCATCTTCTCGAGAAGATGACCATGCCGCAGCTGAAGGTACTGCAGCGGGGGCTGTCCAGGCTGACGTTCACAGAAGACGGCAGGGTCGGCTGGCTGTATATTGAGCCGTCAGATATGGCTGATACCGGTGCTGCACCGGAGGATCTTGAAGGGCTCGTCAACTATGCACGAAACATTGACGGCGTGGAATGCGGTATGCTCTTCAAGGTTACGGCCGAAGGTGATGTCAAGGTGAGTCTGCGTTCGGCAGGGCGCCTCGACGTAGCCGCTGTTGCGCAGCTTTACGGCGGCGGCGGGCATGTACGCGCAGCCGGGTGCCGGGTGCGCGGACCTCTTGCTGATGCTATGGCTGCTGTTGTGGATACCGTTAGAAAGGCGTTGGACTAAAAAAGATGGATGGAATTTTGGCGGTATGGAAGCCCGCCGGCTGGACGTCACACGATGTGGTGGCCAAGGTCCGGAGATTGGTGAAGATGAAACGTATTGGCCATACAGGTACGCTTGATCCCCAGGTAACGGGTGTTCTCCCGCTTGCGTTAGGGCGGTCGACGCGGGTCGTTGAATACCTGCAGGAGCTCCCTAAGGCGTACGAGGCAGTTCTTCAGCTGGGCATTGCCACCGATACCGAGGACATGACCGGTACGGTCACAGAGCGGTTGGATCATGTGGATGTGACTGAAGAACATGTGCGTCAGGTTGTGGCCGGGTTTATTGGCGAAATTGAACAGGTTCCGCCAATGTATTCCGCTGTCCGGGTTGGCGGCAAGCGGCTGTATGAGCTCGCTCGTGAGGGCCAGACGGTGGAGCGCAAATCCCGCAAGGTAACGATTCATGAAATCAGCCTTCTGGATATGGATCTGCAGCAGCAGCTGCCGAAGATCCGTTTTGCTGTATCCTGTTCAAAAGGCACTTATATCCGTACACTCTGCGTCGATATTGGCAAAAAGCTTGGCGTACCAGCTTCAATGGATTCCCTGGTTCGGACGATGTCAGCCGGCTTTACCCAGGAGGAATGCTTGACCCTTGAGCAGATCGAGGCGATGATGGCGAGCGGTGAGCTCTCTTCCAGATTAATTCCCTCTGACCGGGCGCTTAGCTATTTAAGGAAAGCAGTGACGGATTCTGACCATGCCCGCAGAGCGATGCAGGGCCAGAAGATACCGCTTGCTGCTGTGCGCACGGAGGAAGACATATTGGGTCATGAGCATGTTCGTTTGCGCTTGTATGCGGAGGAAGGCCATTTCATCGGCCTTTACGAAGCGGACCGGAATGCAGGCTTGCTGCTTCCCATAAAAGTATTTTCCTGATCAGCAAAGAGGATAGGAAAAAGAAATGCAGGTGTAACAGCTGTGGAAATCATACGTTTGCGTTACCCGTTCGACAGTCAATCACTTGTTCAGGCCAGCCGCAGTAAAGTCATGGCTGTCGGGCATTTTGACGGGGTGCACCTCGGACATCAAGACGTCATTTCCCGCGCTGTAAGGCGAGCAGCGGAGACTGGACGTCTTGCTGCCGTGATGACATTCCATCCGCATCCCAAAGAAGTTCTTGGGCATGGAAGGCAGTATGAGTCAGCGTTAACTCCAATGGAGGAGAAGCTGAAGCTCTTTGCCAGTATTGGTGTGGACCTGGCTTACGTGGTTCACTTCGATGAAACACTCGCCTCACTGTCGCCAGAGCAATTCGTCCAGGAACTGCTGCGGGAGCTTCGGGTTGATGAGGCGGTTGTCGGCTTTGATTTCACATTCGGCAGCAGGGGGGCAGGAACCCCCGAAACACTGCGGGAGCTAGGCGGACGGGAATTGTCCGTGACCGTGATTCCGCCTCTTGTTGACCAAGGAATCAAAGTGAGCAGTACCCGCATCCGGGAAGCTCTTCTGGCGGGCGATGTAAGTGCAGCGAAGCGTTTGCTGGGACGGCCATACCGCATTTCGGGTACGGTGACGCAGGGGGAAGGCCGGGGACGTACGATTGGCTTTCCAACGGCCAACATAGCGGAGGATGCCAACTATATGCTGCCTAAGCTGGGCGTGTATGCGGTGACCGCATTGCTTGAGAATGGCTCTGTTCGACCGGCCGTGATGAATCTTGGGGTTAAGCCTACATTCCACGAGCTGCCGGGAGAAGCGAAGCTGGAAGTCCATTTATTTGATTACAGCGGGGACTTATATGGACAGAAGCTTGCAGTCGACTTTCAGTCATTCCTAAGGCCTGAGCGGAAATTCAGCGGAGTCCAGGAGCTGGTCAGTCAGATTAAACAGGATGCCGAAGAAGCCAAAAGCCTGTTGGCCGGTCTGCATGGAAGTGGTCCCCAGTACGGCCGATAGCCATTATTTCTAGCGATTCATACGAAACATTTACTTTGTCCCTGCGGTTATGGTATACTGATTCTCGTTGCGGCTAATAGGGCGCAATCGAACCATGGCTTGGTCGTCCGCTCTCACCGACGGCGTCGAGGCCATCGGCGATTATATGAAGGAGGTGAACATAGGATGGCAATCACACAAGAACGTAAGAATGAACTGATCGAACAGCATAAGACACATGCGAGCGATACGGGATCACCTGAAGTACAAGTGGCTATCCTGACGGAGAACATCGTCAACTTGACGCAGCATCTTCGGGAGCACAAGAAGGATCATCACTCCCGCCGCGGTCTGCTCAAGATGGTAGGTCAGCGCCGTAAGCTGCTGGCATACCTGAAGAACAAGGATGTTCGTCGTTACAGTGCTTTGATCGAAAAACTCGGCCTGCGCCGCTAATCATGTGGGAGAAAAGCAACCTGGTTGTCAAGCCGTCCGGATTCCGGCGGCAAGGCCTTTACCGGGTTGCTTTTTGACATATGAGGACGTTCTGGCAGGAATGCCGGGGGTGTTGTAGAATGGATTTTAGTAGAACGGATAATGAATACATACTGCCGGAAATGCTATTTGTATCTCGGCAGCAAGGAGGATGAAAATGACTCATCGCGTTGAAATGCAGCTTGGAGGACGCCCGCTGGTGCTTGAAACCGGCAGACTGGCTAAACAAGCGAACGCAGCTGTAACGGTACGTTATGGCGAGACGGTTGTGCTTTGCACCGTAACGGCTTCATCGGAGCCTAAGGACCTGGATTTTTTTCCGCTTACTGTGAATTATGAAGAACGTCTATATGCAGTTGGTAAAATCCCGGGCGGCTTCATTAAGCGGGAAGGACGTCCAAGCGAGAAGGCTATTCTATCGAGCCGTCTGACTGACCGCCCGATCCGTCCATTGTTCCCGGAAGGCTTCCGTAATGATGTTCAGATCGTGAACATTGTTATGAGTGTGGATCAGGACTGCCCGCCGGAAATAGCGGCGATGATCGGTACATCCGCGGCGCTGTCTGTCTCTGATGTTCCGTTCAAAGGACCGATTGGCGGTGTTAGTGTTGGCCGTGTGGACGGAAAGTTTGTCATTAACCCGACTGTTGAGCAGGAAGAGAAAACGGATATTTTCGTCGTAGTTGCCGGTACGAAGGACGCCATCATGATGGTAGAGGCGGAAGCCAATGAGGTGCCGGAGGACGTGATGCTTGAAGCGATCATGTTCGGTCATGATGAAATCAAGAAGATTGTAAAGACCATTGAAGATTTGGTAGCTGAAGCTGGCAAGCCTAAGATGGACGTTGTTCTCCATGCAGTCAACGAACAGGTCAACCAAGAGGTTCGTGCCTTTGCATCCAGCAGGCTGGTGGAAGCGATTAAAATTCCGGAAAAGCATGCCCGTCAGGAAGCAATTGATGCGGTGAATGCCGATACGGTGGCGCACTTTGAGGAAGCTTACGCCGAAACTCCCGACCTTCTGGGCGACGTGAAGGAAGTGCTGTACGACATCGTGAAGGAAGAAGTACGGCGTCTGATCACTCATGACAAGGTCCGTCCGGATGGCCGCGGCCTGGATGAGATTCGCCCGATTGAATGTGATGTTGCACTGCTGCCTCGTACCCACGGCTCCGGGCTGTTTACACGCGGCCAGACGCAAGCGCTCAGCATTTGTACGCTTGGTGCGCTCGGTGATGTCCAGATCCTGGATGGTATTGATCTTGAGGAGACCAAGCGTTTCATGCACCATTACAATTTCCCGCCGTTCAGCGTCGGTGAAGCTCGTCCGCTTCGTGCTCCCGGCCGTCGTGAAATCGGTCATGGCGCCCTGGGTGAGCGTGCGCTTGCCAAGGTCATTCCTTCAGAATCCGAATTCCCGTATACAATCCGCCTGGTATCCGAGGTGTTGGAGTCGAATGGTTCCACTTCCCAGGCAAGTATCTGCGCCAGTACGCTTGCGATGATGGATGCAGGGGTGCCGATTAAAGCGCCTGTTGCCGGTATTGCAATGGGTCTGATCAAGGATGGCGAGCATTTCTCTATCCTGTCCGACATTCAGGGGATGGAAGACCATCTTGGCGACATGGATTTCAAGGTAGCTGGTACAGCGGAAGGCGTTACGGCTATCCAGATGGATATCAAGATTGATGGTATTGACCGTGCTATTCTTGCTGAGGCGCTTGAGCAGGCCCGTGAAGGCCGCATGCATATTCTGGGCAAAATGCTGGAAGTCATGAAGACACCGCGGACAAGCCTGTCACAGTACGCGCCGAAGATTCTGATCCTGCAGATTAATCCGGATAAGATCCGTGATGTTATTGGAGCAGGCGGCAAAATTATTAACAAGATTATCGAGGAAACTGGTGTCAAGATTGATATCGAACAGGACGGAAAGGTGTTCATCGCTTCTTCGAACGAAGAGATGAATCAGCGTGCCCGCCAAATCATCGAAGGCATCGTCAAGGAAGTCGTTGTCGGTGAAGTTTATCTGGGAACCGTCAAGCGTGTTGAGAAGTTTGGTGCGTTTGTCGAGATCATGCCGAACAAGGAAGGCTTGGTACACATTTCCCAGCTGTCTTCCGAGCGTGTTGCCAAAACAGAAGATGTTGTCAAGATTGGTGATCAAATTACAGTGAAGGTTACGGAGATCGATCAGCAAGGACGTATTAACTTGTCCCGCAAAGCTGTACTGGCTGCGCAAGCTGAAACCGAAGCCTAATCAGGAACCGATCCATCCAAGAAGACACCCAACAAAGAGCCAGAGCTATTCTGTCTCTTTTTTGTTTGCCTTTTTACATCCCTCTTACATAATCTTGTCCTTCTGAACATAAAATGGTAGCAGCGATTGTGAAGAGCAGGAGGGGGCGGCGTGGATAAGAAGAAAGTGCTGCTGATGGTCGTCAGCTTTGTTACCGTCATTATGCTGGGTACGGGCGGGTGGGAGCTCGGCCGGTACATTGACAGCATTAAATCGGGTGTTGACGCGGTAAGGGCAGATACGGTATTTGCTGAAGCTGACCCCTTGCTGCAACGGATTAGACAGGAAGCGCAAGAGCGATACCAGAAGCCGGTCAATGCCAAGGTCGATCCCGTATGGAAAGCGATTCCCGGTTACAGCGGTCTTGAGGTAGATATCGATGCCTCCTATTCACGAACCTCATCCAGTCCCAAGGGATCACCGCTTCAGCTCGTATATAGAGAAGTTCAGCCTGAGATTAATCTGGAGGATCTGGGGCCATATCCCGTCTACCGGGGCAATCCGAATAAGCCAATGGCTGCGATTATGATCAATGTAGCCTGGGGTAATGAATACCTGCCGGATATTCTTAATACGCTGGATGAGGAAAAGGTAAAGGCCACATTCTTCCTGGATGGCACCTGGCTGAGCAAAAACGAAGAGCTGGCTAAAGACATCATGAATCATGGACACGAGATGTCCAATCATGCCTATTCCCATCCGGATATGTCCCGAATCAGCCGGGCTGCCCAGAAGCAGCAGATAACACGGACGGAGGAGCTGCTGAGGAGCAAGCTCAGCGTAAAGAACCGCTGGTTCGCACCGCCTTCGGGCGCTTTTAATCAAACGACGATCGAAGTTGCCGCTGCCGAGGGGCTGAAGACGGTGCTGTGGACCGTTGATACGGTGGATTGGAAGAAGCCGGCTCCCGAATGGATGATAAGCAAGATCTCGCGGGAGACCGGACCTGGCTCCTTGATATTAATGCATCCTACCGCTTCTTCGCGTGATGCGCTGAAGGGCATGATTGCCGCGGTCAGGGAAAAAGGGCTGGCTTTGGGGACCGTGACAGAGACACTGTCACCTGCGCGTTTCCCGGAAGTTGAGGCAGGTAGTTAATTCTGCTATAGTGGAATCATTGATTTTTTTAGGAGGAGACCCGGTGAACAGATACACATTACAAAACGGATTACGAGTTGTCATCGAGAACATACCGACCTGTCGATCGGTCTCGTTTGGAATTTGGGTAAAGAACGGTTCACGCAATGAAACCTTGCTAGATAACGGTATTTCCCACTTTATCGAGCACATGCTCTTTAAAGGCACCGAGCAGCGCACTGCTAAGGATATCGCAGACCTGTTCGATGGAATCGGCGGCAATGTCAACGCTTTCACCTCGAAGGAGTATACCTGCTACTTTGCCAAGGTGCTGGATCAGCATTTGCCAATCGCTGTGGACGCGCTGGCGGATATGTTTTTTGAATCGCAGTTTGATGCGGGGGAGCTGGCGAAGGAAAAGAATGTCATCCTGGAGGAAATCTCCATGTATGAGGATACACCGGATGACAAGGTCCATGATGAAGCGTCTCGTGCTTCGTTTGGCGACCATCCGCTCGCTTATTCCATCCTGGGGCTGGAAGAACGTCTGACTGCCATGGGACCGGAAGATCTGCGTTCTTATATGAACGCCCATTACAGAACTGATAATACGGTCATCGCAATGGCCGGCAATGTGGAAGACCGCCAGGTGCTGGAATTGCTTGAGAAGCATTTTGGCCGCTTCGACAGAAGAGGCACGTCGCCGGAGCTTCATTCACCTGCGTTCAAGGGGCAGTACCTCTTCCACAAGAAGAAAACCGAGCAGAACCATCTTTGTCTCACCTTCCCGGGCTGCTCAATCGCAGATCCGCAGCTGTATGCCATGATTCTGCTCAATAATGCGATCGGCGGGGGAATGAGCTCTAGGCTGTTCCAGGAGATTCGCGAGAAGCGCGGGCTGGCATATTCCGTATATTCCTATCATACTTCGTATGCCGACACTGGCTTGTTCACAGTCTATGCAGGCACGGCGCCGAAACAGACAAAAGATGTGCTGGATCTGACAATTGAGCAGCTTGGCGAAATCTCAGCCAATGGCCTGACAGACAGCGAGCTTCACCGCGGCAAGGAACAGCTTAAGGGTAGCTTGATCCTCAGCCTGGAAAGCACAAGCAGCCGGATGAACCGCATTGGCAAGAACGAGCTTATGCTTGGCCGGCACTATACGATCGACGAGATGCTGGAGAGAATTGATTCAGTCAGCATGAAGGATATCAAGGATGTGACCGGAAGAATGCTGGAGGTACCGTTTGCCGTGGCTATGGTGGGTTCAAGCGATAAGGCGGCTGCTTCAGTCGGGAGGGATATACTTGTACCGCGTTAAATTCAAACGGCTGCCTGGCAGCGAAGATATCCAGCTTCCTCAGAAAATGTCCGAGTGGGCTGCAGGCTTTGATCTTCATGCTGCTGTTCAGGAACCCGTGACACTTGCTCCGGGCATGAGACAGCTGATACCGACAGGCTTTGCGATGGCAATGCCGCCGGAGCTTGAAGCCCAGATTCGCCCAAGAAGCGGACTTGCCTACAAGCATGGCATAACATGCCTTAATTCTCCAGGCACCATAGATGCAGATTACCGCGGGGAAGTAAAGGTGCTGCTGATTAATCACGGACAGGAACCGTTCGTTATTGAACGCGGTGAGCGTATTGCCCAGATGGTATTTCAAGTTGTCCCTCACGTCGATATTGAGGAAGTGGACGAGCTCCCGGATACCGTTCGGGGCGAAGGCGGATTCGGCCACACCGGCAAATAAGCTGGTATTTTGCAGTGAAGGACGATTTGCAGCAGGCTGCTGCGGATCGTCCTTTACTTGTTTTTCACCCCCTTCTGGGCGCGAGCATATGATGGTTTATGGCTTATGAAGCACAGGAGAGGAGTGGGATTGTTGCTCACAGGAGTAAATGTTGTTCTGCTGGGCGGAGATGCACGTCAGCTGGAGGTGATCCGCAAGCTGACTGAGCTTGATGCATCGGTAACCGTAGCGGGTTTTGACGGACTTCATACGCCGCTGGACGGGGCCGTTCATGCGGAGCTCGAATGTGAAATGCTGCAGGCTGCTGATGCCCTGCTGCTGCCAGCTGTAGGCACAGATGATGAAGGTGTAATCACGGCCGTGTTCAGTGACAGGGAGCTCAGACTGCTCGATGAGCATATAGCCCGGCTGCCTAAACACTGTAAAGTATATACCGGAATGGCCAAACCATATTTGAAGCAGTTATGTGCCAAGCACGGTATCCAGCTAGTTGAGCTGTTTGAGAGGGATGATGTGGCCATCTTCAATTCCATACCAACTGCTGAGGGTGCCGTTATGATGGCGATTCAGAACACGGATATTACCATCCATGGCTCCAATTCCCTGGTTCTCGGATTTGGCCGGACAGGGTTTACACTGGCACGGACGCTGCAGGGAATGGGGTCGAAAGTGAAGGTGGGCGTACGCCGCGAGGATCATTTTGCAAGAGCGCTGGAAATGGGTTTTGAGCCTGTAGATACCAGCAATCTCGTGCATCATACGGGGAATATCGACTTGCTTTTTAATACAATTCCGACTATGATAGTCACAGCGCAAATTATTGCTAAATTGCCATCTCGCGCCGTCATTATTGACATAGCGTCAAAACCTGGCGGAACAGATTTCCGCTTCGCTGAGAAGCGTGGAATCAAAGCGATGCTCGCCCCCGGACTTCCCGGTGTTGTGGCTCCCAAAACGGCTGGTCGGATTATTGCTGACTGTGTCAGCCGCCTGATCCAGGAAGACACAACGGAGCGGAGGGATGAGCAATGAACTGGCAGGGCATAACGGTCGGGTATGCATTATCCGGGTCGCATTGCACATTTGCAGAGATTATGCCGCAGATCAAGCGGTTTGTAGATGCAGGTGCTAATGTAGTTCCGATTGTCTCACAGACGATTATGACGACGGACACACGGTTTGGAACATCCGCAGAATGGCAGCGTAAGCTGAAGGAGATAACGGGAAACGAGATTATTTCCAGCATTGTGCAGGCCGAACCGCTTGGACCCTCCAAGCTTCTGGATGTACTTATTATTGCGCCGTGTACGGGCAACACCACAAGTAAGCTGGCTAATGCAATGACCGATGGGCCCGTTCTCATGGCCGCGAAATCACAGATGCGCAATGGCAGGCCGCTTGTGCTGGCAATTTCCACGAATGACGGCCTGGGTCTAAATGCAGCCAACATCGCTAAGCTACTTGTTGCCAAGAATGTATACTTCGTGCCTTTCGGCCAGGATAGCCCAGAGCAGAAGCCTAACTCGCTTGTGGCCCGGATGGATTTGTGCCTGGAGGCCTGTGAAGCCGCACTACAGGGGAATCAGCTGCAGCCTCTGCTGGTTGAGCGGTTCAATTATTAATCGTTTTCATAAACATAGGTTTCTATTTGCGTAAGAATGTATCATGGTAAGCCTGCGGCATAGCTTGAAGCAGTTAGAGAGGGGAGACGGAACCATATGTCAAATCAGAAATTGTTTAACGTTGCCGTGGTTGGGGCGACAGGCGCAGTAGGAGAACAGATTATCGGACTTCTTGAGAAGAGAAATTTCCCGATTAACCAGTTGAAGCTGCTGTCTTCCGCAAGATCGGCCGGTACTACAATCAAGTTTAGAGACCAGGACATAACGGTGGAAGAGGCGACGCCGGAAAGCTTCAAAGGTGTGGATATTGCACTATTCAGTGCTGGCGGAGATGTCAGCAAAGCGCTGGCGCCTCATGCAGTTGAACACGGGGCTGTCTGCATCGATAACACGAATGCATTCCGTATGGATCCGAACACACCGCTCGTAGTGCCCGAAGTGAATATCAGCAAGGTCGAGGAACATAACGGTATTATTGCCAATCCGAATTGTTCGACTATTCAGATGGTTGCGGCTCTTAAGCCGCTGTATGACAAGTACGGAATCAGCAAAGTCCTCGTTTCAACTTATCAGGCTGTTTCCGGGGCGGGAAGCCGGGCAATTGATGAGCTGCTTCGCCAGACGAAGGAAGCCTTGGAAGGAAATCCGGTTAATCCTGATATCCTGCCTGTTGGTTCCCTGCCTGTAAAGCACCAGATTGCGTTTAATGCAATCCCGCAGATTGATAAGTTCCAGGAAAACGGCTATACCTTAGAGGAAATGAAGATGATTCGCGAAACGAAGAAAATCATGGGCGACGAGTCGATTGATGTTACAGCGACATGCGTCAGAATCCCAGTCGTTCATGGCCATTCTGAATCCGTATATGTCGAACTGAAATCTGATTACGAGCTGGAAGACGTCAAGAAGCTGTTGTCAGAGGCTCCAGGAGTCACTGTTGTTGATGATATGGATAATCAGCAGTATCCGCTGGCTACAGAAGCTGCCGGCAAGCCGGATGTATTTGTCGGTCGGATCCGCAGGGATCTCGGCAATACCAAAGGTCTAAATCTGTGGATCGTTTCGGATAATCTGATGAAGGGCGCAGCATGGAATGCTGTGCAGATCGCAGAATATATTGCAGCGAAATAGGACTCATCCATTTAACTTCTGATTTCTTAGCTTATAACAGCCGATTGACGTACTTCCCGATTTAGGGAGGACGAAACAGTGGCCATTTTAGTACAAAAGTTTGGCGGTACATCGCTTGCAACGGAAGAAGCCAGGCAGCATGTGATCGAGCATATTAAGCGGGAGCGTGCCAGGGGCTATCAGCTGGCAGTTGTTGTTTCCGCTATGGGACGTAAGGGCTCACCCTATGCTACCGATACACTGCTTACACTTACGAGCGGTTCACAATCAGCCCGGGAGCAGGATTTTCTAATGGCATGCGGGGAAATGATCTCCGCGGCCGTGCTTTGCTCTTTGCTGGAATCCGAAGGTATACCTGCGGTTGCATTAACCGGCGGTCAAGCCGGTATCCGTACGGATAACCAGTATGGCCACGCCCGAATTACCCGTATCGATCCCGCCGCTATGGTCCGTCATCTGGATCAGGGGCGGGTTGTCGTTGTCACGGGCTTTCAGGGGATGACCGATGACGGTGAGATTACTACACTTGGCCGCGGAGGCAGCGATACCTCAGCTACTGCGATAGGTGCAGCGCTGCAGGCGGAAATGGTAGATATCTATACCGATGTTGAGGGAATATTAACGGCCGATCCCAAGGTGGTTGAGAACGCTCGACCGCTAGAAGCGGTTAGTTATAATGAAATCTGCAATATGGCTCGACAAGGAGCCAAGGTTATCCATCCCCGGGCAGTCGAAGTCGCCGCCCAAAGCAATATACCGATTCGTGTGAGGTCGACTTTTTCAGATCAGGAAGGAACATTGGTTTCCTCCAGGCAGACCGGACAGGTGCGAGACGTTAAAGACCGGCCTGTAACCGGCATTGCCCATGTTGCGCCTGTGACCCAGATTACGGTTAGTAATACTGCCGGTCAAGCGGATGTACAGCTAGGTGTATTTCAAGCGATGGCGAAACATCATATCAGTGTTGATTTTATTAATGTCACCCCAAACGGTGCGGTATATACGGTATTTGACAGTGAAGCTGACCGTGCAGTGGCCGCATTGAAGAAGCTTGGCTATGAGCCGGCAGCCATTCGCGATTGTGCGAAGGTATCCGTTATCGGGGGCGGCATGAATGGCGTACCTGGTGTCATGGCCCGCATTGTAGAGGCGCTGACCGAGGAAGGAATCGCAATTATGCAATCAGCAGATTCCAATTCAACGATTTGGGTACTCGTTCGTCAGTCAGATATGATTGCGGCGATCAGAGCGCTCCACACAAAATTCGGGTTGGATCTGTAACAAAAGGATTTACTTACTGATACAGCCGGCAGCAGGCTGCTGCAGGATCCGGCGAATTATTGGCGTTCACCCGGAATAGAGCATATACGAAGTCAGATATGAAGCGTTGCTTTCAGACTAACGGATAAGCGCTCGCTCCGGCGCATGGACACTTCACAGGAGGAGTCATTATGGATTTCGGAAGACTTGTCACCGCGATGGTCACCCCTTTCGACAGCAATGGTCAGATCGACTGGGTCACGACGGAACGGTTAATTGACTATTTGATTAACGAGCAGGAGAGCGACAGCCTGGTCGTAGCTGGTACAACAGGTGAGTCACCGACGCTCAGCGATGAAGAGAAGCTCGAGTTGTTCCGGTTTGTTGTCCGGAAGGTGGGAGGACGCCGTAAAGTAATCGCGGGTACAGGCAGCAACAGTACCGCTCATTCGATCCATATGACCCGTGAGGCTGAGAAGTGTGGGGTTGATGGAGTACTCGTCGTCGTGCCTTACTATAACCGGCCAAGTCAGGAAGGGTTATACCAACATTTTAAAGCTGTTGCGGAAGCTACGTCCCTTCCGGTCATACTATATAACGTACCTGGCCGAACAAGTGTTAACATGTCTGCAGAGACAACGATTCGTTTGGCAGCTATCGGTAATATCGTAGCCACGAAGGACTGCGCTCCTCTGGACCAGATCACCAAGATTGTCACGAGCACGCCAGACAGCTTTAAGGTTTACAGTGGAGACGACAGTACTACCCTTCCTGTTCTTACAGTCGGCGGGTATGGAATTGTCAGCGTCTCTAGCCATATTATCGGCAGACAGATGAAGAAGCTGATTCAGGCGCATCTGGATGGCCGTTCTGAAGAAGCAGCGTCGCTGCATCAAGCCTGTTACCCGGTATTTAAGGGCATGTTTGACTGCCCTCATCCTGTTCCCAATCCGGTTGCTGTCAAATATGCGCTAAGGCAGAAGGGTATGCCGGTTGGCGGTGTCAGGCTGCCGCTGGTCGATGTGACCGAGGCGGAAGCGGCTTTCATCAACAAATTACTGTGATTTTACCCGTAAAGAACCGATGTCTAGCATCGGTTCTTTGTTTTTGGGAACGCTAATAATCCAGCTATCTTTCGGCCTTCACTTGTGTTTTGTCTTTTCAATCATGTATAATGATGTCAAGTGACTGGGTGCGGCAAATCTTTGAAAATCAAATAATGTTTGGATCGACGTCCAACGTATACAGGAGGTACTGATTTACTTGTCTAAGAAGAACAACCAAGATAAGCTGCTTATATTTGCATTGGGCGGCGTCGGTGAAATCGGTAAGAATATGTATGTCATTCAATATGGTAATGACATTGTTGTGGTGGATTCTGGTCTGAAGTTTCCGGAAGAGGACATGCTGGGGATCGATATCGTTATCCCGGATATTACGTACTTGACCGATAATCGGGATAAAGTAAGAGGCATTTTAATAACTCATGGTCATGAAGACCACATTGGCGGGCTTCCATACGTACTTCGTCACCTGAATGTACCAGTCTATGGAACGAAGCTGACCCTTGGTCTGATTGAAGGAAAGCTTAAGGAAGCAGGTCTGCTTGGCGAGACAAAACGAATTCTGATTAATGCGGATTCTGAAGTTCAGCTCGGTACAATCAAAGCTACATTCTTCCGCACAAATCATAGTATTCCGGATTCGGTCGGCGTATGTCTCGATACACCGGAAGGTACGGTTGTGCACACTGGTGACTTTAAGTTCGATCACACACCGGTTAACGATCAGTATGCAGATCTTCAGCGCATGGCTGAGATCGGCAGCAGAGGGGTACTTGCCCTGCTGTCTGACAGCACGAATGCTGAGCGTCCTGGCTTTACACCATCCGAGAGCAAAATCGGAACAGAGTTTGAAGACATCTTCCGGAAAGCAACGCAGCGGGTAGTCGTTGCTACTTTCGCTTCGAACGTGCATCGGATTCAGCAGGTTATCAATGCCGCTATGGCAACCCGTCGCAAAATTGCAGTAATTGGCCGTAGTATGGTCAATGTCGTTACCATTGCTTCCGAGCTCGGCTATCTGAACATTCCGGAGGGAATGATCATTGAGCCTGAGGAAGTAGGCAAGATGGCGGCTGACCGTGTAGTCATTCTGTCGACCGGCAGTCAGGGCGAGCCGATGTCAGCACTGACACGCATGGCGCGTTCGACTCACCGCAAGGTAGATATTCTACCTGGTGATACCGTTATTATCGCGGCTACACCGATTCCGGGCAATGAGAAATATGTGGGAAGAACAGTTGATGAGCTGTTCCGCCTGGGAGCCAACGTCATCTATGGGCCGGGCTCCGTATCTGGCGTTCACGTATCCGGTCACGGCAGTCAGGAAGAATTGAAGCTGATGCTGAACCTGATCAAACCAAAGTATTTTATTCCGATTCACGGTGAGTACAGAATGTTGAGACAGCATGCCCAGCTGGGTGAAGCTGTTGGTGTCGAGCGGGAGAATATTTTCCTGCTGGATAACGGGGATACAGTTGAAATTCAGGGCGGAAACGCCCGCAAAGGCAACAAAGTGCAGGCAGGCAATGTCCTGATTGACGGTCTTGGTGTTGGCGATGTCGGCAATATCGTGCTTCGCGACCGCAAGCTACTGTCCCAGGATGGTATTCTGGTTGTTGTGGTTACACTGAGCAAGCAGGACGGAGCGATTATGTCTGGTCCTGACATTATTTCGCGGGGCTTTGTTTACGTCCGTGAGTCGGAGGGTCTGCTCGAAGAGGCCAACCGGATTGTCACTTCCACGCTTAATAAGCTGATGAGCGACAACGTGAATGAATGGGCATCTCTGAAGACGAACGTGAAGGATGCGCTGGGCCGTTTCCTGTATGAGCAAACACGCCGCCGTCCGATGATCCTGCCAATTATTATGGAAGTTTAGTCTATAACCATTAACTGTTCGAAAGATCCCGACCCGGTTCCAATAGAACAAGCATTTGCAGCTTTATGGTAGCTTCTTCGGAAGTTCGCCATAAAGCTGTTTTTGTTTGGTATAAAAGACGCGCTTGATTCCATACTATGACAAGCCGCACCATAAAGGGTTAAATAGGGAGGAATTGAGATGACAACCGAACATGAAGCGCAGCAGCAGTTTACTATGGAGCAGCCAGATCCTGGCCCTGTTCCTATGGATCCGAGCAAGGTAACCAACCCGATTGTTCAAACCATCCAGCAGCTTGGGCAGACATCCACGCCTGCTGCTGAATCAAACCTGTTCTGCATGACTATCATTGGCCAGGTTGAAGGCCATATGGTACTGCCCCCGCAGAACAAGACAACCAAGTATGAGCATTTGATCCCTCAGCTCGTGGCAGCCGAGCAGAATCCCAAGGTGGAAGGTATCCTCATCGTATTGAATACGGTTGGCGGGGATGTGGAGGCTGGTCTTGCAATCGCAGAGATGATCTCATCCCTGACCAAGCCTAAGATTACATTAGTTCTCGGCGGCGGCCACTCGATCGGAGTGCCGATAGCGGTAGCAGGGGACAAGTCATTTATTGCCGAAACGGCAACAATGACCATTCACCCAATCCGGTTGAACGGGCTTGTAATAGGCGTTCCGCAAACCTTCGAATATCTTGATAAAATGCAGGAGCGTGTCGTTCGGTTCGTCACTTCGCATTCGAACATCTCCGAGACGCGTTTCAAGGAACTGATGTTCAAGACCGGGGAATTAACACGCGATATTGGGACAACGGTTATTGGCTCGGACGCGGTGAGAGACGGCTTGATTGATGCAGTGGGAGGGATTGGTCATGCCATTGCAGAGCTTAACCGCCGTATTGACGAGCGCAGGCAGGGCCAGCCGGGGGGGACCCTGCAATGACACTTCATACAATCCTGCCGCTTGAGGTTGTGCTTCAGGGCTTTCACCAGCAGAATGAGCACAAGCCGACAATTGAGCTGCATTCGGGCGATATGAAGCTGGAGCTGGAACCGGTGTACCCGGGAATCGGCAAGATTGTCCGCATCATCGAATGTCCGCTACATCACTACTTAAAGCCTGAGCTGTCTCCCGGTATGCTGTACACCTACGGTCCGCAGTTGAAAGGATAACGATTTTGCATTCAGAGCCAAAGACGAATAGGAACATCTGTCCTCTTATGGTATAATCGTATACCAGAGGTGACCGATGTTGGCTAAACGGAAGAGAAAGAAGAAATCGATCGGCGCGCAGCTTAAATATGAAGTGTACGGTATTCTGCTTATTACCGTTTCGGTAATTGCCTTGTCGGGAGAAGCTGCCGTGGGACGTTCGTTGTCCAAGCTGGCCGGCCTTCTGCTCGGCAAGTTTTATTTTGTCCTGCCGCTAATAGGGATTTATATTGGTCTTGCCGTTATGGTAAAGCGGACATGGCCGAGTGGATGGTCGAACCGCAAGACGGGTATTGTCCTGACTGTGCTTGCCTTGACGCTGATGAGCGCTATATCTGAAATCGACCGGAAGCTGGCGCCGACCGGGATGCTGTCCAGCGGTGCGATCCTGCATCAGCTTGGCAACGATATTAGAGGCGCACTGCTGACAGCCGCTGTACCGGGTGACGGCTCGATGCTGAACAAGGATATAAGCGGCGGTTATGCGGGGGCAATTCAATATTCGCTGCTGTACGCGCTGTTCGGATATTTCGGCGCGAAGTTTATCATGATTGTGATGTTTGCCATATCCTTCATGCTGATGACGGGGAAGTCATATGTTGAGCTGGCCAGGATGCTGAAGCAGCGCGGAGGCCGGATGATCAAGCTGCTGAGGCTGAAGATGAACGCAGGCTCGTCCGCCTCGCAGGCGGTTCAGACTGTTCCGAGGAGAAAAGCCGGCAAGGATCCGGACGTTCCGCTTATGGTCCTGGATGATGATGAAGTGATGGACGACGACGATACCTTCGAGCCGCTTCCGGAGAGGAAGCGTAAGCCTTTGTTTTTCAATATGTTTCAAGGGCAGAAGAGAGCACCAGATCCATCAACTGAGTATGCCGCAAGGCAAAGCGGAGAGCCGCTGGAGTTTGATGACGACCAGGATGAAGCACCGCTGTTTGAACAGCAGCAGAGTACCTGGCCGCAGGATAAGTACGGAGCTGAACCAGTGGATGCGCCGGGATTCCCTGATTATGGAGATAGCGAAGAGGGGGCACGACCAGCAGAAGCGGAAACTACGCCTTGGGTGGAGGCTGAAGAACATCAGGTTCAGGGAGAGCCGGCGGCAGCTCATTGGCCGGACTCGCTCGCTCCGCCTGCACCACTTGCTGATGCCGCAGGCTCCCTCGAGGACGGCGGGCAGGATGATGTGGATCCAGGTACGGACTTGCCATCTGACGCTGTCAGCAGCCCAGTTCAGGCTGTACATAATGGACAGGCTCCATCTTCATCTCTAGCGGCAGAAGCAGAAGGTCCGCCGCAGCTGTCCAGACCCTACCTGCTGCCGCCACTCGGTCTTCTTGCGAAGCCTCAGCATGGCAAGTCAGGCCCTGCCGATACATCGGATTCCAAGCGCAAGCTTGAGATGACCTTGGAGAGCTTCGGAGTTAAAGCAAAGGTTCTGGATGTCGTTCGGGGACCTGCCGTAACCCGTTACGAGGTACAGCCCGCCACTGGCGTGAAAGTCAGCAGGATCGTCAGCCTGACCGATGACATCGCACTGGCGCTGGCCGCGAAGGATATCCGGATGGAAGCGCCAATTCCCGGTAAATCGGCCATAGGCATTGAAGTTCCGAACACTGAGGTCTCGATGGTGACCATGCGTGAGGTGATGGAGACTGCAGCCTTCCAGCAGGCTCCCGCCAAGTTGTCCATCGCGTTTGGACGGGATATTTCCGGGCAGCCGATTGTCGGCAATCTGGCCAGGATGCCGCATCTTCTGGTCGCCGGTGCAACGGGCTCGGGTAAATCCGTCTGTATTAACGGGATCATTACTAGCATCCTGTACAAAGCGGCGCCCGATGAAGTGAAGTTTCTGATGATCGACCCGAAGATGGTCGAATTGAACGTCTATAATGGCATACCGCATCTGCTTGCGCCAGTTGTAACCGATCCCCGTAGAGCTTCGCTCGCTCTCAAGAAGATCGTCGTTGAGATGGAGAAGCGGTATGAGCTCTTCTCCAAGTCGAGTACCCGGAATATTGAAGGCTACAACACCTTGATGAAGGACAATCCGTCAGCAGTGCTTCCGTATATCGTCGTTATTGTTGATGAGCTGGCGGATCTGATGATGGTTGCAGCCGGAGATGTCGAGGATGCCATAACCCGTCTGGCTCAGATGGCAAGAGCAGCGGGCATTCACCTGATCATCGCTACCCAGCGTCCTTCCGTGGATGTCATAACGGGTGTAATTAAGGCCAATATTCCGTCCAGGATCGCTTTTGGTGTTTCCTCCCAGGTGGATTCCCGTACCATTCTGGACATGGTAGGCGCCGAGAAGCTGCTTGGCCGCGGAGACATGCTCTTCCTGCCGGTTGGCATGTCCAAGCCGATACGTGTACAGGGCGCCTTCCTGTCCGATCAGGAAGTGGAAGCAGTTGTTAACTTCTCCCGGGAACAAGCAGAGGCGGAATACAAGGAGGACTTGGTTCCAGAGATTGATGAGAGTACAATGGCGGAGCAAGATGATCTGGATGAGCTGTTCGATCAAGCTGTACAGATTGTAGTTGAAGCCAAGCAGGCCTCAGTGTCTCTGCTGCAGCGGCGTATGCGTGTGGGATATACCCGGGCTGCCAGACTGATTGATCAGATGGAGGCCAAAGGTATTGTCGGACCATATGAAGGAAGCAAGCCGAGAGAAGTACTGATGTCCATTGAACAAATGCAAGCCAGCCGTGTAACCTCGTGAGGAAAACCTCATGAGGTTTTTTCTTGTCGTGGAGTGGTGGAAACATCAGTGATATTTGCATAGGTTCGACAGCGATACAGCATACTATGAACGATTCACAGCTACTCCATTATGCGATAGAAAGGCTGAATTAAAAGCATGAGAATTCGACTGATTATCGTAACTGCTGTCATTGTGAGCCTGCTGTTCGGTGCTTTTACAATCCAGCAATTCGGCAAGAGGATGTCAAGCGAAACGTTCAGCAACGCAACTCTGCAGCTAGGCTCAACAGGCAAAGATGTCTATGAGCTGCAGGGCAGGTTAAAATACTTGGGCTTCTATGATGGGAAAGTGGATGGCCAGTTTGGCCCGAAAACCCAGAATGCAGTTACCTGGTTTCAATGGAGATTTGGCATGAAATCAGATGGGATTGTAGCCGGCAAGACCAAGCTGAAGCTGTGGGAGGCAACGAAGAATTGGAAGCCTACTGCAGATGAACTGCCGCCCGCTGCTGGAGGCACTGGCGGCACAGGCAAGGCTGCAGGCAACCGGGCTGGAGGCGGCAATACCGGCGGTGGTGGGGCAGGCGCTGCCACGGGCCAACGCCAGGGCGGGACCAATTTGGCACGCTCGAACCATCTGGGCTTGTCAGATAATGATATCCGGATCATGGCAAATGCTGTTTATGGCGAGGCGCGCGGCGAGCCGTATGAAGGTCAGGTAGCGGTGGCAGCTGTTATTCTCAACCGCGTCACTTCCCAGAGCTTTCCGGATACCGCATCCGGGGTGGTATTCCAGCCTCGCGCCTTCACAGCGGTAGCAGACGGGCAGATCTGGCTGACTCCTAACGAACGGGCACGGCAAGCCGTTCAGGATGCTATCAACGGCTGGGACCCATCGGGAGGCTGCCTGTACTATTTCAATCCGGATACTGCCACTTCGGCATGGATTTGGACACGTCCGCAGGTCAAGAAAATCGGGAAACATATATTCTGTATGTAGTCTCAGCAGAAAAGTGAGCAGCCCGCCCGCCACAGGAGCGGGTTGCTTCTTGCATTTACGATAGGTTAGAATGAACGTATCCACTGAGATGGAAAGGTTTGTATTTTTCGATGATATGATGCGAAAGGGAGCTGAGGGCGTGACTAAAGCAAGTATGGAACGGGGACAGTTGAACCGGATCAGGCTCCATGTAATGCCGACCAAACGGTTCAAAACATTCGCCATTGCGTTATACGCCGGTGTGCCGCTCGCAGAATCTTCCGTTACGAATGCGGCGCTCATCCCTTTCGTTCTTAGACGGGGAACGGCATCTACACCGGAAACAAAAGCATTTCGTGAACGACTGGACGATATGTATGGAGCGGGCTTCGGATTTGATGTCTTGAAGCGCGGAGATTCCCAGATCGTACAGCTTCGTATGGATGTTATACATGACAGGTTTGTATCCTCCGGCGATTCACTGCTTGCCGCTTCGCTGCGTTTCCTGGGTGAGGTTGTTACTGACCCGGCTCTGGAGAATGGAGCGTTCCGGGCCAAGTACGTGGAGGCGGAGAAGAACACGCTGAAGAAAAAGCTGGAAGCGATTATCAACGATAAAATCCGCTATGCGGCCGAGCGCTGTCTGGAAGAGATGTGTGAAGGTGAGCCTTATCGCCTGCATGCGCTGGGTAGAATAGAGGATCTGGACGGCATAACGCCGGAATCTCTGCATGCCTATTATCAGGAATGGCTGCAGCATGCCACATTTGACTTATATGTATGTGGGGATACGACGCTGGATGAAGTGAAAGCCCTTGTCGCTGAGTCGTTCAAGATGCCAGCAGGCGCACCTAGTCTCTATGGAATGCCGAAGACCCGCTATGAAGCGAAGGAGCCGAAGACGGTTGTCGAACGCATGGAGGTCGGGCAGGGCAAGCTGAACATGGGCCTTAGGGCGAATGTGGGCTACAGCGATCCCGAGTATCCGGCTGCACTGATGTATAATGGCATACTCGGCGGCTATCCGCATTCCAAGCTGTTCCTGAATGTTCGTGAAAAAGCGAGCCTCGCTTATTACGCCGCTTCCCGGTTTGACGGGCATAAGGGATTGCTGACTGTTCAGTCTGGCATTGAAATTGACAACTATGAACGTGCAACCAATATTATTAAAGAGCAGCTGTCTTCGATGGAGAACGGTGACATTAATGAGCTGGAAATGTCCCAGACGAAGGCGATGATCGGAAACCATCTCCGCGAGCTGCAGGATTCTGCCTTTGAGATCATTGCGTTTGATTTCAACTCCGTGCTGTCAGGCAAGCAAAGAACGGCTGCCGGACTGCTTGAAGCAGTCGAAGCTGTAACTAAAGATGATATCGTACGTGTCGCTAAACAGGTGAAGCTGGATACGATTTATTTCCTGCGCGACGAGAAGGAGGCATAAGCGGTGGAAGCGATTGTGTATCCTGCTGTACAGGAAACGGTTTATTACGAGAAGCTGCCAAACGGTCTTGAAGTATACGTGCTTCCCAAAGAGGGTTTCCAGAAAACATATGCGACCTTCTCGACGAAGTACGGGTCGGTCGATAACCATTTTGCGATAGGAGACGGCGAATTCACGAAGGTCCCGGACGGCATTGCGCATTTTCTGGAGCATAAGATGTTTGAAGAGCCCGAAGGCGATATATTTGCCACCTTTGCTTCCCAAGGCGCATCGGCCAACGCATTCACAAGCTTTGACCGTACCGTGTATTTGTTCTCCGCTACTCAGCAGATTGAAGACAATTTGAACACACTGCTTGATTTTGTCCAGCATCCTTATTTTACGGACGAGAATGTGGAGAAGGAGAAAGGCATTATCGAGCAGGAAATCAATATGTACCGGGACAATCCGGACTGGCGGGTATATTTTGGCCTGATTGATGCCATGTACCACAACCATCCTGTTCATATCGATATTGCCGGGACTGCCGAGTCCATTGGGAAGATTACGAAGGAGACGCTGTACCGCTGTTATGAAACCTTCTACCATCCGTCAAACATGATTCTCTTCGTCGTTGGCGGGGTGGAGGCGGAGAAGGTTATGCAGCTGATCAGGGATAACCAGGCGAAGAAGACGTTTGCGGAGCAGGGGGAGATCAAACGGAGATTTGATGAGGAGCCCGTTTCGGTAAAACAAGCAAACGCAGCTATCTCACTGCCGGTTTCGCTTCCTAAATGCCTGTTCGGTTTCAAAGAAAAGGAGCTGCCGAATACAGCGGAGGAACTCGTTCGAAAGGATATCACCACCAAGCTGATGCTGGAATCGATCATGGGCTCAAGCTCCTCGCTGTATCAGGAGCTGTATGACGATAATTTGATATCCGATTCCTTCGGCAGCGAATACAACGCCAGCCTGGATTACTGCTTCTCAGTCATGGGCGGAGATACACGTGATCCTGATGAGCTGCTGAAGCGAATCCGTGATGCTGTCGATTCCCTTAAGGAGAAGGGGATTGAACAGGAGGCTTTCGAGCGTACGAAGCGCAAGCGCGTAGGCGGGTATTTGAGAATGCTGAACTCTCCCGAAGCGATTGCTAATGAATTTACGCGCTACCGGTTCCGGGATGCCGATCTGTTCGAGCTGCTCAGGGTCTATGAATCAATAGGAATTGAAGAGGTTAACAGCCGGCTCAAGGAGCATTTTGACTGGGCGCAGATGGCTGTTTCGATTGTCAGGAAGGAGCAGGCTTAGTAACTATGAAACCTTTGAACGAAATGACAGTCCTCGTGACCGGGGGGAGTAAGGGGATCGGGGCTGCCATTGCCAGCCGGTTTGCGGCTGAGAGTATGAATGTCGTCATTCATTACCTGAATTCGCATGAAGCTGCGAATGAGACGGCACGTAAATGCATGCGTTCCGGTGCGAATGTGATGACGATATCCGCGGATATCCGCTCCCGCGAGCAGCTCCTTCGGATGAAGGATAAGCTGGAACAGCGCGGAATGATCCCGGATATAGTCGTAAATAATGCAGGCATATCACATTTTGGCATGCTATCCGATGTGACGGAAGATACGTGGGACGATGTAATGGCCGTGAATCTGAAGGGAATGTTCCTGTGCACACAGATGTTTATGCCTGCGATGGTGAAACAGCGCTATGGCAGGATCATCAACGTCTCTTCCATATGGGGGATGTCAGGTGCTTCTTGTGAAGTGCTGTATTCAACCACCAAGGGCGGCATGAATGCTTTTACGAAAGCGCTGGCGAAGGAGCTCGCCCCTTCAGGGGTAACGGTGAATGCCGTAGCCCCAGGTGCTGTGGATACGATGATGCTCGACAATCTGGAGCAGGCGGATAAGACGGCCCTGCAGGAAGAGATTCCTGCAGGGCGCTTTGCCCAGCCGGATGAAATCGCTTCGCTCGTCTACTTTCTCTCGCTTCCCGAGTCGAGCTACATAACCGGCCAGATCATTAGTCCTAACGGCGGCTGGCTAACCTAAAGCCGGCATTTACACGTAAGGTCAGGCTGAAACTTTTCCATGTCCTTATTCGTCGAATAATTATAGCCTGTAAGGCCACACTAGAACTGTTGATCATTCCTTTATTGTACCAGTAAACCCGAGGAGGATGAGGAACATGACAACCGTTCTGACAAAGTTTGATCACTGGAAGGAATTTCTCGGTGAGCGTGTGCAAGCGGCTAAGCGTATTGGTTTGACTGAAGAAACAATCACGAAGCTTGCCTTCGAGATCGGTCAGTTTCTGGATGAGAAGGTTGATCCCAAGAATGATGAAGAGCGCGTCCTGAAGGAGCTGTGGGATGTAGGCGACGAGTCTGACCGCAAGACCATTGCCAAGCTGATGGTAAAGCTGTCGGAGAACAACGCTTAACCACCCTTTGTTGCAGAGAAGCCTCCCGGTTTAGGGGGCTTTTCTGCAATCTTTTGCAGGCGGGCTTGTATATTTGAACGAATCAATTTTTTTAATTACGAAGCATGGCGAAAAATGTAGAAAATAATGCTATAATTAAGCAAGTCTTTAGATTTTATTCGCTAATGGCTACCTACTATTATAAATTCACCTATGGGGTGCAGCATGGAAGATAAGCAGTGGTACATGGAGTACAAAATACATAAGAACCGGCCAGGTCTTCTTGGCGATATCGCCTCGCTGCTCGGTATGCTTGAAGTTAATATTATGACGATAAACGGGGTAGAGGACCGCACGCGAGGCATGCTCCTGCAGACCGATGACAGCGAGAAGATCGAGCTGCTCGGCAAGATGCTGAAGAAGGTTGACAATATTACGGTTAATGCGCTCCGGCCTCCGAAGCTTGTTGATATTTTAGCGGTCCGTCATGGCCGTTATATTGAACGGGATTCCGATGACCGCAAAACATTTCGTTTTACAAGGGACGAACTTGGTTTGCTGGTTGACTTTTTGGGTGAATTGTTTAAAAGAGAAGGAAACCAGGTGGTTGGACTTCGCGGAATGCCGCGGGTAGGGAAGACGGAATCCATCATAGCAGGCAGCGTGTGCTCCAACAAGCGTTGGGCATTCGTCTCTTCAACCCTTCTGAGACAAACCGTTCGCAGCCAGCTCTCGGAAGAGGAAATGAACCCGAACAATATCTTTATTATTGACGGTATTGTCAGCACCATCCGGTCTAATGAAAGGCACTTTTCGCTGCTGCAGGAAATTATGGCGATGCCGGCAACGAAGGTGATTGAGCATCCCGATATCTTCATCAAGGAATCACATTATGACTACGGGATATTCGACTGCATTATCGAGCTTCGCAACACGCCGGATGAAGAAATTACGTATGAGACGTTTACGTCCAACTATAACGATCTATAATGACAAGAGGGGGTGAGCGCATGTCAGAACTAGGCAATCTCCTGAAGAATGCCCGCGAAGAGAAAGGCTATTCCCTGGAGGATATTCAGGACCTTACGAAGATCAGGAAGCGTTATCTCGAAGCGATAGAGGAAGGGAATTATGCCGTACTGCCTGGCAACTTCTATGTGCGGGCTTTTGTAAAGAATTATGCGGAAACAGTTGGGCTTGATGCGGAGGAAGTACTTTCGATGTATCAGCAGGAGATACCGTCAAAGGCATCAGAGCCCATTCCGGAACAGCCCATCATACAGAAAAGACGTTCCGCACGTTCCTCGGACCGGTTCAGCAAATGGGGCTTCCGGATTATGATGTGGTCCTTCCTGCTTCTGATCGGAGCGGTGGTTTATACGTATGTTGTAAAGCAACCAGAAGGAGAGGCCAACCGGATTGTTGACGACTCCAAGATAACAGACCGTGCTGAAGCGCCCGATCCTGCTGCCGAAGACCCAGGGGCAGAGAACACTGGCAGTGGCAAATCCAATGCCAATGCGGACAACACCGGACAGGGGGCAGATGCTCCATCATCTGACACTAACGGGGCCGCAGAGGAACCGGCTGAGACCGAGCCTGAAGAAGAAGCAGTCACAACCATTACTTTCGTCGAAAGTGTGGGCAATTCCACGGACAAGATGGCCTTGAGCACTGGTGGTGTCCACAAGTATGAGATTTCCGTTACAGGCGACGGTAACAAGAGCTGGGTGGAGCTGCGCAAGAACAACCGGACTGGTGAAAAGCTGGTCTTCGAAACGATATCCGGGCCTAACACCGTAACCCGGGAGGTTGAAGGCACCGTCTACATGAGTATCGGCAATACGACCAGTGTAGAAGTGAAGATCGACGGTGTGCCGCTTGATCTTGGCGGCAAGGTTACGAAGCGTTTTATTATTGAACCGGCTGCAGCAGCAGCCGAATAGGGACTGAATAGAATAGTCCGCTTGCGGGAATGATGATGAACGACACCATTTCATGACAAGCGGGAGGTACAGCATATGACTGTCAGTTGGATCGTTGCCGGTCTGGGCGTTGTGGTCAGCCTTTTGGGCTGGTACATGTCACCTAGCGCCTGGGGATACGGCATTCTGGGATTCGGCCTTGCACATATCGTGCTTGGCGTTCTGGATATGTTTCGGAATCCTGTACGTGCTCGTTAAGCTTGTTCAGCTGTTTGAGAAGGCTCTCCATAGGAGGGCCTTTTGTGCTGCCCGCCATTTGCATCCGCCCGGCAGGATCATGTATAATTTTGGACACAAGAACATATGTACCGCTGAAGGAGCTGTTGAATTTGAGTTCGGAAAATTCCTTTGATATCGTGTCCAAGGTAGATATGCAGGAGCTGAGCAACGCAGTGCAGCAGGCGGAACGGGAAATTGAGACCCGCTTCGACTTTAAAGGCAGCAAGAGCAGCATTGCGCTTGAGAATGAAGAGCTTGTTGTCGTCTCGGACGATGACTATAAGCTGAAGAGCGTGATTGATATTTTACAAGGGAAGATGGTAAAGCGCGGCGTTCCAATCAAGAACCTTGAGTATGGCAAAATCGAGCCGGCTTCCGCGGGGACCGTCCGGCAGAGAATTAAGCTCAAGCAGGGGATTGAGCAGGATGCTGCGAAGAAAATCAATATTCTGATCCGCGATTCCAAGCTGAAAGTGAAAAGCCAAACCCAAGGCGACCAGATTCGGGTAACAGGCAAGAGCCGTGATGACCTGCAGGCGGTCATGCAGCTGCTGCGCGGAGCCGATCTGGGAATTGAGCTTCAGTTTACCAATTACCGCTAATCGCAACCCTCCCGAAACACCGTATCGGATACGGCCGGGAGGGCTTTTTGCTTTTTTGACACGCAATTCAACGATGTATTATACTTGTTTAGAACGTTTAGGGGATTAGATTTGGGGGACTTCAACAATGACAGAAAGAGTGAAAGTAGTCACGCTTGGCTGTGAGAAGAATCTGGTCGACTCGGAGATCATGTCGGGACTGATTCATCAGCGCGGCTATCAGCTGGTTGATACGCCTGAGGATGCGACAGTTATCATTGTTAATACTTGCGGCTTCATAGATGCTGCCAAGGAAGAGTCCGTTAACACGATTCTGGATATGGCGGATTTGAAGGAGAGCGGAAGGCTTAAGGCATTAATCGTATCCGGCTGCCTGACACAGCGCTACAAGAAGCAGTTAATGGAAGAGATGCCAGAGATCGACGGGATCGTCGGAACTGGCGATTTTCACGATATAACCACGATAGTGGATGAAGCGCTGCGCGGGAAGAAGCCGGTTCGGGTTGGCAATCCGGCCTTTGATTACGACCGGGACCTGCCGCGTCAGGTGACAACCCCTCGATATACAGCTTATGTTAAAATTGCTGAGGGCTGTGACAACGCCTGCACGTTCTGCAGCATTCCAATCATGCGGGGGAAATTCAAGAGCCGCTCGATCGAATCCATTCTCGGAGAAGTCCGGCAGCTGGCCGCTCAAGGCGTGAAGGAGGTCAGCCTGATCGCGCAGGATTCCACCAATTACGGCACGGACCTGTACGACCGCTTCATGCTGCCTGAACTGCTGAACCGTGTGAGTGAGGTAGAAGGGATTGCTTGGGTTCGTCTGCATTATGCGTACCCTGGATTTTTCACGGATGAGCTGATTGATGCCATTGCCGACAACCCCAAGATTTGCAAATATATTGACATGCCGCTTCAGCACAGTGAAGACCGGGTTCTCAAACGGATGCGGCGGCCCGGACGCCAGCGCGACGTGCGTGAGCTGGTAGCCAAAATCCGGTCCCGTATTCCTGAGGCAGCTATCCGCACATCGATCATCGTCGGGTTTCCGGGTGAGACGGAAGAAGAGTTTAACGCTTTATGTGATTTTGTGCGGGAGCTCAAATTTGACCGCCTGGGCGTGTTCACTTATTCCTGTGAGGAGGACACTCCTGCTTCAAGGCTGCCGGACCAGGTGCCTGATGAAGTGAAGGAGTGGCGAGCCAATACGCTGATGGAGATTCAGCGCGATGTCTCCAAGGATCTCGGCAGCAAGTATATCGGCCGGGAGATTGACGTGTTAGTAGAGCGTTATGACGGCCGCAGTGATGTCTTCA
Organism: Paenibacillus sambharensis; assembly: GCF_003233845.1. GTDB lineage: Bacteria > Bacillota > Bacilli > Paenibacillales > Paenibacillaceae > Paenibacillus_I > Paenibacillus_I sambharensis. The sequence continues at coordinate 159,037 of NZ_QKRB01000057.1, forward strand.
TTGGCCGTTCCCCTTACGATGCGCCGGAGATTGACGGAGAAGTCTTTATATCGGGCTGCAGACCGGAGATTGGGGCCATTCAGAAAGTTCGGATAACGCATGCGTATGAGTTTGATCTCTCCGGGGAGGGAATTGCGTGAACCTTGCCAACCGTATAACGCTTGCGCGCATATTCCTGGTGCCGATCATCATGTTTTTTCTGCTTGTGAATCTGAATTTGGGGCGGCTCTCGGTGGGAGAGTTCTCGATTTCGTATACTCAGATCGTAGCCACCCTTATTTTCATTATTGCCGCCAGTACTGACGGGTTGGACGGTTACATTGCCCGCAAGAACAAGCAGGTAACGAATCTTGGCAAACTGCTTGATCCGCTTGCTGATAAGCTGCTTGTTGCGGCTGTACTCATTTCCCTTGTCGAAATGGATAAACTCGAAGCCTGGATCGCCATCGTCATTATTAGCCGGGAGTTTGCAGTAACAGGCCTGCGGCAGGTTGCGCTGCTTGAGGGTTCTGTCATGGCGGCAAGCAAATGGGGCAAGTGGAAAACAGCGGTACAGATCACGATGATCATTGCCCTGCTGCTTAATAATTTTCCGTTTGCGTTTTACGGTATTCCATTTGACCGAATTGCCACCTGGGCTGCCGCTTTGATTACGGTGTATTCGGGGATTGACTACTTTGTCAAAAATAAAAACGTTATCCCGCTCCGGTAAACGCGGGTAATGTCTCCAATCGGAAGCGTGTGAACGCTGCAGCATGCCGTTTGGTCATCTTGACATCATTCCTGGCGGAATGATGTTTTTTATAGGCTAGAGGCAGGCGGACGATTCATTACATAACAGGAGGGCCAGGATGAAAGCAGAAATAATCGCCGTAGGTACCGAGCTGCTGCTCGGACAGATCGTGAACACGAATGCGCAGTACCTTTCCCAAGGTCTCGCGAACCTGGGGATCGATGTATATTATCAGACTGTAGTGGGGGATAACGCCGCAAGGCTGCAGCAGGCCATTGAAACGGCACGCTCCAGAGCGGATCTGCTGATCTTCACCGGTGGTCTCGGCCCCACGCAGGACGATCTGACCAAGGATGCGCTTGCTGAATTACTGGGCAGGAAGCTGGTCATGCATGAGCCGTCTATGGCCAAGATTGAGAAGCTCTTCTCCTCGCGCGGCATGCATATGGTGGAGAGCAACCGCCGGCAGGCACTTATGGTTGAAGGGGCGGAAGCCCTGGATAACGAAACGGGGCTGGCAGTCGGGAATGCACTGACGGCTGATGACAAGCATTATCTGCTGCTTCCTGGTCCGCCCCGCGAAATGAAGCCGATGTTTGACGGACCCGCCTCGGATTGGCTGCGCCGCATCAGCGGACGTACGAATGCTTTGTACTCCCGTATTCTTCGTTTCTCGGGTATCGGTGAATCCTCTCTTGAGGCCGCTCTGCTCCCGTTGATTGAAGGACAATCCGATCCTACCATTGCTCCTTATGCGAAGGAAGGAGAGGTAGCTATAAGGCTGTCCACCAAGGGCGTCAATGAGGCGGAGGCCTATGCCCGGATTGACGGTATGGTGAAGCAGATCGAGGCGCTTGTCGGACAATATCTGTATGCCAAAGAGGATATCCCAATTGAACAGGCAGTCGTTAATCAGCTTCGCAACAGCGCCCAGACCGTTGCCACTGCAGAGAGCTGCACAGGAGGCCTGCTGGCCGAGCTTCTTACAAGTGTTGTTGGCAGCAGCGGCGCATTTGGCGGAGGTGTCATCACCTACACGAACGCTATGAAGCACACTCTTCTGGGCATACCTCTTGGCCAGCTGGAAGGTGAGGGGGCACCTGGAGCCATAAGTGAATCGACTGCAGCGCTCATGGCTGAGCGGATTATGGAGACGGCGGGAGCGGATTTCGGTGTGTCGATTACGGGCGTAGCGGGTCCGTCAAGCTCGGAGGGCAAACCGGTTGGTCTAGTCTACGTGGCGATTGCTGCTAAGGGTCTGGACACAGAAGTCCATGAACTGCAGCTCAGCGGCAACAGGGGCGTAATCAGGCTGCGTGCCGTTAAGAGTGCGCTGTTCCGCTTGTGGAAGAGAATGAGTGGGATTTGACGAAAGTGTGAACGGCATTGTCAAAATATAGCGGCCTGGCTATAATAATAAACAGATGACGGAAGAACCGTAGCGAAGATTACTTTGCTGCGGTTTTTATTTTTTGTGGTTAGGATTGGGTAATGAATTAGGCAGGACTGTTGTCCAGAAAAAAAGCGAATGTATGTTCGAAAAAATGCTTGGCAAGGGCCTCGAAATGAGGTATGATTTAAATATCACGGAATAAGGATGTGAGTGTGTTGTCTGATCGTCGCGCTGCATTGGAAATGGCATTACGCCAGATAGAGAAGCAATTCGGTAAAGGTTCCATTATGAAATTAGGCGAGCATGCCGGTATGCAGGTTGAAACAGTACCGAGCGGATCGCTCGCATTAGATATTGCCCTTGGTATTGGTGGTTTGCCAAGAGGCCGCATTGTTGAAGTATACGGACCGGAATCCTCCGGTAAGACGACAGTGGCGCTTCATGCCATTGCGGAAGTGCAGCGTGTGGGCGGACAAGCCGCATTTATCGATGCCGAGCATGCCCTGGATCCTCTGTACGCAAGCAAGCTGGGGGTTAACATTGATGAGCTGCTGCTCTCCCAGCCTGATACGGGTGAGCAGGCTCTTGAGATCGCTGAAGCGCTGGTGCGCAGCGGTGCAGTCGACATCATCGTCATTGACTCTGTGGCCGCGCTCGTGCCGAAAGCCGAGATCGAAGGCGAGATGGGGGACTCTCATGTCGGCTTGCAGGCTCGTCTGATGTCTCAGGCCCTTCGTAAGCTGTCAGGCGCCATCAGCAAGTCTAAGACGATTGCCATCTTCATCAACCAGCTTCGTGAGAAGGTAGGCGTGATGTTCGGCAATCCGGAGACAACGCCGGGCGGCCGTGCATTGAAGTTCTATTCCAGTGTAAGGCTGGAAGTAAGACGTGTCGAGACGATTAAGCAGGGCAACGACATGGTGGGTAACCGTACGCGCATCAAGGTTGTGAAGAATAAGGTGGCTCCACCGTTCAAGCAGGCTGAAATTGACATTATGTACGGCGAGGGCATCTCCCGTGAAGGAAGTCTTGTCGACATCGGTACGGACCTCGATATCGTCCAGAAGAGCGGCGCCTGGTTCTCCTTCAATGGCGAACGTCTTGGCCAAGGCCGTGAGAATGCCAAGCAGTATCTGAAGGATCATCCAGATGTCGCTGAGGTTATCGACCGTCAGATCCGTGAAGCTCACAACCTGACAGGCAGTGTTGTCACGGTTACGGAAACACCGGATGATGAGGAAGAGCTGGAAGAAGAGTTTGAAGGACTCGTATAATCCGTAATTATTCAGGAAGCAAGGCACCTTTACGGAGGTGCCTTGTTTTGGCATGGAGGGGGAATATGGTCTCGGCTCGTCACATGAAGGATAAGTTCATACGATCAGGCCGGGCAGGATTGGTATCAGGAGGGAGTCAGTCGTATTTATGCACATCGAGTCTGAAGATGGAATGTTTCAGATTGTCACCGTCACTCAGCTGCGTAAGCAGAAGGGACGGTATGCGCTTTATCGGGACGGGGAAGAGGAGCCTGTTCTGTCCGTCCATGAAGATATAATGATCAAATACCGGCTGCTGAAGGGCGCTTGGGTGAAGGAGTCAGATCTCCCCTTCATTAGGGCGGAGGATGACCGTCATCGGGCCTATTCGCTTGCGGTAGCCTATCTGGGTGCCAAGCCGAGGACCCGGAAGGAAATTGAACGGTACCTCGCACGCAAGGAACTGGAACCGGAGATTATAGCGTTGACCGCAGACCGCCTGGAAGCCGAGCGGTTCGTGGATGATGCCGATTATGCGGTACAGTTTGCCAGACAGCGGGCGCGCAGCCAAGGCAAGGGCAGGCTGAGGATCAAGCAGGAGCTTCTGCAGCGGGGGATCAGCCGCACACAGGCGGCTGATGCTGTTGAAGCACTGGATCCGGGTGCTGAGCTGGAGGCTGCTGTTAAGGCAGCCTCGAAGAAATGGCCCTACGTGAAAGGGGAATTCAGAGAACGGAAAATGAAGCTGTCGCAATTTCTGATGCGGAGGGGTTACACCGGCGAGACTGTCAGGCAGGCCGTTCAGGAGGTCGTCCGTGAATTAGATGAGCCGGATGATACGGATTGGCTTGACAATTGAATTTGCGAACGGATAAAATAACTCTGTATTCCTTTCTATTTTGAATCGATTTTCCTTCCAAAAATTGATTCAGATCGATTATTTTCGACTAAGCTGCAAACAATCGGTATGGAAACCGGCTGGAAAACCTAATATTATCCAATGCTTTAGCCTTGGTGCAACGAGGAGGTGAGAAAGATGCTAGAAATCTGGATCCCGGTCGTTCTCGTTGTTGGCGCGATTTTCTTTGGGGTAGGTTATTATGTTCGAAAGTCGATTGCCGAAGCCAAAATTTCCAGTGCGGAAGAAGCCGCCGGGCATATCGTAGAAAACGCCAAAAAAGAAGCGGACGCACTGAAAAAAGAAACGGTGCTCGAAGCAAAAGATGAAGTCCATAAACTCCGTACCGAAGCAGAGAAGGATATCCGTGAACGTCGTAATGAAATTCAACGTTTGGAAAGACGGCTGCTGCAGAAAGAGGAGTCCCTGGATCGAAAGCTTGAAGCGCTAGAACGCAAAGAAGAGCAGGTAGCCAACAAAGAGAAACGGATCGAGGAAACGCAGGAACAGATCGACTCGATTTATAAAAAACAAACAACCGAGCTGGAGAGGATCTCCAACTTGACGATGGAGGATGCTAGACAAATCATTCTCACGAACGTCGAGCAGGAAGTCCGTCATGAGACAGCTCAAATGATTAAAGAAATTGAGCAGCAGGCGAAGGAAGAAGCCGACAAGAAAGCGCGGGATATTATCTCACTGGCTATCCAGCGCTGCGCGGCGGACCATGTGGCGGAGACTACCGTATCTGTCGTATCCCTGCCTAACGAAGAGATGAAAGGCCGGATCATCGGCCGTGAAGGACGTAACATCCGAGCACTCGAAACATTGACCGGTATCGATCTCATTATTGACGATACGCCGGAAGCGGTCATATTATCGGGATTTGATCCGATTCGTCGGGAGATTGCGCGTACATCCCTCGAGAAGCTTGTGGCGGATGGACGAATTCATCCGGCACGTATCGAAGAGATGGTTGAGAAGTCCCGCAAAGAGATCGATGAGCGGATTCGCGAGTACGGTGAACAGGCAACCTTCGAGGTTGGCGTTCATGGCCTGCATCCGGATCTGATCAAGATTCTCGGCAGATTGAAGTACCGGACAAGCTATGGACAGAATGTGCTCAAGCACTCGATGGAAGTTGCTTATCTGACCGGTCTTATGGCAGCCGAGCTTGGTGAGGATATTACACTGGCAAGAAGAGCCGGTTTGCTGCATGATATCGGCAAAGCGCTTGATCATGAAGTCGAAGGCTCTCATGTTGAGATCGGTGTCGAGCTTGCGAAGAAGTATAAGGAGCATCCGGTCGTCATTAACAGTATCGCATCCCATCACGGCGATTGTGAGGCCACTTCGGTTATAGCGATGCTCGTCGGTGCGGCTGACGCCCTGTCGGCGGCACGTCCGGGAGCCCGCAGGGAGACCTTGGAGACCTATATCAAGCGTCTGGAGAAGCTTGAGGGCATTACGGAATCGTTCGAAGGTGTTGAGAAATCGTACGCAATCCAGGCTGGACGCGAAGTGCGCGTAATGGTCCAGCCGGATAAGATTGATGATACGGAAGCATTCCGTCTGGCACGCGATATAACGAAGAAGATCGAGAATGAACTTGATTATCCGGGACATATTAAAGTTACGGTTATTCGTGAAACGCGGGCGGTCGAATACGCCAAATAAAATGGTCCGTACAGGACACACCGAAAAGTGGCTGGTTTCCAGCCACTTTTCGGTGTATTAGAAAGAGGTTCTGCAATGAAAGTATTGTTTGTTGGTGATATCGTCGGGAATACGGGGCGCAGCGCACTGAAGCAGGTGCTTCCGTCTCTGCGCAGCAAGTATAATCCTCATATTATTATCGTGAACGGTGAGAATGCGGCTGCCGGACGCGGGATAACAGGAGCGATTGCACGGGAGTTCTTTGAGTGGGGCGTGCACGGCATTACGATGGGTAACCATACATGGGATAATAAGGACATCTTTGAGTGGATTGATGATGAACCCCGCCTGGTTCGTCCGGCTAATTTTCCCCCGGGAGCACCAGGCCAGGGAAGTGCCTTGATTAAGGCCAACGGCAAGTCGCTGGGTATCATCAACCTGCAGGGCAGAACCTTCCTGCCGCCGATTGATTGTCCGTTCCGGGCAGCAGATGAGCTGATCGCCGAGCTGAAAGAGAAGACATCCTGTATCCTTGTTGATCTTCACGCCGAGGCCACCTCGGAGAAGATTGCAATGGGGTGGTATCTGGATGGACGGGCATCTATTGTAGTTGGTACCCATACGCATGTGCAGACAAATGATGATACCATCCTTCCGAATGGCACGGCTTATCTGACCGATTGCGGTATGGTCGGCTCCAAGGAAGGTGTTCTCGGGATGGAGCGCACAGCTGTTGAGCACAGGTTCCTGACCCAGCTCCCTGTCCGTTTCGTGGTGGATGAGGGCAAATGGCATTTCCATGCCTTAATTGCAGACCTGGATGAGCAGACGGGCCGCGCGAATTCGATCACGAAGATCCGGCTTACGGAAGACGAATGGCTGCTCATGTAGCTTTGCTAGCTCTAACAGGCTTAACTTTGGCCAGCCGCTAAAGGCTGGCTTTTCTTCATGGTTCTTAGCGGATAGGACTTAAGAATAGGAGCGTCTTCTATCCATTCTAGTCCTATAAAGTGTCGCGCAATTCGGAACAGTTTGCGAATTAAGCTCTCAGGAAGCAGGAATTTTTTGTCCGCCCTCGAATATGATTGAGTAATGGGTTCCAACCATCATTCCCGAGGAGGTACTTTACATGGAAGTATTAAAAGTTTCAGCAAAGTCCAACCCAAATTCTGTTGCCGGTGCGCTGGCAGGAGTACTGCGCGAACGTGGAGCTGCAGAGTTACAGGCCATCGGGGCTGGTGCGTTAAACCAGGCGATCAAAGCAGTTGCAATTGCACGGGGATTTGTGGCGCCAAGCGGTGTGGACCTCATCTGCATTCCAGCGTTTACAGATATAGTGATTGACGGAGAAGACCGCACAGCGATCAAGCTGATTGTGGAGCCCAGATAACAGCCGTATAATAGTGAAATGGCCTGTTTACACCAAGTAAGCAGGTTTTTTTGCGCGCCTGCATAAGCTGCAAAGCCGCTCAGTACATAACTCATTAGATGAAGTCAGTGAGGTGGAGGTAGAGATGAAACAGGGAATGATCGATTTCCATTGTGATGTGCTTGCCAAGCTCTTAACCGGGGAAGCTGACAGCTTTAGAGGGTCTGGTGCAGAGGGTCTTGATGTTACCTATGAGCGATTGCAGCAGGCTGATGCTCTGCTCCAAACTTTTGCTGTATATATACCGGAACAGCTTGAAAGCAGCGTACACAACCTCTTGCGCGCCGTCGACCATTTTTACCAGCATATCTTAACCTGCCCGAATATGATGTTCGTCCGCTCCTCCGCAGAGCTGCACGCCTGCGCTCAGGCTGGCCGGACAGGTGCTGTACTGGCAATTGAGGGAGCGGATGCACTGCAGGGCGATATGGCCCTGCTCAGGCTCCTGCAACGTCTGGGTGTCAGGTCGCTTGGGCTTACGTGGAATCATGCCAATTGGGCGGCTGATGGCATTCTGGAGCCCAGAAGCGGCGGGCTGACCGGCAGAGGCAGGGAACTGGTGCGTTTGTGCAATGAGCTGGGCATACTGGTCGATGTTTCCCATTTGTCGGAGCGTTCGTTCTGGGACACGGTTGACCGGACAGCTAAGCCGGTGATCGCTTCTCATTCCAATGTCCGGACGGTATGCAGCCATCCGCGGAATTTGACAGATGAACAAATCAAAGCCATTATTATGCAGGGCGGATTGATCGGCGTTACTTATGTGCCATGGTTTGTGAAGCATGAAGGTTCAGTAAGGACTTCCGATCTGCTAAGACATATTGATTATATTTGCGAGCTGGGCGGAGAAGACAATATTATGTTTGGTTCAGATTTTGATGGAATCGGACAGCATATCGAAGATCTGGCTCATCCCGGTGACATACCTGCCTTTATGAATGAATTGTACAGCCGGTACGGGAAGACAGCCGCGCACAAATGGATTCAGGGCAATGCCTTCCGTTTTCTTGCGGAGAATCTTCCTGAAGCCTGAAGGTTTTTGCTCCGTTCTCGTTTTGATATGAATATAATCGAAAAGAACTATGTTTGGAAGTGTGATAAATGTATTGAAATTTGTGCCCCTAAGTCATAAAATTTATTTGACCTTTGAAAAAAATAATTTATATGTCGATAAGTGTCGGAGAGACACGTTAACCAAAAGAGGAGTTGGGCATTTTGATCAGTCAATTGTCTTGGAAGATCGGGGGACAGCAGGGGGAAGGCGTTGAAAGTACGGACCGTATTTTTTCGACTGCACTAAACCGTCTGGGCTATTATCTTTATGGATACCGTCATTTCTCCTCACGGATTAAAGGCGGGCATACGAATAATAAAATCCGGATCAGCACGGCGCCAATGCGTGCGATATCGGATGATCTTGATATACTTGTAGCGTTCGACCAGGAATCGATTGACTTGAATGCTCATGAGCTTCGCGGCGGCGGGGTTATTGTGGCGGATGCCAAGTTTAACCCGACTGTCCCCGAGGATGTAAATGCCCGCTTGTTTGCAGTGCCTATAACCTCCATTGCGGAAGAGCTTGGTACGTCACTGATGAAAAACATGGTGGCCTCCGGTGCTTCCTGGGCACTTCTGGGTCTGCCGCTCGAGGTGTTCAACAAGGCGGTGGAAGAAGAGTTCGGACGCAAGGGTCCAGCTATCGTGGAGAAGAACATCGAAGCGGTAAAGCGCGGTGCTGAGTTTGTCCTGGAGCAGGCTGGCGGCCCGCTGGAGGATTTCAGGCTGGGTCCCGCTGACGGCAAGCAGAAGCTCTTCATTATCGGCAACGAGGCGATCGGCCTCGGAGCAATCGCGGGCGGATGCCGGCTCATGTCTGCTTACCCGATCACGCCTGCTTCCGAGATCATGGAATACCTGATCAAGAAGCTGCCGAAGTTCGGCGGCACGGTTGTTCAGACGGAGGACGAGATCGCAGCGGTAACGATGGCGATTGGCGCAAACTACGCAGGCGTCCGCACGATGACTGCCTCTGCGGGTCCCGGCCTGTCTCTGATGATGGAGGCCATCGGCCTCTCAGGCATGACGGAGCAGCCGCTCGTCATTGTCGACACGCAGCGCGGAGGTCCGTCAACAGGTCTTCCTACCAAGCAGGAGCAGTCGGACCTGAACGCTATGGTTTATGGAACACACGGTGAGATTCCGAAGGTGGTCATTGCACCGGCATCAATCGAAGACTGCTTCTATGATACAATTGAAGCGTTCAATATCTCCGAAGAATATCAGGTTCCCGTTATTGTGATGACAGATCTGCAGCTGTCGCTCGGCAAGCAGTCCTGTGAAGTGTTCGATTACAGCACGGTGGAGATCCGCCGCGGTAAATTGGTTCAAGATGCACCTGCTGAAGATAACGCTGAACAGTTCAAGCGCTTTGAGTTCACAGAGGACGGCATTTCGCCTCGTGTTCTTCCAGGCGTTAAAGGCGGCCTGCATCATGTAACAGGGGTTGAGCATGATGAGGTTGGCCGTCCGTCCGAAAGCGCCGTAAACCGGGTGAAGATGATGGATAAGCGTCTTAATAAGCTGAACACCCTGCAGATCAGGGATGCGATCCGGGTGGATGCGCCTCACGAGTCGCCGGAACTGCTGATCATTGGCATGGGCTCGACCGGCGGCACCATTGATGAGGCGAGAGAGCGGCTGGCCGCCGACGGCGTGACAAGCAATCATGTAACGATTCGCCAGATCCATCCGTTCCCGACAGCGCAGCTGGCACCGTATATCGAGCAAGCGAAGAGAGTCATCGTCGTAGAGAACAATGCAACTGCCCAGCTCGCTGCACAGGTGAAGCTGCATGCCGGCTATGGCGACAAAATTAAGAGCCTGCTTAAGTATGACGGCAACCCGTTCCTTCCTGCCGAAGTGCATAAAGCTTGTAAGGAGATGAACTAACGATGGCTACTTTCAAAGAGTTCCGCAACAATGTGAAGCCGAACTGGTGTCCTGGCTGCGGGGACTTCTCCGTGCAAGCAGCGATTCAGCGGGCAGCCGCCAATGTCGGTCTTGAACCGGAAAGTCTGGCTGTTATTTCGGGGATCGGCTGCTCGGGCCGTATTTCCGGCTATATTAACGCCTACGGCTTCCATGGCATCCATGGGCGTGCGCTGCCGATTGCACAAGGTGTTAAGCTGGCGAACCGTGAGCTGACCGTTATTGCATCAGGCGGCGACGGCGACGGCTTCGCAATCGGCATGGGACATACGGTCCATGCGATCCGCCGTAATCTGGATATGACGTATATCGTTATGGATAACCAGATTTACGGTCTGACCAAGGGGCAAACCTCACCACGCAGTGCTGAGGGCTTCAAGACTAAATCTACGCCAGAGGGTTCGATCGAGTCCACGCTTTCGCCGCTTGAGATCGCCTTGTCGGCTGGCGCTACCTTCGTCGCCCAGTCATTCTCCAGCGATTTGAAGCAGCTTACGAGCATGATTGAGCAGGGTCTGCAGCACAAAGGCTTCTCGCTGATCAACGTATTCAGCCCTTGTGTCACCTTCAACAAGGTGAACACTTACGACTGGTTCAAGGAGCATGTTATTAATCTTGAGCAGTTCCCGGATTATGATCCAAGCAACCGCGTGGCGGCAATGAACAAAATCATGGAAACAAATGGTATGCTGACAGGCCTCATTTATCAGAACAAGGAACGTAAGCCTTACGAGGATATGATTTCCGGTTTTAGTACTGACGGACTGCATAAGCAGGATCTGACGCTTTCTTCCGAACAATTTGACAAATTGGTGGCAGAATTCAAGTAAAAGATTCTTTTTCGGCATACGACGCATCTGGTCGTATGCCTTTTCCTGCATGGGGTAATAGTGATGGTAGGATAATTCATTCCAAACAATTAAGCTGAACTGAAAGGATGTTGATTTTATCATGAAACAAGTACCAGTAGGCGTATCCGCACGTCATATCCATCTGTCACAGGAGCATGTTGAGAAGCTGTTCGGAGCAGGCTACCAGCTGACCGAGATGAAGCCGTTGTCCCAGCCAGGTCAATTTGCCTCCAATGAGACAGTAGAGGTTGTCGGCACCAAAGGCAGCTTCCCCAAAGTACGTATTCTAGGCCCTGCACGCAGCCGCACACAGCTGGAAATTTCTCGTACCGATGCCTTCTCGATAGGGGTTAACCCGCCCGTTCGCGAGTCCGGTAACATTGCCGGTACGCCTGGTATTACAATTAAGGGACCTGCAGGCGAAGTGACGATTGAGGAAGGCGTCATCGTGGCTGCCCGCCATATTCACTTCCACACCTCCGATGCTGAGAAATGGAACATCGCGGACAAGCAGCTTCTGAAGGTGCGGCTGGGCGGAGAGCGCGGCATGGTGCTTGAAAATGTAGTCGCTCGCGTGTCGCCTGACTTCGCGCTTGATATGCATATCGACACGGATGAGGCTAACGCTGCAGGCGCCAAGACCGGCGATATGGCAGAGATCGTCGAGTAACAGGGTCAGCCAACAGTGACAGCTTGCTGTTAGGTCCAAGCCTTCGCCAGCAGCTAGACGGTAGCGGGTGCGGTCATTTCATGCTATAATTTGATACAATGTGGGCAGGAACAAGCGGAGCGAATCGTCTTGGCATTGGCTCCTGCCCGATTTGGCATAAAGGAAGTGACATGCATTGTGACGAAAGAGACGAAAGATTTCAGTAAATATTTCGACTTCTCGGGCGCAAAGATCATTTCCGAAGATGAACAAGGCAAGAAAATCCGGATCGGCGGACGAGACATTCATATTATGTCTGAGCCGAACTACCGCCAGGAGAAGCAGCGCGGCAAGGAAGAAGTGCGCGTGCTGTATGATCAGGCGGTGCCCGAGGAGCTGCGTTCACTCGGAAACGGGAAGCATTATCTTATATATACGTATGGCTGCCAGATGAACGAGCATGATACCGAAGTAATGAAGGGCATGTTCGAGCAGATGGGCTATACCGCTACCGAAGACCGGAACGAAGCAGATGTTATCCTGCTGAACACATGTGCGATCCGCGAGAATGCGGAGGACAAGGTGTTTGGGGAGCTGGGCCATCTCAAGCATCTGAAGACAGAGAAGCCGGGACTCATTCTGGGGGTATGCGGCTGTATGTCTCAGGAAGAGTCGGTTGTCGGCCGGATTCTGCAGAAGCATGCATTCGTCGATTTGATCTTCGGCACACACAATATCCACCGCTTGCCGCAGCTGCTGAGTGATGCGCTGTTCAGTAAGGAAATGGTCGTAGAGGTTTGGTCCAAGGAAGGCGACATTATCGAAAATCTTCCCAAGAAGCGTGAAGGCATGCGCGCCTGGGTCAATATTATGTACGGCTGTGACAAGTTCTGTACGTATTGTATCGTGCCTTATACACGGGGCAAGGAACGGAGCCGCAGACCGGAAGACGTTATCGCAGAGGTCCGGGAGCTGGCCCGTCAGGGCTATAAGGAAATAACACTGCTTGGCCAGAATGTGAACGCATACGGCAAGGACTTTGAAGATATTTCGTACCGGTTTGGTGACCTGATGGCAGATATCCAGAAGATAGCTATTCCGCGCATCCGGTTTACAACCTCTCATCCGCGTGACTTCGACGATCATCTTATTGAAGTGCTGGGACGCAGAGGAAACCTGGTTGAGCATATTCACCTGCCAGTACAATCGGGCAGTACAGAGATTCTCAAGCGGATGAGCCGGAAGTACACCCGTGAATCCTACCTGGAGCTTGTCCGCAAAATCAAGGCGGTCATCCCGGATGTCGTCTTGACATCGGATATTATTGTTGGCTTCCCGGGTGAAACAGAGGAGCAGTTCGAGGACACGCTGTCGCTTGTGCGCGAGGTTGGCTATGATTCGGCTTATACCTTCATCTATTCGCCAAGAGCAGGCACACCGGCTGCCGGCATGGAAGACAATGTGCCGATGGAAGTGAAGAAGCAGCGGCTCCGCCGGCTTAATGACCTGATTGGTGAGCTGAGCAGGGAGCGCAATGAGCAGCTTCGCGGCCAGATCGTTGAAGTGCTTGTGGAAGGCGAGAGCAAGAACAATGCCGACGTGCTGTCCGGCCGCACCCGGACAAACAAGCTGGTTCATATTGAAGGGCCGAAGGAATGGATCGGACAATTCATTCAGGTACGAGTGACCGAAGCGCAGACCTGGTATATCAAGGCGGAACCGGTTCATCAGCAGACGGCCGAGGCGGTATCCTGATTCCAGGCAGCCTGCGGTAATAGGAGTGTATACATTAATGGCAGAACAAACAGCAAGGCAGCAAGCGAGCGACACGAAGAGTGGACAAGAGCATACGCACGGGCATGACTGCGGACACGGTCATGAGGAAGGGCACAGCTGCTCGTCCGTACCCGTATTCGATACCCGAGATCTTCTGATCCGGGAAGATATCATGGCTAAGGCTAAGGAATTGGCCGAAATGATCTACACCTCCGAGGAGGTTCAGCATTACCGCCGGGCTGAGAAGCAGATTAACGGCAACGAACGGATTCAATCACTGATCAGCCAAATCAAGAAGAAGCAGAAGGAAATCGTAGCTTTCCAGTCCTTCCAGAACCAGAAGATGGTGGACAAGATTGAAAGCGAAATCGATGCTCTGCAGGATGAGCTGGATGCGATTCCGATTGTTTCCGATTTCCAGCAGAGTCAATCCGATATCAACTACCTGCTCCAGCTGGTCATTTCGGTTATTCGTGATACAGTAGCCCAGCGGCTGGATGTGGAAAGCGCAAGTGCGCCCGAAACGGAAGACTGCAGCGATTAATGCAGAGTCGGGTACAGGTTAACTCTATCAGATAAGCAAAAAGCCGGCTGACCGCCTGGAACGATAGTTCCAAATGGTGAGCCGGCTTTTGTATGTATGCTGATACTCCGGAAGGTTTGTTCAAACTAATCACCCGTGCATCTCTGAACGCAGACCACTCTTCTCGGCTGTATGCCGGGAATGAAGCTTTGGAATATAACGGTACATGGCACCTGTAACAACTGTCGCAATGACCGCTTTGGCGATGTCAAAGGGGATAAACGGATAACAGGCTAGTGTAAGGGACTTGGTGATCGTAAAGCCCTTTACCGCAGCATGCCAGGGAACACCGATAACGTAGCTCGGCAGAACACCTGCCAGCACGAACACCAGGAACAGAGCGGCGTAGAATAGGCTGATGCCAAGCTTGCGCCGGCTTGCAATAACCTTGCGGACCAGGTACCCGATGAGCATGGCCTCGATCAGGAAGGCGAACAGGAAGCCGCCGGTAGGACCCAATATTCTGGAAATACCTCCTTCTCCGCCAATAGGCACGCCAACTGCGATCAAGGCAACGACTAATCCCATACTGATCAATCCATAGCGAGCGCCTAGAAATGCGCCTGCAAGCATGACAGCCAGGTTTTGCAGCGTAATGGGTACGTCGCTAAAGCCTAGTGTAAAACGTGTGGCTGTGAAAACGACGAACAGGGCTGAGAATAATGCTGTGTAAACTAGACTCCTAACATTTAAGGACATGATTGCACCTTCTTTTTTAATTTGTTAACCTTTATCTATCATGTTGGTTAACCAAAATGGATTTTATCACAGCTTCGCGGATTCGGGAAGAGGGCCGGTGGTATTTTTTGACGATTACTACTTCAACACAAGCACTCCAGTTAAAAGATGTAAGTGTTTATATGACAGGACAAGCGGATGACATGGCAGATAGCGAGGCGGAACACGTTCAGCTGCTCAGCTCAATTACGCTAGAGATTGAGCCGGGACAGTGGATCCAGCTGGTGGGGCCCAACGGCAGCGGCAAGAGTACACTGGGCATGCTGCTTGCCGGTCATGCTGACAGAATAGCCCAAGGCAATGCTGCTGCGGAAGGAATGATGAACCGGGGATTCGCTGGGAACGTGCCGCTGCCAATTGTCACGCAGGATCCCGAGGCATCGATTGTCGGCCAGACACCGTGGGAGGACCTGATACTGCTGCTAGAACAGCAGGGAATGGAGCCCGATGCTGTCTTTAACGCGGCCGAAGCTTCATTGAAACGCTGCCGGCTGTGGGAACTGCGGGACAGGAAGGTGGATACGATCTCAGGGGGGCAGAAGCAGCTGCTTGCCGCCGCCGGCTGTCTAGCCTGCGGTGTTCCTCTGCTGCTGTTCGATGAAGCGGATACAATGCTAGACGCCTCATCGAGGGCTGCTGTACACGCAGCGGCTCGTGAGCTGTGGCAGAGCGGAATGACGGTCTTGTGGATCTCGCACCGGCTTGATGGTCTTAAGCATACGGACCGTATCATCGGCATGGACAACGGACGTATCGTTTATGATGGTTCGGTTGAGGCCTTTTATCTGCCTGGCCCGGATGAGGCGGTTTCGCCTTGTGCGCAGCTGGGTTATGAACCGCCCTATTCCGTTCAGACAGCGCTTGAGCTTGCCGGCCTCGGCTTCCAGCTGACACCTCTGCCCTTATCGCCCGATATGCTGGAAGAGGCGGTGAAACGCCTTGGCGGCTGATATACGAATTATTGACCTGACGGTGTCCGCGGAGGATGGATCAGGTAACAGGCTAGTTCATGGGATCAGTGTTACTATTCACTCTGGAAGAACGACGTTAATTACTGGAGCTAACGGTGCGGGGAAGACGACGCTGCTTGAGTCGATCGCGGGACTGCGCAGTCTGGATTCGGGTTCAATTCACTACGGAGATTACCCCTTATGGTCTGAGGGCAAGCTTCAGCAGCAGGCGCTCTTGGAATTCGGGCTGGCCCAGCAGCGCTCATTCAGCGGCTGGTTCTGCCAGACAATTCGCGAGGAGCTTGCTTACTCGATGCGCCCTTACCAAATCGCGGAAGAACATCAGGCAGCCCGCATGGAGCGCTGTCTGGAGGCATTCGGCCTGGGGCCGGCAGAGCAGATGCTGCAGCGGGAACCGTGGTCGCTGAGCGGCGGTCAGCAGAGAAGGCTTGCGCTGGCCTGTCTGGCTGCGTCAGAGCCGTCCTGGCTGCTTCTGGATGAGCCGACCGCGGGCCTTGATGACGAAGGCATCTCCCTGTTGAGACAGCTGCTTGCCAGGCAGGCAGAGCGGGGAGGCGGATCGCTGATCATTACGCACGATCTGGATGCCCTCTGGCAGATTACGGATAATATTATTGTGCTTGAAGACGGGCGGATACGAGAGGCGGCTTCAGCCGCAGAGTGGGCCGCGCGATTTGCCGGGGATGAAGAGTACGCGGCAGAAGGGGTGCGGCTGCCTGAAACCGTACGGACAGCTGCCCTTCTGAATGTTCAGCGGGAGAGGCTTGCCGGGGAGGAATGGGCGGCAGCGAGGCCGCTGAGTCCAGCTGAACTGGCTGCTGTTATAGCAGGAAGGGTGAAGGACGGGCGCAGCGGCAGGACTCGTGATGATGGAAGGATAGCCTCATGTGATGGTTGTTCGAACGACCAGATTAACGCTGGAAGCTTACCTGCGAATGAACGGTCAGGAGCGAGTCTGAAACTGTGGGAGAAGTGGTCGAAACGCGATCCGCGAGCTCTATGGCTGGCTTATATGCTTGTTTCCTTCGGCCTTCTTATTCAGCAAACCTGGACCGGTGCAGTGCTTGGATTGGGTGTGTCAGCAGCCGTGGCGGCGGGCTTGTACCCGCTGGTTCGCCCGTTTCGTATAATCATTAAGATGTACTTGATTGCACTAGTCGTAACGCCAATTATCGCCGGTCTGGAATTTAATCCTCTTGGTTTCTCTCTGGCAAGTGCGGAGCCTCCGCTGTTCCGGATGTTTCGCTTGTTTCAAATCATGCTGCTGGGCTTGCCTTTATTAGGACTAATGACGCCCTTTAAGCTGCAGCGGGCAGTTGAACAGTCGCTGCTCGCGCTGCGGCTAAACCCCTCAGTTGGCAGGGCGATTGCACTGATGATCTCCATACTATTCCGGTTTATCCCGCTGCTGCTCAGCGAATGGGCGAGATTTTCCAAGATCGCAGTAGCAAGAGGGAAGCGGCCGGTTATGCCGGGCAAGGTACCGGTTCGTATGCTGCATACGATCATCATTCCCTATATGCATGCGCTGCTGAGGCTGGCGGATCTGATGTCCACTTCGCTTGAAATCAGAGGTTTCGGACAGATGAAGCGTGTCAGGCGGGCAGTGAAGCTGAAGCTTGGCCGAAAGGACGCCGGATTTATCGCAGCTGCTGCGAGCATTATGCTCATCATGCTCGGCGCTGCATTGCTGCCGAGCTTCTTGTAAGAATCGCCTTCATGCATAATATACTAGGCAAATAAAGACAGCCAACAAGCAGCAGGCAATCTGCATATTGGCTGTCCTTTCGCTGTTATGCACGCCATGCGCATGATTGCTGGCCTTTAGAACCAGCCTGCACGCAGGATGATGACAAGCAGGATGAAGAGAACCAGAATAATACCTGTACTCGTCCAGAGACCGCCGCCAACTGGTACGCAGCCTGCTGCTGCGCCTGCACCGCCAACCGGATATGTCATGGATAATCCCTCCCCGCAATCTTGATTGTGAGCATTCGGATCACATCATCAATATATGCGGGAGCCTGCGGCAGGTTTGGACGGCTGCCTGTGCCAGCCGACTATTTAAGTTATGCCCGCCCTCTAACAATCCTGATCTTCTTCAACCTGGCCTCTGCTTCAACCTTCCCGCAGCTGCCGACAAGCAGCAGGGATGAACCAGCCATGGCGATGACGTTTACGACGCCTGCCCGAATGGCAGGATTCGCATCCGTTTTGGAGAGGATGATTGGCTCTGTTCCATCAACAGAAGCAGTTAATGAATCTGGCCATTCCGGTCTTGGCAGCTGAAAGAGCGGGTAGGATGGAAAATACACTTCTTCCGTCCAGCCCCTGTCCGTATCGTCCACAACTGCTAATGCTCGCAGTCTGGGCTCAAACTGCTCCTGGTCGCCAATCCGAACGATACTGCTTAATGATATATCATTGGCGGACAGCAGGCCGACAACCGAGGTTCTGCGCAATACCATCAGCTGTCATCCTCTTCGAGATTATTAAACGCCTCGGACCAGAACTGTTCTTGCTGCTCTTCCAGCATATCGGCGTGCTGTGTTTCCCATTCATTCATCGATTCCCAGAAGAAACTGCTTGTATCCTCAGCCTCAGGCTGATCGTCCAGCGGGTCTGGAGCTGCGAGTGGAACAAGCGGTAAACGTACCAGCGAATCGGGAGGCGAGTCAAAATAGGAATACAGGCTAATCCAGTCTGTATCCCCTACTTGAACCAGGGATGAAGATGAAACGCCTATCATTCGTATTGAACCGACACTGAGGCTGTGATTAACGATATGTACCTGCATAAGCTTCACCTCTTTCGTAGGATGCAGCTGTACGGAACAATATTATGAAATGTCAGGCGATCCTTCCGGGCCGTGTTCTGGACTGCTGCCGGCGATCATGTCCTTAAGCCTCAGCAGATACAGCCTGATGGCCTCTTTTAGATCACGAATCGTACGCGAAGCGGCTTCCTGCTGCCGGATTGCCATGCCGGAAGCATCTGCTGCAGAATCCTCCTGAAGCTTGTTCCAGTAATAGCGGGCCCGAGTCTCCGACTGGCCTTGGATATCCCGGACGATCAGCCTTCGGTGATGTGCGTCGAGCCTTACCTCCAGTTTCTCCTCCAGCTCTTCCAGATAAATCAAGGCTTGGCTGTCGATGAAGAACGATACACGCTCAAGGACCTCAAGGAAGCCGTCTTCCTGTACGGGGGCAGGCGGCGGGACCGGCTGGCTGGAGGCGGCCGGTTGGTCTGGCACCACCAGCTGGTCAATATCCTTGGAAAGCTCGGTTCCTGGCGGGGACATGCCTATATTCAATGTTCCTTCAAGCTGCTGAATCTTTAGCTGGTCAAAATGATATTCCAGCCGTTCCACCGTATAGGAAGGCTTCTGCTCCAGCTCGTTTATCCTTCGTTCCAGTGATTCCAGGCGGTTTTCCATTGTTTCCAGCGTGGCTTTCTGTTCCAGAATAACATGATGCATCGTGTACCAGTATTCATACCATGCCGACCATGAGGCGTTAGGGTCAGAGGTCATTATCATACCTCCTTCTAGGACGGGTTGGGAAGCGGAACCAGACCAAGGGTGGCAGCCTTCGACAACAGACCGCCGCTGCTAGCGATTGGGGCTTCATAAGACTGAGACAATGCCCTGATCGCTCCAGCACTTCCAACCTGAAGAACGGAAGAGTTCGATACGCTATCCACCCGCAGCTGCTGAATCGTAATATGCTGGTGCACGGTCAAATTCATGGCTGTTATACCACTTGCGCTTGATTATTGGCGCTGTCCTGCACATCGGGGTCTACTGAATTCGTTGCACTCACGGCGTTGTTCGCGTTGGTTAATGCCCCTGTGAGGAAAGAGCCCGATCCGGCGTAAGCCTTGGACGTACTGTTGGGAGAGAGGCGCAGCGCATCGCCGAATTGAACGATGCCTGAGGAACCGACACTAATGATATTCACATATCCAACAATTGCAGGCATAGCACACCTCATTTCCGGCTTGAGGCCGATACTTAAGACTTATAGTAACTATATGCAGGCAATGGCCCAACGGTTCCAATAAATACGGCAATTATAGGCTTGGGGCGTCTGTCCATACGGTTGCCGGCCACTGCCCGCTGGAATAAACTGTTCTTATCGTGAGATATGCAGAGTTGCAGGGATGAGAACAGAGGTGAACAGTATATGGCAGCAGAAGATCAGAACAAGGGCGGCAGCCCATTTGATTTGAACCATTTAGAGGAGTGGCTGGAGAAGCAGGGAGTGCTTAAAGGTCTTGGCATGTTCGGCTCAGCGGATTGGATCAATGAGATGGTAAGCAAAGCGGTCAGCGGCTCTCTCTCCAGGAAGCCTGGTGCCAATACCGGTTTGAAGAGCTCCTCTCGTAAGCAGGCCGATGTATTCGAAACCCATCGGTTTATAATCGTTAAGTTTCCGCTCCCGCGAGATACCGATTTTTCGGTAATCCGGGTTCTCGTCCGGCCGGACCGGGTGAAATTGGCAGGAATGGCGGAAGGGGATCAATATGCGGATCTGCCCAGGCTTGTTATCCCGTCAAGCGCTAAAGCGCTGTACAGCTCAGGTGTGCTTCAGATCAAAATGAAGAAGAGACGGGTGAATCCTGGCTATGTAGAGGTTGGAATCCGGTTTGATTAGTGAATAAAATGTGATCAATCGCACATTTTTTATGACAAATTATTGTTTACATGCTGGCGGTTCACAGGCAATTCCCTTATAATGCAAAATAAATGGCCTGAACTAAGATAAGGGAGTGTTGAAGCTGTGTCGCTCGTGGATGTTAGTGAGGTTTCCGCCAGTCTGTTTATAACAGGGGCGGTCTTTATACTGCTTATTTTCTCGCTTCTCAGTCTTGGTATTCTGCGCATGTTTCAGCTGCGGTACAAGGCGGGCTGGCTCTCCTTCGCAGGAGCGGTTGTAAGCTCGGTCGTATTCGGACTAATCCTGGACCGATGGTTTATGTAGCCGCAGGGAGAGCGCAAAAGCACTAGCACAAGAACAGCCCCCGTGTGATTGCCCTTGTCCAAGGGACGATTCACGGGGGCTGTTTGGCTGTTATCGTTAAATCAGACTAAACTCCAGTATACTGGGGAGTCGGTGTTGGCTCACCGGACTCTGCATACCGCGCTTCAATGAACTGCCTGATTTCTGGAACGGACAGGCCTTCCTTCTGCTTCATGACAGCTGTAAATGCGATATCCAGACAGGTACCGCAGCGGGTTCCATGATCATCCCAAACCATGGTTCCGTCTTCCTGCACTTCATAGATGAAGCAGTTCCGGCTGCTCGTGTGGCCTGCAATTGTTCCGCAGCCGCAATAGCACGGGATCCAGTCGAGAAGGTCAGAGTGCTCGGCTGCAAGGCGGTATACATTCACCAGCTCCTCGGGCTTGGAATCCAGGAAGGACGGAAGCTCGTCTGAAGAAGCAGTGGCTTCCCGCAGATCCCCATTAGCTGCAGTATGGCTTTCATGATGCTCCGCATGCTGTCCGGCTGTTTCTGCAGGTGCGTTTGATTGACTGGTATTGCTTCCCCCGCAGGCAGAAATCAGCAGGATAAGCACAAGGGCTGCAGAGATGCCCGAAATTTTCTTCCTCACCTGCATTCAACTCCTTACAATGTGATGTATAATACAATTTTACTATGTTGACCGCCTAATCGACCTTCGAAAAAATGTCCAAAATGTGAACCCGTCGCAGGACAAATGTTCTCAAGGTTAAATGGGCTAATAGTGAGAGGGAAGGGATTCCATGTATACAATGCTCTGGTTTGGTTGTAATATCTGTTTCGTTGCCCTGCTGATTCTGTTTCTGTTTCAAAACCGCAGCTACCAGGAGGCGCGAAGCAGCGGCGATGCCGGACGGGCAGCGGTTCTCAACAGGCGGCGCCTGCTGTCGGGTATTCTGGCAGTTATAGCTTTTGTGGCGATGGCAGCTGTCCTGCTGATTGACATGCATCTGAATGGTTAAGGGATAGCCTGGAAATATATTTCATATTTTTTAATTCCCATTTACGCAACTTTTACGATTCTAAGGCGTTTAAGGAATAGGTCTGCCCAAGTAGGAAAGCGGGAACGGCAGGAAGAAGTCCGTCTGCAGCTTGCAGGCGGATGAAATTTGGACTTAAGGGAAATCAGAAGGTGAAGGAGACAAAGCATGAAATCGTTGAAATGGTTAATGGTATTATCGCTGCTTATTATCTCGGTACAATTCTCCCCGGCAGAGCCTGCAGCAGCACGCAGCGGCGGCAGTATCCTGCAGATGAAGAAGAATAGTGACATCATTTATTTTAACGGTAAGGAAATGAAGGCTGCTCAGCCGGTCACGATCATTAAGGGCTCGGCTTATCTGCCGCTGCGCGGCATTGCAGATCCTTTTGGCTACACGCTGTCTTATGACAAGAAGACAAGGGAATCGGTAGCAAAGGGCGGATCGAAGGAAATCCGTTTCAAAGCAGGCAGCTCGATTATCAAGATTAATGGTGCCAGCGTTCAGGGACCAGGCCCTGCTTATAACCAAAATGGCTTCCTGATGGTTCCAATCCGGATGTGGTCCAACCTCACCGGCAGTACGATCACGGCCAACAGCGGCAATATCACGATTACCTGGAGTACGGTTCCGGTCGCGACCTTCAAGGTAAGTCCGGACGTTATCTATGCAGGTCAAACGAGAGTAACATTTCAGGACTTGTCTTCAAGTAACGGTCCTTACAAGATCATAGACGAACGCTGGGAAGGCCGGCAGGAATACTACGAGTCGGCAGGCACTTATGTCATCACAAGATGGGTAATGGACGAGAACGGGACATGGAGTGAGCCGTACAGCGTTACGATTACCGTGCGTACACCGAATCAGCCGCCGGTTGCGGATTTTGCAACTGAGAAGCCAGCCTACCGGATTGGTGAGCAGGTTACCTATATCGACCGGAGCTATGACGATGAGAATGCAATCACCCGCAGAGTCTGGACGGGCAACGAGCCGGTGTTCTTCGAGCCTGGTGAGAAGCGCGTGACACTGGAGGTTGAGGACCAGCACGGGATGGTTAACGTGGTAACCAAGCTGGTGACGGTTACGGAGGAAGTGCTGTACACCCGTGAAGAATATAACCAGCTGTATACGCCGGTTGGCGCCAAGTACGAAATGAATGGCGCCAAAGTACTGGAATATGGGGTCGTAAATCACAAGTTCCACAACGAGCCGTCGCAGATGGTGCGCAGCAATAGTCCGGAGAAGTGGCTTACTACCGGTATCGCCTACCAGGATGACCTGACTGGCAAGACAAGATTCATGTTCCACAACCGGAACAGCACGGGCTATAATGTCAAGATGTATCTGCTTGCGACGAACATTAACGGTACGGTAGCACGGGTGGGTACCGGACCAATCGGTATCGGCGGTCCGACCACCTACGTGTCAACAGCCGGCCGCCAATCCGTTACACGCTATTTGCAAGCCTTGAACGCGAATGCGCCTTATACGTATGAAACGTTAAGACCAGGTGAGACGAAGATTGTAGCATCTGATTTGGCCAAAGCACCTATCAAGGACACCCAGGTCTTCTCAGCACATGTCGATATGATGTCGGACCAGCCGATTCGCTATCAGATTGTAGTGGTGCGTGAGAATGAGGACCCGGTAACGGCAGTAAAATCACTGCAGCAGATGTCACGGGATGAGTACCATGTACGCGGAACCTTCTATAATGCGGAACGGGTAATCGACGGGGCAGAGGTCGACGGTCTCGGCAGAAAGCCGCAGTATATCATGCTGGGTGACAAAAAAGTGGATACCCATCTGGACGGCATTGATAACACCACTGGCAAACTGGAATGGAATTTGGGTAACTATGGGGTGCTCTACAAGATGAAGCTCACGAATGTTGCTCCCCGGACTCTGATCGGGATCAATGCCAGAGGCGGCCATTATGCCGGCGCCTTCTCCGTTAACGGTAATGTAGTAGGAGCGCCGCAGTCGGGCATTCTCAATAACAACGGGGAGACCGTCGTGCTGCATCGCACCGGCAATGTTCCCGAGACAGTTGAGATAACGTTCGTGCTGGCATCGGGCAGCAATCTGCCGATCTATATGCTCTTCAGTCCACTGCCGGAAATCCGCTGGTAGGCATCTGATATCATACAACTTATTTGACCCCTGATTCCGACTGTGGAATCAGGGGTTTTATCTTTTGGAGCGGCTGCCTTGGATGATTGACGGGACGAGCTTTTTACGGCATGATGATATCATTATAGCCGCCGGAGGGAAGATGAGATGCAGACTGACGAAATCATCCGGTTAATGTCTGAGGCGGGGCTGCGCATCACCGATCAGCGCAAGACGCTGGCCAAGCTGTTTGCCGATTCGCCCGGGTACTTATCACCTAAGGATGTATATGATCACATGGGCCGTTATTATACAGGATTGAGTTTTGACACGGTTTACCGGAATCTTCGCGTCATGGATGAGCTGGGTGTTCTGGAGCAGGTCATGTTTGAGGAAGGGGTAAAGTTCAAGGCGCACTGCCGTGAAGCCCATCATCATCATCACCTGATCTGCCTGCATTGCGGGAAGACCTACCCGCTTACGTTATGTCCTATGGATATGACGGAGATTCCCGAGGAATTTAAAGTTGTGAAGCATAAATTTGAAGTGTTCGGCTACTGCAAGGACTGCACAGGTGAAGCAGAAGCGGCGGCTGCAGGCTCAGACGGCTAGGAGGTGTCTTCTTAGGATGCGCAAGGTGCTGCAAGGTCCGGTTCGTTTTTACCGTTCTTTCATATCTCCGCTGAAGCCGCCTACCTGCCGCTTCTATCCGACCTGCTCCGCGTATGCGCTGGAGGCGCTGGAGACACATGGGGCGCTGCGGGGGAGCTGGCTTTCTATCAAGCGGATCTGCCGCTGTCATCCGTTTCATCCGGGCGGAATCGACCCTGTTCCGCCAAAGGCTTCTAAACCTTGACAATAGAAGATCAATTAGGTACGATTCTGTCAGGATATGTTTCATATTGAGTAGGCCAATGAACGGATGAGTACATGGTGATTGCCCTTTTCAGAGAGCCGGATAAGCTGGGAACCGGTAAGGAGCGGCTGTGGAAGATGGTCCTGGAGGTATTCCTGCTGAGCTGTGCCCAAGCGTTAGGGCGGCAAAGCGGAACGTTAGACCGCGTTACAGGTCCTAGCCGCTGCTGGGCGGCACGAACGAAGCTTCCCTGCGCACTAAAGCGCCCGGAAGGAATTTGGGTGGTACCACGTGAGCTGAGCTCTCGTCCCATACGGACGGGGGTTTTTTTGCGTTTTGGCGGGTTTCTATAACCTGAACCATAATGAGGAGGAATGACTGGATGACGGCGAACAAGAGCTTTTATATTACGACACCGATCTATTACCCAAGCGACAAGCTGCACATCGGACATGCTTACACCACGGTGGCTGGCGATGCGATGGCGAGATACAAGCGGCTGCGCGGGTATAATGTGCGGTACTTGACCGGCACTGATGAGCACGGGCAGAAGATCGAACGGAAGGCAAAGGAAAAGGACCAGTCGCCGCAGCAGTTCGTAGATGGCATCGTGGCAGGAATTAAGGACCTCTGGGAGAAGCTGGACATCTCGAATGATGATTTCATCCGTACGACTGAGCCTAGACATAAGAAGGTAGTGGAGCAAATCTTCTCGCGCCTGCTGGAGCAGGGCGATATCTACAAGGGAACCTATGAAGGCTGGTATTGTACGCCATGTGAATCCTTCTTCCTGGAAAGGCAGCTTGAGAGCGGTAACTGTCCGGATTGCGGGCGTGCCGTTGAGCTTGTCAAAGAAGAGAGCTACTTCTTCCGGATGAGCAAGTATGCGGACCGGCTGCTGCAGTATTATGAAGAGAATCCAGGGTTCATTCAACCGGAATCGCGGCGCAATGAGATGATCAACAATTTTATCAAGCCGGGATTGGAAGATCTGGCTGTATCGCGTACTACATTTGACTGGGGCGTAAAGGTGCCCGGTGACCCGAAGCATGTTATCTATGTGTGGATCGATGCCTTATCCAATTACATTACCGCTCTTGGCTACGGGTCGGAGGACAGCAGCAAATATGAGACGTACTGGCCTGCTGACGTTCAGCTGGTGGGCAAAGAGATAGTCCGCTTCCATACGATCTACTGGCCGATTATGCTGATGGCGCTTGGCGAGCCGCTGCCTAAGAAAGTTTTTGCCCACGGCTGGCTGTTGATGAAGGACGGCAAGATGTCTAAGTCCAAAGGCAATGTGGTTGATCCGAATATGCTGATTGACCGATATGGCCTGGATGCTGTCCGTTATTATCTGCTGCGGGAAGTGCCGTTCGGCGCGGATGGGACGTTTACGCCTGAGAATTTTGTAGAGCGGATTAACTTTGATCTTGCCAACGATCTGGGGAACCTGCTGAACCGGACGGTAGCTATGATAGACAAGTATTTTGGCGGAGAAATTCCGGCCTACGAAGGCAATGTAACGTCCTTTGATGCCCTGCTGAGTGAAATGTCCGCGGAAACAGTTGCGAGTGTAGAGCGGGCTATGGACCAGATGGAGTTCTCGGTGGCGCTCGCCTCGATCTGGCAGCTGGTGAGCCGGACGAACAAGTATATTGATGAGACACAGCCATGGGTGCTGGCCAAGGAAGAGGCGACAAGGCGCGAACTGGCATCTGTCATGGCACATCTGGCGGAATCGCTGCGCATTATCTCCATCCTGATCCAACCCTTCCTGACCAAAGCGCCTTCAGCGATCTGGCGTCAGCTGGGTATTGAGCCGGGTGAACTGACGACCTGGGAAAGCACGAAGCAGTTCGGCAGCCTGTCGGCCGGAACGAAAGTAAGCAAGGAGCAGGCGCTGTTCCCGCGGCTTGAGGTGGCTGACGAAGTGCAGTATATCGCCAGTTCCATGACCGGCGGCCAGCCGCAGGCTGCTGCTGAGCCGGCTCCCGGGAACGGGGCAGCACAGACGGAAGCCGTATCAGTACCGGAGGTTGAGAGCCTACCGGAAATCGGAATTGATGATTTTGCCAAGGTGGAACTGAGGGTGGCGCAGGTTCTGGAGGCGGAGCCGGTCAAGAAGGCGGATAAACTTCTGAAGCTGCAGCTTGATCTGGGTTTTGAGCGCCGTCAGGTTGTATCCGGCATCGCCAAGCATTACAAGCCAGAGGAATTGGTCGGACGGAAAGTCATTTGTGTAACCAATCTGAAGCCGGTCAAGCTGCGCGGGGAGCTGTCCCAGGGAATGATCCTTGCTGCGTCTCAGGGCGACCAGCTGACAGTGGCAACGGTGCCGAACAGCATGCCGAACGGCGCTATCGTGAAATAATCAACAACAGGCAGCAGTCCCGTCGAGAAACGGGGCTGCTTTTTTGATGCACGCTATTGGCGGCTCCAATGTGAGCGGATTACAGCAGGCTATAATTCGGATAAGGCATTGACAGCTATTCCACCCGGCTATATAATCATAAGCGTAATTGTAACGATTACGAAGAAGAGATTATAGGTGAAGCGGGGATTAAATGAATGAATCTATTATTGGATGTACAGAACAAGCGTAAATGGCAAGCTGCTAAGAACCGGTTAATCCGTTCAGCAGGGCTTCTGCTGCTGGCTTCCTTGCTAATACTGACGGCTGCCTGTTCTGGCGGTGACAAGGCTGCGAATGACAATCCGGATAAATTAAATATTGTGACAAGCTTTTATCCGATTTATTATCTTGCCAATGAGATTGGCGGGGATCGGGTGGATGTTACGAATCTTATTCCTGCCGGCGTAGAGCCTCACGATTGGACGCCGAAGAGCCAGGACCTGACAAAGGCATCAAAGGCTGCGCTGTTTATCTACAATGGAGCCGGGTTTGAAGGCTGGGTAGATAATTTCCTGCAGGGGCTGGGCAGCGGTCATACGGTCAAGACGCTAGAAGCAAGTAAGGGTATTAAACTTATTGACGGCAATCCGGAAGCGGGGCACGGCCATGAGGATGAGCATGCACATGAGGCTGAAGGTGAAGCAGAGCATGGCCATGAGGATGAGCATGCACATGAGGCTGAAGGTGAAGCGGGGCATGGCCACGAGGACGAGCATGCACATGAGGCTGAAGGTGAAGCGGAGCACGGCCACGAGGACGAGCATACGGACGAGGCGGAATCCAGCCATAACCACTCGCTGGACAAAGATCCGCACACTTGGGTCAGCCCGAAGTCGGCTATCCAGATGGCCGAGAATATTAAGAATAGTCTGGTAGAGATTGACGCTGACAATGCGGCTGTATATGAGGCGAACTATGAAGATTTGGCCGCCCGGTTGAATGAGCTCGACCAGAAGTTTGCGGAAGAGCTGGCAGGGAAATCCAAGAGTGACATCGTTGTATCCCACCAGGCATTTGGCTATCTGTGCAGAGATTACGGTCTGAACCAGATTGCCATTATGGGATTGTCACCTGATGCAGAGCCGAAGGCTCAGGATATTATCCGTATTGCAAACTATGTGAAAGAACACAATATTCAGTACATCTTCTTTGAGGAAATGGTCTCTCCGACACTGGCACAAACGCTGGCGAACGAAGCGAAGGTGGATACGCTTGTTCTGAATCCTATTGAAGGCTTAACGCCCGAACAGGAAGCAAGAGGGGACAATTACTTCACGCTAATGGAGACAAACTTGCAAAATTTAAAGAAGGCATTACAATAATATAGACTACGCAAGTCTGCCAGGTGCCGTTCAAGGCCCCTGGCAGACTTTATTGAAGGAGGGTGGACGGTAATGAAGGATGCGGTCAGGGATGGGCGTTCGGCAGGCTGTCACCAGGAAATTATAACACTGGAGAATGTATCGTTCGGTTATGAACAAAATCGGGTGATACAAGGTCTTAACCTGTCTGTCAGAGAACGTGATTTTGTCGGGCTGATCGGTTCCAATGGTGCGGGAAAAACGACCCTGCTCAAGATGATTGTAGGACTGCTTAAGCCAAAGTCAGGAACGGTTTCTCTGTTCGGCAAGCAGGTAGGAAGCTTTGACCACTGGGAGAAAATCGGCTATGTGCCGCAGAAAAATTCCTTCAATCCACTTTTTCCTGCGACGGTTCGCGAAGTCGTTCTATCCGGGCTGTACAGCAGGCGCAAGCTGTTCCGGCGGATCAGCAGAGCCGATCAGATCAAATGTGATGATGCTCTGCAGGCTATGCGGATTGAGGATTTGGCTGCCAAACGGATCGGCATGCTGTCAGGCGGACAGCAGCAGCGGGTTTTTCTGGCAAGAGCGCTTATTAATAATCCGGCTTTGCTCATACTGGATGAGCCGACCGTTGGCATTGATGCTGAAACCCAGGACAACTTTTTTCATATGATTCAGCACATGCACAAGCATCATAATATAACATTCT
Source organism: Paenibacillus sambharensis (assembly GCF_003233845.1). Taxonomy (GTDB): domain Bacteria; phylum Bacillota; class Bacilli; order Paenibacillales; family Paenibacillaceae; genus Paenibacillus_I; species Paenibacillus_I sambharensis. Next base: position 188,356 of record NZ_QKRB01000057.1, read on the forward strand.
TAATGGTTTCCCATGAAATGGAACGGATGCGTGCTTATCTGGGCGACCAGCCGGCACAGGAAAGCGGGAAATTGAAGTTTTATGTTCGACATTCGCATGATGTGGAAAACTGTGTGGAAACGGATTTGACGCACAGCCTGAAGGGGCTTCGTCAAACCATGGAACAGCAGCTTGCCCATTCATAACATAATATACTCACCTAGGACAGCGGCTGCAGGGTCGTTAAGAGTCTAACGTCCGGTTAGGAAGGAAGGCATTATTCCATTGGAACTATTATCAAGTGAATTTTTTCAGCGAGCGCTTCTTGGCGGTGTGCTGATAGGAATAACGGCACCGTTAATGGGCCTTTTTCTCGTTCTGAGACGGCTTGCCATGATTGGCGACACGCTGGCTCATGTTTCAATTGCCGGTGTCGCCTTAGGCTTCCTGGTTGGCGTTTACCCGCTTGGAGTTGGATTATTATTCGCTCTCGCAGCTTCCTTCGCGATTGAGAAGCTGCGCAAAACTTATAAGACGTACGCAGAGCTGTCTATTGCCATTATCATGTCTGGCGGTGTTGCGCTCGCTTCTTTGCTGTTCTCGATTGGCAGAGGATTCAGCGTCGATATAAACAGCTATTTGTTTGGCAGCATCTATACATTGAACGATACCGATCTGCTGGTGATCGGGACAGTAACACTGATCGTGATCGGGGCAATTGTCATGCAGTTCAAAGAAATGTTCCTGATGACCTTCGACGAGGATGCGGCGGCTGTTAATGGCCTGCCGACCCGCTACTTCAATCTGATGATTAGTTTTCTTACGGCTCTTGTCATTGGAGTTTCAATCAAAATCGTCGGAGCCTTGCTGATTTCTGCTCTGCTCACGATTCCAACAGCCTGCAGCCTGATTGTCGCCCGCAGCTTTAAACAATCTGTTGTGCTGGTTGTCCTTGTGGCAGAGTTTGCTGTTATAGCAGGCCTCATGATCGCCGGCTTCTGGAACTTGGCGCCCGGCGCTACGATTGTGCTGCTGCTTATTGCCATTATGCTGGTGCTGATGATGGGCAAAGCCGCTGTGAAGAGATAAACACGGGAGGTTAACGATGTCTGATGTGAATATTTGGCTGGCGTTTGGCGCAGGCTTTGCTTCCTTTGTTTCACCATGCTGCCTGCCGCTGTACCCATCCTATTTGTCGTACATTACCGGCATATCTGTCAGCGAGCTTAAGGATGAGAACAAGCCGAAGCAGGTCAGGCTTCGCACTATGACTCATACGCTGTTCTTCATCCTGGGCTTCTCGCTGCTCTTTTATACGCTGGGATACGGGGTTAACGCCTTCGCTGACTTCTTCAGTGATTATCAGGAACTGATCCGGCGACTGTCTGCCATTTTGATCATGCTGATGGGACTGTTCTTGCTCGGCATCTTCCAGCCCCAGCTCCTAATGAAGGAGATGAAGCTTGATCTGAGGACCGGCAAGACGGGATACATAAGCTCATTTATATTCGGGATCGGCTTCTCAGCTGGCTGGTCACCTTGTATTGGCCCTATTCTCGCTGCGATTCTTGGCCTGCAGGCCACCTCGCCCGGTTCATGGTTTTCCATGACTACAGCCTACGCACTTGGCTTTGCCATTCCGTTCTTCATCCTGGCCTTCTTCCTTGGCTCTACCCGTGCCATCCTGAAATATTCCAACCGGATTATGAAGATAGGCGGGGCGGTTATGATCGTGATGGGCATCCTGCTGTTCACTGACCAGATGACAAGAATCACCGTTTGGCTGAACGGGATCACGCCCGAATGGCTTAAATTCTGACAGCAGCGGCTCAGGTGAAATAATCGATATTCGCGTCTGGAAAATGTTCAAATATGCGCTCTGAGATATGCATGCGGAGCGCATAGGCTTGTTCATCGGGATACACATATTTCCCTTGCCCCCAACGGCCCCACTTATATTTCCGCTTCTCAATGTCCATCTCCAGCTTGGTCTTCGGATACCGCTTCTCGATTACGGATTTCGCAGTTTTGGTAAACCTGTGCTGGATAAGCTCAAAGGTGAGACCGCCGGATGCTTCTTTAGGCAGAGCCTTGGCGAGCGAGTCCAGCAGCTCGCTGTAACCTTCCTCCCAGTTGTCATGCCAAATAATCGGTGCAATAATGAAACCGAGCGGGTAGCCGGCACCTGCAATCTTCGCTGCTGCTTCAATTCGCTGCTCGAAGCTGGAGGTGGCCGGCTCAAAATTTTTGATAACATATTTACTGTTAACACTGAACCGTATTCGGGTGTTGCCGTTATGCGTTAGATTCAGAAGTGAATCGACATGATGGAACTTCGTCACAAATCGAAGCCGGCCAAGCGGCTGCTCCGCCATAAACTCAATCAGCTCAGCAAGACTGCCTGTAATCGGCTCAAGACCAACGGGATCTGATGTACAGGCAGCTTCAAATCTGGTGATTTCGGGCGCCCGTTCTTCGATATAGCCTTTGGCTGCTTCCATAATCGCGTCTGTATTTACATATACTCGAATATAGGGTTTTGCGCCGAGAGTTGTTTGCAGGTAACAATAATGGCAATGGCCCATACAGCCGGTTGCAATGGGAATGGCATATTCTGCCGAAGGCTTGGAGGTATCGAATTTTAGTGTTTTACGAATGCCGACGACCAGAGTCCGTTTGGCGATCTTGTACTGTTCAAGCTCTGTCTCGCCGGGCAAGTTGGTTATCCGGTTATGAGAAGTTGTCATTCGATACGGAATACCGGTTTCCTTGACCCACTCAAATATCCGCTGTCCTTTAGGGTAATCCAGTGCGTTAGGCTCAAAATAAACAAGCTCCGGCACAAAGGAACCCTTGGTTCGGACAGGGCGTTCCATGGTTGTTGTACGCATTGGCAGCTCCTTTCGGGCAGGCTGAATCCCGGAATGGTCTAGATCATAATATGGGTTAGTCTGTGGAATCGGGCCTCTGTTCATCACAGGAAAGTTCATGCTTGTCTTAGGTAAAGGTGGCGCTTAAGGACAGGTTATGCTAGAATAAATACTTGTTCAACGAGAGCCGTATCGGTTAATCAAGGGGGATCTTTCAATGCCGACACCGAGCATGGAAGACTATCTGGAGCGAATTTATAAGCTGATCGACGAGAAGGGCTATGCACGTGTGTCCGATATTGCCGAGGGCCTAGAGGTTCACCCGTCTTCGGTTACGAAGATGATCCAGAAGCTCGATAAGGATAACTACCTGATTTATGAAAAATATAGAGGGCTGGTTCTTACCAGCAAAGGCAAGAAGATGGGCAAGCGCCTTGTCGACCGCCATCAGCTGCTGGAGTCCTTCCTCGAAATGATTGGTGTTCCCGGGGAGACCATTTACAAGGATGTAGAAGGCATAGAGCATCATCTGAGCTGGGATTCGATCACCTGTATTGAAACGCTGGTAGAATACTTTAATCGTGATAAGAACAGGCTGGAGGAACTTGCAGCCATCCGCAATGAATTGGATAGTGAATAAGGACCGGATACGCATAACAAGCGTGTCCGGTTCTTATTTTTTTACCATACATATCATCCAAGCCTACCTGCATATCGTGAACCGATGCCTAGCTTCATATCATAGGTTCAGCGGATCGGGGAGACACAGCTGACATGAAGATTAATGCAGTGTTTGAGGGTGGCGGCGTTAAGGGAATTGCCCTGGCCGGGGCCGTGTATGCTGCGGAACAGAGAGGAATTGCCTTTAACCGGCTTGCAGGTACCTCGTCTGGTTCCATCGTGGCATCTCTGCTGGCGGCAGGCTATAGTGCCGCTGAACTGAAGATGATCATCGGACAGACACCTTACCGCCAATTCCTGAAGCGAAGCCGGATGAGCAGCATCCGCTGGATTGGACCGGCGGCCAGACTTATGATAAGGAAAGGGCTGTACTCCGGTGAGGCACTGGAATACTGGATGAGAAGGCTGCTGCTGGAGCGCGGTATTCGTACCTTTGAGGACTTGCCGAAGGGCAGGCTGACCATTGTCGCCTCAGATATTTCCAACGGCCGGATTCTTGTCCTGCCGGATGACATTGTGATGTACGGGGGAAATCCGATGAAGATGGAGGTTGCGCGAGCGGTGCGCATGAGCACCAGCATACCTTTTTTCTTTGACCCTGTTATTCTTCGCTTGAAGAGTCCGCTGCAGAAGCCGGTAAGAGGAGAGCTGTCATTTGGTCACAGGTTTGCCTATATTGTCGATGGAGGGCTGCTCAGCAACTTTCCGCTGTGGCTGTTCGATGGGAGCGAAGGCGGCAAGCCGGCATCTGGTGGAGGGATTGTGACGATCGGATTTCAGCTGGTGGGCAAAAACGACAACGAACCGCGGGAAATCCGCGGTCCGTTGTCGATGTTTCAGGCTATATTCGAAACGATGATGCAGGCGCATGACGAGCGCTACATTGAGAAGCAGTACCGCAGCCGGACAGTGAAGATTCCGACACTTGGTGTTCGGTCTACCCAGTTTGATCTGAATGAGGAGTTAAGCGAGAAGCTGTTTAACGCAGGTCTTCAGCAGGCGGATGCCTTCTTTGACCGTTACTTCCCGCTCGGTTAGTGATACTTCGGCAGATTGTCGTCGTCCTTGCCGCCTTCAATGACGCGGAAGGGTGCCGGTTTTCGGCTGCGGGTGCTGTTCTTGGAACGGCTGCTGGAAGCCGTTTTGCGAACGGGCGGTTTCCCGCGCCGGGAACCTCCCGGCGGGAACTTGTAGAGCAGGAAGACGGTGCCGAATATGGCAAGCGGAATCAACAGCTGAATAGGATCATGGGCTAAATCTTCGATTAGCCCGATGATGATTAATGCCAGCAGTACGATCATCAAGGGATTCCATTTTCTACGCAAGGCGATCCATCCTTTCCAAATCGAACTTCAGCTGCTCTGACTGCTGTAAGGAACGAAAGTTAAACCACCTTGATGGCAGGAGGCTGGCCGTCCAGCTCGCGCATGCGGTTGAAGGAGGCGATCGATACAGCCACCTGATCGTCTGTCGGCTCCTTTGTGGTAAGCAGCTGGAGCCAAAGCCCCGGATAACCCAGATACCGCAGCACAGGTGTTTCGCGAAGGGCGTTGGTGAAGCGCAGCACCTCATAAGAAAGCCCCAGCACAAGAGGAAGAAGCAGCAGCCGAATGTACACTCTTTCCCATAAATTGTCCCAAGTAAAGAAGGAGTATACGATCACTCCGACAATGACCGATAAAATAATAAAGCTGCTGCCGCAGCGGTAGTGAAGACGCGTGAACTTCTGAACGTTGCTGACCGTCAGTTCCACACCGGCCTCATAAGCGCTGATGACCTTATGCTCGGCACCATGATACTGGAAAAGCCGCTTAATCAGAGGCGTCATGGAAATAACATACAAATAAGTGAGCAGGAACAATATCTTTATCGCGCCTTCAATAAAATTATGCACAATGACATTTTCAAATGCTTTGCCGAACAGCAGCTCCTCAACTATGGCCGGGACGGCAGTGAATACCACCTTGCCGATAATGAAGGAAATGACGCCTGCAATGGCGACCCCGAAGAGCATGGATAAGCTCCAGCCGGATTTAGGCTCTTCGCTGGGCGCCTGCTTCTTAGCCGGTTGAGATTCAGACTTGCTGCCTTCCTCCTGCGCTTCATCCTCCGCATAAGCCTCTATGGAAAAATTAAGATGCTGCGACCCTTTGGCACTCGACTCGGCGATGCCCACAACCCCGCGAACCAGCGGAATCTTCTTGAGTGAGCGGACCCAGTTGGCTGAAGTCTTGGGCACCTCATAAAAAACAATTTCGTCGTTCTTCCGCCGTACGGCGGTTACATTCACGTGCTTGCCTGCGAACATGACGCCTTCAATAACGGCTTGTCCGCCATATATGTTTCTTGCTTCTTGAGACAACTCGTGCTCCACCTTCCTTGTTCGGTCTGCTTGCCTGGCGCCGGTCAATGGCGCCTATCATTATTTTACTTGATTTAAGAGTGGATTGCTACCGTGCAGACGAGCAGCTTTAGCCGCTGTTTGAAGGAAAGACCTCCTGCATATACTAAAGCCCGTAAACTTAACCTTAGGCTGGAGGATGATGTGAATTATGTCCACGTTATTAATGCAGGCGCGCAAGAAGAAGCAGGCGGAACGCACCAATCCTTGGCTCTATTGTCTGGAAATTGGCTTCTTTGCCGGTTTGATCTGGGGGCTTCTGCACTGGATGCTTTACTCGCTGTCTTTTACGAAAATAATCCCGGGCTATCTTGCGGAGCCTTTCTTCCGAAGAACGTTCCTCGTCACGTACTGGGGCCATGCGATGGGCATTATGATGTATGTCGGATTTTCTGCCGTGGCCGCCCTTTTGTATTACCTGCTGTTAGGCCGTTTCAAGGGTCCATGGCCGGGGCTAATCTATGGCGGAGCCTGGTACGGCGCTGTCATTATTATCGGCGCTCCCGCTCTAAAGATTATTGGCGCGCCGAATGTTATTGGCTGGAATACGTTGGCAACTATGCTTTGTATTTTTCTGCTGTGGGGCCTGTTTATCGGGTACTCTATCGCATTTGAATATCATAACGAAGCAGGCCGGGAACCTATTACTGTCCATTAAGGGCTCTTCTCAAGGTGCAGCAGATTATGGTAAAATGTCGTGTGATCTTTTTACGTAATCGCTAATAATTGCCGACCGGAGGTGGCCTGATGGCCAAGGTGCTCGTTGTGAACGGACCGAACTTGAATATGCTTGGTGTGCGCGAGCCGGGTGTCTACGGCAGCCGGACGCTGTCCGACATTGAGAACATGCTGAGGGAACAGGCGGCCGGGCTGCAGGTGGAGCTGGATTTCTGCCAGTCTAACCATGAGGGCGTGCTTATCGACCGGATTCATGCTGCCTTCGGAACGATGGATGGTATCTTGATTAACCCGGGCGCATTGACCCACTACAGCTATGCGCTTAGAGATGCATTAAGCTCTGTCGGGCTTCCGGTTGTTGAAGTTCATATGTCCAACATACATAAGCGGGAGCCTTTTCGGCACGTGTCTGTCATTGCTCCGGTTGCAGCTGGCCAGATTGCAGGCTTTGGGGCAGGCAGTTATACGCTTGGTCTGCAGGCCCTGGCAGACGTAATCAGGCAGCAGGCCTGATGCTTGGCAGCCTGCACATTCAGAGGAGGGAAGAGCCATGACTAAACAGCGGATCGAGAAGCTGAGAACCAAGCTGGAAAACTTGGGTCTTGATGCAATACTGGTTGCTTCAGAAGTCAACCGGGCCTATCTTAGCGGATTTACCGGTTCAGCCGGCATGCTGCTGATCACCGGAACGAGCAGCTACCTGCTGACCGATTTCCGGTATATGACGCAAGCCCCGGAGCAGGCAAAGGATTATAAGGTTGTGGAGCATGCGCAGAACTGGCTGGATACGCTGAAGGAGCTGGCAGAGAACGAGCGCATCGCGAAGCTCGGATTTGAGGAAAACCATGTGGTACATGCTGATTTTCTGGCATGGTCGGAAGCACTTGCACCGGTTACCCTTCACCCGACTGGCGGAGCAGTTGAAGACCTGCGGATCATCAAGGAGCCGGGTGAAATTGCGATTATGCAGGAAGCCTGCGAACTGGCAGATGCGGCTTTTAAGCATATTCAAGGCTTTATCGAATCCGGACGAACCGAGCTTGAGCTGTCACTGGAGCTGGAGTGGTTTATGAGGCGCAACGGCGCATCCGCTGTCTCATTTACGACCATCGTCGCCTCGGGTGAGCGTTCCGCACTGCCTCACGGGGTAGCGAGCAGCCGGAAGATCGGGCGCGATGAGTTTATCAAGTTTGATTTCGGTGCGCTGTACAAGGGATACTGCTCGGATATTACCCGGACTGTTGTATACGGGACGCCGTCAGACAAGCATAAGGAGATCTACAACATCGTCCTGGAAGCCCAGCTGCATGCGCTTGAGCATATCAAGCCGGGCATGACTGGACGGGAAGCGGATGCCTTGACGAGAGATATCATAACACGGTATGGTTATGGTGAGTTTTTTGGACATGGCACCGGCCATGGTCTCGGCATGGAGATCCATGAAGCGCCGCGGCTGTCCCTGAAGAGCGACACGGTTTTAACACCCGGCATGACGGTTACGGTCGAACCAGGCATCTACATACCGCAGTTCGGCGGCGTCAGGATCGAGGACGACATTGTCATTACCGACACCGGGATTAAAATATTAACCTCATCCCCGAAAGAGCTGACCGTTCTGGGTTAAGGTCCATGATGCAGATTTATTAGGAGGGAATTTTCAGTGATCTCAGTTAACGATTTCAAAACAGGCCTGACCGTTGAGGTGGACGGCGACATTTTTACAGTTGTTGATTTTCAGCACGTAAAGCCGGGCAAGGGCGCAGCGTTTGTACGCTCCAAGCTCAAGAACCTTCGTAACGGCAACCTGGTTGAGAAGACATTCCGTGCAGGTGAGAATATCGGGCGCGCCATTATCGAGAACCGCGAAGTGCAATACTTGTACAATTCCGGCAATGAATATACATTCATGGATAATGAAACGTACGACCAGTTCAACCTGGACAAGAGCCAGCTTGAATGGGAGCTTAACTTCCTTAAGGAAAATATGAACGTTAATATCGCAAGCTACAAAGGCGAAATCATCGGGATCACGATGCAGAATAGCGTTGAGCTGAAGGTTATTGAGACAGAGCCAGGCATTAAGGGCAACACGGCAACCGGCGCTACGAAGAATGCGAAGGTTGAGACAGGCCTAAACGTACAGGTTCCGCTGTTCATTAACGAAGGCGATGTGCTGCTCATCGATACGCGGGAAGGCAAATATATCTCCCGTGCCTAGTAGTCATGCCCGTCCGGCTTATTCCGGGCGGGTTCTTTTTATACATAAAGTCCTATTCGTGCCTTTATCTTTTTGCTATAATAATTACTTGTATGCGAATGACATGGTGAGGAGTTGAACGACATTGTCATTGATAGTGATGAAATTCGGCGGCAGTTCCGTAGGCTCGCCTGAGCGGATGCAGCGGGTTGCAAGCCGGATTATCGAGAGACAGCAAGAGGGCAACAAGATCGTCGTTGTCGTATCGGCTATGGGGGACACAACGGATGATCTGATCGATCAGTCGAAGCTGCTCAACCCGAATCCGCCGGCACGCGAGATGGATATGCTGCTGACAACCGGAGAGCAAATTTCCATGGCGTTATTGTCGATGACGATTCAGGCACAAGGCGGCAAGGCCGTATCGTTAACTGGCTGGCAGGCAGGTATTCGTACGGAATCGGTACATGCGAAAGCCAAGATTACCGATATCCGGCCGGAGCGGATTTTAGGTGAGCTGGAACTAGGTCAAGTTGTTATTGTGGCAGGCTTCCAGGGAATGTCGGAAGAAGGCGATATTACGACACTGGGACGCGGCGGCTCCGATACAACGGCCGTTGCACTGGCAGCTGCGATTAAAGCCGACGTCTGTGAAATTTATACGGATGTGGACGGTGTTTACTCAACTGATCCGCGGGTGGTCAAGAATGCCCGCAAGCTGGATGAGATTTCGTACGATGAGATGCTGGAGCTGGCTCACCTCGGTGCTGCTGTGCTGCATCCGCGCGCCGTTGAGTATGCGAAGCATTACAATGTTTGTCTTGTAGTACGGTCAAGCTTCACGAAGAATGAGGGCACGTATGTAAAGGAGGAAGCGGTTATGGAGCAAGGGATAGCCGTCCGCGGTATCGCCTTTGACAAGAATGTCGCAAGAATAACGATCCTGGGCGTAGAAGACGAGCCGGGCGTATTGGCTCATGTATTCGGGGCGCTGGCGGAAGTCGGTATTGATGTGGATATTATCGTGCAGAGCGGTGTACTGGATGGCAAGGCTGATTTCTCCTTCACTGTGTCGGGAGAGGACAAAGCCAAGGCGATTGAAGTAATCGAAACCATTCGGACACGGGTGCCGTACCGGGAGACATCCTCCGAAGACGGGCTGGTGAAAGTGTCGATCGTCGGGGCAGGAATGGTCAGCAACCCAGGCGTTGCTGCGACAATGTTTGAAGCCATCTCCAGCCTAGGCGTCAGCATCAAGATGGTCAGCACGTCGGAAATCAAGTGTTCCTGCGTCATCTCGGGCGAGCAATTGAATGAAGTGGTGCGCTCGCTTCATACGGCCTTTGGTCTTGATACAGCTGAGCATGCCTTCGTTGGCGGACCTCAGGAGCGCCGGTAATCGTCATCCTGTCACATCAAGAAGGACTGAGTTTTCCCAGCCGGGGAGACTCAGTCCCTTTTTTTTGTGAAATTCCCTGCCGCAATCTTCATGATATTCTGTCAGACAGCAGGGACAACAGCTTGTAGAGGATGGCTGTAATGCCGGCTGCCATCAAGGGGCCAACCGGAATACCCCGGAAGAAGACAATGCCGAGTATGGAGCCGATAACCAGACCCACAATTAACTGCGGATCGAACTTCAGCATCTCAAGTCCCTTTCCGTTGACATAGGTGGCGATTGCGCCGCCAATCAATGCGATCCAGCCCGGCCAGGACGTAAGTGCCCCCATAATTTCCTTGACTTGAATCCGTCCGGATGCGAAGGGGACTAGGACACTAAAGGTGAGACACAACAGCCCGATTTCAAGTCCCCGGCGCTCAATGGCGGGCAGGAAACGATCCAGTGATATCAGTTTGACGATTAGCAAAAAACATGCCGCCGTAGCAATGATGGGCGATCTGCCGATAAGTCCAATAATGATCAGGACGACAAGTATAACTTCACCGCTCATGCCGATTCTCCCAGCCTGACAGATTAACCTGACGAACAGGTTTCAATCCATTGTATGTCCAAGCCGGGGATTTATGACATGCCCTCTTGGATGCACTCGAAAGGCATCGCAGTTCTACATTATACGATCGTCATCGTATCGCCTGACAGTCTCGGCACCGCATCAAACAGATCGATCTGCGAGCAGAAGGTAACATCCTGAGCATAACCCAGCTTCGTCAGCCGCCTGCCGGATGCCGAGCGGAGCAGTGCTTCCGGAATACTGTCCGCATTGCTGCGGTAAAAGCCAAGCATGGCTAAACCAAGATCATCCGTCTCGGTCTCTTCGCCGGTAATTCGCAGCAGACGGTCGATCAGGAGACCGGCGCAGAGACCATCTTCAAAAGCAAACTCGTCGTGCGTACCGGCACAGAACATGACAATATCCCTGCGAAGCAGGGCTGCTGCCGCTGCGCAGGCCTCTGCATTAAGTAGAGAGCCTGCGAGCACATGGTCGCTTCGGCCGGCTTTGTGAATGGCTCTGGTGCCGTTGGTCGTCGTGAGCAGCACCCTCCGGCCGTAGACGGCGCCGGACTGGTAATCACACGGTGAATTGCCCAGATCAAATCCGGCAATTTTGCGGCAGAACCGCTCACCGCCAAGTAAATCACCCTGCCTATGCAAGGTCTTGGCCTCCATGACTGTCTCGACAGGCAGAACGCCGCTGGCTCCTTCCGCGAGCGCCGTAACGATGGTGCTGGTTGCCCGAAGCACATCGATGACAACCGTCGTCTTATGCAGGAACTGGTCGGTCCTTGCTTCACCAGTATTGGGAATGACCTGTATTCTCATCATAATAGATTACCTCCGGCCTTGCCCTTATTAAATCATGTAGGCGGACGGCGTCTTGGATACCGCGAACGTATCGTTGCGCAGGCCGCGCCTCATAGCCTCGAGTGCCATCACATCAGCAGGCGGAATATTCCCGAGGTGTACATCCGCCCCGATTGCTTTGATGAGAAACACCTGCTGCTCCTTTAGGGGCGCTTCCCACAAGATGCTTTCCGGCTTTTGTACGGTGCTCATTATTCTGGAGAAGGTATCCTGCCGGCAGCTCCCTTCCTTATCGAACAGGCCGACATCCATACCGGATTCCCTGGCTTCGATCGTGACCAGGTCCGCTCCCGCCTGCCAATCCTCCTCAGAAGTTCGTGCAAGCTCCTCGGGATCAATTACAGACCCGGCTTCCTTCTTGCCATACTCGGTACAGACCGTCAAGCCTCTCGAGACACCCTCCCGGATCAGCGCCGTCCGATGCTCGCGCGTCAATTCAATCGTGCCGTCTGACACTTCTATACCGTCGAAGCCAAGCCGGCACACGGAATCGAAGAACGAATCCTCTACACCCATGTGTACAGCCGCTTCCAGCAGCGTCCCTCCTGGCATAATGATGATGCCGTGCAGCTTGGCGTAGCTGATTTTACGCAGAAGCAGCTCAGTCGGATAGAGAGGGGCGGTTCCGAAGCCAAGCTTTATGAAATCAATGTAAGTGCCTGCCGTGTCAATGAGGTCCGTGAAGCCGTTCAAGCCCAGACCCTTATCGAGCACCATGGTTCTGCCGCCGCCTAGAGCCTTGCGTCCGGCACCGCTGCCAGTCAGCCGGCTCATGTCGCGCTGACCGCCCGGATTGTATAGAAGCGGGTGCCATACCTTACTCGGGGTTACCTCCATAGTAGAATGTCTCCTTACTTCACAGTTTCGGTTGCTCGTAACAACCCTGCAGCAATATATGCAGCGGCTGAAGGGCAGGTGCCCGGCATGAGGAATGACAAGCCTGCATAGGTTGTACTAAAGGCATTTCAAAAGGAGGCAACCAAAGGTGATCAATAAAGTCGTTCTGGCCATGGGGATGCTGCGGATTCTCTCAGGAAGCATTGAAATATTGGCCGCGCTTCTCATTCTCCGGTTCAACTCGATTGAGAAGGGGCTTGTCATCAATTCTTCGTTGGCGCTCGTCGGCCCGCTTATTCTCATTACGACGACCACAATCGGCTTGATCGGCATTTCCGACAAGCTGTCGCTTGGCAAATTTGCCTGGGTGCTTGCGGGAATAACCTGTTTGCTGATCGGCATTCTCAAAAAATAGCAAACACGTCTCGCAAACTTTGAGCGGGCTTGTCATATTTGGCCAGCAGGCAAGCATAGGCTAGGAATGAACAAGCAATTCATACCGGGAGGCGGTACAGGATGTTGAACGGGGTAAAGCATCTTCTGCCGGCGGAAATATACCAGATGCTGGGCAAGCTGCCCGCAGAGGTACAGGAAAGTCTGGAAGAGATCCGCATCAGGGAAGGAAGACCTCTGGAAATCGGATTCGCGGGCGGTTACGGGTTTACGGGGGAGAACGGCTGGAGCGGCATCAATCCCCAAGAAGCGTACAAGCCATCGTCAGAGTCCTGCCGGAAGCTGCTGGAGCGGATCACAAATCATTCCTTGTACGCAATGGAAGAGGAGCTTCGCAGAGGCTACATTACGGTTGCTGGAGGGCATCGTATCGGCCTTGCAGGCAGAACGGTACTCGAAGGCGGATTGGTCAGAGGGCTGCGCGATGTCAGCGGGTTCAATATACGGATAGCAAGGGATATCTCGGGAGTCGCTGACCGGTTAATGCCGAGGCTCCTGGAACCGCTGAGGGGCAGTCTGCTGTCCGCCCTGCTGCTCGCGCCTCCGATGCAGGGCAAGACCACGATGATTCGCGATATCGCCCGGTCAGCCAGCTACGGCAGATGGGGCCAAGGCGCCGGGCGGGGCTGGCCGGCCCGCAAGGTGGGCATTGTGGACGAGCGCTCCGAGATCGCTGCCTGTGTCAGGGGCGTGCCGACCTTTGATGTCGGTCCGCGAACTGATGTTATTGACGCCTGTCCCAAGGCGGAAGGGATGATGATGCTGCTGCGTTCCATGTCGCCTGAGCTGCTTATCGTGGATGAGATTGGCAGGGTGGAGGATGGAGATGCGATTCGCGAGGCTGCCCATGCGGGCGTTGCAGTAATAGCTACTGCTCATGCGGCTAACCTTGAAGAGGCTGCGAGGAGGCCGGTGCTGAACAGGCTGCTGGAAGAGGGTGCCTTCGAGCTGGTTATTGAGCTGCGGAGAACGGCTTCCGGCACTGCCCATCATGTCATAGCGGTCAAGAACGGTAAAGGTCAGCCAGGCGCAAGGTCGCCGACACTGCCGCTTGATAGAACCTCTGCTGGCGCCCCGCTTCCTGCGGCAGCAGTGAAGATCGGCAGAGGCGGAAGCCCATGATCAGTACCCTTGGCATGGTTCTGATCCTCTTTGCGGGCACGATGATCGGATTTCAGCAGGCGGCCAAATACACAGACCGAACTGCACAGCTCCGGCAGCTTGCTCACGCACTGCAGCGTCTGGAAACTGAAATCGGCTATGGACAAACACCTCTTCCGGTAGCGTTGGAGCGTGCGGCAGGACATACGCGGGGGCCCGTTCAGGAGCTGTTCCGAGAAGCGGCTCAGCGCCTTCTCCTGGAGGATGGCTCATCATTTCATGAATGCTGGGAAGGAACGCTCGAGGCAGGATGGGGAAGAACGGCCATGCGGCAGTCCGAGAAGGCATCGCTAAGCAGGCTGGGCGCTGCTCTTGGCATCAGCGACAGGGAAGATCAAATGAAACATCTGCGGCTCGCGATGCTGCAGATTCAGACGGAGGAAGAGACGGCGCGCGAGGAGCAGGCCCGCTATAGCAAGATGTGGAAGAGTCTTGGTGTTCTGGCTGCTGCATTAGTCGTCATTCTTATCGTGTAGCGGGGGGCCGGAAGATGAATATTGACGTCAGCGCCATATTTCAGATTGCGGGCATTGGCATCATCATCGCGATGATCCATACCGTATTGAAGCAGATGGGCAAAGAGGATATGGCACACTGGGTGACAGTTATCGGTTTTGTTGTCGTATTGTTTATGGTTGTCAGGCTGCTGAACGATTTGTTTCAAGAAATCAAGACGATCTTTCTGTTCCAGTAAACACGGACAAGTAGGTGACTGCAGTGGAAATTATTCAGATCGTCGGTCTTGGACTGATTGCAACGGTGCTGATTCTTGTCATCAAGGAGCACAAGCCGATGTTCGCCTTTTTGCTGGCAGCATTTACGGGGATCTACGTGTTTCTGTTTCTGATTGGAAAGATCGATGCGGTCATACAGGTGCTTAAGGAGCTGGCGGAGCGATCCGGTATACCCAGTGTTTACCTGCAGACCATACTGAAAATCATCGGAATCGCGTATATAGCCGAGTTCGGCGCACAGATTGTCAGGGATGCGGGACAGGAGAGCATCGCCACCAAGATCGAATTTGCAGGAAAGGTGCTTATCCTGGTGATGGGCGTACCCATTATCGGAGTCATCATCGAGACCGTCCTTGGCCTTCTGCCGGGAGGTGGATAGCGCATGATCGGTGCTGCCGGACGAATCGCATATATGAAGAAGCTCATGGCCGCAGCTCTGCTCATTCAGCTGCTTCTGGTTATTTACTCGCCGGTACTCTCGGCTTCCGTTCCATCGGCGGCGGAGGGGAGCGGTCAGACGGTCGAAGACGGAGCAGCAGGCGGCACAATGACGGAGCAGGGTCTTGCCGGACTGGATACGCAGCCGATTGAGCGTTACTGGGATAAGCTGATGAAGGATTACGGCGGGTTGTTTCCAGACCGGCATATGCCGAGCTTTATGGAGATGATTATTCCGGGCGGGGAAGGGCTGGACTTCAAGACGGTTTTGCAGGGATTGCTCCGGTTTGTCCTCTTCGAGGTCCTGTACAGCGGCAAGCTGCTCGTTACCATCGTGCTTCTGGCGGTATTCTGCATGATATTGGAGACTCTGCAAAATGCGTTCGAGCGGAACGCGGTCAGTAAGGTGGGTTACGCGATTGCCTATATGGTGCTCCTAGTGCTTGCTGTCAACAGCTTCAACTCGGCGATCGGCTACGCGAAGGACGCGATTGCCGGCATGATCCAGTTCATGATGGCGATGATTCCGCTGCTGCTAACCCTGCTTGCATCAATGGGCAGTGTCGTAACAGTAACCGTCGTTCACCCGCTGATCGTCTTCATGATCCACACGGTAGGCACGCTTGTTTATGCGCTGGTGTTCCCGCTGCTGTTCTTCTCGGCTGTCCTGCACATCGCCAGCGCAATAACGGACCGCTTCAAGGTGACCCATCTGGCAAACCTGCTGCGAACCCTTGGTGTCGGCCTTCTGGGACTTCTGCTGACAGTATTTCTGGGCGTGATATCGGTGCAGGGCGCCACAGGGTCGGTGGCGGACGGTGTAACGATCCGGACAGCCAAATTTGTAACCGGCAATTTTGTGCCGGTTGTGGGGCGGATGTTCTCGGATGCGGCGGATACGGTGGTGTCAGCTTCTCTGCTGGTCAAAAATGCGATTGGTATCGCAGGTGTGGTCATCCTGCTGTTCCTGTGTGCCTTTCCTGCCATCAAGATCCTGGTCCTTGCCTTTATCTACCGGATTTCCGCAGCGGTTATGCAGCCGCTTGGGAACAGTCCGATAGCAGCTTGTCTCGAGACAATCGGCAAGACGATGATCTTCGTGTTCGCGTCGCTGGCGGCAGTCGGGATGATGTTTTTTTTGGCAGTGACCATTATTATTACAGCCGGAAATGCGGCGATCATGATCAGGTAGCGGGAGGGTGAGCGGCATGATGGTGTGGCTGAGCGACTGGCTGAGACAGATTCTGGGGATTGTTCTGCTGGCAGCCGTCATCGATCTGCTTGTTCCCGGCAAGGCATACCACCGCTACGTAAGACTGGTTCTTGGACTGTTGATTCTGCTCGCTATGCTGTCACCAATTCTGTCCCTCGTGAAGGGCAATGCGGATGAGCTGCTTGAAGCGGGATTGCGCAGCTGGGAGCAAGCCTCCAGCAGGGACATTCCCCGGATGCCCAGCCTAGAGGACATCGAGAGGCGTGCCGAAGAGCTCCGCAGCAAGCGGAACGAGCAGGCGGCCGAGCTAGCGGCAAGAACATTAGAAGGGGAGATTGAGGCGGCAGCCGAGCAAGTGGTAGGCGGCGATGTAGCTGATGTGGCAGTAGAGCTGCTGGTTGACAAGGATAAGGGCCCTGTCCTGAAGTCTGTTACCATTACGATGGCTGAAATTAGGAGGGACAAGGCAGAAGAGGAGAGTTCTGGCCATACAGGGCAAGCATCAGAGGATGCTCGGTCAGCCACATCTGGCGCTGTGCAAGCGGCAGAAGCTCTTCCGGTCGTCATTGAAGAGATCGATCCTGTGCAGGTCGAACGGGGGCATTCGGGCATACAGGAAAGTCTTCCTGCATGGAACAATGAAGAGAAATGGACTCAAGCCGATGCGGAGACTGCCAGAGTGATTAAGGAGCTAGTATACCAGCGCTGGGGGGTGAAGCCGGAGCAAATCGTGATCAGGATGCCGGCATAGAAGCGGCCAAGGAGTTGACGGAGGGAGAGAGGGAAGTTGGCAAAATGGCTGGATGGTCTGGAGTCTGCGGTCGGCGGCGGGCCTGGAGGGCCTAAGCGGGTCCGGTCCTTAAGATGGCTGCTGCTGATCGGCTGCCTGGGCATAGGACTGATAATCGTTAATTCGTTTCTGACCATGCAGGAAGTTGAGCCGGCTGCGGACACGGAAAATCAGCCGCCAGCCGACCAGGAAGCTTTTGCGGGACGGCAGTCCGGTGAGGGTTCCGCTTTTGAAGGAATCGAAGGGCCGTTGGAAACCCGCCTTAAAGATATACTGGAAAAAATCGTGGGGGTCGGCACAGTTGATGTTCTTGTGACAGTGGATGCCACTGAAGAAGTTGTGTATGAGAAGAACGGGAAAACAGCCGAACAGGTAACAGAGGAAACGGATGTCAAGGGCGGCAGGCGCCACATCACATCTGAAACCAAGGAAGGCCAGGTTGTCATTTATGAGGTGTCCGGCGATGGTGTTCCTGTTGTAATCAAAAAGATTCAACCGCGGGTGCGGGGGATTCTGGTGGTGGCCAAGGGTGCCGAGAATGCAACGGTGCGAAAGCTGATTGAGGATGCTGTGCAGCGCGGCGTGAACATTGCCTCTCATCGCATATCCGTGGTGCCAAGGAAGCAGGGGTAGCCTGATGCCCGTCCATAAAAGAAAGGTCGCTTGAAAAAGTCTATATCCGGGAAGGAAGAGGAGAATATGAATACGAAGAGACAAACGGTTTGGCTTGTTTCTATGCTGAGTTTGATGGTTGTCTTGTCAGCGTATTACTTGTTTACAGAGGATCTGGACAGCGGTTCGGGAAGTCTGACGGCGGACACGGTTCAGCAAACTGAATTGCAGGATGGTGTTGAGGTCAGTGAAGGCCCTGCGGGAGCCGATTGGCTTGCCGAGTCGGAAGCTCAGAACGGGAAGGGAACGGGAGCGCTGACAGACGAAGAGGTGCTGAAGGGGCTTGAGACTATGGGAGCCGAGACTGGCGGGGATGAGTTTGAGAAGTACCTGTATGCACGAAATGAAGAGTTCCAGAAGGAAATGGACCGGCTGATGGGAATTGTGTCGGACACCAAGCACGACGACACAGAAGCGACGGCTGCTCTCGAAGAGCTTGATAAGCTTGAGCAGATGGAAGAGAAGCTAACCTCGATTGAGATGGAGCTTCAGAACTCCTTCAGCAAGGTGGCTATCGCCGAAGAGAATGGGACGTACAAGGTGCTCGTGGAGAGCGAACAGCTCGAACGCTCAGAGGCCGCAGACATTATTAATAAGGTAACCGATACTATGGAAGTACCAGCCAGCCAGGTATCTGTGCAGTATATTCCTTGAGTTGCCGAAAGAAGACCGTTCCCCGCCGTGACTTAAAGCGAGCGGGGAACGGTTTGTTTGCCCGCAAAAAAATGGGTTCGTGTTCCGAAATGTTTGTGCTATAATACAAACGGTATGTGAAAGCTTGGTTATTAGCTAGCGTTACAAAGTCTAAGGAGTGAAGCGTCCATGTTCAAGCTCAGCGAGATCAAAGAGTTGGTCAAGCTCATCGACTCAACCTCGGTGCAAGAACTCGAAATCGAGAACGAAGGCAGCCGCCTGCTTATCCGCAAACCGGGAAAGACAGAAGTCATCCAGACGGCACCTGTCACGCATACATATACACCGGCTCCGGAACCGGTCCAAGCCGCGCAGGGGGCCCCTGCGCCAGCGGCACAGCAGCCCGAAGCAGCTGCACAAAGCAATCTGCATTCTATTACTTCTCCGATGGTCGGCACGTTCTACCGTTCCCCGTCACCTGAAGCGGGACCGTTCGTTAATGTCGGCGACCGGGTAAGCGAGAAGACAGTCGTCTGCATACTGGAAGCCATGAAGCTCATGAATGAGCTGGAGGCAGAAGTGCGCGGAGAGATTGTGGACGTGCTTGTCGAGAATGGACAGCTTGTAGAATTCGGTCAGCCGCTCTTCTTGGTAAAACCGGAGTGAATGCGGTATGCACCTCAAAGCTGAAAGGGGTTTAAGCATTGAAATTTCATAAAATCCTGATCGCCAACCGCGGCGAGATCGCTGTGCGGATTATCCGCGCATGCCGCGAGCTCGGTATTCAGTCGGTTGCCGTCTATTCAGAGGCAGACCGCAATTCGCTTCATGTCCGGCTTGCGGATGAAGCGTACTGTATTGGACCAACATTATCGAAAGACAGTTATCTGCATCTGACTAATATTATGAGCGTTGCCACGCTAACCGGCTGTGATGCGATTCACCCTGGTTACGGTTTTCTTGCCGAGAATGCCGACTTTGCGGAAATCGTGGAGTCCTGCAATATGACCTTTATCGGCCCCTCGCCGCAGGCTATCTCCCGTATGGGTGATAAGGCGGTTGCCAAGCTTACGATGAAGGAAGCGGATGTTCCGGTTATCCCGGGATCGGATGGTCTGGTAGAAGACCTTGATCAGGCGGTTCTGATCGCCAGGGAAATTGGTTACCCGGTAATTATCAAAGCAACAGCCGGCGGCGGAGGGAAGGGCATCCGCATCGCAGACAATGAAGAGTCGCTGATCCAGCAGATCTCGACAGCCCAGCAGGAAGCTCAGAAGGCATTTGGCAATGCCGGTGTCTATCTTGAGAAATACCTGACCGGCATGAAGCATGTCGAGATTCAGATCATGGCCGACAAGCACGGCAACGCAGTTCATCTGTTTGAGCGGGACTGCTCTGTGCAGCGCCGCCGGCAGAAGCTCGTAGAGGAAGCTCCTTGTCCAGTCATGACGCCTGAGCTCCGCGAACGAATGGGACAGGCGGCTGTGCGCGCCGCGCTTGCGGTTGAGTATTCGGGCGCCGGTACCCTGGAGTTCCTCCTCGGGCCGGATGGCAATTTCTATTTCATGGAGATGAATACCAGGATTCAGGTCGAGCACCCGGTAACCGAGATGATAACCGGTGTTGACTTAATCAAGGAAATGATCTCGGTAGCTGAAGGCAACCCGCTGTCCTTCAACCAGGAGGAACTGGTTATTGACGGCTGGGCCATCGAATGCCGGATCAATGCCGAAGACCCGGACCGCAACTTCATGCCCGCTGCTGGGCAGATCGATTTTTACCTGCCGCCTGGGGGCTTTGGTGTCCGTGTGGACAGCGCCGCTTATCCCGGCTATGTGATCTCTCCGCATTATGATTCCATGATTGCGAAGCTTATTGTCTGGGGCAAGACGAGGGAAGAAGCGGTCAGCAGGATGAAGAGGGCCCTGGCCGAATTTGCTGTAGAAGGCATTCGGACGACGATCCCGTTCCATCTGAAGCTGCTTAATCACCCCAAGTTTGCTGAGGGAGATTTTGATATCAAATTCCTGGAAGAATACGATGTAAACACACCATAAAAGTAAGCGTGGCGCGGGTTTGTGACATTTCCACTGGTTTGTCATAAATCACGCCGAATGTTATAGTATAGTAATAAGACTGCGGATAAGCTGTTCAGCATGAGTGCTAGATTTAAAGAGCTAACGCAACTTTTCGGGAGGTGTAACATGGAGATCAATACGATAGCCGCCGATTACGAGAAAACGGATATGGGCACCATCCAGATCGCGCCAGAAGTCATCGAGGTCATTGCAGGTCTTGCAACCGTGGAGGTTGAAGGCGTAGCGGGCATGAGCGGCGGGTTCGCAGGTGGTATTGCTGAGCTTCTCGGACGCAAGAATTTATCCAAGGGCGTTAAGGTTGAGGTCGGGCAGCGCGAAGCTGCAGTGGATGTGTCCATCATTATCGAATACGGCAACCGCATTCCCGAGATTGCTGCAGAAATTCAACGCAACGTCAAACGGTCAATCGAAATGATGACCGGCCTGACCGTTGTCGAAGTGAATGTTCATATTCATGACGTCCACTTCAAGAACGCTGATAAGCCGGCAGAGGAAGATTCAGCTTACAGAGTCAAGTAATTAGGAACGATCGCTTGGGTTATCTCCCCCTCGTGGACGGCATGCCGCTCGCCAGAAGGGGGATTATTTTCTTATATAACACTTCATGCGGTCATCTCTACATAAGGGGGTAAGAACGTTGGCCAAAATCATGGACAGGCTGCTGCTGCTTGTTTACAGTATCATCGGCTTTGCCGTCAGTGTTGTGGCACTTCTTCTGGTCAGCAGGATCATTCCTGAGAGGGAAGCGGAAGATTGGGTGGAATCCTTATACGGAACGGACCGTCTGCTGCAAGGAATCGTCATCACGGTATCTGTCATTATCTTGTTAATCAGCCTGCGCTTCCTGTATGTGGCTCTGCGAAGAGGCAATGCATCCTCTCCTTCCATTGACCAGCGTACGGAATTTGGCGATATCCGAATCTCCGTGGAAACGGTAGAGAATCTCGCGCTCAAAGCGGCTGCCAAGCAGCGCGGTGTCAAGGATTTGCGTGCCCGTATCCGGATCGTTGAATCAGGCCTTGATATTATGCTGCGTACGGTTGTAGACGGGGAAACCTCTCTTCCGCTTGTTACAGAGGAAATTCAGCGTGCTGTCAAGGAGCATGTGGAGGAAATAACGGGTATACCGGTATCCAGCGTTTCGGTATTTGTAGCCAATATCGTGCAAACCCAGACGTTCAAGAGCCGCGTCGAATAAAGGAGGTCATCGGCGATGTGGAAGGAGATCCTGTCAACGTACGGAGGCCGGATCGCCGGCGTGGCGGCCGGTGTGTTCTTCGGGTGCATTTACTTGATTGCCGGCTTCTGGGACATGCTTTTTTTTGCTTTACTAACGTTTATCGGCTATTATGTTGGAAGACTGAAGGACGAGCGAACCGGACCGGTCTTTCCATGGGAACGTTTAACCGGTTGGTTAAACGAGCGGTGGAGATGGTTCAAATAGCCCTGTGATTTCCTCCGTACGCCGGACGTCGGCTTACAGTCCGTTCGGGGCAGGGAGGAGATCATAGGTTTTTTTCGTTGTTCCCATAACAATTTGCTGCAGGAGGACATATGAAGCGGAGACTAGCGCGTGAGATTGCGGTACAGAGCTTGTACCAGATGGAAATGAATGAGGTGTCTGCCGAGGAAGCGGTGGCCATGATTGTCGAGGAAGCGGGGCAGGAAGACAGTGAAGTAGAAGCTGGCGGAAGCGGGCTGCAGGCGCTCAGCCGGTTTGCTTATGATATGGTTGCAGGAGTGAGGGATCATCTGGCTGAAATCGACGATATGCTTCAGCAGTATTTGACCGGCTGGCAGGTGGACAGGCTTTCACGCGTAGACCGCCAGATTTTGAGGCTCGCTTATTATGAGCTGGTATATCGTGAGGATGTACCGCCAAAAGCCGTAGTGAACGAAGCGATAGAGCTCGCCAAGCACTTCGGGACGGACGAATCCGGTAAATTTGTCAACGGCGTGCTGGGCCGGCTGCTGAAGGCTGTTGAGGAATTGAAGGCAAAGGACAAGCAGTAAGCGAACAAACGAACGGGAGAGTGGGGATATCATGTCAGCACAGCGAATTGAAGGTAAAGCGATTTCGGATCAAATCCGTGAGGAACTGAAGCAGGAAACGGCGGAGCTGGCTGCCAAATGGATTAAGCCGGGCCTAGCAGTCGTGCTGGTGGGTGAGGATCCCGCTTCGCAGGTTTATGTCGGGAACAAGGAGAAGGCCTGTCAGCAGATGGGATTTCACTCCGAGGTGCACCGCATGCCGGCATCGACATCTCAGCAGGAGCTGCTTGAACTCGTCGCTTCTCTTAACGAGAATTCGTCGGTTCATGGGATCCTTGTTCAGCTTCCGCTGCCTTCCCACATTGACGAGAAAGCGGTTATTAATGCAATCAGCGCAGAGAAGGATGTGGATGGCTTCCATCCGCTGAATACCGGCAATCTGATGATCGGCGATGACAGTCTGCTGCCCTGTACGCCAGCCGGGTGTATTGAGCTGATCAAACGTTCGGGTGTATCGATAGCAGGCAAGCATGCTGTCGTGATCGGCCGCAGCAACATTGTCGGCAAACCGGTTTCCATGCTGCTGCTGCGGGAGCACGCAACGGTAACAATCTGCCATTCCCGTACCGAGAATATGGCCGAGATTGCAAGGCAGGCGGATATCCTGGTCGTAGCGATTGGCAAAGCCAAAGCGATTGATTCCCGTTACATCAAGCCGGGTGCAGTTGTGATCGACGTAGGCATCAACCGTCTGGAAGACGGCAAGCTTGCGGGTGACGTAGACTATTCGGATGCGGTTACGACCGCGGGATACATAACACCGGTACCGGGCGGCGTAGGCCCAATGACGATTACCATGCTGCTCAAAAATACGCTGAAAGCGGCAAAACGGATACACGGCATCGGGGAGTGATGATGTCTATGGCTAAACAGCCCCGCATTTATTCCATAAAGGAAATCACACGATATATCCGAATGAAGCTGGAGTCGGACAATCTTCTTGGCGATGTCTGGCTCCGCGGCGAAATCTCTAATTTCACGCATCATTCAAGCGGTCATATGTATTTTACGCTCAAGGACAGCGACAGCCGCCTGAAATGCATTATGTTTGCCTCTCATAACCAGCGCCTTCCCTTCATACCGAGAGAGGGCGCCAAGGTAATGGCAAGGGGCAATTTCTCTGTTTATGAACGGGACGGCAACTATCAGTTCTATGTAACCCAGATGCAGCCGGACGGTATTGGCAGCCTGTATCTTGCTTTTGAGCAGCTCAAGAAAAAGCTTGAGGCAGAAGGGCTGTTTGATCCGGCGCGCAAGCGGTCGATACCGCGGCTTCCCAAAGCGATTGGTGTGGTGACCTCCCCGACGGGAGCCGCGGTTCGGGATATTCTCATTACGCTCGAGCGCCGGTTTCCGAATGTTCATGTAAGTCTTGTTCCCGTGCTTGTTCAGGGCCCCCAGGCAGCGCCTGCTATCGTAAAGGCCATAGAACTTTTGAACCGGGAACAGCAGGTGGACGTACTGATTGTAGGAAGGGGCGGCGGTTCGCTCGAGGAGCTGTGGGCCTTTAACGAGGAGTCGGTAGCAAGGGCTATCGCGGGCTCGCTAATTCCGGTTATATCGGCGGTAGGTCATGAGACGGATTATACAATTGCCGATTTTGTTGCGGATTTGCGCGCCGCGACGCCAACCGCTGCTGCTGAGCTTGCGGTTCCTCACTTGATGGAGATGAGACAGCAGGTTGATCAAGCCTCACGCAGGCTGGCACAGGCTCTGAGGCATACCGTCCAGGTGAGGAAGGAACGTCTGGCGCGCGTGAGGCGTTCCCCGTTATTCATGCACCCGCGCCGGTACCTGCTTGAGCCTGCCCAGCGTCTGGACCGTCTGAAGGAACAGCTGCGCACCCGATTTGTACGTCGTTCGGAACGCAGCAGAGAACGCTTGGTTCGTCTGCAGGGGGCTCTTAAGCGTTCTCATCCCGGAGCGCGCGCGGAAGCAGCTGCTGATCGGCTCACTGACCTGCAGAAGCAGCTGGAAGGCATCATGCGCCTGAAGGTCAGGGACAGGCGGTCTGCGCTTGGCTCTGCGGTAAGGCAGCTGGATGCCCTAAGTCCGCTTAAAGTAATGGCCAGAGGATATGGCCTTATATATGACGAGAAGGAAGAGCATCTGGTTAAATCCATTCAGGATGTTCAGCCCGGCGATCTTGTCCATGTCCGTCTTGCGGACGGAAGTTTGGACTGTCATGTTTGGGGAATGAAAGGAGAGGGTAAAAGCGGTGGAACAGAAGGAAACGACACAAACATTTGAAGAAGCGATGGAGCAGCTTGAGGAGATTGTGACAAGGCTTGAAAATGGCGATGTGCCGCTGGAAACAGCTATTGAGCTGTTCCAGGAAGGCATGCGGCTGTCACAGCTGTGCGGCAGCAAGCTCGAGCACGTGGAACGCAAGATCGAAATGCTGATTGAGACGGAAGACGGCGTGCAGCGCAAGCCGTTTGCTCCAGGCCAAGAGGATCGAGGGGAATAATTTGAAGCAGATTAGCACAGCTGACTATATAGCAGAGAAAGCGGCAGCCGTACAGGATGCGCTGCATCAGGCGCTCCCGCAGGAATGGGATGTGCCTGAGCGCCTGCGTGAAGCGATGTTGTATTCGCTTAATGCAGGAGGCAAGCGGCTCCGGCCTGTCCTTGTTTTAGCTGCCGCCGAAGCAGTGAATGGGGAAGCGGAGGCAGCGGGTGCAGCCATGCCGATTGCTTGTGCGATAGAGATGGTACATACGTATTCACTTATTCATGATGACCTCCCTGCTATGGATGATGATGACTTCCGCCGTGGCAAGCCTACGAATCACAAGGTTTTCGGGGAAGCGGTTGCAATTCTGGCCGGAGACGCCCTGCTGACTCATGCTTTCTACTGCGTTGCCCAGGCAGCGAAGAATGGCCGAGTATCGGCGGAAGCCACACTCGCTATAGTGGAGGAGCTCGCCCGTCTTGCCGGGGCTCCCGGCATGGTTGGCGGACAGACAGCTGATCTGCTCGGCGAACAGGGGATTACAACCATCGAGGAGCTCGATTACATTCATCTGCACAAGACGAGTGATCTGATTGCCTTCTCGGTGCAGGCCGGTGGACGGACAGCCGGTGCAAGCTCCAGTCAGCTTGAAGCGCTGGGGATCTTCGGAAGAAAGCTGGGGCTCGCCTTTCAGATTCAAGATGACATCCTGGATCTGGTTGGCGATGAGGCTAAGCTTGGCAAGAAGACGAATAGTGATGTAGAGCAGAATAAGGTCACTTATCCTTATCTGCTTGGCATGGACAAGAGCCGTGAAGAAGTCGAGCGGCTTACCGCGGAAGCGAAGCAAGCGGTTGAAGAAGCCGGATTCGCTTATCCAGACAGGCTGCTTGGTATTGCGGATTACCTGATGAAGAGAGATCATTAACGCCAGACCGGAATGCGCAAGGCATTGGGATGAAATGGCGACATGTGATATAATAGACGACAACGTTGGACATTCTTTGGACAACAGTGTTTTCAGTCCAAGAAAGCGAGGAAAACACATGCTGCTCGAACATATCCAGTGCCCTGAAGACCTCAAGCGTCTATCAGCGGAGCAGCTGGAGCAGTTGGCGGTTGAAATCCGTCAATTTCTTATTGAAAAGCTGTCGGTTACAGGCGGGCATCTTGCCCCGAACCTGGGCATTGTCGAGCTTACGGTTGTGATGCATTACTTATTTGAGAGCCCGAAGGATAAATTCATCTATGATGTCGGTCATCAGGCATATGTGCACAAGATGCTGACCGGACGCATGGAGCGCTTCGACACGCTGCGCAAGTACAAGGGTCTGTGCGGTTTTGTCAAACGCGCCGAGAGCGAGCATGATGTCTGGGAGGCAGGGCACAGCAGCACTTCGCTGTCAGCAGCCATGGGCATGGCGCTTGCAAGAGACCTGCAGGGCGGAGACAACAAGGTTGTTGCCGTTATTGGAGACGGAGCCCTGACAGGCGGTATGGCGCTCGAAGCGCTGAACCATATCGGCCACGAGAAGAAGAACCTGATTGTGGTCCTGAATGACAATGAAATGTCAATCGCCCCGAATGTTGGCGCCCTTCATAACTATCTGGGCAAGATACGCTCCGACAAGCATTATATTAAAGCCAAGGATGACCTGCAGCATTTACTTGGGCGGATACCGGCGATTGGCGGAAAGCTGGCCAAGACAGCGGAACGGCTCAAGGACAGCGTGAAATATATGATGGTGCCCGGTATGTGGTTTGAAGAACTGGGCTATACGTACTTAGGACCGGTCGACGGTCATGATATTGGCAAGCTGCTGGAAACATTCCAACAGGCCGCCAATGTCGATGGGCCAGTACTGATTCATGCTTTGACGCTCAAAGGCAAAGGATACTCGCCTGCTGAAGCGGATTCGCACAAGTGGCACGGCATTACACCCTACAAAATTGAATCCGGCCAGGTGGTCAAGGCAGTTGGCCCTCCGATGTATACGGAGGTGTTCAGCCAGATGCTGATCGAGCTGGCGGAGCAGGACGACCGGATCGTTGCCGTGACGCCGGCTATGCCGGGCGGATCGGGACTGCTCAAGTTTGCCGAACGGTTCCCGAACCGGATGATTGATGTGGGGATTGCCGAGCAGCATGCCGCGACGATGTGTGCCGCGCTTGCCATGGAGGGACTGAAGCCGGTATATGCCGTTTATTCGACCTTCCTGCAGCGGGCTTACGACCAGGTCGTTCACGATATCTGCCGGCAGAACGCGAATGTTATATTTGCCATTGACCGGGCCGGCTTCGTAGGGCCTGACGGCGAGACGCATCATGGAGTATACGATATGGCTTATTTGCGGCATATTCCTAATATGGTGCTCATGATGCCTAAGGATGAGAATGAACTTCGGCGGATGATGAGGACAGCAGTTGACTATGATAATGGTCCAATCGCTGTGCGCTATCCCCGTGTGGCAGGCCGTGGCGTTGAGGTTGATCCGGAGCCGCTGCCTATCCCGATTGGCCAGTGGGAAACCGTTCGTGAAGGTGAGTCAGCCGTTGTGCTTGCCGCAGGTCCAATGATCCAGGTGGCTGAAGAAGCGGCAGAGCTGCTGAAGCGCGAAGGGTTATCGCTGCGAATTGTCAATGCCCGCTTTATCAAGCCGCTGGATGCCGAGATGCTGCAGCAGCTGGCGGAAGAGAGGATCCCGATGATCGTTCTGGAGGAAGGAACCCAGCAGGGCGGTCTTGGCAGTGCCGTACTGGAGCATTACTCGCTGCGGGGCGAATATGGCCTGCAGATTCGTATTGTCGGTGTTCCGGACGCCTTTATCGAGCATGGTTCGATCAAGGAACAGCGTGAAGAGGTTGGATTGACACCGGAGCGGGTTGCAGCAGAGGTAACCGGCATGATGCCGCGGCAGCGGCAGCGGGCAACAGGCCAATAAAGCATGATGACAGGTGATGGTGAGTGAATGGCCGACAAGGAACGGATTGATGTACTGCTTGTAGAGCAGGGGCATTATGAAAGCCGGGAGAAGGCGAAGGCTGCCTTGATGGCAGGCCTTGTCCTGGTAAATGGCGAGCGGATCGAGAAGAGCGGGACGAAGGTGCCTAGGACAGCTGAGATAACCGTCAAGGGTGCTCTGCATCCTTATGTCAGCCGGGGCGGTCTGAAGCTGGAGAAGGCTATCCGGCAGTTTGAATTAAATCTGGAAGGCTGTGTTATGCTCGACATAGGGGCATCAACCGGGGGCTTCACGGACTGTGCCCTCCAGAATGGCGCCTCATTTGTCTACGCTGTAGATGTGGGGTACAACCAGCTGGATTGGTCGCTTAGACAGGACAGCCGGGTCGAAGTTATGGAACGGACCAATTTCCGTTACACACAGCCGGGCGATCTGACAGGACCGCGGCCTACGTTCGCTACAATTGATGTTTCTTTTATTTCGCTAAAGCTGATCCTTCCTCCGCTGTCCGGGCTTCTCGAAACGGGATCAGGCGTAGTAGCCCTTATTAAGCCGCAATTCGAAGCCGGACGGGAGAAGGTCGGGAAATCAGGAGTTGTTCGCGACTCTGCCGTTCATGCGGAAGTACTCAGCAGGATTCTCGGTTTTGCTGCCGAGCTTGGGTTCAGCTTGCACGGTCTTACGTTCTCCCCGATTACCGGCGGGGAAGGGAATATTGAGTTTCTCGCATATTGGAAGTGGCGAGAAGGGGAAGCGAACGTACCGGATTCCGCTGCCATTGATGCCCTTGTGGCTGAGGCCAAAGGGACGTTCACGGCTGGATGAAATTAGGAAGCAATAGAATTAAGGAACGAAGAGGTAAGGCTGCGGACTGCGGCTTTATCTCTTTTTTTATGAAGTACTGGAAATCTGATTTATGATCTGGTAAACTGAAAGCAAACAAATGTTCGCAGTTGATGCTGACAAGGAATTGCGGCCCCTGTGCGCGAATCTTTATGGTAATGTTACCTAAAGAAACGAGGGATGAATTTGGGGAATGCGGCTGATTGGGTCATCATGGCGGTGGCGGGTTCCTTTCTTGCCGTTTGGCTGTTCCGCTCTTTCTATGCATGGCTTCATGAGCCTTCAGGGTCCCGGGTGGTTCTGCTCGGCGATGGTGAAGAGCTTGCGCCTGATGATGAGAATGTGAAATTTCTTGAGCAGTCAGGCTATGAAGTAGTTTCCGGCAAACACCGGATTCCTGTCACAATCAGTCTGGACGGTGAGAAGTTAAAGACGCGGTTATATGTGGATTACGTGGCCGAGAGGGATGGATTGACTTACCTCGTGAAGACGGCTCGTGACCGGATGCCCTATGAGTGGACAGGCAGCGGGCTGCGGGACAGGCTGTTCATGTACGCACTGCTTGTGCCTGGCACAGAGGGAATTATTATTATGGATGCACGCGACAAATGGATACGGACCCTGACGTTTCAGATAACGGCTCAGGGCTAGGAGGAACTGCGGAATGAAGGCAATACGCCACTTGAAGATCAGAGAAATTATTAATAGCGAACCCATCGAGACACAGGATGACCTGGTCGATGCGCTCAAGCGCGGAGGGATGATTGTTACCCAGGCCACTGTGTCGAGGGATATCAAGGAACTGCAGCTGATCAAGGTTCCGACGGAAGATGGCAGGTATCGTTACTCGCTTCCCCAGGAACAGAAGTTTAACCCGGTTCACAAGCTGCGCAGAGCCATGCTCGATAATTTTGTTCATGTTGATTACACCGACAATCTTGTCGTGATGAAGTGCCTGCCGGGCACAGCGAACTCCATTGCGGCCCTGATTGATAATATGGAATGGTCGGAAGTTATGGGAACTATATCAGGTGACGATACCATTCTAATCATCTGCAGGACAAGAGAACAGAGCACTGAGATTGTACAGTCACTGCTGGATATGCTGAACTGAATTCTGGTTTGACAGAGGACAGAATTTTGATGAATGGCGGATACGCCAATTACACATGGTAATGAGAGAAGGAGAGGGAGAGAACATGCTTCGGGAATTGTCCATTCGAAACTTGGCGGTCATCGAGCAAGTGTCTGTAAGCTACCATAACGGTTTTCATGTGTTGACAGGTGAGACAGGAGCAGGCAAATCGATACTCATTGATGCACTCAGCCTCATCATCGGGGGACGCGGTGCTTCCGATATGGTTCGCTACGGATGTGACAAGGCTGAAATCGAAGCGATGTTCGACCTCCATCCAGGTCATCGTGTATGGCGTGTGCTTAACGAGCTGGGCATAGGCGCTTCGAGTGAAGAAATGCTGATTATCAGGCGTGAGCTGTCCGCTCACGGGAAGAGTGTCAGCCGCATTAATGGCCAGGTGGTTAACTTGACCATGCTGAAGGAAGTCGGCGATTGTCTGGTTAACATTCACGGCCAGCATGAGCATCAATCCCTGCTTCGAATTGACCGTCATCTGGAGTGGCTCGATTTGTACGCTGGCGATACGCTGGCTGAGAAAAAACGCGGTTATCAGGCGGCTTATCATAAGCTTCAGCAGACACGTACGAAGCTGCGGGAGCTTGAAGAGTCTTCCCGTCACAATATGCAGATGCTTGATTTGTACAAGTTCCAGATAGAGGAGATTTCATCTGCCGGTCTGGTACCTGGGGAAGATGAATCGCTCCAGGAGGAAAGACGGAAGCTGATGCACGCCGAGCGGCTTATGGAGCATGCAACCGAAGCTTATTCACTGCTCTACGGAACGAAAGGACTGGAGGCTCTAAGCAAGGCGCTAAGCCATTTAGAAGACATCCGTTCTTACGACCCAACCGTGCTGGAGCCGCTGGTGGAGCAGCTTCAATCCGCTTATTATCAGGCAGAGGACGTATCGTTCCAGCTCCGTGACTATCGCGATCAGGTGGAGTTTAATCCCGAACGTCTAGCCGAAATCGAAGACAGGCTTGATCTTATCAATGGTCTGAAACGCAAATACGGCGAGCAGATTCCAGACATATTGGCTTATTATGACAAGATATCGTCTGATGTAGACAAGCTTGAGAACCGTGACGAGCATCTGCAGCGGCTTCGCGAAGAGGAAGGCCGTCTGTACGATCGCGCAATGTCGCTCGCATTGTCGCTCTCCGGACTTCGTCACCATGCGGCTGACAAGCTGGCTTCAGAAATCGAGAGGGAGCTTAAGCAGCTGCAGATGGAACGCACCACCTTCAAGGTGAAGCTGGACAAGCTGCAGGAAGGAACAGACAGCTTCCGATTAACACCACATGGAGTAGATGAAGCGGTCTTCATGCTGTCTGCCAACCCGGGTGAGCCGCTTAAGCCATTGAGCAAAATCGCTTCCGGGGGCGAGATGTCCAGAATTATGCTCGCTCTGAAGACAATATTTGCGGCAATCGACGAAGTACCCGTGCTGGTGTTCGACGAAGTGGACACAGGTGTTAGCGGCCGTGCA
The DNA here is from genome assembly GCF_003233845.1 of Paenibacillus sambharensis. Classification (GTDB taxonomy): domain Bacteria; phylum Bacillota; class Bacilli; order Paenibacillales; family Paenibacillaceae; genus Paenibacillus_I; species Paenibacillus_I sambharensis. Next base: position 219,956 of record NZ_QKRB01000057.1, read on the forward strand.
GCACAGGCGATCGCGGAGAAGATGTCTGTCCTGTCGGACAGATGCCAGATATTCTCGATTACGCATCTTCCGCAGGTGGCCTGTATGGCGGATCACCATTATGAAATCCGTAAGAGCATCCGTAATGAACGCACATCAACCTCCGTTACGGAGCTTGTTGGCGGGAAACGGATTGAAGAACTTGCTCGTATGCTGGGCGGTGTGGAGGTCACGGACAAAACAAGGCTCCATGCGCAGGAAATGCTTGATTTAGCCGGCAGACAGAAGGGCGCGTAATGGAAGGTATTACGGGAAGGTTTTATCGGTCATAAAACCCTGGGGGCAAGGTTACCTTATAGGTACGCCATTGGCGAATGACGTTTCGTCAGGAGACGGAAACCTAGGGAGCGTGAAAATCATTGAACGCAAGTAACCGGAAACGCTGGTTAGGATTAATTCTCGTGTTCTTCGTTTGCATGATCGGCTTCTCCGCCCCGTTGCAGCATTTCGCGGCTTTTCCAAGTGAGCTCAGGCTTTTTTCCGGCCAATTGAAGCAATTGGACTACTTAATGCCGGTTCATGCCAAGGTAACCGTTGATCCGGATGTTGTCAAGGTGAATGGATCGGCCAGTGCATCAACTCAGGTCGACCTTAACGAGCCTTTATCCCTGGTCCCGTCCCATAGCGGTACAACAGAGATGAAGATGAAATTATTTGGTCGTATACCCTTTAAGACAGTTAAACTTAATGTTGTTCCTGATCTCCGCGTTGTGCCCGGAGGCCAGACGATCGGCGTTAAAGTGAAGTCAGATGGTATTATGGTTGTAGGCCATCACCAAGTAGAGACGAAGCCAGGAGTTAAGGTATCGCCAGGTCAAGACAGCGATATCCGCCTGGGGGACCTGATTGTTAAGGTCAACGGTTCCTACCTGAATGAAGTGGCCAAGATGAGCAAGATTGTGGATAAGGCTGGCCGCTCAGGCAAACCTCTGCACTTCGAGATCAAGCGCGGCTCACAGATCGTAACTAAAGATTTGAAGCCTGCCTACGATCCAGAGGATAAGGCTTGGCGGCTCGGTCTGTACATTCGTGATTCCGCTGCTGGTGTGGGCACTTTAACCTTCTATGCACCGGATCAGGGTGTGTATGGCGCTCTCGGGCATGTGATTACGGATATGGACACCCAGACGCCCATTAAGGTTGGCGAGGGGCAGGTTGTTCAGTCGAGTGTAACCTCAATCAACAAGAGCTCGAGCGGGGAACCTGGTGAGAAGAGAGCACATTTTGTGAAGGAAGGCAAAGTGCTTGGCAATGTGGAGCACAACACGCAGTTTGGAATATTCGGCAAGATGAAGGAGCTTCCGAAGCCGACATATACAAGCGGAACTTTACCTGTCGCGTTCGCAGAGGAAGTTAAAGAAGGACCAGCTCAAATCTATACAGTCGTAGGCGGACAGCGTGTTGAGAAGTTTAACATTGAAATTACACATGTCTCAAAGCAAACGACTCCCGCAACGAAGGGGATGGTGATTAAGATCACTGACCCGAAGCTGCTGGAACAGACAGGCGGGATTGTTCAAGGCATGTCTGGCAGCCCCATCATCCAGAACGGAAAGATCGTTGGGGCAGTGACCCACGTATTCGTGAATGATCCCTCATCGGGCTATGGCTGTTATATCGAATGGATGCTGCGGGATGCAGGGATTTTACTGGAGAGCAGCACTCCACAGCAAAATCTTAAGGCGGGTTAAAGCGCCTTAAGATTTTTTCTTTGAGGCACCTGAGGATTGTCGAATCAATACGGAAAACTTCGAAAGAGGAGACCTTATGTAATAAAATATTAATTATATAGAAGCTGTGAAAAAAAATAAAGAAAAATAATTTTCGACAGAAGGAATTTTATGGGGGATGTCGAAAATGTTATAATAGCAAAAACATGCTTCATCCAAATCGGTCAAGGGAGGACTCAGACTTGCAAAGAATTGAGGTTTTACTCGCAGATGACAACCGAGAATTTACTAACTTATTATCGGAGTATATAGCAGAACAGAGTGATATGACGGTTAGCGGTGTAGCTTACAATGGTGAAGAAGTGCTCAGGCTGCTCGAGGAATCAAGAAAGACGCCTGACATTCTTATTCTGGATATTATCATGCCTCATTTGGATGGGTTGGGTGTACTGGAGAGGCTTCGTGATATGAACCTCAATCCAATGCCTAAGATCATTATGCTGACGGCATTCGGTCAAGAGAATATTACGCAAAAGGCTGTCCAGCTCGGCGCTTCATACTACATACTGAAGCCGTTCGATATGGAAATCCTGGCTAACCGGATTCGCCAGCTGGTAGGCAACCCAGCCGTTGTATCTGGTTCCAACTATACATCTTCTCTGCCGAAGTCCAATGTCGTACCAATTGCCAAAGGCAAGAATCTGGACGCGAACATCACAAGCATCATTCATGAGATTGGTGTTCCTGCTCATATTAAAGGGTATCAATATCTTCGTGAAGCGATTACAATGGTGTACAATAACATTGAGATTCTTGGCGCAATCACCAAAACGCTGTACCCGGCAATCGCTGAGAAGTTCAAGACAACGCCTTCACGAGTCGAGCGAGCCATTCGTCATGCTATCGAGGTCGCGTGGACTCGCGGAAACATTGATTCCATCAGCCACTTGTTCGGTTACACCATTAACATCAGCAAATCTAAGCCAACCAACAGCGAATTCATCGCGATGGTAGCTGACAAGCTGCGCATTGAGCATAAGGTGTCCTGAAAGCGTGAGGATTAATTCTTAAATCCGCAGCAGGTCATGACAACAAACAACACCGCCCTCGCTTCGGATTTCTCCGAAGTGTGACGGTGTTGTTTTTAGTATAGTTGATGCCACTGCTGGTGCCCAATTATCATCATCTTGTCGCTCAAGCATCCTGTCTTGGCGGGCGCGGTCTTTTCGGTTTGAAGCGGGGGGCAACATAATTGCGTTTACGGTCCCGAAAGAAAATCCAGCCTCCGATAAAACCGACACCTGCCATAAACATCAGCATTCCGGCGATAAACTTGCCCCACTGAAAGGCTGGAGCCACTGCTTCATTGTTGCCGTATTCCGAGAAGAATACAAACAGCGAATCCTTAAGCAGCAAGAAGCCGTAGGTGGCCATGAAGCCGGGAATGACGAGCAGTAGAATGGCGATAAAACGGGCGATGACTTGTCTCACGCCGGTACCCTCCTACAACAACAAGTGCTAGTTGCATTGCTCCTATCATACCCTTTTCAGTTTAACCTGTCCATTTTGCGAATTTGGACATGTTATTGTGCCCGAAAACAGGTACAATAGAGAGCGAAATTGTACATACGAAAGAAGGCGAATGGACATGACCATCCAAGTGGATGTTGCAGTGCTCGGCGGTGGACCGGGCGGATATACGGCCGCTATTCGGGCGGCACAGCTCGGGAAGACAGTAGCGATCGTTGAAATGGATAAAGTGGGAGGCACCTGTCTGCACAAAGGATGTATTCCTAGCAAATCTCTGCTTAGAAGCGCAGAGGTTTACCATACCGTCAAGGAAGCCGAACAATTCGGTGTGGTAACCGGGGGAGAAAGCACGCTCCGCTATGACCTCGTATCCAAGCGGAAGGCGGATACCGTGGATAAGCTTTATAAAGGGCTGCAGTATCTGATGAATAAGCATAAGATCGAAGTTATCAAAGGCAAGGGCCGTATTATTGGGCCGTCCATTTTTTCGCCGCGCAGCGGAGCCCTAGCTGTTGAGCTGGCTGATGGCGAAATGGAGACAGTTATTTCAGCCAACCTGATTATTGCAACCGGGACCAGACCCCGCAGATTACCTCATCTGAACTATGATGGCGTACATATAATGACGAGCGATGATGTGCTCGAAATGAAGGCACTGCCAAGCAGTATTTTAATTGTGGGTGGTGGTGTCATTGGCGTCGAGTGGGCTTCTATGCTGCATGATTTTGGCGCTCAGGTAACGGTTGTCGAGGCGGCGGACCGCTTGCTTCCAGGTGAAGATGAAGATGTATCGGCTGAGCTGATGAAGCTGTTCCGGACAAGAGGAATACGCGTTCTGACGAAGGTTAACCTTAAGCTTGAATCCTGTCAATCGGGGGAAGGCAGAGTTGCTATTGAAGCGGAATCTGCCGATGGCCATTTGCAGCTGGAAGCCGCTGCTATGCTCGTATCCGTGGGACGTGAGGCCAACATCCAGGAGATTGGTCTGGAAGCGACGGATATCCAGGTTCAGAACGGGTTTGTGAAGACGAATGCCATGCTGCAGACGAGGGAGCCGCATATTTACGCGATCGGCGACGTGACTGGCGGTGTTCAGCTTGCTCATGCCGCTGCTCATGAAGGAGTTTTTGCAGTGGAGCATTTATCCGGTCAGAAGCCTGATTTGGTGGAGGCACACCGGATTCCAAGAGGTGTCTATTCGAGACCCGAGGTCGCTTCACTGGGATGGACGGAGAGCCAGGCGCGCAGCCAAGGTTTTGAAGTGAAGACAGGGAAAATCCCATTCGCCGCAATTGGGAAGGCGGTCGTTAAGGGAGAGACGGACGGATTCGTGAAGGTGGTGGCTGATAAGGCGACGGGCGATGTGCTGGGCGTTCATATGATCGGGCCTCATGTCACGGATCTTATTACGGAAGCAGCTCTTGCTGATTTGCTTAATGCTTCCGTGTGGGAAGTAGGGCAGCTCATTCATCCGCACCCGACACTATCCGAAGCCTTGGGTGAAGCCATGCTGGCTGTAGACGGCAATTCGCTTGCGTTTTAAATACAGCCTGGTGTGCAAAACGATACATTTTCTTTTTTTGCCCACTCGCGTTATAATAGCTGTAGCAACTATTAGTACCTGGTGTTAAGATCAACGATTAATACTTGGAACTACAGACTTATACTAGTGAACTTTACCAGGAAGAGGAGGCTGCATAATGGCTAAGACCGAATCAGTCACCCAATCTTTTCGCCACCGTGAGGTCGGTTTGACAGATGAGCAGGCCGTGCAGATGTACAGCACCATGCTGACGGCCCGAAAATTCGATGAGCGGATGCTGCTGCTGCAGCGGGCAGGCAAAATTAATTTCCACGTTTCCGGGATTGGTCAGGAAGCCGCTCAGGTAGCGGCAGCTTATGCACTCGACCGGGAGCAGGATTATTTTCTCCCCTACTATCGCGATTACGGCTTCGTTCTGTCGGTTGGCATGACGCTGAGAGATCTGCTGCTGTCGGTATTTGCCAAGGCCGAGGACCCGAACAGCGGCGGACGTCAGATGCCCGGGCACTTTGGCAGCAAGAAGCTGCGTATTGTGACAGGTTCCAGTCCGGTAACTACTCAGGTGCCGCATGCTGTAGGATTCGCGCTGGCCGCGAAGATGAAGGGCAAGAAGTTTGTTTCATTTGTTACCTTTGGTGACGGTTCGAGCAACCAGGGAGATTTCCATGAAGGCTGCAACTTTGCCGGGGTACATAAGCTGCCGGTTATTTTGATGTGTGAAAATAACCAGTACGCGATTTCGGTTCCCATAGACCGGCAGGTAAGCGGGAAAATCAGCGACAGGGCACTTGGCTACGGATTTCCCGGCATTCGTGTGGACGGCAACGATCCGCTGGAAGTATATCGGGTTGTTAAGGAAGCCAGGGAGCGCGCGGTTGCCGGTGAAGGCCCTACACTTATTGAAGCGATGATGTACCGCTTGTCACCGCACTCCACCTCTGATAACGATCTGGCTTACCGGACGAAGGAAGAGGTCGAGGAGAACAAGCTGAAGGACGGCCTTCCTAAATTTAAACAATACTTGATCGATTGCGGACTATGGTCAGAGGAGCAGGAGCAGGAGCTTTCGGCTGCCATCAAGGCTGAGCTTGATGATGCGACTGCTTATGCAGACAAAGCGCCATTCCCTGCACCAGAGGATATTCTGCTGCATGTGTACGCAGAAGAGGGAGGCAACTAACCATGCCAGTCATTGAATATATAGATGCGATCCGGCTAGCCATGAAGGAAGAGATGGCCCGTGATGAGAATGTCTTCGTGCTGGGTGAGGATGTCGGTCTTAAGGGCGGTGTCTTCACCACAACCAAGGGACTGCTCGACGAATTCGGCGCGATGCGGGCACTTGATACGCCGCTGGCTGAGTCGGCTATCGCCGGCGTTGCCATCGGGGCAGCCATGTACGGAATGAAGCCAATCGCGGAGATGCAGTACTCCGACTTTATGTTTCCGGCTACCAACCAGATTATTAGCGAAGCGGCTAAGATCCGTTACCGCTCGAACAATGACTGGGAGTGTCCCGTAGTAATCCGCGCGCCGATCGGCGGCGGGATTTTTGGGGGCTTGTATCACTCGCAGTGTCCGGAGTCTGTTTTCTTTGGCACACCAGGTTTGAAAATCGTAGCTCCATATACTCCTTACGATGCTAAAGGTCTCTTGAAGGCAGCGGTGCGCGATCCAGACCCGGTCTTATACTTTGAGAACAAGAAGTGCTACAAGCTGGTAAGCGGTGAAGTGCCCGACACGGATTACACGGTGCCGATCGGCAAAGCCAATGTGCTGCGCGAAGGTGAGGATATCACGGTGATTGGCTACAGCCTGCCGCTGCATTTTATTATGCAGGCTGCCGAGGAGCTCAGCGGTGAGGGCATTGAAGCACATGTGCTTGACCTGCGTACGATTCAGCCGCTTGACAAGGAAGCGATTCTGGAAGCTGTGCGCAGGACCGGAAAGGTTCTCATTGTCCATGAGGACAATAAGACAGGCGGAGTCGGTGCCGAGGTTGCGGCGATTATCGCTGAAGAGCTGCTGTATGAGCTGGATGCTCCGATTATGCGATTATGCGGGCCGGATGTTCCAGCCATGCCGATCAACGCGCCTGGAGAGAAATTCTTTATGCTAAACCGTGACAAAGTGTATGATGCCATGCGTAAATTAGCGCTTTATTAGAAGGTATTAGGGGATGAGCAATGATGAAATCGGTAACGGAAATCGTCATGCCGCAGCTGGCGGAGTCGCTTGTTTCGGCAACGATTGATAAGTGGTTGAAGCAGCCGGGCGATGAGATCGAGATGTATGAGCCGATTTGCGAGATCATTACAGATAAAGTGAATGCTGAGCTGCCGTCAACAGTTGCGGGCAAGCTTGTCAAGATATTAGCGGGCGCAGGGGAGACGATTCCTGTAGGCGCGCCAATCTGTCTGGTGGAAAGCATAACAGCTGATGAGACAGGTACGGCTGGAGTATCAGCAGTACAGCCTGCCGGAGCAGCTGTAACCACCAGCGAAGCTGCGGAGGATCAAAGTATGCGCGGAAGATATTCGCCTGCTGTTCAGCGGCTTGCGGCTGAGCATAATCTGGATCTGACGGAAATTCGCGGCTCAGGCATTGGCGGTCGTATTACAAGGAAGGATGTCCTTGCCTATGTGGAGTCGGGTGCTCGCGCGAAGAATGAACCAAGAGCCGCAGAGCAGCAGTCCAGCAAGCCTGCAGAACAGGCGGTTTCTGCACCGGCTGAGACCAAGCTTCCAAGCGTACGCTCCTCGGGCCTGCACTTGTCGGAGCCGCCGCGTCTTCCTGACGTACAGGTTGAGCAGCAGTCGGTACCCGGCAAGGGTGAATATTTTATCGATGTCACTCCGATCCGCAATACGATCGCGACAAGAATGCGGCAGAGCGTAACGGAAATCCCTCATGCTTGGACGATGATTGAAGTCGATGTTACCAACCTCGTTGTGCTTCGCAACAAGCTTAAGGATGAATTCCGGAAGCGGGAAGGCATTAATCTGACCTACCTGGCGTTCTTGATCAAGGCAGTCGTTAATGCGATTAAAGATTACCCGATCATGAACTCGATCTGGGCAGTCGATAAAATCATCGTCAAGCGCGATATCAACATTTCGCTGGTGGTGGGTACGGAGGAGTCCGTCCTGACACCGGTTATCCATAATGCGGACCAGAAGAATATTGCGGGCCTTGCCCATGAGATCGATGAGCTTGCCCGCAAGACGAGGGAAGGCAAGCTGACAGTAGCCGATATGCAGGGCGGAACCTTCACAGTCAATAATACGGGCTCATTTGGTTCGATTCTATCCTACCCGATTATCAACTATCCGCAGGCTGTTAATTTAACATTCGAATCCATTGTGAAGCGTCCGGTTGTCATCAATGACATGATTGCGGTTCGTTCGATGGCTAATCTGTGTTTGTCCCTTGACCACCGGATATTGGACGGCGTGATTTGCGGCCGGTTCCTGCAGCGTGTGAAGGACAACCTGGAAGGTTATAATCTGGAGACGAAGCTGTATTAAACATTGACAAAAAAAGAGGGTGCGACTATGAGCGAAGCTAACCGGTTGGACAGCATCTACATACCTATGTTAGGCTATGGCGAGGCTTGGGACCTGCAGAAATCGCTTGTCCGGCAGATTGATCTGGAGGAAGCTCCTGAGAAGCTTCTGCTGCTTCAGCACCCGCCAACGTATACGATTGGGTCACAGAGGCATCCGGAGCACCTGCTGCTCAGCGAGGAAGAGCTTGCGGCACGCGGAATTGCCGTACATCAGATTGACCGTGGCGGCGATATTACCTATCATGGCCCTGGCCAGCTGGTTGGTTACCCGCTCTTGTATCTGGATGCTGCCGGACTGGATCTGCACGCTTATCTTCGTAATTTGGAACAGGTGATGATCGACTGGCTTGCCGGATACGGAATAGAAGGCGGCAGGAAGACGGAATATACAGGCGTGTGGGTCGGCGATGTGAAGATAGCGGCAATTGGCGTCAAATTCAACAAGAGCCGCAGGCGCAAGGGCTTCGTAACAAGCCACGGCTTCGCCTTGAATTTGAAGGCGGGGATTGCAGCGGATGGGTTTCAGGGCATCATTCCATGCGGAATTCAATCTTATGGTGTGACTTCCTTCGAGGATCTGACGGGGAGGACTATGCCGGTCAGACAGGCGGCAGAAGAGATTCTGCCGCACTTCTGCCGCATATTCAACAAGCATTCGAATGGTTTAGTAGAAGAACCAGGACATGCTCATCATGACGGTGGAAATTAACATAACACCGACGAGAATGATAGCTGTAATGCGCAGCCATTTGCGATTGTGCATGATGCCGCACTCCTTTCAAGGGAAGGGTTACGACTCTTATTGTATACGATATTACATAGTGGAGGAAAGCTAATGATCTCTGAGAAACGTCTTGTGGACGAATTTATGGAACTTGTCCAAGTGGACAGTGAAACGAAGCATGAACAGGCAATAAGCAAGGTGCTGAAACAAAAGTTTGCCGAGCTTGGCCTGCAGGTCGAGGAGGATGATGCTGCGGAGAAGACCGGGCATGGAGCGGGCAATCTCTTCATTATGCTGGAAGCAAGCGGCACAGAGGATGCGCCGACTATCTTTTTCACCTCCCACATGGACACGGTAACACCTGGCGCCGGCATTAAGCCGCAGCTGGATGATGACGGTTATATCCGCAGTGACGGAACAACCATTCTGGGCGCTGACGACAAGGCAGGCATCGCTGCGATGCTGGAAGCAATCAAGGTGCTGAAGGAGCAGAAGATCGCTCACGGACCGGTTCAATTCGTTATCACGGTAGGCGAGGAAGCGGGCCTTCATGGTGCCCGGGTAATGGACCCTGCCCGTCTGAAGGCAGAATACGGGTATGCTCTTGACTCCAATGGACAAATCGGCGATATCGCTGTAGCAGCTCCATCGCAGGCGCAGATCGACATGAAGATCATAGGCAAGTCGGCTCACGCCGGTGTAAACCCGGAGGACGGTATCAGTGCAATTCAGGTGGCCGCCAAGGCCATCTCCCGCATGAAGCTGGGCCGGATCGACAAAGAAACGACAGCTAATATTGGTCGTTTCGAGGGCGGCGGCGCAACGAACATTGTCTGTGATTATGTAAAGCTTGATGCAGAAGCGAGAAGTATTGTGCAGGATAAGCTGGACGCTCAGATTGAATCGATGCGGACAGCGCTTGAAAGTGCGGCCTCTGACTACGGCGCGACAGCCGAGTTTGAGAGCGAGATCATCTACCCGGCTTATTCCTATACGGATGGTGATCCGGTAGTCGAGCTGGCGAAGAAGGCTATTGAGCAGATTGGGCGCACACCAAGAACCTTCCACTCAGGCGGAGGCAGTGATGCCAACATCTTCAATGGACTTGGCGTGCCGACGGTCAATCTTGCGGTCGGGTATGAGCATATTCATACAACCAAAGAGCAGATCAAGGTTGCGGATTTGGTTAAGACAACTGAGCTGGTCGTGCAGCTCATTAAGCTTGCGGCTGAAGAGAAGTAAGCTTAGAGTGTAACCCCCCAAAAAGCAACCAGGAAGCGAGTATTAGCCTGTTGGCTGCTTATGTAAATAATGAAGGCATTTCCTAAGCTGGCAGCAGCTGCTGCTGGCGGGGGAGTGCCTTTTTTTGATAACTGGCGACGTTCACACATCTGGCCATTGTAGGTAACGGCTGGCTAGCTGCCGCGGTTCAACTCGCTGACAGCGGGTCCCGCAGGTTTTCCAAGCATTTCACGGAGCTTGCGGCTGTCGGCGGCCGGACCGGTCAGCTTGCGCAGCTGATGGCGGATTTCCCATGCCTTGCCGACCAGGCGGAGACCCTTATCATCCAGATATTGTTTCATCTTTTTTCAACCCCTGTCCTGTTTTGGTATAATGATCAATATGCGCAAGATGGACAAGTTATCCCTCGAATGCTAATTTGTTGGACAGCCAGTGTGTACGTTAATGCTAGGTGTGAACGGACAACAGACTGCCGAGGGCAATACAAGGACCGGTATTAGCCGGCAAGGAGCGAAAGATACGATGACGACATTCGGCAAATCAGAGCAGTGGCAGGAGAAAACAATCAAGACAGACCACATCTTCAACGGGCGGATGATCACCCTGCAGGTGGACACGGTGCAGCTGCCCAATGGTGAAACGGCAACACGCGAAATCGTTAAGCACCCCGGGGCTGCCGCAGTAATGGCTCTGATTGATGATAAGCTGCTGGTTGTGGAGCAGTACCGCAAGCCGCTCGAGAAATTTCAGGTTGAGCTCCCGGCAGGCAAGCTCGATCCAGGAGAGGACCCAATTCAGGCGGCTTACCGCGAGCTGGAAGAGGAGACGGGTTACAAGGCCAAGGAAGGCTCGATGAAGCTGGTCAGCGCCTTCTTCACTTCACCGGGCTTTGCCGATGAGAAGCTGTACCTGTACTTTACGGATCAGTTGGAGAAGGGCTCGCTGCAGCTGGACGAGGATGAATTTCTCGCCGTGGATGCGATCAGCTTCGAGCAGGCTCAGCAGTATATCCGTGAAGACCGGATCAGCGATGCGAAAACAATGATGGCGGTGCAGGCATGGCAGCTGTACCGGCTGACTGGAACGATCTGATATGACACGGCAGCAGGGCGGAGAGCATCTTCAAACGGTCTATGCCGACATGCATATTCATATTGGCAGCACAGACCAAGGTGAACCGGTTAAGATCAGCGCGAGCCGCGGCCTTACATTCCGCAACATCGCCCATGAGGCGGCAGTCCGCAAAGGGATTCGGCTGCTCGGCGTCATAGATGCCCACTCGCCGGGTGTCCAGCGGGACATCGCCGGGCTGCTGGAGGCTGGCGAAATGTCTGAGGTTGAAGGCGGAGGCATCGGGTATCGGGATACGACCCTGCTCCTTGGCAGTGAAATCGAGGTGAAGGAGCCTGGCAGAGGCCCGGCACATTATCTGGTGTTCATGCCAGACTTTGATCGCATGCAAGCATGGACGGAATGGATGGGCGCTTATATGCGCAATGTCATGCTCAGCTCCCAGCGCATTTATGTAACGGGCAGGGAACTGCAGGAGCAGGCGCTCTCCAGGGGCGGTCTGTTTATTCCCGCTCATATTTTCACTCCCCACAAGAGCTTGTATGGCAGCTGTACGAATTCAATTCCAGAGGTGCTTGACCCGGCGGCAGTGTCTGCAGTCGAGCTTGGCTTAAGTGCGGATACGGAAATGGCGGGTTACGTAGCTGAGCTGGATGGTTACCCGTTCCTGACGAATTCGGATGCGCATTCCCTCTCCAAGATTGGCCGTGAGTATAATGAACTGCTGCTTGGCAAGCCATCATTTGCGGATTTCCGGATGGCCCTGGAGGGCAAGGAGGGCAGGAGGATTGCCGCTAACTACGGCTTAAATCCGCGGCTTGGCAAATATCATAAGACCTACTGCCTCAATTGTGAGTCGGGTCTTGATCTGGGAGGGCAGGACCGCCAGCCGGAGCGATGCTCTCTTTGCGGCAGCACGAAGCTGGTGAGCGGAGTCATGGACCGGATTCAAGAACTGGGCAGGCTGATGGGCAGGGAGCAGCCGGCAGTAGTACATAGCGGGCGGCCGCCTTACCGGTACCAGGTTCCCCTCGAATTTGTCCCCGGAGTAGGACCGAAGCTGCTCGACCGCCTGCTGCAGCGCTTCGGTACAGAGATGGACGTGCTGCACACCGCGGGCAAGGAGGAGCTTGCTGATGAGGCAGGCCTGCAGACGGCAGGGCTTATTATTGCGGCCAGAGAAGGCCGCCTCAATCTTGAGGCTGGGGGCGGCGGCAAATACGGGAAGGTGAGGAAGTAAATTTCTTTTGGCCAGTATGGCTATCCTGCACAGGGGCATACCGCTTGGACGAACGTCATACAATGTAGCAGACAGTTCGGACAAGAAGGGAGAACGGCAGATGAACCCTGTACAATGGCTTCGCTCCGGCAGGGAAAGCCTGACCTTATATGTGTTTGTGATCGTGCTCTTCGTTGTGGGCGTTGTCTTCGGGACCCTGATGTTTAATGCGCTGACACTGGAGCAGCAGGAGGTGCTGGCAGGGGAAGTCAGCCATTATGCGGAAGTGTTCAAAGCGGGAATTATGCCAGAGACTGACGGCTCGCTTCGTGAGCGGGCATTCTTCTATGGCAAGTGGCTGCTGCTGATCTGGCTGCTCGGTATAACGGTCGTCGGACTGCCTGTCATACTCGCGCTGGATTTCATGAAGGGCGTGCTAATCGGGTTCTCTGTAGGTGCCCTGATCAGCCAGCATGAATGGAAGGGGCTGCTGTTCGCGCTTGCCTCGATCGCGCCGCCAAATCTTATCGTCATTCCCGCGCTTGTGATGGCGAGCGTATCAGGGCTAACCTTCTCGCTTTATGTGATCAGGCAGAGGCTGATCGGCAAGGGAGGCGACCTTGTACAGCCGCTGCTGTCGCATACTGCCGCTTCGCTGCTGCTGCTTCTGGTTCTGTGGGGCGCAGCGCTTGTGGAAGTCTATTTGTCTCCGCATATTATTGCTTGGGCGGCTCCCTATCTGGTCTAGGGGCCGTCCTCCTATTTTCTAGTAAAAGGTTTGACTTTCCCGGCTGTTAGCCCCTATAATGAAAGCAACTGTCTGGCATAACGGTGCATGGAAGCGCGGAGGGAATAATTATGGAAGCCCGTATCGAGAAAATCAAACAGCAGCTTCAGTCGCAGGGCTACAAGCTAACCCCGCAGCGGGAAGCAACCGTACGTGTGCTGCTCGAGAACGAAGAGGATCATTTAAGTGCGGAGGACGTCTTCATGCTGGTGAAGGAGAAAGCACCGGAAATCGGCTTGGCGACGGTCTATCGGACTCTGGAGCTGTTAAGTGAGCTTCATGTCGTAGAGAAGCTTAACTTCGGCGACGGCGTGGCCCGTTACGATCTTCGTACCGACAGCAACAAGCATCATCATCATCATTTGATTTGTGTGCAGTGCGGTGCAATGGATGAAATTATGGATGATTGGCTTGGTCCGCTGGAAGAACGGCTGGAACAGGAATATGGTTTTCAAGTCATTGATCATCGGCTTGACTTCCATGGAATTTGCAGCCGCTGCAGGGACAAGAATAATCAACCGGGTAGCTGAGAAGTTATTATAAGAAGTGTCATTTGATAGACTCCTGGGAGTGACCGGCATGTTGCCGGTACACTCCCAGGAGTTTTTGCTTGCAGCGTCCGAATCCGCTTCATCGTTTGCCCTGCTGAATGAACAGTGTTGGAGTGGGACGATTACGGCCGCCGAAGGGCTTTCGGATCAGCTGGCGGCAGGCTTGACCTTGGCTCCCTGGGCGCTGTACAACCCGGTTGGCAGCGGCCCTGGCCCGCATAAGAGCGTCGGCGGTCTGAAGCAGGCCCGCGCCCTGTGCCCGAACGTTGAAGCCAAGCTTCTTGGCGCTGATACCAAAGGCTCTGCTTATTTGATGAGGCAGCAATCTTGGCATTCTTGCAAGCAGAAGAGCGGCGCCGCCAGCCGCATGGGGGGCTGCCATGCTGGTGCCCGACATTGTCTTATAGCCGCCGCGGAGCCATGTGGAGCGTATATTTAAGCCTGGAGCCGCGCATGCCAGCCCGCTTCCCCGGCTGCTGAAGCCGGCAATCTTGCCTTTCTTCGTGGAGGCGGCTACGGCAAGGACGCCCGCATATCTGGCCGGTGCATCCAGGCTCTCCGCAGACTTGCCCTCATTTCCTGCCGAGGAGATAATGACTATACCATGCCGGAGGGCCCGGCGCACGGCTTCCCGAAGAGCCTGGCTGTCTTCTCCGGGAGGCAGACCGAGGCTAAGGTTCATTACCTGCACCCGGTTGCGGATACACCAGTCTATTCCTTCCACAATATCGGATACATATCCGCTCCCTGACTCATCCAGTACTTTAACGGCATATAGAGAGATTCGGGGAGCCATTCCCTTTAGCCGTTTGAATCCGGTCCCTGCCGCTATACCGGCCACATGCGTACCGTGGCCGTTGTCATCCCGGTAGGAACGGCCGTTGATCGTGTTGATCCCGCCCGCTATCTTAAGGTCGGGATGAGCGGCAATCCCCGTATCCAGGACGGCCAAGCGTATCCCGCTGCCTCGTGTGAGCGGCCATACCAGTGGAGCCTGAACCTGCTGGATATTCCAGGGGGCCCGGCCCGTATTACCGGAAGCACGGATGGATGGCGTCTTCCTGCGCAAGCTGTGAGCCCTTGCTTTTACATCCTTCTCGACATACCTGATACCGGTGTGCCGGGCTATCTCACGCAAGCTTCTCCGCTTATCGATTGTGAGGCTGAATATTCCTTGTTCGTCCAGCTGCTTGTGAGGTCGGTAACCGGCAGTTCTCAGCTCACGCAGGCAGGTTCTGTAGCTGCGCAGGCTCTTGAAGGCAAACAGCCTGCGTTCCCCATGCCGGTTCCTGCTCCGGCATGCACAGCTGCTGATAAGTTGACTTAATGAATTCATCGTTTCCCCTCCACAATTCCGGTCTAATGACATAGTATGTAGGCAGATGTGCAGCGAACCTGGGCCAATTTACCGCAGCGCACATAATTGGGTGATGCTCTGGCAAAGGTATCCATATGAGGTTTTCACAGGAAGACATTTAAGGAGGAAATGATCATGCGGATAGGTGTTCCAAAGGAAATAAAATCCAGCGAGTACAGAGTAGCCTTGACGCCCGCAGGCGTAACGGCTTTACGTCATGCAGGCCATGAAGTATTGATCCAGGCAGGAGCAGGGGATGGCAGCGGGTTTGAGGATGAGGCCTATATTGAAGAAGGCGCATTGATTATTCCGGAAGCCTCCGAGGTATGGAAGCAGGCGGATATGATTATGAAGGTCAAGGAGCCGCTTGCTGAGGAGTATGCTTATTTCAGACCCGGGCAGCTGCTGTTTACTTATCTGCATCTGGCAGCCGAGCCGGCGTTAACGAAGGCTCTAACCGATAACCGGGTCACAGCGGTCGCTTACGAGACGATCCAGCTTGATAATGGCGGGCTTCCGCTGCTGACTCCGATGAGTGAGGTTGCGGGCAGGATGGCAGTACAGGTCGGAGCCAGATTCCTGGAGGCTTTCCATGGGGGAAGGGGCATTCTGCTGGGCGGTGTGCCGGGCGTTCCGCCCGCTGAGGTTATCGTACTCGGTGGTGGCATCGTCGGCTTGAATGCGGCCCGCATGGCGCTCGGCATGGGAGCCAGTGTCGTTATACTCGAGAGAAGCCCGGACCGGATGCGCTATATCGATGATATTTTCGGCGGAACCATCCATACCCTGATGTCTAACAGCTATAATATAGCTAATGCAGTCCGGAAGGCTGATCTGCTCGTTGGCGCGGTGCTGATCCCGGGTGCGCGTGCCCCTCATCTGGTTACCGAGGAGATGGTCAAGACAATGAAGAAGGGAGCGGTCATTGTAGATGTTGCAGTTGACCAGGGCGGCACGATTGAGACAATCGACCGGGTTACCACGCACAAGGACCCAGTCTACGAGAAACATGGGGTGCTGCATTATGCAGTAGCCAACATGCCGGGGGCCGTTCCGCGGACATCTACACTCGCATTAACCAACGTTACCCTTCCTTATGCTCTTGAACTGGCAACCAAGGGCTTCCACCGTGCGGTGCAGGATAATGTTCCGCTGCGCAAGGGCGTTAACACGTATCAAGGCTATATTACACATCCCGGGGTGGCCGAAGCGGCAGGAGCCGGCTATGTGCCGGTAGAGAATCTTCTTGCTAACGGCGGTGCCAGCTGAGAGCTGGACTCAGCGGAACGGTCAGCTTCATCATGATAAATGGTCAGCCGCTGGTACAACTGCACCGCATAACGAGCCGGGCATCCACATATGGTGGGATAAGGACGAACCGTCCCATCACTGATGCTGGGGGAATTGCTATGGTAGTATCACTGCGTAAGGTTGTCAGGCGGCTGTTCTTTGTTTTCTCACTTATGCTTCTCACACTGCTTCTGTATTTCACACTCCGGCTTGTGACCGAATGGGTGCATACACCTGAGCCCTATGCCGTACCGCAGGGCAGTGCCGTCAAGGTATTCGGAGACCGGACTGGATCGGTGTCGGAATTCAGCTTTCGTGAAAGGCTCTGGTGGTTCTACTGGATCGGTGAGTAGGCCAGTCATAAATATTGACTTCAATCGGCAGGATATTACAGGCGGCGTGTTGAATTATGAGAGGATAAAGGACAGAGAGATTGCATCAGAAAGGATGTCTTCATGAAGGAACAGCTGCAGCCATTTGTCCGTTATCTGTCTGAGGAACGCGGCTTGTCGCGTTCGACAATTGAATCATACGAACGGGATTTGTCGATGTTCTTCGAGTATGCTGCCGAGGATGGCCTTATCCTGCCCGATCATGTGCGCAAGCATCATATAGCGAAGTATCTGCTGCATCTGAAGCAGTCGGGCCGTGCGGTGGCGACGCTGTCCAGGACCGTGTCCTCAATCCGCGCGTTCTTCAAATTCCTCGTGCTTACGCAGGTACTGACGAGTGATCCGGCCGTTCACATGGAAACCCCCAAGCAGGAGAAGCGCCTGCCAAGCGTAATATCGATAGCGGATATCGGGAGACTGCTGGACGCTCCGGGTCCGGAAACGGCTGGGGGTGTCCGGGACAAGGCCATGCTTGAGCTCTTGTACGCTACCGGAATCCGGGTCAGCGAGCTGATCGCACTGGACATAAGCGATGTCAACCTTGATATGGGCTTTGTCCGCTGCATGGGGGCCTCCGGCAAGGAACGGATCATTCCGCTCGGCAAGGTAGCATCAAGCTCAATGAACGAGTACATCGCTGCTGCGCGCAGCAGGTTTGCCAAGCCTGGACGGGAGGAAAGCGCACTGTTCCTTAACCACTTGGGGACACGCATGACGAGGCAGGGATTCTGGAAAATCATTAAGAAATACGCCCGGGAAAGCGGCATCGAACAGGAAATAACGCCGCATACGCTGCGTCATTCCTTCGCAGCCCATTTGGTTGAGAATGGTGCAGATTTGCGTGTTGTTCAGGAAATGCTCGGACATGCGGATATTTCGACGACGCAGATTTATTCCCAGGTTACGCGTTCGCGAATGAAGGATGTGTACGACCAGACTCATCCGCGGGCGAAGTAGCGATTGGAGAACACAAGGTTGGAGTGAAGGCAATGCAATTTAAACGTATGACCGTAATTGTTCTTGATAGTGTGGGGATTGGCGAGCTTCCGGATGCTCCGTCCTTCGGTGATGCCGGTGCGCACACGCTGGGACATATAGCAGAGCAGGTAAGCGGTTTTGATCTGCCTAATCTGCGCAAGCTTGGCCTTGGGAATATCGCCCCGATCGGCGATTGGAATCCTGCTGCAGAGCCGCTTGCTGCATACGGCAGGATGGCGGAGGTTTCTGTGGGCAAGGATACCATGACTGGGCACTGGGAGCTGGCGGGCCTCCGGATCAATGTACCGTTCCGCACCTTTCCGGACGGGTTCCCTGCCGAGCTGCTGAGTATCTTTGAGGAGAGAACAGGCCGCAAGGTAATCGGCAACAAACCGGCTAGCGGTACGGAAATTCTGGATGAGCTGGGCCGCCGGCAGATGGAAACAGGGGAATGGATTGTGTACACATCTGCTGACAGCGTGTTCCAGATTGCGGCACATGAGGAAATCATTCCGCTTGAGGAGCTTTACCGGGCCTGCGAGATTGCCAGAGAGCTGACGCTTGAAGAGCCGTACGCGGTCGGAAGGGTCATAGCAAGACCTTATGTGGGCGAACCCGGTTCGTTTAAGCGAAC
The DNA here is from genome assembly GCF_003233845.1 of Paenibacillus sambharensis. Lineage (GTDB taxonomy): Bacteria > Bacillota > Bacilli > Paenibacillales > Paenibacillaceae > Paenibacillus_I > Paenibacillus_I sambharensis. The sequence goes on from NZ_QKRB01000057.1 coordinate 238,551, forward strand.
CTCCAACCGCCATGACTATGCTGTCTCGCCTCCGTCTCCGACTGTGCTGAACGCGCTGCAGGACGGTGGTTTTGATGTGTGGTCCGTCGGCAAAATCAACGATATATTCAGCGGAGAAGGTATTACTGCCTCTTATCCGACGAAGAGCAATGCCGATGGCATTGAACGGACAATTGAACTGATGGACAAGTCCTTCAGCGGCCTTCTCTTCACGAATCTGGTTGATTTCGACTCGCTGTTCGGACACCGCAGAGACCCGGCAGGCTACGCGGGAGCTCTGAAGGAGTTCGATCAGGAGCTGCCCCGGCTGCTGGAGCGGGTGACGGAGGATGACCTGCTGATCATAACGGCGGATCACGGCAACGACCCGGTGCACGCAGGTACAGATCATACACGGGAGTATGTACCGCTGTTGGCTTATAATCCCCGCTTGAAGAATGTCCGGCTGGGCGTGCGAGAGACCTTCTCGGATGTCGCTGCAACCATTGCCGCCAATTTTGGGGTGGCAGGAACCGGTAATGGCCGGAGCTTCCTGTCTGAATTAACGAATCCAAGCTGATGGTTTAGGCCTGCCAAGGAGATAGGATACTATTCGATGCGGAAACATGTGGCTGGCAATCGTCAGACTTGATAGACAGCTTTACATAGACATAGAAGAGATATGGAGGAACAGAGCATGACTGAGATAAAAGCAGCAGTTCAAATTAAAGAAGCAGCGGATTATATCCGCTCACGTACTACGGTTAAACCGGAGATTGGTCTCATTATGGGCTCTGGTCTTGGCGTGCTGGGCGACCATGTGACCGATGCGGTCACCATCGCTTACGAGGATATTCCGCATTTTCCTGTATCAACAGTAGAAGGACATGCCGGTGAACTGCTGATTGGAAAGCTGGCCGACCGGCCAGTGGTCATGATGCGCGGGCGCTTCCACATGTATGAAGGCTATGGCCCGGAGCTCACCGCATTTCCTGTGCGCGTGATGAAGGCGCTGGGGGCTGACAAGCTGATCGTCACCAATGCAGCGGGCGGAGTCAATACTGGATTTGAGCCGGGTGATCTGATGCTGATATCGGACCACCTGAACCTGACTGGCCGCAATCCTCTCATCGGAGCGAATGACGACGAGCTGGGGGTAAGATTCCCTGATATGTCCGAGTGCTACAGCCGCAAGTTCCGTGCGCTGGCAAGAGAGACAGCGGAAGCACAAGGCTTTGGTGTGCGTGAAGGTGTCTATGTAGGATTGCTTGGTCCGTCGTACGAAACGCCAGCGGAAATCCGGATGCTCCGGACACTTGGAGCCGATGCGGTCGGAATGTCAACCGTCTCAGAGGTAATTGCAGCCCGTCATGCGGGCATCGAAGTGCTGGGTATTTCATGTATCAGCAACATGGCAGCCGGCATTTTGGACCAGCCGCTGTCTCACGAAGAGGTTATGGAGACGACCGAACGCGTAAAATCTCGGTTTTTGGGACTCGTGCTCGGTGTTATTCCGGCCCTTTAGTCGCAATTTGTAAATAAATTGTTACGTTAGGCTCGACTCATTGTGACATCCTTTGTCCAGCAACCGTCGTATAATGTCCCTTGTGAAATTTTTAAGGGATATTGGAGTGAAACGTATTGAATAAACAGATTTTGTTGCAGATGGAGAGGCTGCGGGGCAAAATGAATGCGGCGGCACACCGCAACCAGAATATTCAGCATCAAGAGGTGCTGCGGCTCAGTCAGTCGCTTGACGGATTAATCGTGCAGTTTATGGTTGAAAAACGGGCGTCTCAGATGAAAAAAACGTCTGTTTAGGAGGAATAAACGGATGCGGGCTGTAGACATTATCGGACGCAAGCGGAGCGGATTAGAGCTGTCCGCTGAGGAAATTTCGTTCTTAATCGACGGCTACAGTGCAGGAACAGTGCCGGATTACCAGATGGCTGCTTGGGCTATGGCTGTCGTATTTAGAGGAATGACCGCAGCGGAGACAGCGGAGCTGACCATGGCTATGGCCCGCTCGGGCGATCAGCTGGATCTGTCAGCGATCACTGGCATTAAGGTGGACAAGCACAGTACGGGCGGGGTAGGCGATAAGACGACGTTAATCCTTGGACCGCTTGTAGCATCTGCAGGTGTACCGGTTGCCAAGATGTCCGGCAGAGGACTTGGCCACACAGGCGGAACTATAGATAAGCTGGAATCGATCCGCGGCTTCCGTACCGAGCTTACGACTGGGGAGTTTATCAAGCAGGTCAATGAACTGGGGCTTGCCGTTGTCGGACAGAGCGGTGACATGGCACCCGCCGATAAGAAGCTGTACGCCCTGCGGGACGTAACAGCTACAGTCGAATCTGTGCCTCTAATCGCAAGCTCCGTAATGAGCAAGAAGATAGCGGCCGGGGCAGATGCCATCGTGCTGGATGTCAAGGCGGGCGGCGGAGCCTTCATGAAGACTGTAGAAGATGCTGAGCGGCTTGCTCAGGCTATGGTGGCAATCGGCACGGAGACGGGCAGGCATACAGTTGCGGTCATCAGTGATATGAACCAGCCGCTAGGATATATGATCGGCAATGCGCTCGAGGTGGCCGAAGCAGTGGAGACACTGCGCGGCAGCGGCCCGAAGGACTTGGAGGAGCTGTGTACGACCTTAGCGGCTCATATGGTTGTGCTTGGCGGGAAGGCGCAGTCCTTTGAGGAAGCCCGGCTGCTCGTGCAGTCGAAGCTCCAGAGCGGGGAAGCACTGGCCAAGATGAGTGAGTTTGTCGCTGCACAGGGCGGTGACCCGGCTATGGTGAACCATACAGAGCTGCTTCCGAAGGCACCATACCAGCTTGAAGTCAAGGCAGCCAGAGCGGGTTACATAACAGCAATTGAAGCGGAGGAACTTGGACTTGCTGCTATGCATCTCGGTGCAGGGCGGCCTACCAAGGAAGCGGAGATTGACCATGCTGTCGGCATCCAGCTGACATGCAGGCTCGGTGACCGCGTGGAGCAGGGGGATGTCATCGCCCTGCTTCATGCCCGTCAAGACGGAGCGGCGGAGAGCAGGGTGGCTGAAGCCGTCCGGGATGCTTTCCTGATCGCTGACGCGCCGGCATCCGCAAGACCGCTTGTGCTGTCTGTTGTTACTAAGGATGGAATAGAACGTTTCGGATAGTATGAGAGCAGTAATAGGAAGAGACTGTAACTCTTAAACGGTCGGTCGGGAGTGTATCCTGACCGGCTGTTTTTGTTGTTAAACCTACACCTTCAACTGGTAGGAAGGGGCATCCCTGGTCATCTGTGATGGCTTACGGGACTGCTCCCTTTTGGTGTGGGCTCTCGCCGTGACAGGCACAACCCCATCTTCTCCTACTGCCTTAAGCTGGCTGGATCATTCTTTTTCATATAGGGAATGGAATATTTCCGTCACAGCTGGTCGATAATGGAAAAGAAGAACGATAGCCAAATTGCGGATGTTCCGCCGCAACTTACCAGGAGGGGACTGTACGATGAAGAGAATAAAGTCGGCGATTACGCTGCTGCTGGCTGTTATGGCTGCCATGCCTGCTGCTGTGATGGCAGAGGAAGCGCCGAAGCCGGGCGCTGGAGGAGCAGACCTTGCTCCGTCAGCCAGATCTGCCATATTGATGGATGCTGACAGCGGCACCATTATATTCGAGAAGAATAGTCACGATAAGCTGCCGCCGGCAAGCATTACGAAAGTGATGACGATGATTCTTGTGATGGAAGCGCTGGATGAAGGCAGAATTAAGCTGACTGACAAAGTCGCTACCAGTGAGTATGCTGCATCGATGGGCGGATCGCAGATTTTCCTGGAGCCAGGCGAGGAAATGACGGTCAATGATATGCTGAAGGGCATTGCGCTCGCTTCCGGCAATGATGCTTCGGTTGCAATGGCGGAGAAGCTGGCCGGCACCGAGCAGGAGTTTGTAAGGCTGATGAATGAGAAGGCTGCTCAGCTGGGCCTCAAGAACACACAATTTGCGAATGCGAACGGACTGCCTGCAGAAAACCATTTTTCGTCCGCTCATGATATCGCCGTTATGTCAAGAGAGCTGCTGAAGCACAGCGAAATTACGAAATATACGGGCTTATATCAGGATTATCTGCGCAAGGATTCGGAGAAGCCGTTCTGGCTCGTGAACACGAATAAGCTGGTCCGCTTCTACAGCGGTGCCGATGGTTTAAAGACCGGCTATACGAGCGAGGCGAAATTTTGTCTGACGGCAACAGCCATGCGGGATCAGTTCCGGATTATAGCCGTCGTCATGGGTGAACCGAATACCAAGACCCGCAATGCAGAGGTATCGCAGATGTTTGACTATGCGTTCGCCCAATATTCGAACCTGCCGATCCTGAAGAAGGGCGAGGAAATCGGCACTGTCCGTGTTGCTAAGGGCTCAGTAGCAGAACTGAAGCTGGTCGCGAAGCATCCTTACAGCATCCTGCTCAAGAAAGGTACCAAAACCGAGGACATCCGGCACGAGCTGCGGCTTGACGCCAACCTGTCCGCCCCGGTCAAGATTGGACAGCCGATCGGCAAGCTGATTGTCTTCCAAGGGGATAAGGTACTTACGGAGTTTGCGGTAGAAGCGCCGCAGTCTGTTGAGAAGGCTGGATGGTGGACGCTCTTCAAGCGTACCTGTACCGAGCTGTTCACTTGAAACAAGGACTTACGTTAGCTGCGGGCATAGCGTTTCTTGTCACCTCGTAGCAACCTTCTTCTAGTTTTGTCGGGAGGCAGGAAAGGACAGGTAAAACGTAGAAATCTCTGTTCTATCCAAGGGGAGGAGTGAACAGAATTATGCGTTTGCAGGTTGAACTGGAACACTACCGCAACGTGCTGATCGTCCGGCTGAAGGGCGAGCTCGATCATCATACGGCTGACAGTGTCAGGCAGCAGATGGAGGAAGCGATTCTCCGGGGAAGCAGCGATCATGTGATCTTAAGCCTGAAGGATTTGCTGTTTATGGACAGCTCAGGGCTTGGTGTGATTCTCGGGCGCTATAAGCTGCTGAAATCCCGCGGGGGCAAGATGGTCGTGTGCGATGTCAACCCTGCCGTCCACCGCCTTTTTGAACTGTCGGGACTGTTCAAGATTTTGACAATACACGATAACGAGCGCTTAGCGCTGACCAGTCTGGAGGTCGTATCATGAACGGATCCAATCATATGACCTTATCGTTTGCCAGCCGCTCAGAGAATGAGGCCTTTGCACGGATTGCAGTTGCCGCCTTCGTATCCCAGCTGGACCCGACAATGGAGGAATTGAATGATCTGAAGACTGTGGTGTCGGAAGCCGTAACCAACGCCATTATTCACGGCTATAACAGTGATCCTGCGGGTGTCGTGACGATTGAAGCAGCAATTGAAGGAGATACGGTATCCATTGCCGTTAAGGATAGCGGGGGCGGGATTGAGGATCTTGACCTGGCCCGCCAGCCGCTGTATACGTCCAAGCCCGAGCTGGAGCGGTCCGGCATGGGATTTACGATTATGGAAAATTTCATGGATCATTTTGAAGTCGTGAGCGAGCAGGGAACCGGCACGCAGATCGTGATGACCAAGCGCATCGAATCGAAAAAGGCGCTTTTTAATTAAGCGCATAGGGGTTGGGCCTCATGGAAGTCGATTTGAAACAGAACACGCAGCCGTTTTTGGATGACGCAGAAGTTAAAAGGCTGATTGCCTTAAGTCAGACTGGAGAAACCAGTGCCAGAGATACGCTTGTTAACTGCAATATCCGTCTTGTGTGGTCGGTTGTCCAACGCTTCATGAACCGCGGCTATGAGCCAGAGGATTTGTTCCAGATCGGCTGTATCGGGCTGCTGAAATCGGTGGACAAGTTTGATCTGTCCTACGATGTGAAGTTCTCAACCTATGCTGTGCCGATGATCATCGGAGAAATACAGCGGTTCCTGCGGGATGACGGGACGCTCAAGGTCAGCCGGTCACTGAAGGAGCTGGCCAACAAGGTCCGCAAGACCAAGGATGAGCTGTCCAAGGTGCTGGGCCGCCAGCCGACGATCGGCGAAGTGGCAGAGCATCTGGGGATTAGCCCGGAGGATGTGGTGTTTGCCCAGGAGGCTAACAAGCCGCCAGCTTCCATCCATGAGACCGTATTCGAGAATGACGGCGATCCGATAACGCTGATGGACCAGATTGCGGATGACAGCCAGGAAAAATGGTTTGACAAGCTGACGCTGAGCGAGGCTATTGAAACGCTGTCCGAACGGGAGCGGCTGATTGTCTATCTCAGGTACTACCGGGACCAGACGCAGTCCGAGGTGGCGAGCAGGCTTGGAATATCCCAGGTGCAGGTGTCCAGGCTGGAGAAGAAGATATTACAGACGATACGGGAACAGATCGCGCAGTAGCGCGGTCTGTTTTTTCTTTTTTCAGACGATGCAGACATATTTGAATAACTGACACTTTCCTAACAATTAAGGCGATATTTTTATAACAATAAGGCCCCATAATGAGAGTAACTCATCCGGTTGGGATCGGGAACCGAATATTGGAATCGAATGGAATTAATGATCTAGGTTAAAAAACAAGGGGGAGCGGTTGATTATGGATATCTGCAGGGTGGAAGGCTGCTGCAAGACGGTGAAGGCTAAAGGCTTGTGTGCCATGCATCATCAGCGGATGCGCAGACACGGAGACATTCATTACAGCAGGCCGCCCAAGGCTTCATGCATGCGAAGCGGCTGCGAGGAGCCGTCAGTTGCCAGAGGATACTGCCGTAAGCATTATTACTTCCTGGTGCGTACCGGTCAGATGCAGGTTGGGGCAATGAGCTAATAGTAATCCGCTGAAGGGCTGTCTGAGCGAAATGGAAATTTCGACTCAGGCAGTCTTTTTCCTTATTTTACCTGACGGATCATGATTATATCTGAACTTCCCATCTCATACTATACGGGAAAAAGAAACCAAGGACTGATGCAGTATGGCAGCACCGCCAGACGCAACTCTATATGTGAGGCTCCGCAAGCGGATTGCTATCTGTCCCGGTGAACAGGTGAAGCTTGGAGCGGTATCCCGAATGCTGTCCGAAGCGGGCGTGGAGAAGGAGCTTGCCGATTTGGAAATATACCGCCATAAGCCCGAAGACGGCAACCGTATGGTCATTGATATGCTTCACATCATCCGCCTTATTCACACTGTTAAGCCCGGATTGCCGGTTGAATATTATGGTGATCCCCAGGTCCTCGTTATGATCGATATGAAGACCATTAAGCCGCGGATTACGGTGCTTGTGTTCGCGTGGCTTCTCCTGTTCTTCGGTGCCGGGCTGGCTATCATGAACTTTCATGCGGATGTCAGCATGCGGGAGGTGCATGTGCGGATTACCGAGCTGATCACCGGCTCTGCGGATGCCCACCCGCTGTGGTTTCAGATCCCCTATTCAGCTGGTATCGGGCTTGGCATGTCCTTGTTCTTCAACCATATCTTCCGCAAACGGTTTAACGAAGAGCCGAGTCCGCTGGAGGTTGAGCTCTTCACGTATCAGGAGAATGTGAATGCGTACGTGATTGCCGATGAGATGGGCAAGATGAATGCAGCCGGACGGAGCGGAGCGGATGAATGAGCTGATGACACGGGTCGTCGTACTGTTCATCGGGCTCTCAGGGGGTGTGGCAGTAGGGAGCGGGATGGTAGCCTTGCTTGTCATACTGGATCTGATTCCGCGGCTTGCCCAGCTTGCCAGAGCTTACCGGCATGCAGTCTGGTTCGAAACTGCCATTGTCTTTGGCTCTGTGTTTTGGTCCCTGGCTGATTTTTTTGGCTGGAAAGCGGGGCTTCCCGCAACGTATCCGTTGATGCTTGTCGGACTTCTGGACGGCATGTTTGTCGGGATGCTGGCAGCCGCGCTGACTGAAGTGATCAATGTACTGCCGATCATGGCGAAACGGCTTCATTTATCCCGGTATATGCTTGGTCTTGTCATGGCTATGGTGCTTGGAAAAACGGTGGGCTCCCTGTTTGAATGGCTGATCTATCAATGGTAGCCGGCAATCAGGCGGCTTAAAGGTTCACAATTGTACAGATGGAGGGATACATATGGCAGATATGCAGGATGGGCAAGGGCATGAGCAGGAGCATGAGAACGGGAGACCGGTGGATGGCAAGCCTCCGCAGGAGCCGGGTAAGCATTCGTCTGGTTCCCCGGAGACCATGATTATCCGGCAGCACCGTGTCCGCAAGCAGCCTCCGGCGAAGAAGAATAAACAAAAGCAGGAGGATCTTAGCATTCCATCCGCAATGGAAGACTTCCGGGCGCTGCTCAAGGAACAGGTCGGGTTTGGAGCCAGCTTCGACGTTGTGATTCGTGAGATGACCTTCGGCGACAGGAAGACGGCTTTGTTCTTCATGAACGGCTTTGCGAAGGATACGATCCTGACGGAGGTGCTAAAACGGCTGACCTATCTGCAGTCAGAACAGATTTCCACCGATGCGGTTCAATCCTTCCTGGAGCTGTATATTCCCGCCATACAGGTGGAGAAGGTGACGAAGCAGGATAAAATGCTGGATGCGGTGCTCGCGGGCAGCTCGGCATTATTCATCGAGAAGGAACAGGCCGTGCTGGTCATTGATGCCAAGAGTTACCCGGCGCGGACGCCGGAGGAACCGACTCTTGAGCGGGTTGTCCGGGGCAGCAGAGACGGGTTTGTGGAAACCCTGATGATCAATATTTCGCTGGTGCGGCGCCGGCTGAGGGACAAGCATCTCCGTTATGAGATGGTCAAGGTGGGTAAGCGAACCCAGACGGATGTATGCATCGCGTATATTGATGATATTGCAGATCATAAGCTGGTTGATTCCGTCAAGAAGAAGATTAACGGGGTGGAGGTTGACGGCATTCCGCTCGCAGACAAGCAGCTGGAGGAAGCGACAGTCAAGCGCGGCTGGAACCCTTACCCGCTGGTCCGCTACTCCGAGCGTCCCGACGTGGTCGCAGCACAGCTGCTGGCAGGCAATGTAGCCGTCTTTGTCGATACGTCTCCAAGCGTGATGCTGCTGCCGACAACCTTCTTCGAGATGGCTCAGCATGCGGAGGAGGACCGCCAGACGCCATTCATCGGAACCTACCTGAGGTGGGTCCGATTCGCGGGGATTCTGGCGTCAATGTTCCTGCTTCCCCTGTGGTTCCTGCTCGTTGTGGAAGAGAATCTTCTGCCGCCGGCCCTGGGCTTCATCGGTCCGACCGATGCGGGGAAAATACCGCTGCTTCTGCAGTTTCTGCTTGTCGAAGTCGGCGTTGACCTGCTGAGAATGGCAGCGGTCCATACGCCAACACCGCTGGCCACAGCCATGTCGCTGATCTCGGCTATCCTGATTGGCGACATAGCCGTCAAGACAGGACTGTTCATCAATGAAGTTATTCTGTACATGGCGGTGGCAGCTATCGGCATGTTTGCTACACCCAGCTATGAGCTGGGTCTGGCCAACCGGATTGTCAGGCTGGTCCTGCTCGTGCTCGTGGCGGCATTCCGGATTCCAGGCTTCATGCTGGGCTGTACGCTGCTGATTGTTCTGCTGGCTGTCGAGCGTTCGTTCAACCGTCCTTACCTGTGGCCGTTCATTCCATTTAACCGCAGAGCGCTCGGCGAATTGATCCTAAGACGCCCGTTCCTCAAGCAGCGGAAGCGGACGGTGCTGTTCAAGCCGAAATGAGGCCGGCAGGCTGACAGCAGCAGGAGCCATTGGCAACAGGCGGAAAGTACAAATGATTTGCTGATTTATCCATTTCTCCTTCAGCGATAATGCGTTATACTTAAGTGCAAATGATGCAAATCAATTTGGACTTTATGCAGAAAGCAGAGGGGAAATTATATGTACTTGCATGGTACCAGCAAAATTAACGCAGCCGGACATCTGGAGATTGGCGGCTGTGATGTGAAGGATTTGGCTGCCGAGTTCGGCACGCCGCTATATATTGTTGACGAGGCGCTTGTCCGTCAGCGTGCAAGAGAGTATGTCGAGGCATTCCGCGCCTCCGGCTTGAAGTTCCAGGTAGCCTACGCGAGCAAGGCGTTCTGCGTAATGGCGATGTGTGCGATCGCTGAGCAGGAGGATATGTCGCTTGACGTCGTATCGGAAGGCGAGCTGTATACAGCACTGCAGGCCGGCTTCCCGGCACAACGCATTCACTTCCATGGCAACAACAAGACGCCGGATGAGATCAACATGGCACTCGATGCCGGTATCGGCTGCTTTGTTGTCGATAACTTTGTCGAGCTGCACCTGCTGAACGCACTCGCTGCTGACAAGGGCATGAAGGTAAACGTTCTGCTTCGGATTACACCTGGTGTTGAAGCTCATACGCATGACTATATCTCCACCGGACAGCAGGATTCAAAGTTTGGCTTCGATCTTGGCAACGGCGCCGCTTATGAAGCGCTGAAGCAGGCCAAAGAGCTGGCTAACCTGAATGTGCTGGGTGTTCATTCCCACATCGGTTCCCAGATCTTTGAAGTGGAAGGCTTCCGCATGGCAGTGGACAAGGTATCCGCCTTTGCTGTACAAATCCGCAATGAGCTGGACATGACTTTCCAGGTTATCAATCTGGGCGGCGGTTTCGGCATTCGCTATACCTCCGAGGATTCCCCGCTGCCGGTTGCTGAATATGTGAAGGCGATCACCGATGCCATTATCAGCCACTTCACGGAGGCGGAATATCCGCTGCCTGAGATTTGGGTAGAGCCGGGACGCAGCATCGTTGGCGATGCAGGCACAACGCTGTACACCGTCGGTACGTCCAAAGAAATTCCAGGCGTACGCAAGTATGTTGCCGTTGATGGCGGCATGACCGACAACCCGCGTCCGGCACTTTACCAGTCCAAGTATGAGGCTGTCCTGGCCAACCGTGCCAACGAGCCGCTTGAAGAGACGGTATCGGTTGCAGGCAAATGCTGCGAGAGCGGCGATATGCTGATCTGGGATCTCGACCTGCCGAAGGTACAAACCGGCGATCTGCTGGCTGTTTTCTGTACCGGCGCCTACAACTATGCTATGGCGAGCAACTATAACCGGATTCGCAAGCCGGCTGTCGTATTTGTTAAAGACGGTGAGGCTGATCTAGCCGTTAAGCGTGAATCGCTTGATGACATTGTCGGCAACGATGTGCTGCCTGCACGTCTGCGCAAGGCTTCATCGGCGCAATAAGCAGCGATAAAATGAGAAAGGGCTGAACCCCGCATTATAGCGGCTGGTTCAGCCCTTTCATGGTTTATGGCGCTTGCCAAAAGCCTGTTAGTTCAAACGGATATAACCGGTCTGGAGAGCTGCAAGCAGCAGGACGCCCGTTATCACGAACAATGCCGCAAACGTTATGAATCCGACTCCAATCCATTTATCCGGCGAGCTGAATGATTTTCTCATATTGGGCTTCTCCTTCACCTGATTTTCGTTTTCCCGGCATCTTGGCAGTGCATGGCATAACGGCAAGCTAGTTGAATATTCGCGAGCGCTGTCCGTCATGAAGTTCAATTGTTGCGGTACCCATATAATTTCCAATTTGCGGCATATCGTTACCGGTTGGCTCTGGCTTAATATCTAATGAGTAGGATTTGGTGGAACGTGCCTCAATCGTAATGGTACTTGTTTCAAATGTGTATGGCTGGTTAACATCTGATAGATGCTTCAAGTGAACAACCGGTGTCACCGTCACCTCCCGGCTGCTGTAATTGGTCAATGCCAAGCTGCAATTTCCATGCAGGTCTCCATCTGTCTTCTTGAGCCTGCACTCTGCAGGTGCATTGTTCATTAAGGCGTGAACCCCGCTCGCAAGCGTGCTCTGGTAGGCGGTTAAGAGCCAGCCGGGCACTGCATGCAGAATAAAGTACAGCAGAATAATTGCGAGGAACCGGTGGCGGTTCAGGCTGTTAACCAGCAGCGTGATGATGGCAAACAAGATTAGAACCAGAACGATGTTCACATAATGCAGGCCTGTATGCTGCTCCATATTGCTGAAGATAGGGAGACCCGCACGGCTTACAAGCTCCTCGGCCAAGGTTAAGCCGCTTGTCATGGGAATACGAAGCAGAACTAGCATTCCGGTTAGCAGCATGGCAGTTTTTAGGTAACGGGCGCTGCGCACAAGCGGCGTTTCGTCAGTGTTGAGCTTGGATCTCCAATTCATACTCATGAGACATCACCTCTCTTTACCTGGTATTATATCCATATATTAGATGTCCGTGCAAGCAACAGCCGCCCGCACAACAGCGCGTCAGATTGGGGAGGCTTTTGCAGTCTTGTCCTATTTATAGTATCATGAGAAAAAATGCCAAGGAGTTGACCATTCGTATATGGCTAAACAAGCAAAAATCAAAATGGCGAACGGAGCAGAAGTCGTCATTGATCTGTTCGAGCAGGACGCACCGAATACAGTAGCAAATTTCGAGAAGCTGGCGAATTCCGGCTTCTATAACGGCCTAAATTTCCACCGCGTTATTCCGGGCTTTGTGGCTCAGGGCGGCTGCCCGAACGGAACAGGTACAGGCGGACCGGGCTATACAATCAATTGTGAAATCAATCCGAACAAGCATGAGCGCGGTTCGCTCGCGATGGCGCATGCAGGCCGCAATACCGGCGGCAGCCAGTTCTATGTCTGCTACCAGCCGCAGCCTCACCTGGATGGCCAGCATACCGTGTTTGGCAAGGTAACCAAGGGAATGGAGCATATCGATGCGTTCCAGGGCGGCGACAAGATGGAGAGCGTTGAGGTAGTAGAAGCTTAGTACGGAAGACCAGGGCAGCATCCGGACCAGGATGCTGCTTTCTTTGTGCAGTTGGCTTCGCAAGGATGAAAATGGTTGCTTTTTTTCACACACGGTGGTACTATTTCAATCAACGTAATCCAATTGAATAGATTAGCTTTCTTCGGGGCAGGGTGAAATTCCCAACCGGCGGTGATCCTATCAGGAAGAGGACCAGTTCCTCGCTCTCGATAAGTCAGTCCGTGACCCGTACCGCAGCTTGTACAAGGCAGCTTGCCTTGGCGGTCCGGTGGACCTGGTGCAATTCCGGGACCGACAGTATAGTCTGGATGGGAGAAGAGAGTGTGATCAGCGGCTAGACACGTCTGCGTGTAGGCCCGCCCGTCTTGTTCTTTTTTTCACAAGCTGGTGCAGGCTTTTTTGAGGATGCCGCTGCAAGCAGCTCTGTTAACGTCCAACCCCCGAAGAATGTCTTCGGGGGTTAATTGTCATGATCGAACAGATGAATGATGAATTTTATATGCGTCTGGCGCTGGATATGGCCTCCCGCGCATCCGGACAGACGGGAATCAATCCGGTGGTCGGCTGCGTGGTTGTGAAGGAAGGAAGGATCGTCGGTCTTGGCACTCATCTGCAGAGAGGCGGCGGTCATGCCGAGGTGCATGCGCTGAATATGGCTGCCGGGGAGGCCGCAGGCTCAACCGTTTATGTAACGCTGGAGCCGTGCAGCCACTATGGGAAAACTCCCCCGTGTGCCGACCGGGTCATAGCCTCCCAGGCATCACGGGTAGTAGTAGCGGCATTGGACCCGAACCCAGCGGTGTCTGGGCGCGGGATCGCCAAACTGCGGGACGCGGGAATTGAGGTAACAGCCGGTGTACTGGCGGAAGAGTCGAGAAGGCTGAATGAAGCCTTTGAGAAATACATCGTCACGCGCATGCCGTTCGTAACGCTGAAGACTGCCAGCACGCTGGACGGCAAGATCGCAGCCAGAGGCGGCGACAGCAAGTGGATTACGGGTGAGCAGGCCAGAATGGCCGTACATACCCTCCGGCATCAGCACCAGGCGATTATGATAGGGGCTGGTACAGCTGCCGCAGACAATCCATCCTTGACCACACGCCTGCCTGTGCCGGGTCTTAATCCAGTTCGTATCGTGGTGGATGCGTCGCTGAGAGTGCCTCTTGATGCCAAGCTGTATACAGACGGGGAAGCTCCTACGATTGTGCTGACAACGGCAGGCGCAGATTCTGAGCGCAAGTCGCAGCTTGCGGCGCGGGGAGTTGACGTTATCGAATGCGGTGACGGGACAGCGGTTGATCTGCATTATGCTATGCAGAGGCTTGGCGAGAAGGAGATTTCATCCATCCTGCTGGAAGGGGGCGGACGTCTTAACGGCTCCATGCTTCAGGCGAGGCTGATAGACAAGCTGGTACTCTTCTTCGCTCCCAAGATTATCGGCGGGGGGCAGCTGGCCCCGGGAAGCTTCGAGTATGAGGGTGCCGGGCGTATGGCGGATGCTCTCCAGCTGCGCGGAGTGGAAGTGCAGCGGTACGGAGAGGATATTGCCATAACTGGCTATCCGGATTACAGCAGCGGAAAGGAGTGAATGGCGAATATGTTTACAGGATTGATTGAAGAAGTGGGAAGCCTTCGCGGGGTAAGCAGGCAGGGAGAAGCCATGGTGCTTGATATATCGGCTGGCAAGGTATTGGAGGGTGCCCGGCTTGGTGACAGCATCGCAATTAATGGTGTGTGCCTCACTGTGACCTCCTTTACCAGCAGCAGCTTTACAATGGATGTTACACCGCAGACCTACCGTCATACGAATCTGAAAGACCTAAAGCCGGGGGATCCTGTCAATCTTGAACGGGCAATGGCGGCGAATGGAAGATTCGGCGGGCATATTGTTCAAGGTCATGCTGATGGCATTGCTGTACTGGTGAGCAGACAGACAGAGGGAAATGCTGTACGGTTTACCTTCCGCCTAGAGGAAGCCTCGCTGATGCGTTATATCGTCAACCATGGATCGATCACGGTGGATGGAATCAGCCTGACGGTAGCGGAGCTCGTGGAGGACGGGTTCACCGTCTCCATCATTCCGCACACCTTGAAGGAAACTGCGCTCTATCATAAGCAGCCGGGTGCCACGGTCAATATTGAGTGCGATATACTAGGCAAATATGTTGAGCATCTGCTCCGCTATGGGCCAAGGACGGAAGCAGGAGAGCAGCCAGGGGCCAAGAGCCGGCTTACCGCATCTTTTCTAACCGAGCATGGCTTTATGTGAATCGTGCAATCAGGAATGGAGGATAAACAGATGAGTGAGGAAACGCGGTTTGATAAGATCGAAGAAGCCATCTATGATCTGATGCTGGGCAAGGCCGTAATCGTCGTGGATGACGAAGACCGGGAAAATGAAGGGGATCTGATTGCGCTGGCTGATAAAGCGACTCCCGAAATCATTAATTTCATGATTACAGAAGCGCGCGGGCTTGTATGTGTGCCTATTACGGCAGAACGGGCCGAGGAGCTGAACCTGCCCCCGATGGTAACGCACAACACAGACTTTCATGGGACGGCGTTTACCGTATCGGTAGACCATGTCACCACATCTACAGGAATATCCGCATACGAGCGTTCCCAGTCGGTAAAAGCGCTCATCGGCCCGCAAACCCGTCCGGGCGACTTCCGCAGGCCGGGTCATATTTTCCCGCTGATTGCGAAGAAGGGCGGCGTTCTGCGCCGTGCCGGTCATACTGAGGCGGCTATTGACCTGGCAAGAATGTGCGGTTCCTATCCGGCAGCGGTGATCTGCGAGATCATTAATGAAGACGGGACAATGGCGCGTCTGCCGGATCTCGAGAAGTTCCGTCAGAAGCATGGGCTGAAGCTGATTTCCATTCAGGACATGATCCGGTACCGGAATGACAAGGAGAAGCTGGTAGAGCGCGTGGTCGAAGTGAAGATGCCGACCGACTACGGGGTGTTCCGTGCGGTGGCCTATACGAATGAAGTGGATGGCAAAGAGCATGTAGCGCTCGTTAAGGGACAGATTGACGAGAATATTCCGGCGCTCGTCCGCGTCCATTCAGAATGCCTGACAGGCGATGTATTTCATTCCCATCGCTGTGACTGCGGCCCGCAGCTGGAGGCGGCTCTGCGCCAGATCAGCGAGTCGGGCAACGGCGTGCTGCTGTACATGCGGCAGGAGGGGCGCGGGATCGGCCTTATTAACAAATTGAAAGCTTATGCGCTGCAGGAGCAGGGATTCGACACGGTGGACGCGAATATTAAACTGGGGTTTGCTCCTGATTTGCGCGATTATGGCATCGGCGCCCAGATTCTGAAGGATCTCGGCATTCGCAAAATGCGTCTCTTAACGAACAATCCGCGCAAGATCAAGGGTCTTGAAGGATATGGCATTGAGGTCGTCGAACGCGTGCCGATCCAGATGCAGGAGAATGAGGATAACACCAACTACCTGCATACGAAGAAATCAAAGCTTGGACATATGCTGGAGTTCAATAATTAAGCTGAGCTTGACTCCCTATATAACAGAGAAAAGGATGATTATACATGACGAAGTATTATGAAGGACACTTAGTTTCGCAAGGATTGAAATATGGCGTTGTAGTCGGCCGGTTCAATGAATTCATTACAGGCAAGCTGCTGAGCGGAGCGCTTGACGCCTTCAAGCGTCACGGAGCGGAAGAGAATGAAGTGGAAGTAGCCTGGGTACCCGGAGCTTTCGAAATTCCGCTGATTGCCCAGAAGATGGCCGAGAGCGGCAAGTATGATGCCGTTGTAACGCTTGGCGCAGTCATTCGCGGATCAACTCCGCATTTTGACTATGTCTGCAACGAGGTTGCCAAGGGTGTAGGCGCAATTAACCTGAAGACTGGCGTGCCAACCGTATTTGGCGTTCTCACGACCGACTCGATTGAGCAGGCTGTTGAGCGGGCTGGCACGAAAGCGGGGAACAAGGGCTGGGAAGCGGCTGTTACAGCCATTGAGATGGCCAACTTGACTCGTTCCTTGAACAGCTAATCATACATTCCGGGAGGTTACGCAAGTGACGGTCCATTACAAGCTGGAATCATTCGAAGGGCCGCTGGATCTGCTGCTCCATCTGGTTGACAAGGCCGAGATCGATATCCATGAAATATCCATCAGTGAAATCACGGACCAATATATGGAGTACCTTGGCGCCATGCAGCAGCTTGAGCTTGAGGTAACGAGTGAATTTCTTGTAATGGCCGCCACTTTGCTGGCCATGAAGAGCAAGCAGCTTCTGCCGAAGCCGCCGGTCATCGAAGAGGATGACTACATGGACGATTGGGCAGATGATGGTCTCGATCCGCGGGATGAACTGATACAGAAACTGGTTGAGTACCGGAAGTTCAAGCTGATTGCCGAGCAGCTGCGCGAAATGGAGGCCGAGAGCGGCCTGATTTTTATGAAGGAGCCAGAGGATCTGACGCCTTACCTTCCGGCCGTGCCGGAAAATCCGGTGAAAGGTCTGCATGTATCCGACTTGATACAGGCCTTTCAAAAAGCGCTTCGCAGGGCGACTCGCCGTAATTTGGTCTCAACGGTGAAACGCGATGAAATATCGGTCAAGGACCGGATACGCGATATCGTCGAGCTGCTGCGGGGCCATGAGATGGTGAGGTTCTCCAAGCTGGTCCGGCAGGAAATGGACAGGCATGAGATCGTTGTAACCTTCCTTGCTCTGCTTGAGCTTATGAAGATGAAGCAGATCCAGTGCTTTCAGAACAGACTGTTTGATGACATCGTGATTCATTGGAGAGGGGAAGCGGAGGACGGTGGACTTTCCGACCTTGAAGTCGATTATTGAGGGCCTGCTGTATATGGCAGGAGAAGAAGGGCTAAGTGCCAGACAGCTGGCAGATATCATAGAACAAGACGCATCTGTAATCAAGGATGCCGTTCAGGAAATGAAGACAGAGATGAAGCGCAGGAAGCGCGGACTTCGGATCGCTGAGGTAGCCGGGTCCTACCGTTTCACAACGCTGCCCGAGCATGCGCCATATTTTGAGCGAATGGCCTTTACACCCGGCAGGCAGAGCCTGTCGCAGGCCGCTCTTGAGACGCTGTCGATCATTGCTTACCGTCAGCCTATCACGCGTGTGGAGATTGAAGAGATCCGCGGGGTCAAGAGTGACCGGGCGCTGCAATCACTCGTTAACAAGGATCTGATCGAAGAGGTCGGGAGAGCGGATGCCATAGGAAGGCCAATTCTGTACGGGACGACAAAATCTTTCCTGGATTACTTCGGCCTGTCCAGTCTGGAATCGCTGCCAGAGCCTTCATCATTCAATGAAAGCGAGCTGCTCGAGGAACAGACCCAGATGCTGTTCGAGAAGCTGGATAGTGTCCAAATTACAATTGATGAATTAAAAGAGCCTTAAACAGGCATGAGATTTGCACGCAAGGTCATACTATATCCGACAACATTAAGGAAGCGTTGGTGATTACAGGTGCTTGGAATCCCAGTCGGATGGTGGATCGCGGCAGGTCTCTTTTTTTTACTCGTCGTCGCGGTGTTGATGTCCAATATTGTCATTAAGAGTGTGATACGCCGGGAAAACGAGAACGACCACATCGAGATTAAGCTGCAGGCCTTGTTCGGGCTCGTCAGGTACCATTTGGAAATCCCGATTGCCAAGCTGAAAGGCATGGAGCTTGTATTCAAACGGGAACAGTCGGGAACACCAATAACACCCGGGGGAGAAGGCACCTCGGAGGAAACCATTGACCGGCATACGATTATGCGTTTGGTTGAGAAGCTGAACGATCTGCTTAAGTATACCCGTGACTTGACTGGTATAGCGAAGCAGGTGCTGTGCAAAACACGGATAACGGAATGGATCTGGACAACAAAGCTGGGAACAGGCGATGCTGTATGGACGGCTATGACAACCGGAATGGCATGGTCGGCCAAATCGTCTGTCATGGGCGTATTCTCTCAGATGGTCCGCCTGCAAACCATTCCGCAGATGGATGTGCAGCCGCTGTTCAATCAGACCAGCTTTACCACGGAAATTGTGAGCACGGCGAAGATCAGAGTTATTCAAATGCTGGTGGTGGGGGTTCGGCTGATCGGGCGTATTCGCGCCGTCAAAGGCGGCTTCAGGGCGTGGGGCCGTGTCCTCCTTCCAAGACGGTTGTCGCGGAACATCTGAGTTCATTAAGGCCATGCATAAGAATATCGGCCTCGGGAAAGCTAACAAAGCAGAACTATGCTTATTCGTAAAGGGAGGATGAAGAACATGGAGATGGAACATCCGATTCAAGGGTTAATGGAAACCGCTATGGAGAACATCAAAGCGATGGTCGATGTCAATACCATCGTCGGTGACCCGGTTCAAACGCCGGACGGCAGCATCATCATGCCAATCTCTAAAGTCGGCTTCGGCTTCGTTGCCGGCGGCAGTGATTACCGTGTCGATTCCGTTACGGAAACATCTACTGCAAACACGACAATTGAACACCACAATCCGTCCGTAGCCATGCCTTTTGGCGGCGGCAGCGGCGGCGGCGTCTCCATTACGCCAATCGCTTTTCTTGTAGTTGGCTCGCAGGGCGTTAAGATTGTTTCGCTTGATAACTCCACACATCTGTGGGAGAAGGTTATGGACTCTGCCCCTAAGGTATTTGACAAGCTGCAGAACATGATGAAGGGCGGCGGCGGTTCTATGGGAATGGGAGCTATGGGCTCCACTGGCATGGGTGCTGCCGGCATGGGCTCAGCTATGAGCTCTATGACATCCGGGATGGGTATGGGCTCCACAATGGGCGGATCGTCGATGGGTTCCTCGACTTCCGGCTCGACGGGCAGCTCGAACACTTCCGACAGCAGCAATCAATCGAGTGACGATGACAACAGCTTGATCTAGCTGTCTGTCGAATAGGCAAACCGGCTGTCCCTCTTAACAGGGGGGCAGCTTTTTGCTGGACAGGCAGCCTTAAGGGACATAACGGCCGAATGATAGCATATACTGTACAAGACCCCAAGCCGGACAGGCATAGGGAAGACATGTAAGGAGGTAGCTGAAAGCATGAAATCCTTGGTTACCGCACTAACCGCATTCGTGCTGCTCTTTTCTTCCGGTTTGTCAGCAGGCCATGTGTTTGCTGCACCGGCGAAGCTGTACACTAACGCCAAGGGGGCGGCCTTAATTGATGTGGAGTCCGGCAGAATATTATACAGCGCCCGTGGCAATGAGCGTATGCGGATCGCCAGCCTGACCAAGATCATGACAGCCATTGTGACCATTGAGCACGGCAATCTGTCAGAGGCTGTAAAGACAAGCAGGCGCGCGGCAGGCAAAGAAGGCTCCTCCATATATCTGAAGCTTGGCGAAGAGATGAGCCTTCACAACATGCTGTATGGGTTAATGCTTCGTTCCGGTAATGATGCGGCGACCGCGATTGCGGAGCATGTAGGGGGGACAGAGGAAGGGTTCGTTTTCTTAATGAACCAGAAGGCAGAAGAACTCGGACTTGACCAAACCCATTTTATGAACCCGCACGGGCTTGACCATGATGAACACTATTCGTCGCCTAACGACATGGCTCGTCTAACGGCCTATGCATTAAGAAATCCCACCTTCAGAGAGATCGTGAAGACGAAGGTGAAGTCAGCTCCAAATCCGAATGAAGCTTGGGATTATAAGTGGTACAACAAGAATAAGATGCTGTCCATGTACGAAGGAGCGGACGGCGTGAAGACCGGTTATACGAAGCTTGCCTTCCGCTGTCTGGTCAGCTCTGCTACCCGTGATGGCCAGCAGCTTGCAGCTGTCACGCTGAACGATGGAGATGACTGGAATGATCACCGTAAGATGCTGGACTGGGGGTTTGCCCATTACCCGCTTGAGACTGTTATCAAGAAAGGACAGAAGCTGACTACTGTAGCTGCCAGAACCGCTTTCCGGTATCCGCTCGCGCAGGGGGAGAAATCCCGCCTGACGGCCAAGCTGGTACGGCGGCCAGCGCAAGACGTCCGCTACACGCTCGGGGATGCGGGCGTGATCAACATTTCCCTCGACGGCAAGCTGATTGGCTCTATCCCGGTTAAAGCTCTTGCGGCTGCGCCATCTAACACATCAGCAAAGCCGGATCCGGACAGGAGCAGCAGCGAGCCGGAAGACATCGAGATTGGCAGCAGCAGTGACAGCTGGATAAATGCGGTTCGTGCGGTGTTTGGTGTTCTGTTCGGGAGGAAGGAGGCGGCTTGACATGGTAAATTGGATCTGGCTCATCATGATTGTGTCCAGTGTTATGGTTGCCGCCTTTACCGGGCGGATGGATGCTGTAACGGAAGCGGCCTTTGATGGCGCTACAACCGGCGTAACCGTCTGCTTCGGGCTGATCAGCGTGCTGGTATTCTGGATGGGCCTCATGCGGATTGGGGAGGATGCAGGCTTGCTCAGCAAGCTGGCCTCCCTGCTGGGTCCGCTTGTCCGGCTGCTGTTTCCCGATGTGCCACGGAACCATCCGGCGATTGGTTATATCATGTCAAATATGAGCGCGAACCTGCTCGGGTTAGGCAATGCGGCCACGCCCATGGGGATCAAGGCGATGCAGGAGCTGCAAAAGCTCAATCCTGACAAGGAAACCGCAACACCTGCCATGTGCACCCTGCTGGCGATTAACACATCCAGTATTACGCTGGTGCCGACCACGCTTATTGCCATCCGGATGAGCTACGAGTCAGCCAATCCTGCGGAGATTGTAGGAACAACGCTCGCGGCTACTGCGGTGGCAACAGCTGCTGCCATTCTTGCGGATAGGTGGTACCGCAGACGCTCCGCCAAGCCGCCCTTACATACCGGCGGGTCATCAGCAGCCGGAAGCAATCATTCTGCCGCCCTGAAGGGTGGCTGACAAGGATGTATCAATGGATTACCGTAATTTCAACGTGGATGATACCTGCACTTATCGCATTTATTCCATTATATGCTGCGTTTCGCAAAGTACCGGTGTATGAATCCTTTGTGGACGGGGCGAAGGATGGTTTCGGCACGGCCGTCTCCCTGATCCCTCATCTGGTTGGCATGATGGTGGCGATCAGCATGTTCCGGGCTTCGGGAGCGATGGATGCCATTGTGGCCGTGCTCGAACCGCTCTTCGCCTGGATGAAGGTGCCGGGCGAAGTGCTGCCGCTTGGCCTGCTGCGGCCGATTACAGGTGCAGGCTCACTGGCCTATACGACTGACTTGATCAAGGTGTATGGCCCTGATTCGATGATCGGCAGGATCGCTTCCACGATTCAGGGCAGCACAGACACAACGCTCTATGTGCTGACCGTCTATTTTGGAGCAGTCGGCATCCGCAGAACGAAGTACGCCCTGAAGGTCGGCTTGTTCTCAGATCTTGTCGGATTTCTGGCTGCTGTATTTATATGTTTGCTTGTTTTCGGTTAAGTAATGGCAAGGGAATTGTGTGAAGCAGTGCCATTATCAGCTTACAGGCCGCTTAGCGTCTAAAGACGCCAGGCGGTTTTTCGTTGTATACAGACTGCGGACTTCCGGTATGCTTGTGATTTTGGACTTCTATGGGTATGATGGTAGATGAGGTGAACCAACTTGGAACGTTTACAAAAAATATTGGCTCAGGCCGGCGTGGCATCCCGCAGGAAGTGCGAGGAGCTTATTTTGTCCGGCAAGGTAGAGGTAAATGGTGAGGTAGTAACAACGCTGGGCGTAAAAGCCGACCCGGCTGCAGATGAAATTAAGGTAAATGGCCGCAGGATACGCAGTGAAGCGAAGCTGTACCTGATGCTGCACAAGCCGAAGGGCGTCATCACAAGCGCCAGCGATCCGGAAGGCCGCAAGGTTGTAGGTGATTTCCTGCCTGGGATTAAGGAACGCGTCTATCCGGTGGGCCGGCTGGATTATGATACGGAGGGTCTGCTGCTGCTTACCAACGACGGTGAGTTTGCCAATCTGCTGACCCATCCAAGCCATCATGTCCCTAAGACGTATCATGCGACTGTGAAAGGTGTGCCGCACGGCTCGCTTCTGGAGAAGCTGGAGAAGGGGATCGAGCTCGAGGACGGCATGACTGCACCAGCGGAAATTGAATACCAGGACGTTGATCCGGACAGCAAGCGCTCAACCATCCGCATAACAATCCATGAGGGACGCAACCGTCAGGTCAGACGGATGTTTGAGGCCATCGGCCATCCTGTCATCTTACTAAAGCGTGTAAAGTTCGGCGATCTGACGCTGCATGGGCTTCCCCGCGGCAAATACCGGCATTTGACGCCTGGTGAAGTGAAGGAACTGCTGGGTTCATCCAAGAAGACACATAATGTTCACAAAAAGTGAAAATTGTCGAAATACATGGGTTTGGACATTTCGCTATAATGAAAGGTAAAGCCGTCAAACAAGGGTGGGGATGAACGAATGAAAGGCAAGATGCGTAAGCCCGTCCAAATTGTCATCCTGATCGGCGTCTTGCTGTTGGGCGGTTATGCCATCGGCAAGACGTTGTTTGTGTCTGGAGGGGCGCCCAAGATTGGGGACAAACCGCCTGCTTTTGAGCTGGCCGGGCTTAACGGGGATGTTCATAAGCTGGAGGACTATAAGGGTAAGCCGATGATTATCAATTTTTGGGGCACCTTTTGTCCGCCATGTGTGAAGGAAATGCCCGAGTTTCAGAATCAGTATGACAAATGGCACAGCAAAGGGCTGGAAATTCTTGCGATTAATTTGAGCGAGGATGATATTACCGTTCGCAGCTTCCTTCGAGATTTTGATCTTGACTATACGATCCTGCGGGATCATGAGAAAACAGTGGAAAAAAGATACGGGCTGCGTTCTTATCCCACTACTTTCTTCGTGGCAGCCGACGGAACGATTCAGGATATTTTTGTTGGAGGTATGACAGAGCAGGACATTGATACCCGAGTGGAAAAACTGCTGCAGGGTTAACCGCTTCTGGCGGCAGGGAGGGGGACCGACGCGATTGTTTCATAACACCAAATGTGAATGCGGTCATCAAAATCACGCCGGCACAGTTCTCTGTGAATCATGCGGCAAGCCGCTGGATGCAGAGCTGGCAGGGGATAATGCACCTCTGGAGATGCGGTATGACGGCGCAGCCAGACGTTCCCAGAAAGCAAACCCTGGACTGATTGACCGGGTATGGAACTTTTTTTCTTCCGTAAAGATTGCGGTAATTCTGATTGTGATTACGCTGCTTGGGGCCATGCTCGGCACAATCTATCCGCAGGAAGGAACCTTCATTAACTTTAATGACCCGGAGTACTATGAAGATACATATGGCCTGCCGGGAAAAATTTATTACATGCTCGGCTTATCTCATACGTATGAATCCTGGTGGTTTATCGGACTGCTCGTTATGATCGGCACTTCGCTGGTCATCTGCAGTCTCGACCGGGTGCTTCCTCTCTATAAAGCGCTGAACAAACAGCAAATCCGCAAGCATCTTCAGTTTATCACGAGACAGAAGGTCGTATATACCGGGCGGATTGACGATGCGGACACCGAAGAATGGACGGTCAGACTGGGTGAGCAGCTCCGCAAGAGAAACTACAAGGTATACCGCGATGGGGATGCGCTGCTTGCTGAGAAGAACCGTTTCAGCCGGTGGGGCCCTTATATCAACCATATCGGCCTTATCCTGTTTCTTCTGGCGGTTCTTGCGCGCAGTATTCCGGGCTGGCATATGGATACGTATGCTGTTGTTCCGGAGGGGGATACCGTCAGATTGGCAGACACCAATTATTATCTGAAGAATGTTGAGTTTTCCGTGGATTACTACAGTAATGAAGAGCTGCCTGAGGAGCTCCGGGACACCGTCCGGGCCAAGAAATATCAGACAAAGGCAGAGCTGTATGAATGTGTGGATAACTGTGCAGGCACCCAGGGTGAACCGGTTCTTGAAAAGGTGACCGAGCATGACATCATTGTAAACTCTCCATTGAGCTACAAGGGCCTTAAGGCGTACCAGTTCGATTACGATCCTACCCCGAAGCTGAAAGCTGTTAATCCGATGCTTGTGGACAAGAAGACGGGCGAGGCTTATGGGCCGTTTCACTTGTCTATTACGGAGCCCGAGATGCTGTATGAGCTGGGACCTTACCGTCTGGAGCTGATTACACGCTTCATGGACTTCACCATAAACGAACAGGGTAAACCAGCCACGAAGTCGAGGGAGCCTAACGCGCCGGCTTTCCTGTTTCTTGTGAAGGGACCGGAGCTTGATCCGGCCGGTGAGACGTTCATCTATTTTCCGAAGCAGGTGGACAAGCAGCGCTTCAGTCAGGATATACTGAACAGGGAGCTTGCGGAGCGGATTGAATTCCGGGTAGACAGCATGGAAGAGGTGGAAATATCGGGCGCAACGACTTACCTTAATATCCGGATCGATAAAGCGATGCCGTATATATGGGTTGGCGCTGCTATATCCATGATAGGCCTTGTGATGGGCTTCTACTGGAACCATCGAAGAATTTGGCTGCGAATCGACAACGGCATCCTGTCACTTGGCGCACATACGAACAAGAACTGGTACGGAATGAGAAATGATGTAGCAGCAGTTCTGCGCAGGATGGGCATTGAGTTGGATCCGAAGTCGCTTGATAACGGAGGGAACAAGACGTGAATTGGTTAGACATTAGCAGCAGCGCCTTTATTGCGGCGTTTTTCCTATACTGCTTCGCTTTTCTGTTCTATGTCATTGCGGTGGCTGGACGGAAATGGAGCAACCGTAAGCCGGAAGAGCATGTGCGCAAGTGGTCCCGGGTCGGATTTGTTTTCTCGACGATTGGACTAGCGGCCCATCTTGTGTTTTTCTTCACACGCTGGGCAGGAGCCGGACACATACCAACCAGCAATATGTATGAGTTCATGACCTTCCTAGGCATGTCCATCATGATTGCTTTCACTATTATTTATCTGATTTACCGATCTCCCTTGCTCGGGATGTTCGCGCTTCCCCTTACCATTGTGATTGTGGCCTATGCGGCGGTATTTCCGCAGAAGGTGCAGCCGCTCGTTCCGGCATTGCAGTCCAATTGGCTTAAGGTGCATGTAACAACCGCGGCGCTTGGAGAAGCGTTCTTCGCAGTCGGCTTTGCGGCCGGATTGATGTACCTGCTGCGAGTGATCGATTTTAAAGGGACAGACAAGGCAGCCAGACGCGCACAACGCTGGATTGAGTTTACGCTGTATGTGATTATTGTCATTGTTGGCTTTATCGGTGCTGTGTTCCTATTCAGAGGGATGGATTATCAGGCCAGCTTCACACAGACTACAATCTCGTATGATAAGACTGGCGCGGAGTCCATTACGGAAGATAAGGTGGAATACACACTGCCGCCGATTGTGAAGCCGTACAACAGTGAGACAACGTCTATCGAGCCTTTCCTCGGTATGAAATCGCCGCTCTTCGAGGCGCCGTCCTGGATGAATGGCGCGAATGCGGGCCGCAAGCTGAACACGGTCATTTGGTCTGTTATCGCCGGCACACTGCTGTATGGACTACTAAGACTGGTGTTTCGCAAGCCTCTCGGCGCGGTTATTCACCCGACTTTGGAGGGGATTGATCCCGAGGATCTGGATGAAATCAGCTATCGCTCAATCGCGATTGGCTTCCCGGTATTCACCTTAGGCGCTCTGATCTTTGCCATGATATGGGCAGAACAGGCTTGGGGCCGGTTCTGGGGCTGGGATCCGAAGGAAGTATGGGCCCTGATTACATGGCTGTACTACAGTGCATACCTCCATCTGCGCTTATCGCGCGGCTGGCAGGGACACCGTTCATCCTGGCTGGCTGTAATCGGCTTTATCGTAGTCATGTTTACATTAATTGGTGTCAATCTCATTATTGCCGGCCTGCATTCGTATGCCGGGGTTGACGGATAACCGTTCCCAAAGGAGAGTATCAACCTATGTCTGAACAAATTCACCGCATACTTGTTGTTGACGATGAAGAGCGAATCCGCCGTTTGCTGAAGATGTACCTGGAGAAGGAAGGCTATATCATTGAAGAGGCCGAGGACGGCGAGACAGCACTAAGAATCGCTACCGCCGATGAGTTTGATCTCATTCTGCTGGATGTCATGCTGCCAGGTATGGATGGGATCGAGGTCTGCTCCAGATTAAGGCAATCCAAGGCTACTCCGGTTATTATGCTGACAGCCAAGGGCGAAGAGATGAACAGGGTCCAGGGCTTCGAAGTGGGAGCTGACGACTATGTCGTTAAGCCGTTCAGTCCGCGGGAAGTTATCTATCGTGTTAAAGCGATCCTGCGGCGTTCTTCTGCGACAGCCTTCTTATCGAAGGAAGCGAACACCAGCAATAATATCGTATTCCCGCATCTGGTAATTGAACATGATGCCCACCGGGTCACGGCTGGAGGACATGAAGTGAGCCTGACACCGAAAGAGTATGAGCTCCTGCACTACCTGGCTATTTCACCGGACAAGGTATTCTCGCGTGAAGACCTGCTTAAGGATGTGTGGAATTATGAATTTTTTGGTGATCTTCGTACGGTTGACACGCATGTCAAGCGTCTTCGGGAGAAGCTTAACAAGGTGTCTCCAGATGCAGCGGCCATGATCACGACCGTATGGGGTGTCGGCTACAAGTTAGAGGTGCCTAAGTAAGATGGTGTTGCGGTTCTTGCGCAGCGTTGTAGGCAAGCTGTGGGCTACGATTATGGCCCTTGTAGCTGTGGTGCTGATCATACTCGGTATGTTCCTGCTCCAATATATCGATATTGCGTTTACGAATGCCGACGATGTCAAGATGCTCTTCATCATTACCTGTATCATCGGATTTACGCTCTCCACCTTCTTTGCTTTCTTCTTATCGTTCAAAATCACACAGCCTCTGCTTCAGCTGAAGAAGGCTGCCGATCTGATCGCCCAGGGCGAATACCGCACCCGGGTGCCCATTCGCTCTACGGATGAACTGGGAGAACTGGCGGGAACATTCAATCATATGGCGGCTGAAGTCGATAAGCTTATCGGGGATTTGCAGCATGAGAAGGATCATCTGTCATCCATTCTGCGCAGTATGGCTGATGCCGTCATTACCTTCGATGCTACCGGAGAAGTCATTATGACCAACCCCGAAGGGGAACAGATTATGGAGCAGTGGAGCTCTATTTCCAGGGATCAGGAGCCGGGACAGCTGCAGAGGTATGGCTCCGTGCCTGCTCCGCTGTACGGTTTGTTCCGGGATGTACTGCGGCAGGGCAGAGATCAAACCGATAAGATGCATGTGCAGAACGACGTGTGGTCTATTGTTATGGCGCCACTCAAGTCAAAGGAAAGTGTTAGAGGAGCGGTAGCCGTGCTTCGGAACGTGACAGAGGAATACCGGCTGGAGAAGCTCCGCAAAGATTTCGTGGCCAATGTCTCCCATGAGATCCGCACACCGTTGTCCATGCTGCAGGGCTATAGTGAAGCCTTGCTTGACGATATTGCCGCTTCTCCTGAGGAGCGCAATGAGCTCGTCCAGGTGATACATGACGAATCGCTGCGTATGGGACGACTGGTGAAGGATTTGCTTGATCTGGCCCGAATGGAAGCCGGTCATATGGAGATGAAGCTGGAACAGGCTGATCTAAGCGAACTGATCAAGCGGGTACACCGCAAGTTCTTGGTCTATGCCAAAGACCGGGGGATTGCCCTTCGGTATGATCTGCCAGGGGAACCGATACGGCTGGAGCAAGCAGACGAGGATCGTCTGGAACAAGTGCTTACGAATCTGCTGGATAATGCTATTCGTCACACGCCCGAAGGGAAAGAGATCAAGATATCCGCTGAGGAAACGGCTGTCAAGGATAAACCGTTTGCCAGAGTTACGGTAAGAGATAAGGGGCAGGGAATTCCCAAGGAAGACATTCCATTCATCTTTGAACGATTCTACAAGGCCGACAAAGCGCGCACACGCGGTAACAGCGGTGGGACGGGGCTTGGCCTGGCAATCGTGAAGAATATCATCGAAGCTCATGCTGGTACTATTGAGGTTGCCAGCACACTTGGAGAAGGAACAGCTTTCACCCTGATGCTTCCTGTCGAAGGGCCCGGTGTACTGTCCAAGCCTCGCGAAACGTAGCGTTTAATCTTGTTGTTCGTGAAACAATAATATTAAATAACGGCCGTTCAGGAATTAACCTGGGCGGCCGTTATTATAATCCATATCATTCGATGCCAATAGAAGGGCTGTCCCAAAGGTCATACATACTGATCTTCGAGACAGCCCTGATTATGTTAATTGCTAATTAATCAAACGAGCAGGATTTCTTTAGCCTTATTAACATCCGGCAGGCTGACAAGCTCTGCAATGACTTCCTTGGTTGCTGCCTTGTCCACAGTCAGGACCATAATCGCCGCTCCGCCAACCAGCTTCCGTCCAACCTGCATGGTTGCGATGTTAACGTCATTATTGCCAAGCAGGGTACCTACGCGGCCGATGATGCCCGGCTTATCGTTATGCTTGACAAGGATAAGATTGCCTTCCGGCGAGACATCAACCGGGAACTTGTCGATCTGTACAATACGGGTACCGTAACCGGTGAGCAGCGTGCCTGCTACGAGGCGTTCCTCGCTCTGTGTGCGCAGCGTGACCGTCACCAGGTTAGTAAAGCCTTTGTGGGCGGTTGATTTGTTAACAACAATGTTCAGGTCACGTGTTTTGGCCAAGTGCATGGCATTAACCAGATTAACCTGATCCGAACCGAGATGATGGGACAGTACACCCTTCACAACATAGCGGGTGAGCGGCTGTGTATCCACATCTGCGAGCTCTCCAGAGTAGCTGACGGTGATTTCTTCAACCGCACCATGGGCTAGCTGGGCTGCAAAGCTGCCCAGTCTTTCGCCAAGGGAGAAGTAAGGCTGAAGCTTGTTAAGGACATCGCCCGGTACTGGAGGCATATTCACGGCGTTCTTGAACGCTTCGCCGCGCAGAATATGAAGAACCTGCTCGGAGACATCAATCGCAACATTCTCCTGGGCTTCTACGGTTGAAGCACCCAAGTGAGGGGTTACAATAATTTTCGGATTCGTAAGGAATGGATGATCCTTCTCCGGCGGCTCTACTTCGAATACGTCAAAGGCTGCGCCGGCTACGATGCCCTTGTCGATTGCTTCCACAAGAGCCTGCTCGTCAATAATGCCACCGCGGGCACAGTTAACGATCCGCATGCCAGGCTTCATGATTTCGAACTGCGGGCCTGCGATCATGTGGCGTGTTTCAGGAGTAAGCGGGGTATGGACAGTCATGAAATCCGCATTTCGGACAATGTCTTCAACAGAAGACAGCTTAACGCCCAGCTTGTTGGCGCGGTCTTCGGTCAGGAATGGATCATAGGCCAGAATTTCCATGCCGAACGCTTTGGCACGTGATGCCACCTCGCTGCCGATTCTGCCCATTCCTAGAACGCCAAGCTTCTTGTTGCGGAGCTCCACGCCAAGGAAAGTCTTGCGGTCCCAGATGCCGTTAATCGTCTTGGTATAAGCTTGCGGAATATGACGGGCAAGCGCCATCATCATAGCGAAGGTATGCTCACAAGTTGTAATCGTGTTGCCATCCGGGGCATTGATGACGATGATGCCTCTCTCTGTGGCTGCAGGCAGGTCGATATTGTCGACGCCAACGCCTGCACGGCCTACAACCTTAAGCTGCTTGCCAGCTTCCATGATCCGTGCAGTGACTCGGGTCTGGCTGCGCACAAGCAGTGCGTCATATTCGCCGATAATAGCGACCAGCTCGTCCTCGCTAAGGCCGGGCTTCTTGTCGACAGAAACATCTTCAGCATCGACAAGCTGCTGGATTCCAAGGTCACTGATGGGGTCCGATACGAGTACTTTAAACATAATGCAACACGCCTCCATAATCATAGTGGTGGTAAAAGGAAAAAACTCCCGATCCCGGTACCGTTCGCTGCGGCGGGACGAGAGTTAGACCGGCATTGCTTGCTGTTAAGCTCGTTCCCGTTACTCGCATGTGAGCTTACGCTACAACGAGTAACGGCTCTTGTAAGTATAGCTTATTCCATTCTTCAGAATAATCCTACTAATACGGAATAATTATCTTGTCCTTTCCTATTTTAAAGCATTAGAGCGCAAGAATGCAATCAGCAAACTTGATGAAATGTGAAAATTTCGTTATCATTCTACCGTAATTGGCGTGTTATGCCTGTTTATGTCATAATACGGCACAGTGGAAGCAAACGAGATGGAGGGTTTGAAGTGGCTGGAGAATGGCAGGACATTAGTCCGGAAGAATTGTTCAAACAGCTGGAAGAGGGACGGGTGGAACCAGCCAGTATAATAGATGTCCGTGAACAGGAGGAGTGGGACTACTACCACCTTCCAGGCACGAGGCATATCGCTATGAGCGTGATACACGAATCGCTTGACGACCTGTCCAAGGACAAAGAGTGGTATGTGCTCTGTGCTCACGGCGTACGCAGTATGCATGTATGCAGTTATATGGCTGGACAAGGCTACAGCCGCCTCCGCAACATAACAGGCGGAATAGCGGCTGCAGCCTTGTTGAATGGTTTTCAATACGATTAAGAGATGAAGAATGGCAGCTGTGGAAGCAGTTCTTTGCTGTAGAACCTGGATTTGCTTGACATGAAATCTCCGCCGCGCACCGCTTCCGTTCCCAAGAGCAGGTCAACAATGGCGGATACCGTCTTGATCTTCATCTTGGAAGCCTGACCGGAGGCAATGAAAGCATCAATGCGCGCAGTCATATCCTGCGGATGATAACCGGTAAGAAGCTTGCGTGCTTCAAGCTGATCGGCGATCAGCTTGTTCTTGACAAGAATCGGCTGCGCTTTCCAGGTGGCGAGATCGAGCAGGCTTGGCGCTTCATAATTGCCGGGAACCTTCTTATTGACGGTCGATCCCCACTTCAGCATGGCGCTGTAATATTCCTGTTGGCTCTGAAGGGCATACTCGGCAGCCTGCTTGTAGTAGGCATCCTTGAAGAGCAGGGCGGCAGTATCCGCCGGTGTCTTGCTCTTGGCTGCGGCTGTTTGCGCTTCAGCAGCCTGCTTGAACAGCTTAAGACTCTTCAATGTGCTGGTATGAGCGTCGACCAGCAGCGGTGAAACGGCCGGAAGGGAAGCTTTAGCGGCTTCCTTATACTGCTTATCCGCCAAGGCAGCCAGTTCCTTTAATTTATCGGCAGGCTCCTCGGTTAGTCCCGATTTCATCCGGTCCGTTTCAGCTACCCATTCATTCAAAAATTCACGATACGGCAAAAATACGGTATGATAGTAGGACACAAGATCCTGCTGCTGGTATGCGGTGTCTTTGTCGGCGACCTCTGCATTCAGCTTTTTGCTTGGCACGTACTTTGCTTCAGTCTCTTCAGCACCGACCTTCATACCGTAGAGGAATGCGGCAACGGCTACGACCAGCATGAAGATAAATCCAAGACTGAACAGCATTTCGGTTCGGGTTAATCGCTTTTCCATGACAATCTCCTTCAATATATGTAGTGGGTAAAGTAGATGGATGTCGAATTATGACGGGATGTGTCTTAATTAGTATAGGTTATAATGACAAAAAAGGGAATAACGAACCTTGTGACAGGAAGGGAACTATGAAAAAATTCGACATCAAGAACATCAAAATCCGAAAAGTCTCAGTCGATGAGCTGGATGACCGGATGCTGCTGATGAATTTGTATCTTACTCAAGTCCTTACACTTATTATCGGCTTGGCATGGATTTTTTTTCAGGGGCGAAATCCTTTTTCACTTTTGGCTGTCCCGGAAGGATCTGCCTTTCTCTACTGGGGGTTTGGATTGGCCGCAGCCGTGGTGGCGGTCGATCTCATTTTGTCCCGGTGGATACCGGAGGAGGCGGCGGATGACGGCGGCGTGAATGAGAGGTTGTTCCGCAGAAGGCCTGTCTGGCACATACTGGTGATTTCCTTTATAGTAGCCGTATGTGAGGAAATGCTCTTCAGAGGAGCCCTGCAACACGCATTTGGCCCATACTGGACGAGTATTCTGTTTGCCGCTATACATGTCCGGTATCTGCGCCACTGGATACCGACAGGACTTGTTTTCTCTATTAGTTACGCTCTTGGCTGGATTTATATCCAGACCGATACATTGTGGGCGCCGATCGCGGCACATTTTGCAATTGATATGGTTATGGGTCTCATTATTCGATTCCGGAGGGAAACATGAGCAGGGGAAGGAAACGTGGACAGCCGGCGGGACCGGCGCATCATGAAATTGTGCAGAAACCCGAACAGGAGGCGCTTCCCCCGCGCCGGGTTAAGCACCCGTCTAGCAAGCAGCAGGTAACCAAGTGGTTTTATAACTCCTTAATTTTTCTATTCCTGGCACTTGCCGCCGGCCTGTTCTGGTATGGCCGTCAGATGTCGGGGGAGTGAATGAGCCGCTATTTTTCGCATATGAAATAAATAAGACAGTTACGGAGGTCGATCGCATGCTCATTGCTGCTGCTCTGCTGTCTGCCGGGTCAATTGCGTTCGCTGTTTGGATGCTGGCTGAAGCATTCCGTACGGCTGTCAATACTGAAGAGGTAAGACTCCATCGTCTTCCTGCGTCCTTTGACGGGACGCGGATTTTTTTTATCAGCGACATTCATCGCAGAAGGCTCCCGCAGAAGCTGCTTGATGATCCGATATTATCTGAAGGGGCAGATCTGGTGCTGATTGGCGGCGATCTTCGTGAAGGGGGCGTGCCGCTGAAGCGGACCCGAGATAATGTAAGACTGCTCTCCCGGCTTGGACCAGTCTATTTGGTATATGGCAATCATGACCATGATGAGCCTGTTCGGGAACTGGAGGTGCTGCTCGAGGAAGAGCGGGTTAGGGTCTTGGTTAACGAGGCTGTCCGGCTGGAGAAGAAGGATGGAAGTGTGATTAGACTGGTTGGGGTCGATGACCCCAAAACCCGCCGAGACCGGCTGGGGCTGGCCCTGGGAACGGGTAAGGCAGCAGTAGACCAGGAAACAATTCCGTTTACACTGCTGCTGGCGCATGACCCCATCATAGCCGAACGGCTGCCGTGCAGCGGCGAAGGGAGCAGGATCGATCTGATCCTCGCCGGTCATACACATGGCGGGCAGATCGTCGTTCCCTTCGCTGGTGCTGTCATTAATTCCAAGTCGCTGAACCTTTACCCGAAAGGCTGGTTCCAGCTGCAGCAAGCCGGTATGGCAGTAGGCGAAGAATGCCGGATGCTCGTCAGCCGGGGGTTCGGCACTTCCAAAATTCCGTTCCGGCTTAGGGCGCCAGCGGAGGCGCATCTACTTACTCTTCGTTCTTGTCCCCAGTCTGAATCGTCTCGGGATCAATAAAGCCATAGCCCTTGCCTTCAAGCTTCGTAAGGAGCTGGTCAAGTGCTTCCGCTGTCCATGGCAGTTCATGCATGAGGATATTGGCTCCCGGGTGCAGCTGATCCATTACATTGGTTATGACGGCATCCGGCTTGTTCTTGTTCTTGGGATCCCAATCGAGCGAACCGTTGGACCAGGTCATATACAGCAGTCCTTCATTCTTAGCGACTTCTTGTACACTGTCGCCTCCCGAGCCGAATGGCGGTCTGAACAGCTTGGGCTTGCTGCCGGTTACTTCGTTTACGAGCTCCTGAACATCTCCAATCTGCTTTCTGACTACGTCAGCCTTTTCCTTCTTCAGATCGATATGGTCCCAGGAATGGTTACCGATTGAATGGCCGCTGTCTGCGATCAGCTTAAGCAGTTCTGGATTTGCTTTGGCCCGGTATCCGTTAACGAAGAAAACGGCTTTAGCGTTATGCTTCTCCAGCGTATCCAGCATGCTTTCCAGAAGATCACGCTCCTTAGGCCCGTCATCAAAGGTAAGCAGTACCACCTTCGCTGGTGTGCTCTCTTCGATGGGAACAAAACGGTACGCCTCGTTCATACGGTATAGCGGGGAAGCAGCGGCTGTCTCTTCGCCATCAGAGGAAGCCGCTTCTTTGCTGCCCGCTGCCGAAGGGTCTTCCTTGATCGCATCTTCGTTGTCTTCCTGTACCTGATCCGGAGCAGCCTCAGGTGCGCTCTCCTCGGGCTGGGTAACAGTGTTATCCGGTGTCTTAGAGGGGGTATCCGTCAGGGTGGTATCTGTTTCAGCCGGCTGGCCTGGCGGATTGACATCCGTGTTTTCGTTTTGGCCGCAGGCAGCCAGTGTGAAGGCGAGAATGATGATTGTAACGGCAGAATAGCATTTCGTCAGCATGGTTACCTCCAATGAGTAGTTGATTGTAATTTATTGTAGCATTACCCCGATTTCACATCCAGAACCCTCACTTTCCTTAATTTGATCGGGATTACGGAAGATGTTCCGGACAAACTAATCCAGGAACCGAATTATTAAGGGAGGTACCCGTTATGAGAATGAGCGGTTTTCTGGTCGGTGGAATCGTAGGTGTAATGGCAGCCGCCTATCTGGCGAAAAGACGTCCGGGGTCCTTTGCATGGGTTGGGGACGCGGCATCCGGACTAGTAGCGGGAGCCAAAAGCAAAATGATTGAAAACGCACTTGACCGTAAATTTGGCAAGGAGAAGCAGCCGAACCAGGCTGCGGCTCAAAATACTGCTGCAATGAATAATGCAGCGCAAAGCACAATGGCACCAAATGCGGTCAGCGGTACGGCTGGCAGCAGTGCCCAGAACCAGCAGCAGGACAGCTCCTGGAATATGATTGCACAGCTGATGACGAGCGACCCGGAAGTGAAGAACCAGGCAGCCCAAATTATGACGGAAGCAGCTACCCCAGCTGATTCGGCCGCATCCACAGCGTCGCAATAAACAGACGGATACAAGTTGGCCCGGCCGCCTGCAAATACAGGCGGCCGGGCCAATTTCTTTTTCAGGTGCATATAGTGCATTTCAGCAGCAGACATGATAACATAGATACATATAACTTATTATCACATATCTTAATACGGTTCATACGATGTTATAACCGATGCTGCAAAGGGGGGTT
Organism: Paenibacillus sambharensis; assembly: GCF_003233845.1. GTDB lineage: Bacteria > Bacillota > Bacilli > Paenibacillales > Paenibacillaceae > Paenibacillus_I > Paenibacillus_I sambharensis. Next base: position 274,284 of record NZ_QKRB01000057.1, read on the forward strand.
CCTTGCATGAAGATCGAACGGCTTAGTCAGGACAAGATTCGCATATTCCTGACGTTCGACGACCTCCTTGAACGGGGGATCCAAAAAGAGGATATGTGGCGCGAAATTCCGAAAGTTCATGAGCTGTTCAGTGAAATGATGGAGCAAGCTTACAGCGAACTCGGCTTCGACGCAAGCGGGCCTCTCGCGGTTGAAGTGTTTGCACTTCCGGCCCAAGGTATGGTCGTAATCGTCACCCGCGGCAAAACGGACAGCCATCATATCGGATATCCAGATACGGATGATGATCATGATGATGAGGTTTATGAGATGGAAGTTACGCTTGAACAGAGTGATACAGTTATGTATGCGTTCCGCGATTTTGAGGACGTCATCTCGGTTTCTAAGAAACTGCTTTCATCCGGTATTTCGGAGGATGGACGGCTGTACGCCTATCAGGGCAAATATATGCTTGCATTTGATCCTGCAGGCTCAGAGCCTTCCAAATATCATGCGATTATAGCACTGCTTGCTGAATATGGCGAAGCTGCCTCGGTTACTACGGCTGTACTTGAAGAGTACGGCAAGGTTGTCATCGCCGCAGGCGCAGTGAAAGAGATATGCAATCACTTTGAATAATCGTATAACGAAAGAGCATCTGAACCGGATCATAAATCCGGCAGACGCTCTTTTGTCTTTCCATGGGAAGCGCCGTTAAAGCGCATAGACAGGCGGGGGGCCGTTCATAATAGACTGGTAGAAGGTGGTGTATATCCCATGGCAGCACATAATCATCAGGAGATGCTGGCAGCAACGCAAACCATTATTGAAGAAGCACTGTTGAAGCTGGGTTACGGTTCCGATATGGCCGAGCTCCTGAAGGAACCGCTGCGTATGCTGACGGTTCGGATACCAGTCCGGATGGATGATGGACGAGTGAGGGTTTTTACCGGCTACCGGGCCCAGCATAATGATGCGGTGGGTCCGACCAAGGGAGGCGTCCGGTTTCACCCAAGTGTTACCGAGGAGGAGGTAAAGGCGTTATCCATCTGGATGACGCTGAAATGCGGCATAGCCGATCTCCCTTACGGAGGCGGGAAGGGCGGCATTATCTGCGACCCGAGAAGCATGTCGTTCCGGGAGCTGGAGAGGCTGAGCCGGGGCTATGTACGCGCCATCAGCCAGATCGTTGGACCGAACAAGGATATTCCCGCTCCGGATGTCATGACCAATTCACAGATTATGGCCTGGATGCTGGATGAATACAGCCGTATTCGGGAACATGACTCTCCAGGCTTTATTACAGGCAAGCCGATCGTGCTGGGAGGCTCACTGGGCAGAGAGACAGCAACAGCGCGGGGCGTGGCCATTATGATCGAGGAGACGCTTGCTGTCATGGGGACCCCGCTCAAGGATGCCCGGATTGTCATTCAAGGCTTCGGAAACGCAGGCAGCTATCTGGCCAAGTTCATGTATGACGCGGGTGCGAAGGTGGTCGGAATCTCCGATGTTCACGGAGCGCTGCATGATCCGGACGGGCTGGATATCGAGGATCTGATTGATAAGCGGGATTCTTTCGGGGCGGTGACGAATCTGTTCCGCAAGACAATCAGCAATGACGAGCTGCTGGAGCTGGAATGCGACGTGCTTGTGCCAGCTGCCATCGAGAATCAGATTACCGCAGATAATGCTCCACGGATCAAAGCTAGGGCTATTGTAGAAGCCGCCAACGGGCCAACAACACTTGAGGCGACCAATATCCTGAATGACCGCGATGTCCTTATTGTGCCTGATGTTCTGGCCAGCTCGGGAGGCGTTATTGTCTCCTACTTCGAGTGGGTTCAGAACAATCAAGGGTACTACTGGTCTGAGCCGGAAGTAGATGTAAAGCTAAGAGCTATGATGGTGCGGGGATTCCGCGAGGTCGTCGATGTTCACCGGTCGCGCAAGGTCAATATGCGGCTTGCCGCTTATATGGTAGGTGTCAGGAAGGTCGCGGAGGCTGCCCGCTTACGCGGCTGGGTATAGATTCTTCATAAAGAAAGGAGGTGACAGGCGTTAGATGCTGCTGCTCTCAATCTTGGCGGCAGCCATTGCTCCAGGTGTGTCTTTGCTGGTCTACATTTATTTGAAGGACCGCTATGATATGGAGCCCTTCCATATGGTGGCAAGAATGTTTATTGTCGGCATGCTGATTGTGCTGCCGATTGTCATTGTACAGCGGGGGCTCATGCTGTGGTTAGGGGAAGAGCCGTTCATCTACGCTTATGTCATCTCTGCTGGCGTCGAGGAAGTGATGAAATGGTTTGTGCTCTATCACATCATCTACAATCATACGATCTTCGATGAACCATATGACGGCATTATTTATGCATCCGCCATTTCACTTGGCTTCGCCACGCTGGAGAATGTGCTGTACGCGCTTCTGATGCCTTCTACGTTTGGCTCCCTGCTCGTCAGGGCTCTGCTTCCGGTTTCGGCGCATGCCCTGTTTGGCGTCATGATGGGCTATTACGTGGGAAAAGCCAAATTTGCCGAGCAACACCAGACCAGACGTCTGCTGGCCTTCTCGCTGGCCCTGCCGCTGTTCTGGCATGGTCTGTACGACTACATCATGCTGACTGCTGAAACAACGTGGATTTACTTTATTGTACCGTTGATGATTGTGCTGTGGATCAGAGGCCTGGCCAAAATCCGCAGGGCCAATGCGCACTCCCCTTTCCGGATTGTCGGACGCGAGGACGAGGTTAAAATGTGAGTCTTCCGTCCATAATGCCTAAGGACAAAGTTAAAGACTTATCCAGGAGGTTGTTATGGAAAACATGAGGGTTAAAGTGAGAATACGCTGCAATCAATGCGGAGAAAAGTTTGTGCTGCGAGGCAAGCGCGAGAAGGGAAGAATCGACACCGGCTTTAAGCAATGTCTATGCAATAATACCGAAGATTTCGAGATTGAAGAACAAATGGTATAACGACCAATATCTCATGCATAAAGCTCCTTTCGACAAACCACACTAATGGCAGGTTTGTTAATGAAAGGAGCTTTTGCCTTATGTACCAACGGTTAAGCGCAGTCCTGTTTCCCGTAGCAGCCCTGCTGCTGGTTGGCTCAGCCTATTGGGGTTATCAGGAGCATCAGGAAAAAAACTCGATTCTGATCAAAGCGGAAAATCAGTATCAGCGGGCTTTTCACGATTTGACTTACCACGTCGATCAGCTTCATGAGGAGTTAGGTAATACCTTGGCAGTGAATTCAACTTCGCAAGCGTATCACCGCAAGGGTCTGATCAATGTTTGGCGGATCACTAATGAAGCGCAGAACGAAATCAACCAGCTGCCGCTAACTCTGCTGCCATTCACGCGTACGGAAGAATTTCTCTCGAAGATCGCGAATTTCTCTTATAAGACGGCGATCCGGGATTTGACAAAGGAGCCGCTCACCAAGAAAGAATATGATACGCTGCTCACGCTGTATAAGAGTTCCGAAGACATTGCCAATAACCTGCAGGGAATGCAGACCAAGGTGCTGCAGGAGAATTTAAGATGGATGGATGTCGAAATTGCGCTTGCCTCCAGCGGGGAGCAAGAGGAGAATACCCTTGTGGACGGCTTCCGGACGGTAGATAAGAAGGTCAGCGAATATCCTGAACTGGATTGGGGTCCTTCTGTAACCAAGATGTACGAGAAGCGCTCCCTTAAGCTCATGCAGGGTGAAGCCAAGAGTCCGGAAGAGATCCGGCAGTCGGCCGCTCATTTTCTCGGCATAAAAGACCCGTCGGTCATTCAGGTTGAGGAGAACGGGCAGGGCACGGAATATCAAACGTATTCTGCGGTTATAAGCGACCCGAGCTCCGATCGGCAAATCAAGATGGATTTTACCAAGAATGGTGGGCGGATGATCTGGTACCTTAACCCCCGTAATGTCGATAATCCGGCGGTCGATGTGGAGACAGCAGAGCAGGCTGCATCCTCATTCCTCCGTACCCATGGCTACCCCAATATGCAGGCCATTACGTTTGACAGGACCGATAACGCCATCGTGCTGACGTTTGCAGCCCAGCAGGATGAGGTGCTGATCTATCCGGAGAAGCTGACGGTAAAGGTAGCCCTGGATAACGGGGATATTATTGGTCTGCAGGCAGCAGACTTTGTTTATGAGCATCATGAGCGTTCCTTGCCTAAACCTGCACTGGACAGTACTGAGGCCCGCAAGGCGCTTAATCCCTCGCTGCGTCTCCAGGGTGAACGCCTTGCCCTCATCGAGAATGATATGGGCGAAGAGACGCTGTGCTATGAGTTTACAGGCAGAATTAATGGAGGAAGCTACCGGATTTACATTAATGCAGATTCAGGACAGGAAGAGAAGATTGAGCGGTTTGAAGCAATGGAATAGGAAAAAAGGGCTATTTTGTGGTAGTTGAATCTCAATCCTCCATGTTATAATCAACCATATGGAGGGAGGAGCCCAATTGCTGCCTAAAGTGAACCAAGTATTAATTCTGCAAGTTGCTTCTTCTGATGAAGAGGAAGCGAAAATCGAGTATAAATCAAGGATTGCCGATATACAGGAAGGACGGCTGCTGATTGAGGTGCCCATGCTTGAGCAGACCGGCCGGCTGAAGAAGCTTTACTTGGGGGACGAGCTGTCCGCATACTTCCTTAATGAAGAGGGAGTGAAGCATTATTTCAGCTCTCACGTGCTAGGCTTCAGGCAGGATGTCCTGCGCCTGGTTGAGATCAAGATGCCCGAGCCGGATTCGATAACGAAAATTCAGCGCCGGAGCTTTCTGCGGGTATCGGCCGAACTTGAGATGGCAATCAGGCTAAACGGCGATCAGCGGTTCATCGTCCATACGGATGATGTTGGCGGCGGGGGGATTTCCTTCTTGGCGGAAGGCGCCCGCGATGTTAAAGCGGGCGATTCGCTGGAGTGCTGGCTTCTGCTGCCTTATAAGAATGGATCCCTGGAGCACGCCAATTTCAAAGCGGAGATTGTACGCGTCAAGCTGCTGGAATCCGGCCGCAAGCAGGTTATGGTGAAGTACATCAGCATAACGGATGGCGAACGCCAGAAAATTATCCGTTACTGTTTCGAAAGACAGCTGGAAGTGCGAAAGCAGTAGGATACCATATGTGAATAACCGCCAGCCGGGGCGGGCAAGCTAAACCCAAATATCGGAAGGAAGTGTCCGTGTATATGGGGAAGCGCAAGTCTTACGGCAGCTGTTCTAGTTGGGAAAAATGGAGCCGGATCGCTGACGAAGTTAGCTTCCGGCTCTTCTTGTGCCTGGCGGTGTTGTTCGTAATCCTCTTCATCGCGCAGGCGGCACTGAAGATTGAGCCGGTCAGAAGCTGGCTCTTGTTAACCGAGAGGCTGGAAGGCATCCCTTATACTGGGGATGTCTTTTGCATCTCTGTTTTTAGTGTGGTATAATTTTCACGTTCGCAGGCCGTGCCTGCTTTTTTCTTGGGGTGCTGTGAAGCTGGGGCTTCCTGCTTACCTGATGGTGGAGGGATTATTTTTTGGCAACGATAGAGCAGCATAATAACAGCGACCGGATCAACATTGCGATTGACGGTCCAGCAGGAGCGGGTAAAAGTACAGTTGCCCGCCGTGTAGCCAGCTTGCTGGGGTATGTGTATATTGACACAGGAGCCATGTACAGGGCTGTGACATTGGCCGCACAGCGGTCTGGCATCGGTACAAGCCGTGAAGATCTGCTTGCAGAGCTGGTAAGTAATCTGGACATTACATTGAAACCAGGGGATCCTGTTCAGCGGGTGTTCCTCAATGGCGAAGATGTTACCGGGTTGATCCGCTCGCGGGAGATTACAGCAGGTGTGTCGGCAGTGGCGGCTGTTGAGCCGGTCAGAACCAGTCTTGTTGACAAGCAGCGCAAGCTGGCACTTGCCAAAGGCGTTGTCATGGATGGCAGAGATATCGGCTCGCATGTGCTTCCGGATGCGGAATTAAAGGTGTTCCTGACAGCTTCGGTGGAAGAACGCGCGAAGCGCCGGTACAAAGAGTCTGGTGCTGAGCAGGGTTATACGCTGGAGCAGCTGGAGCGGGAGATCGCCGAACGGGACCGGATGGACGAGCAGAGGCTTGTTTCTCCGCTTGTTAAGGCGAAGGATGCCGTTCTGCTGGACAGCACGAACGATACGATTGATGAAGTCGTGCAGCGGATATTGGAGCTCAGCCGCGGCAGAATTGCGGAGGCGAACTCACAATGATATACCGGATATGCCAGTTCCTGCTTGATGTGCTTTATACGTTACTATTCCGGATTAGAGCTGAAGGTCTGGAGCATGTACCAGACCATGGTCCTGTACTGCTCTGTTCTAATCATATCAGCAACTTTGATCCTCCAGCAGTTGGTCTTAAAGTACGCCGTCGCGTTCACTTTATGGCCAAGGCTGAGCTGTTTTCCTTCAAACCATTAGGCGCACTGCTTACGGCGATCGGCGCTTTTCCGGTCAAGCGGGGCGGAGTCAGCAAGGAATCCATTAAGCTGGCGCTGCAGCTGCTGAAGGACGGCCAGGTAATGGGCATATTTCCTGAAGGGACGCGCAGCGTTCCCGGAATGGAAGGAGCGGCTAAGAAGGGAGCGGCAATGATTGCTCTTCGCAGCGGCGCATCAGTTGTGCCAGTGGCGATAACGGGCAGCTACAGGCTGTTCGGCAAGGTTATTGTCCGTTACGGGCCCCCAGTTGACCTGTCCATTTTTGAGGGCGATAAGGATCCTGAACTGCTTGAGAGGGTTACTGACGTCATCATGGCTCATATTCGTGAGCTAAGCAGGTAGCTATGCCTATAAGCTTTCACACATGCCTTATCTTACTATAACGAGAACATTGATTTTATTTTAAATCCTGCGAAGTGTTTCAAAAGCCTTCGACAGGTTTAAATAAAGTTGGGGTATGAATCGAGGAGGTTAGTTCACATGTCAGAAGAAACGAAGGTTCAGGAATCCGCAGCAGCGGAAAGCATCACCGAAGAGACGATGGACAATTTGGTATCGATCAAGAAGGGCGATACGGTTAAAGGTACGATCGTCAAAATTGAAGACAACCAAGCCTACGTCAGCCTTGGATATAAATACGACGGCGTAATTCCGCTTCGGGAGCTTTCCGCTGTTCATCTGGATAATGCGGCAGAAGCGGTACAAGTGGGCCAAGAGGTTGAACTTAAAGTGGTCAGCATTGACGACGATAAGGAAAAGCTTGTCCTCTCCAAGCGCATTATCGACGCTGAGCGTTCCTGGAGTGAGCTTCAGGAGAAATTCGAGAAAGGCGAGATTCTGGAAGTCACGATTGCCGATGTAGTAAAAGGCGGTCTGGTTGCCGATATCGGCGTTCGCGGATTCATTCCGGCTTCGATGGTTGAACGTCATTTTGTAGAAGATTTCAGCGACTACAAGGGGCGTACGCTGCGCGTTAAGATTAAAGAAATCGACAGTGAGAACAACAAAGTGATCCTGTCGGCCAAAGAAGTGCTCGAGGAAGAATATGAGGCTAACAAGCAGCAAATCATGTCTTCCCTTGAGGTAGGCCAGGAAATCGAAGGTACGGTACAGCGCTTGACGCCATTTGGCGCCTTTGTTGATATCGGTGGCATAGACGGCCTTGTTCACGTATCCGAGCTTTCCTGGGAGCATGTTGCCCATCCGAAGGATGTGGTAACAGAAGGCCAGGCAGTTCGTGTCAAGGTACTGAAGGTTGATCCTGCAGCAGGCAAAATCAGCCTGAGCATGAAAGCAGCACAGCCTGGTCCTTGGGAAACAGCTGCCGACAAGTTTAAAGTTGGAGACATCGTTACCGGTACGGTTAAGCGTCTCGTTAACTTTGGCGCATTTGTTGAAGTAGCTCCTGGCGTTGAAGGCCTGGTTCATATTTCGCAAATCGCACATCGTCATATTGCAACTCCATTTGAAGTGCTGAAGGAAGGTCAAGAGGTACAGGCAAAGGTACTGGACTTCATCCCATCTGAGCAGCGCATCAGCCTTTCCATTAAGGAAACGGAAGAAGCACCGGAGCCTTCGGCAAGACCGGAGAGACCTTCCCGTGCTCCTAAGGAAGAAATCAATAATCCGAATGTCAGCATGAACAAGGAAAGCATGAGCTTTACCCTTGGCGAGCGCTTCGGTGATAAGCTGAGCAAGTTCAAGTGATCATGATGTAACCAGAAGAGCTGCTGCCTGCAGGTAACCCTGCAGGCTGGCAGCTCTTTTTCCGTCTGCACGTCCTGTTAGACCGCCAGGAAATCAGCCGACTATGCCGGCAGGCTTTGGCACATAATAGGACCAGAAGGAGGTTATGTCTTGATTGCCGGATATCTATCTGTATGGCTGCTGCTCTCAGGCATGATCCTGATTATGACCGGCTGGCGGCGGGAGCTCATCGGAGGCTGCAGCATGCGGATAGCGGCCTTGTTCCTGGTGCCGCTGACCGCAATGACGCTGCTATCTGCCGGCAGACCGGTTTATTATGTTCTGCTGCCTGTTGCTTGGCTCTGGCTGTGGGCAATGATGGCAATAACCAAGCATGAAGCAGCGGTCCATCAGACTTATATTTACTTGACTGCGCTGCTTACGGCTGCTGCCTGGATTTGGATGCGCAAGCTGTACTGGTTCGATCCCGTCTTCGTGATCCTTCATCCCTATACCGATGCCCCGCTGCTTGCGGCGCTGGCCGCTGCATTCATGTCTGCCAGGTTTCGGGACCAATTCGCTGTGCTGGCGCTTTCTTCTACGATCGGTGAGCTCGGTTCAGTTCTTATCCCGCTGAAAGAGCTGACTTGGAGGAGTTCAGTGCTTGACAGCCGGGTTCTGCTGGACAGTTTCCTGCTTGCCATGGCAGGAGTACGCTTGGTGACCGTCCTGCTTTCCCTTTGTGTTAACCTATATGCCAAGCTGCGAAGAGCGGGCAAGCAGCTGCTTAACAGCATTGCACAGATAAGGGGGAAGACGGGAACATGATGGTATTTCTCGCTGCGCACAAGCAGACGATCGGAATTTTGCTCGGTGTTTTGGCGGGTGTAACTGCCCGGCTTTACATGCTTCACACAGATTACCGTCAGTATCCGACTTATCCGCACGGAAGGATCATTCATATATCACTTGGCGTAATAGCAGCGGCACTGGGGGCTATAGCGGTTCCGGCACTATTTAACAAGGATTACACCGCGATCACTTTCCTGGCGCTGGCCGCTCAACAGTTCCGCGATGTACGCAAGATGGAGAGGGAGACGCTTACGGTTATCGATAGACTCGAGCTTGTGCCTCGCGGTGCCACTTATATTGAAGGGATTGCTATGGTGTTCGAGGGCAGGAATTATCTGGTCATCCTTACGGCGTTCTTGACCAGTCTGGCAGCGATCGTGTGGGAGTGGTATGCTGGTGCCGCTGCTGCTCTTCTGATGCTGCTTGCTGTACGAAAGCTGAGGTCGGGCAAATCTATCTCCCATATTGCTGCAGCCGAGGCGGTGCAGGTTCGACAAGATGGGCCTGACTTGTTTGTGGATGATATCTATATGATGAACGTAGGTCTGACGGCCAACCAGGCGATCATTAAGGAGCGGGGCATTGGCATTGTCCTGACCCCGTTTAATCCCAACGGAAAAGCGACAATTGCCAATCTCGGGCAACGGCAGGCCATTCTCTATGATTTGTCCACTCTGCTGGGTGTCTTCAGGGATGAAGGCGAACCGGCCCTGGTACCACTCGCGAAGCTGGACATGAAGGACGGCAGGCTCGCGATCTTTATGCTGCCGCAGGAGAAGGATGTTAATAAGGCACGAGAAATTGTCGAACGGGTGCCAATTCTGGAATCCGCCGTTCGAATGCCGACTGAGGCAGGCGTCAATCATAAGGAGGGAAGGGCAAGTGGCTAAAGTTGCGGCTATTGTTACACTCGACCGGGAAGCAGTCGGGGGCGGAGCGCCCATTTTTGTCGAGCAGAGCCGCGAACAACAAGAGAAGACCGCGTTTTTGCTCGAAAAGATATTGGATGCAAGTGTACATGATTTGAAGAATGGCATTCTGGTTTTGGTGAAACACGGCGACAAATGAAATGTTAGCCAAGCCCGAGGTTTTTTGCTATGATGGTTATCGTGAGAATTTTTGAAGGAGTGGAATAGATGGCAAGACCCGTAGTGGCGATTGTCGGGCGGCCAAATGTCGGTAAATCCACTATATTTAACCGGATCATTGGCGACCGGTTGGCAATTGTGGAAGACAAGCCCGGTGTAACGAGGGACCGTCTGTACGGCTCCGGGGAATGGAACGGCAGGGCCTTCAGTATTGTGGATACCGGAGGCATTGAGATTGACGGCGAGGACGAGATTATGAAATCCGTTCGAATGCAGGCCGAGCTTGCAGTTGAAGAGGCTGACGTTATTGTCTTCATGGTAGATGCCAAGGCAGGACTTACGCATGCGGATGATGAGGTTGCGCATATGCTGTTCCGGTCGCGCAAGCCGGTTGTTGTAGCCGTTAACAAGGTGGACAACCAGGGGCGTTCGGACGAAATTTACGAGTTTTACAGCCTGGGCTTTGGCGATCCGATCGGGATATCGGGTGCTCACGGAACAGGTATCGGTGATCTGCTCGATGCGGTGGTGGAGAAGCTGCCGGTCATCGAGGACGATGAGTATGATGAAGACGTCATCCGGGTTGCGCTTATCGGCAGACCGAATGTAGGCAAGTCATCGCTCGTGAATGCGATTCTTGGCGAAGAGCGTGTCATAGTAAGCGATGTGGCGGGTACCACCCGCGATGCAATTGATACACCTTTCGAGCATGATGGCCAGAAGTATGTATTAATCGATACAGCCGGCATGCGCAAGCGCGGCAAGGTGTACGAAACGACCGAGAAATACAGCGTCATGCGGGCAATGAAGGCGATTGAGCGGGCCGATGTTGTTCTAATCCTTATTAACGGTGAGGAAGGCATTATCGAGCAGGATAAGCATATTGCCGGTTATGCCCATGAAGCTGGCAGAGCATCCGTCTTTGTTGTGAACAAGTGGGATGTGGTCGAGAAGGATGACAAGACGATGCAGCATTTTGAGCAGAATATCCGGGATCACTTCCTGTTTATGACGTATGCGCCGATCGTTTTCTTGTCCGCCAAGACGAAGCAGCGTCTTCACAAGCTGCTGCCTGTTGTAAACCGGGTATCGGAGCAGCACTCGATGCGCATACAGACTCATCTGCTTAACGATGTGGTTGCGGATGCGATTGCAATTAATCCACCTCCTACGGACAAAGGCAAGCGTCTGCGGATTAATTATGTAACGCAGGTCGCGGTTAAGCCGCCTACGATTGTTATCTTCGCGAATGATCCCGAGCTGATGCACTTCTCTTATCAGCGGTATCTGGAGAATAAAATCCGAGCAGCGTTCGAATTTGAAGGAACGCCGGTTAGGCTTGTGACCCGCCGGAAGTCCGAGGAGGATTAGAGAGGCAGATGAATCTGCAATCCGTCTTAGTGATTGTTATCAGTTATTTGCTAGGCTCCATATCGTTCAGCATTCTGATTGCAAAATGGGTCAAGGGGATTGATATCCGCAACCATGGCAGCGGCAATGCAGGGGCAACCAACACCTTGCGCGTTTTGGGTAAGGGTCCGGCTGCTGCCGTATTCCTGCTCGATGTCGCGAAGGGCATTGCGGCTGTGTGGCTTGGATATTGGCTCAGTGGCGGCAATGGATGGATCGAGGCAGCATGCGGGCTCGCTGCCATTACCGGTCATAACTGGCCGGTCTGGTTCCGGTTTAAGGGAGGCAAGGGAATCGCCACCACAATAGGGGTAATGGCTTCCCTTGCTTTCTTACCCTCCCTTATAGCAGGTATCGCGGCTATTGCAGCAATAGCCGTGACCCGTTATGTTTCCCTTGGCTCTCTCATTTTTGCCGGGCTTGCGCCGGTTATGATGCTCGTATTTGGTGTAGAGGCTTCCATATTCTGGACCAGTGTACTGCTTGGTGTTTATGCATTTATCCGTCATCGTTCGAATATCATGAAATTAGTGCAGGGCAAGGAGAACAAGCTTGGGGCCAAGAAAGGGGTGCCTCATGACCGATAAGAAAGCGGCGGTTCTTGTTGCAGGCAGCTGGGGCACGGCACTCGCGGTCGTACTTGCCGAGAATGGATGCTCTGTGACCATGTGGAGCCGAAACGACGGACAAGTGAGCGAAATCAACGAAGACCGCACGAATGGCCGCTATTTGCCGGGAACCACACTGCCCGAACGGCTTGCCGCAACAACCGATATGGAAGCGGCTGTAAGGGAGGCGGAATTGATCTTGTTCGCTGCCCCATCTTCCGCCATGCGGGAGGTTGCGGCCCAGGCGGCGCGATACATAAAGAAGGACGCGCTGTGCGTACACGCGGCGAAAGGGTTTGAGCAGGTTACCCTGAAGCGTATGAGCAGTGTGCTGGCCGAAGAGCTCCAGAGGCCCGAAGAAGAGATAGTCGTCATTTCCGGGCCGAGTCATGCGGAGGAGGTTGTCCGCCGCTGTCCGACCACGGTGGTTGTTGCCGCCCAGTCCCAGCAGGCTGCCGAGAAGGCACAGGACTTTTTTATTAATAACTATTTCCGTGTCTACACGAATCCCGACGTCATTGGTGTGGAGGTTGCAGCAGCAATCAAGAATATCATTGCGCTTGGCGCTGGTCTATCGGATGGTCTTGGATTTGGCGATAACGCAAAGGCAGCACTGCTTACGAGAGGCTTGGCCGAGATCGGCAGACTTGGTTCCGCAATGGGGGCCAACATGCTGACTTTTGCCGGGCTTGCGGGTGTAGGTGATCTCATTGTAACGTGCACGAGCAGCCACAGCCGCAACTGGCGTGCTGGCTCCATGCTGGCCAAGGGGATGGCTCTGGAAGATGTGCTTCACCAGATGGGCATGGTAGTCGAAGGAGTGCGAACGACACAAGCCGCTCATGCTCTGGCTAAGCATTACGATGTCCAAATGCCGATAACCGAACAGCTTCACGCCGTTCTATTCGAAGGAAAGCCGCCGAAGAATGCGGTGGAGAACCTGATGGGACGCGGCAGAACGCATGAAAGCGAGGAAGTTGCCAAGGACTGGAGCCCTCACCAATCCCGTCCCCCTCACATATGATGCTTAAAGCACGTGTGAGGGAGGGGAAATGGACTTGAGCAAAAATATCTCGAAGGATGTTCTGAACGCAGTCAAGAAGAAGACCGGCCGGCCGATCAGCGAAAAGGCGGTCAAGAAGCTGGCAAGCGGTGTTACCCCAAAGACGATGCAAAGTGAAGCCGAGCTGCGTAAGCTGATCAAGCAGGTTTCCGCCATGGCAAAGGTTCCGGTCACGGAAGAAACAGTGAACGAAATCGTTTCGGCCGTCAAGAAGAGCGGAATGAACATGAACAATATGGAATCATTGATGAAGATGATGATGAAATAAGCTGTCCTGGCATGACAAAAGCCGGTCCGAAGCTGTATTGTGAACCGATACAGCCGCAGGAGTCGGCTTTTGTCCTTTTTTGTCCCGGATGGTATAATGACTGTTGATTGCTGTTTTCATGATGATATAGGGTTGGTGGATTTATGGATGCAATGACCAAGATGTGGGTTTCGTTTATCGGCATCGGTTTAATGGCTTTATCAGCCGTAGTGATTACGCTCGCGCGCAGCAGGACCAAGGGAGTTGTGCGGTTCGTCCTGTCGCTGGTGGCGTTCGGCATGCTGATCGTCGGCTGCTTCTGCGGGTTTATATCTATTATCTAATACATACAGCCAAGGGTGGTGCATGAGATGATTGAATTGAAGGGCAGAACGAAATCAGCTGAAGCAGAGGCCGAGTCAGGGCTCACCATATTGGATGTGGCTTTGAAGGCGGATGTGGATTGGGGATTTTCCTGTACAAGAGGAACCTGTGCCAGATGCCGCTGTTTGATTGAGGAAGGCGCTGAATTTCTGGAACCGGTAACGGATGCGGAATGGGACAGGCTGGAGCAGGAGGAGCTGGACGAAGGCTACCGTCTGGGCTGCCAGGCTATGATCAAAGACAATGCGGGAACGATCCGAGCCGTTAATAAACCTTATTTTTAAGGAAGTGTCAGCTATGAATCCGCCTGAATCCATCAGAAGCGCATTAGAGATAATCAGCAGCTTGTCCGGCGGCCTGGGAGATGCATGGGTTGTAGGCGGAAGCGCAGGGCTTATGCTGCAGGGATTGAACTTGGCGGAGCCGCCGCGGGATCTCGATATTTATGCGGATAAGGATGATGCAGCCAGCATACATGCTCTGTTATCCGGCTATGCGACAGACCGGCCAACCTATAGTGTGACCCCGATCTATGAATCGGTCCTCAGTCATTATGATATCGCCCGCGTATCTGTAGAGCTGGTTGGCGGCTTCGTTGTCTCAGCGGGAGAAGACAGGTATACGGTTAGGGTTCGGAACGATCTGATGCCGCATGCGTCTTTGATCAAAGTCGGATCAGCGGGCTTGTCAGCTGCAGTTGTTCCGCTTGCGCATGAGCTTATATTCAACCTTCTCCGGAGCCGAATGGACCGGGTTGAGGTGGTAGCGGCAGCTATGTCGGACGCTCCACAGCGGCATGGGCCTGCTCTAAGGGCGCTAGTAGCGGCGAGCAGCTTGACTCCCGTAACGGAGCAGCGGCTCCTGCGGCTGGCAGGGCTGGCGGAAACAGAGGGGGATGAGTGAGTATGGCGGTAACGGTCACGTTCCTGCCCGAGAGGAAAACGGTATCCGTTCATCCCGGCACATCGGTGCTGGAAGCCGCACGGAAAGCTCGTATCCTCATCAAAACCAGATGCGGCGGTAAAGCGGGATGTTTAATGTGCAAGGTCAAGGATGTTTCTGGGGAAGGCTTGTCAGCGCAAGCTGACCGCGAGAGGCGGAAGCTGCTCGGCACAGCCGATGGAACGCGGTTGTCCTGCCAAGCTAAAGTGGTCGGAGACGCCGTGGTTGAAGTGCCTGAAGATCCGTTAAAGTCAGCCGTGCGCAAGCTGCTGGAGAAGCAGCAGGAAGAGGAAGAAGGGTTATGGTAAGCGGAGGAGGAATGGTTGTGAACCGATTGGGCAGAGTGCTGAAGCTCACAGGACAGGCTGCGCTGGTTCTGCTGCTGCTTGCAGCGCTATCCGGCTGCCTGTATCCCAAAGACCGGATGGGACAGAATGAGCGCCCCTCGAAGGAGTCCGTGCGGTTGATTCAAGATGCGGTTGACCAGTACTTCGCGAGTAAAGGCCTTCTGCCGATCAAGAACAGCGGTGAAGACACACCGATATACGAGAAGTTTGTCATCGACATCGCGAAACTGGAGAGAATGGGCTATATTAACGACATTCCGGCGGCGGCCTTCGAGAACGGGGGGAGTTATTATTTCCTGCTGCAGAACGAGGAAGTCGATCCCGTGGTGAAGCTGATGAGCATTACGGTTTACCAGCAAATTAACGACCTTCAAGCTAAGGTGGATGCCTATAGAGAAGCGAACGGAGGACAACTGCCGGCAGGCGGCGAAGCCTATCCGTCCTTTTATCACATTGACTTTGACAAGCTGACTGGCAGCAAGCCGGTCATACGCTCTGTATACAGCAATCAGACGATGAACCTCATCATCCATGAGAATGGCACGGTTTATGCTGATTATGGCGCAGATATCCGTAAAGCTGTCGAGCTGAGTGGAACAGACCCGGATCCTGAGACAGATCTCCGGGAGCTGCTTGTCAGCCAATCGGACTTTGTGCCTGTCAAATCAGCGGCCTATTACTGGGTGGATGGAGACCCGGCGGCGCGGCTGCCCGGACAATAGCAGCTTGATTAGCAGATTGATTATACAAGAGACCGTCAGGGAGAAATCCTTGGCGGTTTTTTGTTATGTCTGCGGGGCGGCGGTTTTGCACTCACTAAGGCATAGACGGGGCTCTAGGAACATATATCAGTTCTTGGAAGGGGATTAATGGGAATTGCGATTAGGCGGTTACAAAGATTTTTGATACGGTTTGGTCATAAAACGGAAGCGGAAGCAATATGATGTTACTAGTCCAAACAGTTGTACGAGAGTTGCAAGGTACGGATACGGTGAGCCGGATCCGGTTGGCAATGTCTGTCGCTTGCCCCGCTTCCAGCTTCCGGTGGATGGCGGCGGATGTCCTGACGGCTTTGTGAATGCACGGGCAGCTCCGCCAGGTGCGTGCAGCACGGGAGTCCTGCCCAGCGGAGAGCTTCTACATACGTGCAGCAGCACCGTTCAACGGACTGACTCCTTGAACTCGGAAATTTGATTGGGAGGGGATATTCAGTGGAAAAAGTGGATATTTTTAAGGACATCGCCGAACGAACAGGCGGGGATATTTACCTCGGCGTCGTTGGAGCGGTCCGTACGGGCAAATCGACCTTCATCAAGCGTTTTATGGAGACGGTCGTACTTCCCAACATTACAAGCGACGCCGATCGGGTCAGGGCGGTAGATGAGCTGCCGCAGAGCGCTGCCGGTAAGACCATTATGACGACAGAGCCGAAATTCGTTCCAAACCAGGCTGTCCAAATCCGGGTATCGGAAGGGCTGGATGTGAATGTTCGGCTCGTTGACTGTGTCGGTTATGCGGTTGAGGGGGCAAAAGGCTACGAGGATGAGAATGGCCCGCGGATGATCTCAACGCCGTGGTTTGAGGAGCCGATTCCCTTCCAGGAAGCTGCGGAGATTGGCACGCGTAAAGTCATCCAGGAGCATTCCACGCTTGGCGTTGTGGTCACGACAGACGGCTCGATTGCCGAAATTGCGCGAAGCTCCTATGTGGATTCAGAAGAGAGGGTTATTGCGGAACTGAAGGAAGTCGGCAAGCCGTTCGTGCTCGTGATCAACTCCACCAATCCCAAAGGGGACGAAGCGCAGCAGCTGCGGGGAGAGCTCCAAGCCAAGTATGATATCCCGGTAATGACGATGAGCGTAGCGACAATGGGCGAGGAAGAAGTCATGACAGTGCTTAGGGAAGTGCTGTACGAATTCCCGGTCCATGAGGTTAACGTTAATCTTCCGAGCTGGGTAATGGTACTCAACGATAATCACTGGCTAAGATCCAGCTATGAAACCTCTGTTCGGGATACGGTGAAAGATATCCGCCGTCTGCGGGATGTTGATCGTGTTGTGGACCAGTTTATGGAATATGAATTTATCAGCAGAGCCGGTCTGAGCGACATGAATATGGGTCAAGGGGTCGCTGAAATTGATCTCTATGCCCCGGATGAGCTCTATGACAAAATTCTGATGGAGGTTGTCGGTGTAGAAATCCGCGGCAAGGATCACCTGCTGCAGCTGATGCAGGAATTCTCGCATGCCAAACGGGAATACGACCGGTTTGCGGAAGCGCTTGAGATGGTGAAGACAACCGGCTACGGCATTGCCGCACCAACGCTTGCCGAGATGGCCCTGGATGAACCTGAACTAATCCGCCAGGGCTCAAGATTCGGTGTCAGGTTAAAGGCTACTGCTCCATCGATCCACATGATTCGGGTGGATGTGGAGTCGGAGTTTGCTCCGATTATCGGAACGGAGAAGCAGAGCGAGGAGCTTGTCCGCTACCTGATGCAGGACTTCGAGAACGATCCGATCAAGATCTGGGAGTCGGATATATTCGGCCGATCCCTGCATTCCATTGTACGGGAAGGTATTCAGGGCAAGATTGCCATGATGCCGGATAATGCCCGCTACAAGCTGCAGGAAACATTGGGACGGATCATTAATGAAGGCTCGGGCGGTTTGATTGCCATTATACTGTAAAACAGCAGCGCAGTCTGCTGGGCAAGGGATAGATGCAGCGTTCTTGTGACGCGGTGTCTATCCCTTGTTTTACGCCCACTTTCGACAAATAGTGATATATCTCACAAATTCCGATTGACACACTCGGAAAAGATGGTAATATGATGAGTAAGTTTTCATAATTATCATTTTGTTGCACAGAGAGGGGAAAATTTCTACATGAAACGGTTAACGAAAACATCGATCCTGCTGCTGGCGGCGGCCTTTATGCTTGTACTGTCCGCATGCGGCGGCGGAAGCACAACGACTACTGGCGGAGCTTCAGGCAGCACGCCTGCCGAATCTTCGAATAACAGCGGACAAGCTGGCGGGAATGACGCTTCGCCGCTTGCAGGCAAGAAGATTGCGCTTGTCATGCAGTTCAATACAGGAACCTTCTCCGCCCAATATATTGAAGGCGTGAAGGACCAGGCTGAGAAGCTCGGCGGCACGGTTCAAGTATTTGCCTCCGACAACAAGCTGGACGTTATGGCATCCAACCTGGACGCAGCTGTTAATCAGGGCTTTGACGGCATTCTGATTGACCATGGACAAGCTGGTGCTCTTGAGGCGGGCATCAACCGCGCTGTGTCGAAGGGCATTCCGGTCGTTGTGTTTGATGCTGATGTGAAGATTCCGGGCGTTACGGTTCTCCAGCAGGATGATCAGACGCTTGCCGAGATGACCCTTGAGCAGCTGGCGGAGGACGCAGGCGGCCAAGGAAACATTGTTAAGGTATGGGTAGCCGGATTCGCACCGATGGAACGCCGGGAAGTTGCATTCAAGGCATTCCAGGAGAAGTATCCGGACATCAAGGTGGTTTCCGCCTTTGGTAATGCGAACAACCCTGCACTGGACACGCAAGCGCAGATGGAAGCAGTCCTTAAGCAGTATAAGAAAGGCGAAATTACGGCCGTATGGGCTGCTTGGGATGAGTTCGCCAAGGGTGCGTCCAGAGCGATTCAGCAGGCCGGACGGACGGAAATTAAAGTGTACGGCATCGACATGAGTGATGAGGATCTGCAGATGATTCAGGATCCTGCAAGCCCATGGGTAGCCTCTGCTGCTGTTGATCCGAAGGATATCGGCCGGGTGCAGGTTCGTTATCTGTATCAAAAGTTTAATGGCGACGAGACGGAAGATATGGTCGTACTGGAGCCTGCCTTCGTGAAACGTGAGGACCTGCCGGCTGAGAAAATCAACACGACGCAGCTGCACGAGCACATAGAGGGCTGGGGCAGCAGTGAGCAGGGCTATACGGATTGGATGAGAGATCTGGAAGCCAGCGGCTCGAAATAAGCACGGGAGAAGGAGAGTGCTATAATGGCGCTTCTTAGCATGTCGGGCATCACCAAGTCATTCGCTGGCGTGCCGGCGCTGCGGAGTGTGGATTTCGAGCTGCGCAGCGGGGAGATTCATGCGCTGCTTGGAGCTAACGGTGCAGGCAAGAGCACCTTAATGAAGGTGCTCTCCGGCGCTTACTCACCGGATGCAGGAGTGATCCGGATCGATGATCAAGCCGTGCAGATCCGTTCGCCCTATGATGCCAAGAAACACGGCATTCAGTGCATCTATCAGGAAGTGGACACAGCGCTTGCTGCAGGGCTGTCTGTTGCCGAGAATATTATGATGGACAAGATATCCGCGGGCGGCGCAGGCCTGCTGAACTGGAATAAGCTTAGGGGTGAAGCAGAGAGAGCGCTTGCCCAGGTAGGAGCCGACATTCCGGTACGCAAGCCCGTAGAGGGTCTGACGCTTGCTGAGAAGCAGCTTGTTCTGCTGGCCCGGCTTCTGACCGAGGAAGCCCGTATTGTGATCTTTGACGAACCGACGGCGCCGCTCAGCCTGGAAGAAGCTGAACGGTTGTTCCGTGTTATGCAGCGGTTAAAATCCAGCGGCATCGGGTCGGTCTTCATTACACACCGGCTTCCGGAGGTGTTTCGCATGAGTGACCGGATTACGGTTATGCGGGACGGGGAGCGGGTCTTGACTGAGGCGAAGGACAATACGAATGCGGATGGCATTATCCAGGCCATGCTTGGCAAAACCTTCGCCGCCGAGTTTCCGAAGACAGAGGCAGCAATCGGTGAAATACTGCTGGAAGCCGAAGGTTTGACGCTCGGTCACAAGGTCAGGGATGTTTCGTTCACAGCAAGAAGCGGCGAGATTGTAGCTGTTGTGGGGCTTGTCGGGGCAGGCAAGACGGAGCTGTCGAGGGTACTGTTCGGAGCCGACAGGCCTGAGAGCGGGACCATACGAGTAAAGGGCAAAGAGGCAATACTCCGTGAGCCGGTGGATGCTGTCCAGAACGGTATTGTGCTTGTTCCGGAAGAGCGGCGCAAGCAGGGGATTCTCGTACAAGAATCCGTCCAGCGGAACATCAGCCTGCCGCTGCTGGATGCGCTGTCCTCGCTTGGCATTGTGTCGCTGCGCAAAGAGAAGAGACTCGCGGAGGACGTCATTCAGCGGCTTGGCATCAAGACATCGTCACCGGGTCTTGCGGCCGCATACTTAAGCGGCGGCAACCAGCAGAAGGTATCGATCGGCAAATGGCTGGAGACCGGGGCTAATGTGTTTCTGTTCGATGAGCCGACCAAGGGCGTCGATATTGGGGCCAAGAGCGATATATTCAGCATTATCGGTGAACTGGCATCGAGAGGAAAGTCGATCGTCTACTTTACCTGTGAATTCGCTGAAGCAATTGGCATAGCCGACAGGCTGCTTGTGATGTATGACGGCCGGCTCGTGAAGGAGCTGTCCCGTGCGGAAGCCACACAGGAACTAATCTTGCTTTATGCAAGCGGAGGGGAAGACAGGAAGCATGAAATCTAACATTCTGGAGTGGGCCTATAAATACGGCGCGCTATTCGTCATCGGTTTTGTTATCGTCTTTTTCTCCTTGTGGGACGAACACTTCTTCACCTATGATAATCTATCGGATATTCTGCGATCGATCTCAATTGTCACCTTCGTAGCGATTGGCATTACCTTCTCGCTCGCTGTCGATGGCTTTGATCTGTCGGTCGGTTCGACGGTTTCGCTGACAACGGTGCTTGCCGCAACGCTGATGGTCTGGCATGAACAGCCGCTGATTGTCGTGATCGCCGTTCCGCTGCTGGCTGGCGCCCTGATCGGTATGCTGAATGCGCTTCTGATTGTGAAGATCCGGATTCCTGACCTTCTCGCGACGCTGGCTGTTATGTATATTATTTCCGGAATTCACCGGACATACACCAAGGGCTACTCGATTTACAATAATATGCAGATGAGCGACGGCACCAACGCGCCGGGAGTGTTCCAGGAATCATTCCTCTGGCTTGGTCAAGGGCAGCTGTTTGGCATCCCGGTACCGGTTGTGCTGATGGTGCTGGCTGTCATTCTCGTCCACCTGTTCTTTACCTTCACCAAGTGGGGAAGGCAGATGTATATTACCGGCGGGAACGAAGAGGCAGCAAGGCTTTCGGGTATCCGCGTACGGCGCATCCGTCTGGCTGCCTATATGGCCTCCGGCGTGTTCGCGGCAATCGGCGGGCTGCTGTTCGCAGCGCGTACAGGCACCGGCCAGATAGATGCTGGCGCTCCGCTTCTCATGGAATCAGTTGCTGCGGTTTTTGTCGGGTATTCGGTCTTCGGAGCCGGCAAGCCGAATGTGATTGGAACCTTCTTCGGGGCTGTGCTCATCGGGGTGCTTCTGAACGGCCTGACCATGATGCGGGTTCCCTATTATACAAATGACATTATCAAAGGCAGTGTTCTCGTTCTTGCTCTGGCTGTTACATTCATTCATCTGCACAGGAGACGCGCTTAGGCACGGTGTTTTTCTGACAGGCGCTAAAACTGCCGAATCTACTTGAAATTCCTAAACGGCTGTATTACTATAAAAATTGTTCGGTCGAAAGAGGTATATATTTGCAAGTTTCGGTTAAACAGAATGATAATGAAAGAGACAGTGTGCAGTCAGGGGAGGTGAAAGCAATATGAACAAAACGGAATTGATTGCAAAAGTATCAGAACTGACGGAATTGTCGAAGAAAGACGCAACCAAAGCGGTCGACGCCGTATTTGATGCCATCTCCGATGCGCTCCAAAGTGGTGATAAGGTCCAACTCGTTGGATTCGGCAACTTCGAGGTTCGCGAGCGTTCGGCCCGTAAGGGACGCAACCCGCAAACTGGCCAGGAGATCGAGATCGCAGCAAGCAAGACGCCTGCATTCAAGCCTGGCAAATCGCTGAAGGATCTTGTTTCGGGCTAACACATACACAATTTTCGTCTAGCGTCCGGGCCGTAAGGCCTGGGCGTTTTGTCTGCCTTAGAGGATTGGGATTATTGACAAGTGATAGATTTTTCAGTAAAATTTGTTGTGCTATTGTCGGGTGTTAGCTCAGCTTGGTAGAGCGCTACCTTGGGGTGGTAGAGGTCGCCAGTTCAAATCCGGTACACCCGACCATTCGACAAAAGACTATCGACTGCTTTCCGTTCGTTCTTACGAGGGAGGCAGTTTTTTTCAGGGAAAGCATCGATCTGAGGTAATGTATCGGTGTATGCGTGCGGCGGAGGCAACCGGCCGTTCGAACCGGCGGGAAGGAGGAACGGATATGGAACAACCAACTCATGGAGATTACATTGTGGTGAAGGCGAAGGATCAGGGCGTTCAGGTCATCGGGCTGACAAGAGGGACGGACACCAAGTTCCACCACACGGAGAAGCTGGATAAAGGTGAAATCCTCATTGCGCAGTTTACGGATCATACGTCCGCTATCAAAATCCGCGGGAAGGCAACCGTGCTGACCAAATACGGCTCGCTTGATACCGATGAATAAGAACTACATAGGAAATATTGCGGATGAGCAGGCATAGCCTGCTTTTTTCGTTTATACAATGAGGTATAGAACTTGAACGGGCATATCGAAGCGGAGGAATGGGAGGAGGATGGAGTGTGCTGAAGGGCAAAGAGCTGCGTGTGGTAAAATATCTTCTGGGCGGCTGTCTGACCGCTGCCTTGTGCGCTGTGATCGTCACGCTGCTTCCCTCATTAAGCGCCGGGACTCCTGCTTCGAGAGCGGCCATGGTTATTCAGCCGGATAGGGTTACCCGCATAGGGAGCGATAATTTGGTGGATGCCCTGATCGCTCAGCACTTCTCCCAGCGGATTCGCAGAACGGATTTGAAATCGGCTGTTCTTTCGGTTGATTTTGTTATCCGGCATGAGGCAGCGGATATTGAACCCGTATATGAGGATGTGCTGAAGCTAATCAGGCTATCCTTTAAGCAGGCCCGTAATGTTGAGCGTCTGCTCATCCGCTTCGTGGATACCGGTGGGGACAGCGGGCAGCGCACTCCGGGCAGCGAGCGTCTTCTGCTTGCGGCTGATATCCGCCGTACGGACAGCTGGCTAGCAGATGACGGAGCAGTAGCTGCGGCAGACCTGCTGGCGGATGAAAGCTGGACGCGCCGGCTTCGCATCAGCTTTACAGCCCAGGGGGCCGAACGGTTTGGCCGAAGCCGCGGGCTGTGATTTTACACTCACCAGGACCTGTTCGGGATAAGAAGCATTGCTGTGCTTCGCCGTTACAGTTGTGATATAATAATTTAGATTATAGAGCTGCAGCTTTGAACATGAACTGCACTGCCCGGAGGCTGGACGATGAATGAATACCGCATACCAGAATTAGCCAAAAAATACGTCGAGCACGACATGATTATTACCCATACCGAGCTTCCGGAATTTCCGGATTTCCGGGTCAGGTTACTATATACGCTGCTGTCCGAAGGCAAGGCAAGTGCGGAGCATCACGAGCTGTATGCGCTGGTCGTGTCTCTGGTGCAGATGGGACTTGATATTCACGACCACATCGATACGGACACAGCTGTTCTCTCCCAGATGCGCATGCGTGAAAGGCAGCTGAATGTACTGGCCGGCGATTATTACAGCGCGCGGTTCTACCATCTGCTGTCACAGGCTGGCCAGGTTGGGATGGTCCGGTCCTTGAGCGATGCCATCTGCGAGATTAACCGGCAGAAGATGAATTTGTATATATTGATGCGGCAGCAGAAGCTGACGGCGGAAGAATATATGGCTGCCTGTACCGAGCTCAAGAGCGGCTTGTTTGCAGGCTTTGGTACGCTGCTGGATGAAGCTCATTCTCTTCTGTGGCCAGAGCTGCTTGCCGACGTTAGCCGGTGCGATGCTGTGATGGACGAGCTTGAGCGTGTTAGCGAGCCGCTGCGGTTTGAAGGCAGCTGGGGGTATTGGTATGTGCTTGAACTAGGAACGGAGGAGGAGAGGCTTAAGCTCCTCCAGCATGGACGTGAGGAAAGCTATATTAAACTGCTTAGCCGGAAATACGACCTGCGCGGACAGCTGATCCGCATGCTGAAGCAGGCGGTACAGCAGCTTCAGGCAGCTGCGGACAAGCTCGGCTCGGACAAGCTTGTGGACGAGCTGACGAAGCTTGGCGAGCGCATCCTGCGTCCTTTTGCCGCGCAAGCTGCTGTATACAACGAGATGAGGTGACCAGATGGACGCGAAGACGAAGGAGAGCTTCGTCCATTCCGTATTTGAGAGCATAGCGCCCAAATACGATATGATGAATGATTTGCTCAGCTTCCGCAGACATAAGGCATGGCGCAAATTCACCATGCGAAAGATGAATATTCAGGCCGGCGATACAGCAATAGATATTTGCTGCGGAACCTGTGATTGGACAATCGCTATCGCAAAGGCAAGCCGCACCGGGCAGGTGATTGGTCTTGATTTCAGTCAGAATATGCTCGATATCGGCAGTAAGAAGCTGGACACAGAAGACTTGAACACACAGATCAATCTTGTGCAGGGTAATGCAATGAGCCTCCCGTACCCGGACAACTCTTTTGATTATGCGACAATAGGTTTTGGCCTGCGTAATGTGCCTGATCTGCATAAGGTGCTGCAGGAGATGCGCCGCGTCGTGAAGCCAGGTGGAAAGGTCGTCTGTCTTGAGCTGTCCAAGCCGACCTGGCAGCCGTTCAAGGGGATTTACTATTTCTATTTCCGCAGGCTGCTGCCGCTTGCCGGCAAGCTTGTCGCCAAGAGCTACGAGCAGTACAAGTGGCTGCCCGAGTCACTGGTCGCTTTTCCCGACCATCATGAGCTGAAGGCCATATTCGAGCAGAACGGACTACAGAAGGTAGAAGCATATCCGCTGACCGGCGGAATTGCCGCTCTCCATATCGGGACGAAGGAGAACGGCCGGACATGATGCGTAAAGTGAAGATTTTCATGGAAATGATCAAATTTGAGCATACGCTGTTTGCACTGCCTTTCGCCTTTGTCGGGGCTATTCTGGGAGCGGTTATGGAGCAGGACCGGCTGCCCGGCTGGGGGGAGATCGGATGGGTAATCGTGGCCATGGTAGGCGCAAGAAGTGCCGCCATGGGACTCAACCGGCTGATCGACCGGGCCATTGACGCCCGCAACCCGCGAACGGAACAACGGGCGATACCGGCAGGCCTGCTGCGCTCGAATGAAGTGCTTATTTTTATTGCGGTCTCATTCCTCCTATTGTTTGCAGCTTCCTTCCGGCTTGATCCGCTTGCGGTGAAACTGCTGCCTGTTGCGATCTTTATGCTGGTTTTTTATTCCTATACGAAGCGTTTCACGTGGCTCTGCCATCTGTTCCTGGGCTTCACGATCGCGCTTGCCCCGCTTGGCGGATGGGTAGCCGTAACAGGCACAGCAGGGTGGTCCGCTTATCTGCTCTATATTTCCGTAGCTTTCTGGACGGCAGGATTTGATATTGTCTACGCTTGCCAGGATTACGAGTTTGACCGCAAGGAAGGGCTGCACTCGATTCCGTCCCGGTTTGGCATCAAGCGTTCCTTGTGGCTTGCCCGCCTGTTCCATCTGGTGCCTGCTGCCGGTTTTCTGGCCTTGTTCTGGATGACCGAGCTTAGCTGGGGGTATCTGATCGGCACACTAGCTGCAATCGGTCTGCTCTTCTATCAGCATGTCATTATCAAGCCGCAGGACCTCTCGCGCGTCAATCTTTCGTTCTTCACGATGAACGGGACCCTGAGCGTTGTATTGTTCGCCTTTACGCTGTTTGATCTGGTGGTGCTGCACCAATGGTAATGGAGAATCCGGCCGCCGGAAAATGGGTTGTCGGCATTACAGGGGCAAGCGGCTCTGTCTATGGTATTCGCCTTATCGAGGTCCTGCTTGCCGGCGGCGTGCAGGTCCACCTTGTGATCACGGAAGCAGGCTGGCGCGTGCTGAAGGAGGAGGCGGGCTGGGCCGTCTCGAAGAGGCAGGAAGCGCTGGAAGCGCATTTTGGCCGCTACCTGTCTGAAGGCGCCCTCCGGTATCATCCGGTGGCCGATATCGGCGCCAGCATTGCGAGCGGCTCCTTCCGCATGGACGGCATGATTATCGTTCCCTGTTCCATGGGGACGCTTGCATCCATTGCCCACGGCACGTCGGACAACCTGATGACACGGGCTGCCGACGTGATGCTTAAGGAGGGGCGGAAGCTTCTTCTGGTGCCGCGCGAAACACCGCTACATGCCATACACCTTGAGAATATGCTCAAACTGGCCCGACTTGGCGTAAGGATCATCCCCGCCATGCCGGCCTTTTACTATCGTCCGCAGACTATGCGTGATATGATTGATTTTATGGTTGGTAAAGTACTGGACAACATGCCCTTCGAGCACGATTTGTACCGAAGATGGGGAGATGAGCAGGATGGGCCTTGAACGCCCGATCACCATCGGACGCATTGATTATGCCAATGTATGGCCGATATATAACTACTTGAATGAAGTATTAGCCGAAATGGATGCGCCGCCTTTTACGTTTATGCAGGCTGTCCCGTCTGCCCTCAATGAGGCGCTTGGTGAAGGCAGAATCGACGCAGCTGCCGTGTCATCCTTTGCTTATGCCCGGCACAGCAGCGATCTGCTGCTCCTGCCAGGCTTATCGGTAAGCGCGGATGGCCCGGTTGGATCCATTCTTCTCTTTTACAAGGAGCCGTTTGACCGGATGCTTAGCGGCAGAATTGCGCTGACCACAACCTCTGCAACATCCATTAACCTGCTGAAGGTTATTCTGGAGCTTCGCTATGAAGGGAAACCGGAGTACCTGTCAATGGAACCCGATCTGGAAGCCATGATGAACGCGGCCGATGCCGCGCTGCTGATTGGCGATCATGCGATCCGGGCTTCCTGGCAGAAGCATGGTTACCGGGTGCTTGATGTCGGTGAGATGTGGAAGCAGTGGACAGGGTACAGCATGACTTATGCAGTTGTAGCGGTTCGCCGTTCTGTGGCGGAAGCGTATCCGAAAGAGGTGGCGCTGCTGCACCGGGCACTGCTCGAGAGCAAGCGCAGAGGTATACGGTATGCCGGTGAGCTGGCAAGGAAGGCGGCGGCTGAAATCGGCGGCGATCTGACCTACTGGAATCAGTATTTTCATGGACTGCGCCATGATTTTGGAACAGCCGAACAGACAGGCCTGATGCACTACTTTGGCTTTGCAAAGCAGCTGGGCTTGCTCAGTCAGGACGTGGGTATCCGGTATTGGTCTGAATCTGTAGCACAGGTGAACGAATGAAACTTCTGGATATATACGCAAAGATGCGTGCCGACTTGAACAAAATCGAAAAAGGGCTGGAGCGGAGCGTAACGAGCGACCATCTGCTGCTTAGCGAGACCTCGCTTCATCTGCTGAAGGCCGGCGGCAAGAGGATACGTCCGGTCATTGTGCTGCTGGCGGGAAAGTTTGGCGACTACCGTCTTGACGTGCTGGAAAAGGTGGCCGTTCCGCTTGAACTGATCCACATGGCTTCACTTGTGCATGATGACGTGATTGATGATGCGAGCACGAGGCGCGGCCAGCTGACCGTCAAGTCCAAATGGGACAACCGTATCGCCATGTATACGGGTGATTACATACACGCTAAGGCGCTGACGATTGTCACGGAGCTTAGCAACCCTGCCATTCATCAGGTGCTTTCCAAAGCGCTGGTTGAAATGTGCATTGGTGAAATGGAGCAGATCCGCGATTTTTTCAATACCGGGCAGACTGTCCGTAATTATCTGCTGCGGATCCGCCGCAAGACGGCACTGCTGATTGCCATCAGCTGCCAGCTGGGTGCAATGGCCGCAGGTACCAGCGACCAGATCTACAACCGGCTGTACCGGTTCGGTTACAACATCGGAATGGCCTTCCAAATCCGTGACGATCTGCTGGACATATGCGGAACAGAGAAGCAGATCGGCAAGCCTCCGGGATCCGATATCCGTCAAGGGAATATCACGCTGCCTGTACTTCTTGCCCTCCGTGAAGCGGACAAGCGGGAGGAGCTGCTGACCGAAATTGCCAGGCTGAAGAGTACCAACGGCGAAGCAGTCAGCAGCAGAGCGATCGAGCTTATTCGGCAAAGTGAAGGAATAGGTGAAGCAGAACGCCTCGCCAGCCGATATATAGATAAAGCGGTTCACGCGCTTTCCGGACTTCCTGATATACCAGCCCGGAAGAGCTTGAAGGATATAGCCTATTTTGTAGGCGAACGCAGTTATTAAGAACATCCGTACAGGAGGGATTAATAATGGAACAAACATTTTTGATGGTGAAGCCAGATGGTGTTCAGCGGAGTCTAGTCGGAGAGATCGTGTCGCGCTTTGAGAAGAAAGGATTGCAGCTGGTAGGTGCGAAGCTGATGATGGTCAGCAAGGAGCTTGCAGAGCGGCATTATGCCGAGCATAAGGGCAAGCCCTTCTACGAGCCGCTGATCGAGTTCATTACCTCCGGACCGGTATTCGCAATGGTGTGGCAGGGTGACCAGGTCATCGCACTGGCCAGATCGGTTATCGGCAAGACCAATGCCGTGGAAGCGGCTCCAGGTACAATTCGTGCCGACTTTGCGGTACATACCAATTTCAACCTGATTCACGGATCAGATTCCGTGGAGAGCGCTCAGCGCGAAATCGGTATTTTCTTCGATCCGGCCGAGATGGTTCCTTACGAGCATACGATCCAGCGCTGGATATAATTAAGCTTTAGACTAACAGCATGACGCGGGAGGAGCGCTTTATGGAAGACTCGGATTTTTTATTTTTCATTAAGCAAATCAAGGCGAAAACGAACATCGATCTCTCGCAGTACAAGGAAGCGCAGATGAAACGCAGGCTGACTACACTCCGGGCCAAGCACGGATTTACGACTTTTGCGGCCTATACGGAAGCGCTGAATTCTGATCCGAAGCTAATGAATGAGTTTCTGGACCGGATGACAATCAATGTATCCGAGTTCTGGCGCAACCCGAACCGCTGGGCGGCTCTTGAACAGAAGTTCCTGCCGGAGATGCTGAGGGCCGGGGGCAAGCTTAAGATCTGGAGCGCAGCGTGTTCAACGGGCGAGGAGCCTTACACAATTGCCATGATTCTGGACAAGCTTGGGGCCTTCGAGCGGGCTTCCATTCTGGCGACTGATTTGGATAACAAGGTGCTGGAGAAAGCGATGGAAGGCCGGTATGCAGACCGTTCCATCAAGGACGTGCCGCCTTCCTACCGGGATCATTATTTCAGCAATGCAGGCGATGATGAGCTCGCTGTCAATCCCAAGCTGAAGAAGATTATCCGGTTCCAGCAGCATAATCTGCTGCACAGCACGTTTGAAACAGGCTTTGACCTCATCGTCTGCCGCAATGTTATGATTTACTTCACGGAAGAGGCGAAGCATGAGCTGTATCACAGGTTCGCAAGCAGCTTGCGGCCTGGCGGCATGCTGTTTGTCGGCAGCACAGAACAGATTTTCTCACCTGCACAATACGGCCTTGATACGGTGGAAACCTTTTTTTACCGCAGAAAAATGGACTAATATATAATGTATAAGCGTTCCTCTTTTTTCCGATACTGACAGTAAGCAAGCATATCTGGAGGTATAGGATGGATAAGCGCAAGGTAATCGCGGCTTACCGCCGTGGGATGATTACGATTCATGAGTGCGCCCAAATACTTGGACTTGAAGCCATACAGGTGACCGGCATGATTGAAGATCTCAAGCTGCCGGCCGACCCTGCAGGCCTGCCCAATAGACAACCAATCAGCGGCTGCTGACTTGGCAGCATACGAGAACCGCTTCCACCGTTGACCGGCTATGGCCGATACGGGGGGAAGCGGTTTTTACTTGTCAGGCGTGCCCTCCTTCCGGTGCCGGGGACAAGCCAGCCGGTAATTGTATACATGGCCTTCATTTCTTGTCAAACCGTCAGGGCTATACTATAATGAGCAAAGATATTAGCGGAAATACATAGCGAATTAGGGGGAAATCGGAGTGAGTTTACGATATTTAACGGCCGGTGAGACGCATGGTCCTCAGCTGACTGCCATTATTGAAGGTCTACCAAGCAATCTGACGATTGATTTTGAAGAGCTGAACTTCCAGCTGGAGCGCAGACAGAAGGGACATGGACGGGGACGGAGAATGCAAATCGAGAAGGACCGTGCCAATATCGTGGGCGGTGTCCGTCACGGCAAGACGACCGGAGCCCCTGTCGCTTTAGTGGTCGAGAACAATGATTGGAAGCATTGGACCAGTGTCATGAACATTGAGCCGATTGAAGGCAGTGACGAAGAGAAGCGCCGCGTGCATCGCCCAAGACCGGGGCATGCCGACCTAAACGGCGGTTTGAAATATAATCTGAAGGACCTTCGCAACGTGCTGGAGCGTTCCAGCGCCAGAGAAACGGCGGCTCGTGTTGCAGTTGGCGCTGTTGCGAGGCAGCTTCTGGCCGAATTCGGCATTAAGGTAGCCGGTCAGGTAATCCGGATCGGTGAGGTGGAAGCGAAGGTAAGCCAGCTGCCAGTCGACGAGCTGATCCGCATTACGGAGGAGTCGCCCGTCCGCGTTACGGATAAGGAAGCGGAAGTCAAGATGATGGAGCATATCGATCAGATGAAGGCTGACGGAGACTCGATCGGCGGAATCGTGGAATGTATTATTGAGGGCGTGCCGGTTGGTCTTGGCAGCCATGTGCAGTGGGACCGCAAGCTTGACGGCCGTATCGCGCAGGCGGTCGTGTCGATCAATGCCTTCAAGGGCTGCGAGATCGGTATTGGCTTTGAAGCTGGCGAGCTGCGCGGCTCGCAGGTTCATGACGAAATCATGTATGAGGATGAGCGCGGATTCTACCGGGCTTCCAACCGTGCAGGCGGATTTGAAGGCGGCATGACAACAGGCGAGCCAATCATCGTGCGCGGCGTAATGAAGCCGATTCCGACGCTGTACAAGCCGCTTCGGAGTGTGGATATTGATACGAAGGAACCATTCACGGCTCAGGTTGAGCGTTCGGACAGCTGTGCTGTACCTGCTGCCAGCGTTGTGATGGAGCATGTTGTAGCCTGGGAGGTCGCAAGGGCGTTCCTGGAGAAGTTCGGCGGCGACTCGGTCGAGGAAATTCGGGGCAACCTGAATCGTTATCTTGAGCAAGTGGGGCAGTACTAGGATGCGAGAGCTAACCGTCGATCTGGGTGACCGGTCTTATCCGATCTATATAGGGGAAGGTCTGCTGCATAGAGCGGCTGAACTGTTTGCGAAGCATGGTGTCAGTCTGAAGTCCCCGCTTATGATTGTCTCCGATGCGAATGTAGCGGATACCTATCTGGGGCCGCTTGAGGAGCAGCTCCGGTCAGCCGGCTACCTGACCGTTTCGATTACCGTACCGTCAGGCGAAAGCTCCAAGTCGCTGTCGGTATTTGAATCAGTCATCACCAAGGCGCTCGAGGCAGGTCTTGACAGGCACTCCACGATAGTAGCGCTTGGCGGAGGCGTTGTCGGTGATTTGGCCGGCTATGCCGCAGCCGCTTATATGCGCGGTATACGTTTTATCCAGATCCCAACCACGATCCTGGCTCATGACAGCAGCGTGGGCGGCAAGGTGGCCGTTAATCATCCGCTGGCCAAAAATATAATCGGCGCGTTCCACCAGCCCGAGATCGTTCTGTATGATCTGCAAACCCTGCAGACACTGCCTGGGCGCGAGGTGCGTTCAGGACTGGCTGAGGTCATCAAGCACGGCTTGATCTGGGATGCCGGTTTCGTCAGCTGGATTGAAGAGAATATGGCGAAGCTTCTGTCGCTGGACCCTGAATCTCTTGGCTATGCTCTATATAAGGGCTGCAGTGTCAAAGCCGAAGTCGTCTCGAAGGATGAGAGGGAGCAGGATTTGCGCGCGATCCTGAATCTGGGTCATACGATTGGACATGCGCTTGAAGCGGTGGCGGGTTACGGAGAGTTGACGCATGGAGAGGCTATTGCAATCGGTATGGTCGGTTCGGCACGGATAGGTGTTGAGCTCGGCGCGCCTGAAGAGGTTTATGAGGTTACCCGGCGCCTCTTTATCAGCTGCGGTCTCCCGGTTGGAATCCCAGCCCACTATGATACGGATGCGATCATGAGTGCCATGATGCGTGACAAGAAATTCAAGGAAGGCCGTATGGTATTCGTCGTGCCGACCGCAATTGGAAGGGTCGAGATTGATAAGAACATGTCGGCTGATTTGGTTAGACGGACCGTGGAGCAGCTTAAGGGGGAGACTGGGCAAGCATGAGTGTACGGGGAATTCGCGGAGCGATTACGGTAGAAGTGAATGAAGAACAGCCTATTCTTCAGGCAACCATTGATGTGCTGAATGGAATTGTAACGGAGAATGGCATTTCACCTGAAGAAATCTGCAGCGTATTGATTACGGTGACCACTGACCTGGATGCTGCCTTTCCAGCCAAGGCCATCCGGCAGATGGAAGGCTGGGAGCTTGTCCCGCTGATGTGTGCGGTTGAGGTTCCCGTCAAGGGCAGTCTAGAGCGCTGCATTCGGCTCATGGTACTGGTTAATACGGATAAGAAGCAAGCCGAAATCAAGCATATCTACATGGGAGAAGCGGCTGCCCTACGGCCCGATTTGGGCAATTCCTGAGCCGAAGGCAGGCACATCAGCCGGGTTGACGCACGGATGGCCGCTGTTGTATAGTGGTAACAAGTTTAAACGGACAGTAGAGAAGATTAGCAGTTAAGCATAGAGCAGAGCAGAGTGAATGACGAGTTGAGATGAGCTGAGTTTATACAATTGAGGAAGACGGGCAGACACAGTAGAACGTGTTTGACCGCTTTCGCTTCAGGCCAGGCGAGAACATGACCACAGGGTGATGACGCAGATGGCTGGTGAGGCGTTCTTCCGTAAACCTTCATCTTATACCCATTACCGCTCCTGCCTGTGCAGGGGCTTTTTTTATATTCCAATAGGGAGGGATAAGAGATGACGAGCGAGCGCAACGAAGTAATCCGCATGGCGGCCGAATACAATCTGATACCGATTGCCCGTCATATCATGGCTGATACCGAAACGCCGATCCGGCTGTTTCAGCACTTTTGCAAAGAAGAGCGTGCATTCCTGCTGGAAAGCGTGGAGGGAGGCGTCAAGTGGGCGCGTTACTCCTTTATTGGAACCGATCCGTTCATGATGATTCGCGGCAAGAACGGCCGGATGGTCCTGGAGCGGGAGGGTCAGACGTTTGAGCTGAACGACAAGCCTTTGGAGCTGTTAAAAGCGCATCTTCGGGCTTACCGCAGTCCCTCGCTTCCTGACCTCCCGCCTTTTACCGGCGGAGCGATCGGATTTTTCGGGTATGACCTTCTTCAATATTATGAGAAGCTGCCGGCCCACCGGCTGGATGATCTGCAGATGAGCGACCTGCAATTTATGTTTTGTGACCAGATCATTGTCTTTGATCACTTCAAGCAGCATATCCAGGTGATCGGTAATGTGCATATCCGGAAAGGCGCTGCTGATGCGGAGATCAATGAAGCGTATGACCGCACGCTGCGCCGTATAGAGGCGGTTATCGAGCGGATGCAGCAGCCAGTCCCTTACCCGCTTGTCGCCGGCGGCTCACCGCCTGAAGATCCTGAGCTTGGCGATGTGAAGTCCAACCTGACCAAGCAGCAGTTTATGAACAATGTGGATAAGGCGAAGGAATACATCCGTGCCGGTGATATTTTCCAAGTGGTGCTGTCCCAGCGCTTCCATATCGAGACGAGTGTGGACCCCCTGCATGTATACCGGGTGTTGAGGACGATGAATCCGTCGCCCTACATGTATTATCTGAAGATGGACGATGAAGTGATCGTCGGCACGTCCCCCGAGGCGCTTGTGAAAGTGGATGGCGGTAAGGTTGAGACCCGGCCGATCGCAGGCACACGGCACCGCGGGCGCACGCCGGAAGAAGATGCTGCTCTGGAAAAGGAGCTGCTGGCCGATGAGAAGGAGCGGGCCGAGCATCTGATGCTGGTGGATCTAGGCCGTAACGACATCGGGCGTGTGGCCGAGTTCGGAACAGTTCGATGTGATGCATACATGGAGATCGAGCGGTACTCTCATGTCATGCATATCGTTTCCAATGTGTCGGGCCAGCTGCGCAAGGACAAGGATTTCTTCGATGCCTTCGTCTCCTGCATGCCGGCTGGAACGGTATCCGGCGCTCCAAAGCTGCGGGCAATGGAGATTATCGCAGAGCTGGAAAACGAAGCACGCGGAGCGTATGCCGGCGCCATCGGCTACCTGGGTTTTGGCGGCAGCCTGAACACCTGCATCACGATTCGGACGATCATATTCAAACACGGCAGAGCCTATGTCCAGGCAGGAGCCGGTATCGTATGGGATTCCATCCCTGAGAATGAATACATGGAAACCGTAAATAAAGCCAAGGCACTGCTGAAAGCGATCCGGACAGCGGAAGCCATGTTCCCTGTTAAGGAAAAGAAGGCAGCCGGCAGTATGATAAACATGGATTATTATCACAGGGTATAGGAGGAATCAATGATGGCGGATACGATATCGATGCAGCAGGCACTGCAGCAGCTTGTAGGCGGCAAGGATTTGAACCGTGTGCAGTCCAGGCAGGTGATGGACCTGATTATGCAGGGGGAAGCAACTCCGGCGCAGATAGCTGGCGTCGTTACAGCACTCCGCATGAAGGGTGAGACGGAGGAGGAAATTACAGGCTTTGCAGAGGCAATGCGGGCTTGTTCAAACCGGGTGGAGACAGAGCAGGAAGGGCTGCTGGACACCTGCGGAACCGGTGGATCAGGGATTCACAAGTTTAACATTTCGACAGCTTCGGCGATCATCGCAGCGGCCGGCGGCGTCCGGGTCGCCAAGCACGGGAATCGTGCCATGTCCGGCAAAGCCGGGAGCGCGGATGTTCTGGAGGCGCTGGGCGTTCAGATCAATCTGACGTCCGAAGAAGCCGGGAGATGCCTGGATGACATTGGGATCTGCTTCATGTTCGCGCAGCTGTACCACCCGTCGCTGCGTCATGCCGCAGTTCCCCGCCGAGAGCTCGGTGTGCGGACCATCTTTAATATGCTGGGCCCGCTGACCAATCCAGCCGGGGCAGACCGTCAGCTGCTGGGTCTGTACGACCGTTCACGAACGGAGACGGTGGCAGCTGTGTTAGGCAGATTAGGTCTGAAGAGAGCGGTGGTCGTCAGCAGTCACGATGGTCTGGATGAAATCAGTATTTCGGATGCCACCCAAATCTCCGAGCTGCAGGGCGGCACCGTCAGAACCTATGACATTACGCCGGAAGAGCTTGGACTGCAGCGGCGTCCGATTGGTGAAGTGCTTGGTGGCGACGCCGCTGAGAATGCGGATATAATTAGAAGAATCTTCGCTGGTGAAGAGAGGTCAGCATACCGGGATATCGTGCTGGCTAATGCTGGCGCCTGCTTGTATGTCGGCGGCGTGGCGGATTCCCTGCAGGAGGGTGTGCAAGCAGCAGGTGAGCTGATTGACACAGGCAAAGCGCAGGGCAAGCTGACAGAATTGATTCTCAAGACAGGAGAGTTGACCCATGTTTCTGGATAAAATCGTAGCCGCGAAGCGGCATGAAGTACAAGTGCTGGCTGAAACTTTTTCCTTACCCGAGATTGAACGGAAGATCGCTGGTATGCCGGCATGCAAAGGCTTCGAGCAAGCGCTCAGAACGAGACGTAAACGCCCGATGGGACTGATTGCCGAGGTTAAGAAGGCATCGCCCTCCAAAGGGCTGATCCGGGAGGATTTCCACCCGGTGGAGCTGGCGAAGACGTATGAGGAAGCCGGAGCGGACTGTATCTCCGTGCTGACAGACGCCGATTTTTTTCAAGGCTCGAACGATTATTTGAGCGAGGTTCGCAAGCATGTGCAGGTTCCGCTGCTTCGCAAGGATTTTACCATTGACTACCGCCAAGTCTATGAAGCCAGAGCCATCGGTGCAGATGCGATTCTGCTGATTGCCGCCATTCTTACATCCAGCCAAGTGGACGAATATATGGATCTGGCCCGCTCTCTTGGTATGGACGTACTTGTTGAGGTCCATGACCGGAAGGAGCTGGAAACTATACTGGAGCTTGGCAAGGCGACCCTGATTGGCGTGAATAACCGGAATTTGAAGACGTTCGAAACCAATCTGGCCGTGACCGAAGCACTGGCGGACCTGATTCCTGCTAATGCTCTCCTGATTAGCGAAAGCGGAATTGGCGGACCGGCTGATATCGATTACCTGTCCGGTGCAGGCGCACAGGGCGTGCTGATCGGTGAGCATTTTATGCGTCAGCAAGATGTCGGGGAGGCCGTACATAAGCTGCTGGGCCCGGTGACTACGAAATGAGGACGCGCATCAAGATATGCGGCCTGATGGACAGCAGTATGATAAGACAGATGAACGGCCTTCCGGTTAACGAGATTGGTCTTGTATTTGCGAAGAGCAGGAGACAGGTCAGCGCGGAACAGGCAGTGGAGCTGGTAGCGGCAGCTGCAGACATTACAGGAGCAGAGAACAAGCGTCCGCGAACGGTTGGTGTCTTCGTTAATGCGGATACCGGCGAGCTGGACAGGCTGCTTCCGGCCGCTCCGCTGGATGTCGTTCAGCTGCATGGGCAGGAATCGCCCGAGCTGTGCCGAACCATTAAAGACAGGTTCGAGGTTGAAGTGTGGAAGGTATTTTCCGTCGCACCCCATGATGATAAGAACGCTGCTCTATTGAAGCTTGAGCCATATGCAGGCACGGTAGACGCGGTCCTGATTGATACAGCAGGCGGCGGAACAGGAGAAGCGTTCGATTGGACCGTAATTGACGGTTATAAGGAAGCTGCTGCTCAGATCGGTGTTCCGCTTTATGTAGCAGGCGGTCTGCACCCTGACAACATCGGTGAGCTGATTAAGAGCTACAGGCCGGATGGAGTGGATGTCTCGAGCGGAGTGGAAACAGATGGCGTGAAGGACTTTGCCAAAATAAAAGCTTTTGTGGAAAGGGTGGGTACAGCATGAATCAAGTTCCTGATCAGCAGGGGCGTTTCGGAAAGTTTGGCGGACGTTACGTGCCGGAAACCTTAATGAACGCACTCATTGAGCTGGAGGAGGCCTATCAGCATTATTCGAAGGATCCCGATTTTATCGCGGAAGTCCGTTATCTCCTGAATAAATATTCGGGCCGGCCAACCTCGCTTTATTATGCAGAACGGCTCACGAAGCATCTTGGCGGTGCCAAAATCTACTTGAAGCGGGAAGACTTGAATCATACCGGCGCGCACAAGATCAACAACACAATCGGCCAGGGCGTGCTTGCCAAACGGATGGGCAAAACCAAGATTATCGCCGAAACGGGTGCTGGACAGCACGGCGTGGCATCCGCTACGGTAGCGGCTCTGCTGGGCATGGAATGTAAGGTGTTCATGGGTGAAGAAGATACGAAGCGGCAGCAGCTGAATGTATTCCGCATGAACCTGCTAGGTGCAGAGGTAGTGCCTGTTACTTCGGGGACACGGACGCTGAAGGATGCCTGCAACGAAACGCTGCGGTACTGGGTGAGCCATGTCGATGATACCTACTATATACTTGGTTCGGTTACAGGACCGCATCCTTACCCGATGATGGTACGGGATTTTCAGCGTATTATCGGAGACGAGACAAGAGAGCAGATTGTGGAGGCGGAAGGCAAGCTTCCTGATTATGTGGTTGCGGCAGTAGGCGGCGGCAGCAATGCTATAGGAATCTTCTATCCGTTCGTTGGAGATGAATCGGTTCGTCTGCTGGGGGTAGAAGCCGCTGGCCGTGGCGTGGAGACGCTTGAGCATGCTGCAACGATGACCAAGGGCAAGCATGGTGTATTCCAGGGCTCGCTGAGCTACGTGCTGCAGGATGAATACGGACAGGTTCAGCCGGCTCACTCGATCTCTGCAGGTCTTGATTATCCGGGCATTGGCCCTGAGCATGCCTACCTGAAGGACACGGGGCGCGCCGAATATGTGCCGATCACAGACGCCGAGGCACTGGAGGCCCTGCAGCTGCTGTCGCGCACAGAGGGGATCATACCAGCGCTGGAATCGGCGCATGCGGTAGCCCAGACCATGAAGCTGGCACCAACGCTGAGCAGTGACAAGGTTGTGGTCATCAGCTTGTCAGGCCGTGGAGACAAGGATGTTGAATCCATTATGCATTATCTCGGAGGTGAACCCGGTGAATCGCATTGACCAGGTGTTCGGAGAACTGAGGGCGAGCGGTTCAACCGCGTTGATCCCTTTCATTACGATGGGCGATCCGGACATCCGGACCTCCGTCGATATTATCAAGACTCTGGTTCAGGCGGGCGCGGATATGATTGAGCTGGGTGTGCCGTATTCAGATCCGCTGGCCGACGGGCCGGTGATTCAGCGTGCATCAGAGAGGGCGCTCCGCCACCAGATTTCAATTGTGGACTGCATCCAGGTTGCTGAGGATGCCCGTAATGCGGGAGCCGATGTTCCGTTCATCTTGTTCACCTATTACAATCCGGTGCTTCAGCTGGGCCTAGACCGTTTCTTCGAGCTGATCACCAGCAAGGGCATTAGCGGACTTATCATTCCCGACCTTCCGATTGAAGAGGATGAGGAGATGCGCGGACTTGCCGAGCAGGCGGGAATTCACCTCATTCCGCTTGTGGCTCCTACCTCGCATGACAGGGTCAAGCGGATAGCTGCCAAAGCCAGGGGCTTTGTATATTGTGTTTCCTCACTCGGGGTAACCGGTGTCCGCTCAGATTTCCATGCGGGTATTGAAGAATTCCTGCAGTCAGTCCGGGAAGCGGCTTCTGTGCCGATCGCGGTGGGGTTCGGGATCTCCAGCAGGGAGCAGGTTCAGCGGTTTGAGGGTCAGGCTGACGGTGTCATTGTCGGCAGCGCTATTGTACGGAAGATTGAAGAAGTGCTGCCGCTGCTGGCTGATCCAGGCCGCAGGGAGGAAGGCCTGCAGCATATTCATGACTATGTAAGCGCGCTGAAAGGGTAAGACCCAAACGCAGTGAGAGAGCTCTGCCGCAGATGCGGCAGGGCTCTTTGGTTCTTGATGAATGGCAGGGGATGTGAGACAATGTTCATTAAATGCTAAACGAGTAAGTCTATTGGATAAATTGGATGAGGTGAACCACGTGCAGCCGAAAAGTAATATTGTACATCTGCCGGTCTATCAGCCGGGAAAACCGATTGAAGAGGTTAAGAGAGAGCTTGGCCTTACCGAAGTCATCAAGCTTGCGTCGAATGAGAATCCGTTCGGCTGCTCTGAGCATGCCAAGCAGGCCATTGTGGCGGAGCTCGATAATACCAGCCTGTACCCTGATGGCGGAGCGGTTGCCTTAACACAGACGCTTGCTGAGCATTTGGGCGTAAATAGCGATCAGCTGATCTTCGGTGCAGGATCGGACGAGGTAATTCTGATGATTGCCCGTGCATTCCTCGTGAAGGGCGACGAAACCGTGATGGCGGACGAAACCTTCCCGCAGTACAAGCATAATGCAGAGATCGAGCATGCCACGATTGTTGAAGTGCCGCTGAAGGACGGTAAGCATGACCTGCCGGCTATGCTGGCCAAAGTGAACGAGCGGACGAAGATCGTGTGGATCTGCAACCCGAATAATCCGACAGGCACCATCGTCACGCGCGAGGAGCTGGACGAATTCCTGTCCAAGGTTCCGCCGCATGTGCTGGTTATTCTGGATGAAGCATACTGTGAATACATTAATGATCCATCCTATCCTGATGGCGTCGATTATGTGAAGCAGTACAAGAATGTCATCGCTCTTCGGACCTTCTCCAAGATATACGGGCTGGCGTCCCTGCGAATTGGCTATGGGATCGGACATCCGGAGATCATTCGGTATGTCAATCAGGTGCGCGAGCCGTTCAATACGACCCGGTATGCCCAGGCAGCAGCTCGAGCCTCCATCCAGGACATGGCTTTCATTACCAGCTGCCGCGAGCGGAACGAAGAGGGACTGCAGTACCTGAAGGAGCAGTTTGGCCGACTGGGACTTTCCTATTTTAAGCCATATGGCAACTTTGTGATGGTGGATGTCAAGCAGCCGTCGCAGGCTGTATTCGACGGTCTGCTGCGCAGAGGCATTATAGCACGGGCCCGCTGGACGTATTACCCGACACATATTCGAATTACAGTCGGCAGCAGGGAACAGAACGAGAAATTCATCCAGGCACTGGAGCAGGTGCTGCGGGAACTGGCGGTGTAAAGCAGATATTATGACTAAAATTGCGATATTCGGTGTCGGCCTGATCGGCGGATCACTGGCACTTTGCTTTAAAGGCAAGCCTGGGCTGCACGTGGTTGGCCATTCGGTCCGCCCGGAATCAGTCCGCAAATATTTGGACAGGGGGGTCGTCGATGAGGCGACCACCCAGCTGGAGGAAGCGGCGGCGGATGCTGATTTTATTTTCCTGTGTGTACCGGTTGGAAGTCTTGAATCGTACATGGAAGCGATATGCGCTCTGCCGCTTAAGAAGGGGTGCATTATTACGGATGTGGGCAGCACGAAGGCAAGCGTAGCGAAGAGGGCTCAGACGATGGACCTGAACGGTGCTGTCTTTATCGGAGGACATCCGATGGCCGGGTCCGAGCGCTCGGGTGTTGAAGCGGCCAGCTCTCATCTGTTTGAGAATGCCTATTACGTCCTTACACCGGACAGCAGTGCACCCCAGGAGGCTGTTGACAGGCTGACGGAGCTTCTCCAGCATACGGGTGCGCATATCGTGCATGTGGAAGCGGGCGAGCATGATGAAATTGTCGGAGCAATCAGCCATCTGCCTCATATCATCGCTGTCGCGCTTGTCAACCAGGTGCGGGGATATAATGAGCACAATGATCTCTACCAGGCGCTTGCTGCCGGCGGTTTTCGAGATATTACCCGTATTGCCTCCAGTGATCCGGTCGTCTGGCGGGATATTCTGATTAATAACCGGACTGTTCTGCTGCAGCTCCTTAAGGAGTGGAGGGCGAATACGGAGCAGTTCATGCACATTCTGGAGGAAGGCAACGAATCGCTGATTGAAGAAGCGTTCCGTACAGCAGGGGAATTCCGCGAAGGACTTCCGGAGCGCCGCAAGGGCATGATCAGGGCTTTATACGAATGTTATATCGATGTGCCTGACCATCCCGGAATTATTGGCCGGATCGCGACCGAGCTTGGCAATCACCGTATTAATCTCAGCAACTTGCAAATTATTGAGAGCAGGGAAGATGTTCCGGGAACGCTTCGGTTATCGTTCCGCAAGCAGGAGGAGCTGGATAGGGCGGTCCGTTTACTTGAGTCGTTATCATTCAAAGTCCATTTTTAAAAAAAAATAGGCAAGAAATGAAAACGGATACTTGACATAATGAAAACGGATACATATAATAAAAGTACAGTATGGTTTCTCTCCACTCCTATCCAAATCATTCGCACTAGTCGTGCAGCCACCCGGTTAACGGGTGGTATTTTTTTTGGCGTATTTCTGGAGGACGATTGGACATCCCGGTAGGTTAGTATTACCATGGAGAGATAGGCTTCAGCAGCTTGCCGCCGTAGACGATTTGTGCGTGTTTTTAATGGTGTCGACAAATTCCGAGGTCAAAAGTTGGTAAATTTTAATTTATCCTTTTATATAAGGTGTGTTAGAATATTCTTATGCTTTGTAAAAAACTGGTGAACATCGAAATTTGTCGAAACAGGCAGGGATTTTGCTGATTGACTAGAAACTATAAGGAAGTATAACCATATTGTATCCTTTCATATGCTGTATAGATCTGCTAGAAGGCAAGCAAATGCTGGTTAACGGGCAAGACATTAATATTGCATTCGATATTATATTACGATTCAGCGAAACTTTTTACTCTCCGGTAGGTACAATGTGTATAACGTACTGGGGAGCCAACTCCGAAAGCCAAGGAGGGTCGCTTGCATGACCGACTCCCAGTTGATACGAGAAATCAAGGACGGCAACGTACAGCTATATTCGGAATTAATGCGGCGATACCAACGAAAGATAATGGCTTTCATACTGCATATGCTTAAGGGAGCAGGGCTTGAGCCGCTGGCTGAGGATCTCTGCTCTGAAACATTCTACAAGGCATATCGCAGTCTGCATTCCTTTCGGGAAGGAGACGCATCCTATTCCACATGGTTGTATACAATCGCAAGAAATACCGTGCTCAGCGAGCTCCGCAAGCAGAAAAGCGGAAACGTATCCCTTGACGAATCCGGTTATGTGCCTGTAGCACCAGCTGATACAGTGCCAGAACACCGTCTTCTGCAGAATGAGCGGATGGGACTAGTACGTAAAGCGATTAATAACCTCCCGGAGAAGCAGCGCTCTGCCCTGATCCTGCGAGAGTACGACCAGCTCGATTATCAGGAGATTGCCTCGATATTGGGCCAGACAGTAAGCTCGGTTAAGTCCTTGCTGTTCCGGGCCAGAGCCAGTGTCAAGACGCAGCTTGAGCCGTACTTTGGGGATTCGCCGGTCCTGGACGAATACGAGGGGATGAAGGCGCAATGAATTGCAGAGAAGCGGAAGAGCTGTTCGGAATAATATGGGATTTGCCGGAGGATGATCCGGAACGCCTGGCGTTCGAACAGCATTTAATAGAATGTGAAGGCTGCAGAGAGCAGTTCGCCATATGGGAAGAAAGCGAAGCCATGATCCGTGATTTGTCACTTGACATGCCGGAGAGCGCACCGATTGACCATGTTAATCGCGGCGTCATGGAACGCATCTATAAAGAGGAAAGCTGGCTGATGCCGGTAACGGAGCGTTCCTATCGCTTCACGCGTTCATTCCGCCGGAACGTAGCGGCTGCGATAGCCAGCTGTATGGCCATGTTTGTGAGTGGTCTGTTCTACTTCCTGTTTGGTTACTCCGGCGGCTCATCTTCTAATGAAGTCGTCAAGATGACGGGGCTTATCGAAACGGCAGACGCCAATAATCCTGGCGCTACGATTAGTCTGGATTACTATCAGGAAGTGCCGGTTGCAAGTATCAGTGATCCGCTGGTCCTTCAGGTTGTACCCAAAATCCCGGAATACTGGATTGCGTTATCCATACTGGGCATTATCATGACGCTCTTGTTTATGAATTGGCTGACGAGAACCAGAGCCTGACACACTTAAGACAAAGGAGCGGGTGTCTGTGAGGATTGGATTGATCCGTCATGGCAGAACGGAGTGGAATGCCTTGGGCAAGATTCAGGGACAGACCGATATTCCTCTTAACGAAGAGGGGATTCGCCAGGCAGAGGCCTTAGCCAGACGGCTGTCAGCAGAGGAAGGGCAGTGGGATGCGATTGTATCCAGTGATCTAAGGCGTGCCTTTGATACCGCAGCCATCATTGCCCGGACCCTTAATATTCCCCATCTCCCCCCAGATCCGCGTATCCGGGAACGGTCTTTCGGTGTGATCGAAGGGACGACTGAGGAAGAGCGTCTGTCACGGTGGGGAGCTGACTGGAGACAAGCGGATGCCGGACAGGAGAGCGACGAGTCTATCGTAAAGCGGGGAATGGCTTTCATCGACGACTGGAGAACCAGCCGGCCGGAAGCCCGTCTTCTTGTCGTATCCCATGGCAGTTTCCTTGCTCAATTGTTTCAGGCGATGTGCCGCCGCGCC
Source organism: Paenibacillus sambharensis (assembly GCF_003233845.1). Lineage (GTDB taxonomy): Bacteria > Bacillota > Bacilli > Paenibacillales > Paenibacillaceae > Paenibacillus_I > Paenibacillus_I sambharensis. The sequence continues at coordinate 318,043 of NZ_QKRB01000057.1, forward strand.
AATAACGGATATCTGGTCAATATGTCGTACTCTGTATTGGAATATACGGATTCCTCGTGGCAGCCGTTACTGGAGAACTGCACGCTGCATCTTCAGGATCTGGCACAGAGAAGCTAGACACATTCGATTCGTATAAGTACGTAACAATAGATAGACTGCATCAGAAACTCATCCTGCTGCAGTCTATTTTTTGTGCGCCCATATGCTTATTCTCTTACTCTGGCTGATATAAAGGCATCCACTTCCTCTTTGGAAGGTTTAAAATTTCCCGAATTTCCCATAATGATAGTAAATCATGCGAAGCGGAGGCGGGAAAATGAACTTGGCAGAAATGCTGGGCTATGCGGACATTGCCCAACTGGCCCGGATTGCCGGTGTTTACCGCTGCGAGTGCAGCGGCCACTCAAAGCATGAATTGATTCAGGCTATCCTGGTAGCAGTAAGCGGGAAAGAGATGTTCGACAGTCAGCTTGAGGACATGCCTATCGAGGACCTTCGTTTTCTCAACTCCCTGCTGTTTGACTCCAGAGATGCCTTCAGTTTGGAGGATTTAATTGCCCGTGCCAGAAACTGCAGCTTTGGTACAGAGCAGCAGACGATGGGGGTTGACGCGCCCAGCATGGGCGAAACGCTTCCAGACAAGGTCCTGAGCAAGCAGACACCGGCAGGCAGGTCACCCTCTAAACGCTCAGCCAAGAAAGAGAAGCCGGCAGCACAGCCGGGTCCCCGAGATACCATTGCGAGATTTAAGCATCTGGGATGGCTGTTTAACGGCCACAGCGGGATGGATCGGTATCTGTTCCATGTACCAAGCGACATGAAGCAGCGCTTCAAGGAAGCGTTGGCAAGGCGGTACCGCAAAATGATTAAGGAATGTGAGGAACCCCATGTCTACCGGGATGAACAGACGCTTCTGGCGGATGATATGCTGCATCTGCTCCGCTATGTAGATCAGCAGGAAATTCCGCTGACAGTAGAAGGGGCCATGTACAAACGGCAGACGCAGCAGGTACTAGAGCTGCTGTCCGTTACAGAGGAGCTGCCTGCCAAGGGAGCGTGGCGGTTTGGTTATGGCCGCAGGTTTAAGGATTACCCGGACCGGTTGTCTCTGCTGTACGATTTTTGTTATTACGGCGGGCTGATCTCGGAGGCCGATATGCGATTAACGCTCACCATGGCGGGTAAAGAAAAACTAGAAGGTAAGCGCAGAGAAGAGCCATTGGAGTTTTATCGCTTCTGGCTTCGCCTGTATAAGGGAGCGGTGCCGAATCTGGCAGCAATCGTCCATTGGATTGATGAGCTGGCTGTGAAGTGGGTCGCAATTGACTCCCTGAAATCGGAACTGCTGCCGCTTATCAGACCCTTCTATTACGATTCGGCGGAAACGGTATTCAATCAGCGAGTAATCATGATGATGCTGCACTTAGGTTTGCTGCGTATAGGAGAAGATGAGCAAGGCAGTCAGGTTGTCCGGATGACGGCCGCGGGACAAGCGATTGTCCGGGGCGTTCATGTTTCGGAGCAGGAACACATTCGACTTGATTGACAAGGTGTAAGACGGTTGATAGAATCTCTCCAATATATGGAGAGGGGAAGTCCGTCATGATTATTCCTTACAGGGGAACAGCGCCTTCTATAGCCGAGCTGGTTTATGTGGCTGAAGGTGCCAAGTTAATTGGCGAAGTCAAGGTCGGGTCTGAAAGCTCGATATGGTTCAACGCGGTATTAAGGGGCGATATGGCCCCGATCGAAATCGGGAAACGTTGCAATATTCAGGATGGCGTGGTCGGCCACGTGAACACGGGTCAGCCGCTCATTCTGGAGGATGAAGTGTCGGTTGGACATGCAGCCATCATTCATGGCTGCCGCTTGGGTAGAGGCACATTAATCGGTATGGGGGCCATCGTACTAAACGGGGCAGACGTCGGTGAATATGCTTTAATAGGAGCGGGTTCAATCGTAACCGAAAACAAAACAATTCCTCCTTATACGCTTTCCTTGGGTTCGCCTGCCAGAGTCGTCAGAGAATTGAACGAGCACGATCTTCAGCGGATGAAAAGGACGATGGAAAGCTACGTGGCGAAAGGAAAGGAATACAGGATGGGATAAACACCGGTATGGGGGTGGATCCTATGGATAAGATGAAAGTCACGTATGAAGCAATGCTTGGATTGGCTGCGGAAATGGTACTGGATGAAGCCGTTCTTGATTTCCGTAGGAAACGGATATATGACGAAATTGATAGAGCGCTAGCGGACGGGGACGAGGCTGGATTTCAGAAGCTTACGGAAGAACTTAAGGCGTTGTGTAACTAACCGGCCTATTGAACCTTGCCCAGCATAAGCCCGTATCCGGCTGTAACAGACAGCCGAACGGGCTGTTTTTTTTGACGCGGATTAGCTTGTGCGAGGCCTCTATTTACCGTTTGCAGGATTCTGGCGTTGTGGTAACATGAGAGACATTGCATATAAGTTACATATGAAGGCAGGGGAAAGTATGAAATTCAGTGAGTTTGATCATACGCGCTGGGCGGAGCTTCAGTTGTACTTTGATACATGCGTTCTGCCCGTCACCGGAATGACAGGGGCTGAAACGCCGGCTGAAGCGACTGAGAAGCTGGAGAAACTGCGGGATCTGCTGGATCTGGTTGAAGTTCCTTTCAAGGGCAGGACGGTCACCTACCCAGCCCTGCATTATACGGGGGAAGGCAGCAGGCTTGAGGAAGCGGTTGCTTTTGCGGCGGGGAAAATGAAGAAAAACGGATTTAAACATGTGATCGTCGTCAGTCTCCCGGAGCTTGGTGCTGAAGTGCAGGATGTAGATTATGTGATTTACCCTTCTCAGGAAGGTGATTTTCCTCTCAGCGCAGAAGTTATGAATGCTGTACAGCAGTTGTGGAGAAAGCAAAACGAAAGTTGAAGACGGGCTTGTCAGTGCATATTCGCATCTTGCTATGGGGAAAATTAGGTAATGGGAGCTCAAATGTGACAAAATCGCAACAAATTAACGATTGTAAATGTGGAAAGTTTCAAATTATGTGACGGATTCTTGACGCTCCAAACCGCCTAGGCTATTATAAGTTATGTCTTGGTTCGTCATGGTTTTTGTCGTCCGGACAAGACCAGATATACGATTGGCAAAGGGGGTAGAACAGTAGATGAGCAAACACGATCAACGTGAACAAACACATAACACCGTGAAACGCAAAGAAATGTCCCGGCGTCAATTTTTGTCATATACGCTTGGTGGCGCAACCGCATTTATGGCGGGCGGCGCGGTATTGCCGATGATTCGTTTTGCGGTGGATCCTATTCTGACAAAGAAAAGTGAAGGTACGTATGTGAAGGTTGTGGAGGAGAGCAAGATCACAACCGAGCCTCAGGAATTTAAATTTCAAATTCATCAGGTAGATGGCTGGTATGAGAGTGACCCGCAGCTTTCAGCATGGATTTCCAAGGATGAATCAGGGGAGATATTCGCCCTGTCGCCTGTCTGCAAGCATTTGGGCTGCACCATTAGCTGGAACACTCAGAACAACAACCAGTACTTCTGTCCATGCCATGAAGCGCGCTATACGAAAGACGGCAAGAATCTTGCTGTCGCGCCGAATCCGCTGGATGAGTACGAAGTGGATGTGAAAGACGGTTTTGTGTACCTGGGACCTGTCAAAGGCAATACACGTGTGGAATAAGGAGGCGTAACAACAGATGTTTAAGACGGTATACAACTGGATTGACGAACGTCTGGATATCACGCCGATGTGGAGGGACGTTGCGGATCATGAAGTACCGGAGCACGTTAACCCGGCGCACCATTTCTCCGCATTCGTATATTGCTTCGGCGGGCTGACGTTTTTTATTACAGTCATTCAAATTCTGTCAGGTATGTTCCTGACCATGTATTACGTGCCGGATATTATTAACGCTTACGCGAGCGTTGACTATCTGCAGCATAAGGTCGCCTTTGGCGGTATCGTGCGCGGCATGCACCACTGGGGTGCCAGTCTCGTCATTGTCATGATGTTCCTACATACACTTCGGGTATTCTTCACCGGTTCCTACAAGGCGCCTCGTGAAATGAACTGGGTAGTAGGAATGCTGATTTTCTTCATTATGCTAGGACTTGGTTTCACCGGTTACCTGCTTCCGTGGGATAACAAAGCTTATTATGCCACTAAGGTAGGCATTCAGATTGCCGAATCCGTACCTTACCTGGGGCCATACATTCAAGAGCTGCTCCAGGGCGGTGAAGTAGTCGGCGCTCAGACGCTGACCCGATTCTTCGCGATTCATGTATTTTTCCTGCCGGGCGCGCTGCTGGCCATGCTGGGGGCTCACTTCCTCATGATCCGCAGACAAGGTATTTCCGGACCACTATAATAGAAGGGAGAGCTGCACCATGTCCGAAAGCTACAAAGCCAAGGAACGTGTGGTATATGTGGGCGACTCCCGGGTTCGCAAAGGGAACATGCCTAACGTGCCAGCAGATTACACGTCTTATCCAGGTAAATCGGAAGCATTCATTCCGAACTTCCTGCTGAAGGAATGGATGGTCGGCTGTGTCGTATTAGTCGGCTTCCTCGTTCTGACGATTACTCATCCGGCTCCGCTCGGTTATCCGGCTGACCCGACGAACGGCGCTTTTATACCGATGCCGGACTGGTACTTTCTGTTCATTTATCAGCTGCTGAAATATCCTTATCTCTCTGAGAACTACGTTGTTCTCGGTACGATCGGGATTCCAGGCATCGCATTCGGCGCGCTTCTGCTTGCGCCATTCCTGGACACGGGCAAGGAACGCCGTTTCTACCGCCGTCCAATTGCATCTTCACTGATGATTCTCTCACTCATCGCATGCGTATATCTGACGAAGGTATCCTGGGATCACTACACGCATGAGCTTGAGAAGACGAACACCATTCCGGAGCACATTGAGCGTGAAGAGAAGGCTCGTGAAGCGGCTATGGCTGGTCAGGAGCGTCCGAACTACACGAAGCAGCCTGAGCTTCCTGCAGTAGTAGATGCCGGTGATCCGGCAACGAGCATTATTCAGGCACAGTGTCTGTCCTGCCACGGAACCGAGTATGAAGGCAGAGGCAACATACCACCGCTTCGCGGTGTAGGCGACAAGTACTCGAAAGAGGAAATCGCCGAGATCGTGACGAACGGCCGAGGCGGTATGCCGGCATTTGGCGAAGGAAAAGGCGGCAATGTTGAACTGTCCGCTGAAGAGATCGACCAGGTATCCACCTGGCTTGCAAAGCAGAAGGCGGCAGCCGAATAATAGAGCTTACTTGTGAAGCCTGACCGTTACTTGTAACGGTCAGGTTTTTTATGTCACAATAATGGAATCGGGACAAGGTTAATCGTATACATAAGCAGTTTATTGATCAGAAAGAGGTGCTGACAGCTTGTCTATCTCCTGGCTTTGGAGCCGAGCGCTCCTGCTTAACCGCAGCTTCCTATGGCTGCTCTTCACCGTGAACGCCGCAGGAACGGTTTACGGTTATATGTGGTACGGGGACCAGCTGGCGGAGACGGCTGCAAACCATCCGCTGTGGCGGCTGGTGTTCGTGCCGGACAGCCCGACAGCGAGCCTGTTTTTTACATTGTCGCTCCTGTTCCTGCTCTATCCTCCAGGAAGGGATAACCGGCCGATGAACCTGCTCCGGTCCTTCGTGGAAGCCTTTGCTGTACTCACGCTCATTAAATATGGTGTATGGGCGGTAGGTATCAACTTTGCGCAGCAGGCGCAGGGCAGTCCGCTGGACTGGCAGAACTGGATGCTCATTGTTTCGCATGCAAGCATGGCTGTTGAAGGGCTGCTGTATGTCCGGTTCATGATCTTTGGCCGTACTGCGGCCTGCGTCATACTGGGCTGGCTGCTGCTTAATGATGCCGTCGATTACACGTACGATGTCTATCCATGGCTGCCGCGTGTGCTTGAACCATATGTGCCGACAGTTCGGAACCTTACCATTCTGTTATCGCTTATCAGCTTCTTCGTCAGTCTCCTGGCATTGTCTCTGGTGAAACGGGAGAGGAAGGTATAAAAGGGACGGCTTCCCCATAGGATGGTAGGGGAGGGGATGTCCATTGAAAATTCAGATGACCATGCTGCTGGTAGCAGCTCTATTAATAGGCTTTGGCCATGCGCAGGCTTCTCGGGCGGAAGCTCTTAAGCCGGAGACAGGAAGCAAGCTGGAACAGCTTGCCGTATTGGCGGATGGCTTCTATCAGGCGTCGATGGACAGCAACCGCCAGCTGGCTTACAGCTATTTGACGCGGCTGAAGCGTGTAATGGCAGATGCTGAGCTGCGGCAGATCGGCAACAGGGAAGGCTGGTTCGCGGTTGACGATCGAATGGTTCAAGCGGAATCTTCCGTGCGGAATGGCCGTACGGCTTATAACTGGAGGGAAGATGCGGCACAGCTTCGTCTTGCGATCGATGCATTGGCCAAGGAGCAACAATCCTTATGGATGCAGTACGAGCAGCTGCTGCGGGATGATCTGGCAAGGCTAAAGCAGGCGTGGCAGCGGGGAGGAAAAGATGGAGCCCTGGCAGCCTCCGCTGCCTTGTCGCAGCTTAAGCAGCATGCTGAGCGGCTGGAGGCGGCGGCTTATGTGGCACGCGGTGCAGAGCCGGTTAACCTGCTCAAAGACCGCATCAGCTATACAGACAAGCTGATCCGGTCGGCCGAGCACGGGAATGTGAAGCAAAGCTGGGTGGACCAGTCGCTGGTCATGCTCACCGATGCCGTTGACCAGCTGTTCGAGAACGGAGAGCAGGCTGTTGATGTGCCCGTGGCGGGCAGTCCGGCATGGCAGTGGATGTTTACGATCAGCCTGATTATACTCGCTGCCTTGTTCTATACCGGACTCCAGAAATACCGCTTCGACCGACATGGCATAACACCGGCCAAACGGGGCTGATCATTGTTCTCTCTTATGATTCCTTAAAGCCCTCACCAATGACATCATGGACTTCGCCAACGACGATGAAGGCCTTGGGATCGATCGACTGGGCGATCAGCTTAAGCCGCCGGATCTCCTGCCTGCCGACCACGCAGTATACCATCTGCTTGTCCTGTCCGGAGAAGGCGCCGATGGCCGGAACAATGGTTACACCGCGGTCAAGCTGACTGGTAATGACCGCGGCCATCTCGTGGCCCTGCGCAGTGATAATGGAGAAGGACTTGGCGGCATACGCGCCTTCCTGGATGAAATCGATGACCTTGGCAGCGATAAACACCACTACAAGCGTGTACAACACCCTCTCCTTCGGGATAAAGATTAGGGACAGTCCGATGATAACCGCGTCCATGGCAAGGATAACCTGTCCCATGCTCCATCCGCGGCCTCTTGAAGCGATACGGGCCAAAATATCCGCTCCGCCTGTCGTCGCGCCGAAGCGGAATACAAGGCCAAGGCCTGCCCCAAGCGTCACACCGGCGTATAGTCCGGCAAGCAGAAGGTCGCGGTCTGTCCGGAACGGGTCAATGATCCCGCGGTGCATAAGCAGCTCAATCAGCCATAAGAAGAAGGTTAGCGACAAGGTGCCGTAGATGGTCATGAACATCTGGCTTCCTCCCAGCTTTCGCCAGCCGACGACGAACAGAGGAATGTTGAGCAGCAGTGTTGAGATGAACAGGGGCAGACCGAATGCATAATTCAGCAAAATGCTGATGCCGGTAACGCCGCCCTCCATAAACTGGTTGGGCAGGACGAAATAATGCAGCCCGAAAGCATAGATGGCTGTTCCGGCCGAAACCGCAACAAGCACGCGGAGCTTGATTCCCCGCAGAAACGTAAGCATAATGTACCCTCCATTGATAGCAGCAGTGACTGATTTATTCTTCCATTATACAATATACATTATCACATGCTGATCCTGGTATGTGATATTTGTTTATCAGGCAGACATGCGTGGACCGGAAGTCTCTGCACTCTTCGGACAGGCATTGTTTTCAGCTGTTCTTTGCGATAACATAATAAGAGAAAACTGCTGGCTGGAGGGAACAGGAACTTGTCTGATAAATCATTAGCTTCCATTCAGAAGGAAGTCGATCAATACATAGGTCAGTTTAAAGAAGGTTATTTCAGCCCGCTGGCGCTTATGGCCCGTTTAAGCGAGGAAGTGGGAGAGCTTGCGCGGGAAGTCAATCACCAGTTCGGTCCGAAGCCGAAGAAGCCGGATGAAGCCGATAACTCCATTGAGATGGAGCTTGGTGATATTCTCTTCATATTATCCTGCTTTGCGAATTCTCTCGGAATCAGCCTGACAGAAGCACATGATAAAGTAATGAACAAATTCAATACCCGTGATGCCGGCCGCTGGACCCGCAAAGAGACCGAACAGTAAGCGCCGTTTGTACATATGCTGTAATTAAAGCTGTGTACAAGGAGGCTGGGCGAATGGATGGGGGACAATGCGTGAAGAAGGCTTACGAGAGTATCCTTCATGGCGACTATGAGCTTGCCGAGATTTGGTTCGAGCAGGCCGTCGCCGCACAGCCTGTCAATCCTGAATACCACCACAAGTGTTCCATTACATGCCTGCGCAACGGCAAGCTGGACAAAGCGCTTCGTTATGCCGAGGAGGCCCTGCGGCTTGATCCGGATAACGGCGAATGGCGGTTTCATTTGAACACGGTCCGTGCGCAGATGCTGCTTAAAGAATCTGCTGCAATTCTGGCGGCTGACCTGCCCGATTACGGGATTGCGATAGCCCGTCTGCGGGAGGCAACCGAGCTTGATCCGCTGCTTGACGAGGGTTATCTGATGCTTGCGGCGGCTTATGGCACGCTGCGTATGTATGAGGAAGCAACACGGAGCGCCAAAGAAGCGTTGAAGCTTAATCCGCAGCATGCGGTTGCAAGGCGGCTGTTCGCCGATTACAACAGGCGACGTCGCCAGGCCCGCGAGCGGCATAAACAGACTGGACAATAAGCACCGTATCTGTTGATTAAGCCATATTTCTGTAAGGATACGGTTGACAAGGAGATGCACGATGAGCGAACCAATTAAAGTAGCAGTTGCAGGAGCTGGCGGACGAATGGGCCGCGAAGTGGTGAAGATGGTGCTGCAGGACGACAAGCTCGTCCTTGCGGCAGCAGTGGACCGTTCGGCGGAACTGATGGATGCCGGCCTGTTGGTCGGCCTTCCCGCCTGCGGCGTTTCGATTACCCGTGTTTTGGAAGAAGCACTTCAGAATTCAGGTGCAGATGTACTGGTTGATTTTACGATACCGGCCTTTGCATACAGCAATACGCTGGCCGCCATTACACATGGCGTACGTCCGGTTGTCGGCACAACAGGCTTTACACCCGAGCAGATCAAGGAGCTGGACGAGCTGTGCCAGAGCCGGGGTATTGGCGGTCTTATAGCACCGAATTTCTCGATCGGTGCCATATTAATGATGAAATTTGCAGCTGAAGCGGCTAAATATTTCCCGCATCTTGAGATAATCGAATATCACGGCGACCAGAAGCTTGATGCGCCATCCGGTACCTCGATCAAGACGGCAGAGCTGATTTCCGAGGCAAGACGCGAATTGAAGCAGGGCAACCCCAACGAAGAGGAGACCATTGAAGGTGCGCGCGGCGGCTATTACGACGGCTTCCGCATTCACAGCGTACGCCTGCCGGGCGTATTTGCTCAGCAGGAAGTCATTTTCGGGGCTTTCGGCCAGTCGCTAAAGATCCGACATGACTCCTATGACCGGGCAGGCTACATGCCGGGTGTGAATGTGGCTGTCAACAAAGTCATGAATTACACAGGGCTTGTATACGGTTTTGAACATCTAATGGATTAACAGTCGAGCGGCTTAAAGCCGGAGGGAGAGAGTTTGGTATGAGTCAACAGATGAATATTGCTTTTATCGCACATGACCGCAAAAAAGATGAAATGGTAAACTTCGTAATTGCTTATGAGCAGGTGTTCAAGGATCATATGCTGTATTCCACGGGCACGACAGGCAAACGGATCATGGAGCAGACAGAGCTGCAGGTTCAGCGCTTTATGTCCGGGCCGCTCGGCGGTGACCAGCAAATCGGCGCACTGGTTGCCAAAGACGAGATGGATCTCATCATCTTCCTCCGTGACCCGCTAATGGCACAGCCGCATGAACCTGATATTACGGCCTTGCTGAGATTGTGTGATGTACAAGGCATACCTGTTGCGACGAATGTAGCAACCGCTGAACTGCTGACGAATGCTCTCGCACGGGGTGAATTCGGCTGGCGGGAGCTGGTTCACAAATATAAGCCAGGGGAATGGCAGGCATGAGCAGTCTGGATATCCTCGCCTTCGGTGCCCACCCGGACGATGTGGAGATCGGCATGGGCGGCACGATTGCCAAGCATGTACAGGCAGGCTTGAGAGTAGGCATATGTGATCTGACTAGAGCCGAGATGTCATCCAACGGAACGGTCGAACAGAGGAGGCAGGAGGCCGACGAGGCATCGAAGGTGCTGGGCTTAGCGCACCGCTCCTGTCTCGCATTGCCAGACAGGGGGCTTACCGGATCGGAGGAGCAGATAGCAGCCATTGTGAAGGAAATCAGGCTCCATCGCCCCCGGCTGGTGTTCGCGCCTTACTGGGAGGACCGGCATCCTGACCATAACAGCTGCAGCCATATTATTGAGGAGGCCGTTTTCAACAGCAAGCTGAGGCGCTATATGCCTGAGCTGCCGCCGGTTCAAGTTGATCAGCTTTTCTTCTATTATATTAACGATATGCACGATGTAAGGTTGACCATCGATATCAGCGGCTGTTATGAGCTGAAGATTAAGGCGCTGCAGTGCTACCGTTCCCAATTTGAACCTGCCCGAGAAGGGGAGGACAAGGTGGCAACACCGCTAAACCAGCGGTATATCGAACGGGTGGAAGCGAGAGACCAGCTGCTCGGAAGCCAGCGCCAGCTCGCTTATGCAGAAGGCTTTACAATGAAGCAGCCGCATCTGGTTGACTACCTGTAATCATATTAATACAAGCAATACATAGCGTAAAAACATAGCGTAAAATAATCCGCTGTCTCATAACTATAGGTTAACAATAACGAAGCATCGGGGGTGCGGCAATGGCAAGACCGCTGAAGATTGGCATCACCTGTTATCCGACGCTGGGCGGCTCAGGTGTCGTCGCTACAGAGCTCGGAAAGCTGCTGGCTGAGAAAGGCCACGAGATTCATTTTATTACACACAGCATCCCCTTCAGGCTAGGCAAGTTCCAGAGGAATATTTACTATCATGAAGTAGAGATCAGTGACTATTATGTATTCCGCTATCCGCCTTACGATTTATCGCTTGCCAGTAAAATGGCGCAGGTGGCCAAGATGCAGAAGCTGGATCTGCTGCATGTGCATTATGCGGTCCCGCATGCAATCTGTGCTTATCTCGCCAAGCAGATGGCTGAACAGAGCGGGCTGAAGACGGTTACGACGCTTCACGGCACAGACATTACCGTGTTAGCCCAGGATGAATCGCTGAAGGATCTTATCCGGCTGGCTATCCACCAGAGCGATGCGGTCACCGCGGTTTCTCAGGACCTGATTCGTGAAACTAGGGAGCTTCTTGACATCTCGGATCCTATTGATCTGACTTATAACTTTGTCGACAAAAGGGTCTATTACCCCCGGGAGTGCAGCTCGCTGCGCAGCGAGTTTGTTGACGGGGATGAGAAAATTCTGATGCATATTTCGAACTTCCGGCCTGTTAAGCGTGTTGGGGATGTTGTCGATATATTCGCGAAGGTGAGCGAGCGGCTCCCAGCTAAGCTACTCCTTGTCGGAGAGGGTCCGGACTTATCCCGTATTCAATGGAAGATCCAGTCGATGGGACTGCAGGACAAGGTTCATTTTCTTGGCAAGCAGGATGATGTGGCACAGGTGATTTCGATTGCAGATGTTATGCTGCTGCCATCGGAGAAGGAAAGCTTCGGACTTGTCGCACTGGAGGCAATGGCCTGCGGCGTGCCTACCATCGGCTCGGTGGCAGGCGGTATACCTGAGCTGGTAGCTCACGGGGAGACAGGATATTTGGCGCCGATCGGAGATACGGACCGAATGGCTGATTATGCGGTCAGTCTGCTCCAAGATTCGGAACGTTATGCTAAATTCCGTAAAGCCTGCCTGAACAGAGCCAGAAGCGAATTTTGCAATGACCGGATTACAGCAGAGTATGAACGGATTTATTACCGTGTTATGGGGATTGATTCCGAGATTACCCTCCCCGTCTGCGAATAACACTGTATCTAACCACTAAGGGGCAGGTTGCTGATGAGGATGGAACTGGATAAGCGGATGGCCGAGGCTGTTCCTGTCTTGAGACGGCTGGGTGACGCTGGTTATGAAGCCTACTTCGTTGGCGGCTGCGTCAGAGATCTCCTGATGGGACGGAAGCTGTCCGACGTGGATATTGCCACTTCAGCGCAGCCGGAAGCGGTAATGGAGCTGTTCCCCCGCTGCGTGCCAACCGGTCTGCGCCATGGAACTGTCACGGTCCTGGAAGGAGACAGAACCTATGAAGTCACGACCTTCCGGGAAGAGTCGGAGTACGAGCAGCATCGCAGACCACAGGCCGTCCGCTTCATACAGGACCTGGAAGGCGATCTGCTGCGCCGGGACTTTACCATCAATGCGATGGCTATGGACGTGACTGGAGAGGTCAAGGATCCGTTCGGGGGATTGTCTGACTTAGAGCGCAGGACTTTGCGCTGTGTCGGGGACCCGGATGCGAGACTGCAAGAGGATGCACTGCGGATGCTGCGGGGCATCCGTTTTGCTTCTGTGTTCGGTTACAGCATCGGTGACTCCACCTGGAAGGCAATGCTTAGACATCGTGAGCTGCTGTCCTATATCGCCATGGAGCGGGTGGGGAGTGAGCTGGACAAGATGATGAACGGCTCCTCACCAGCGGCAGGGCTTACCCTGCTGGGCAGCAGCGGTCTATGGCAGCACTTCAAGCAGGTGCCGCCTGTCGGCCGCAGCATATGCGCAGCAGAAACGCCTGGCGACTGGCCTGCTGGACCGTGGCCGGCTGATCTCGACCTGCGATGGGCGTACGTTTGGATCAGCCTTTCGGCGGATCATGAAGCGCTGAAGAAGTGGCTGCTTCATTTTAACTTTGGCAGGCAGAGAATTGACCGTATTGCAGCACTGGTCCATATGAATGGAATGGCGGTTGAGTCGTGTCAGAGTGAGGCTGCCGGAGATTCAGTTGCGGCTGTCTATGACCAGTGGATTGATCTCGTATTACGGTTTGGCAGACATACGGCGATGGATTGGCTTGAGCTGAAGCGTGAAACGAAGGAAGGTCTGCCGCCTGTCATGTCTGTTGAGCAGCTTAGTGAGCTGAGGAGGAAGACGGAAGCGATAACTGTTCTTTCTCCGGCTGACCTGGCAATCGGCGGGGATGATGTGAAGGCTATAACGGACAAGCCGGCAGGGCCCTGGATCAGAGAGCTGCTGGGCGAGCTGGTACGGTCCTGTGCACACGGCCGCATCCCGAACAGCAGGGATGCGCTTCTGTCGGAAGCGGCAATACGGCTAGAGAAGGAGTAAACATGAGAGAACAGCTCGCAGCATTACTGGAAGAGAAGCAAGGTGAATATGTATCGGGTGAGCAGCTCAGCCGGATTCTGAATGTCAGCCGGACAGCTGTATGGAAGCATATCCGGAAGCTCGAGGAAGAAGGCTACAAGATCGAAGCATCCCGCAAGCTGGGGTACCGTCTCGTTGACAGCCCGGACCAGATTACGCTGACAAGTCTGCTGCCCCGGCTTACGACTGTGAGGCTTGGCCGATCCGTTAAGCTGTTTGATGAGGTCGACTCAACTCAGAACATTGCCCAGAAGCTGGCGGAGGAAGGGGCACCGGAAGGCACGCTGATCCTGGCCGAGCGGCAGCTCAGCGGACGTGGGCGAATGGGCCGGTCCTGGCTTTCTCCCAAGGGCAGGGGGGTATGGATGAGTATGATTCTGCGTCCAACCATTCCGCTTCCATACACGCCGCAGCTGACGCTGCTGACAGCCGTGGCGCTGTGCCGGGCTCTGAGACGGTTAACCGGGCTGGAAATCGGCATCAAGTGGCCCAATGACCTGCTTATTGACGGCCGCAAGATTAGCGGTATACTGCTGGAGTCGAGTGCGGAGGAAGAAAGACTGAGGCATGTCATTGTGGGCGTCGGCATCAGCGTCAATCTGGACAAGCAGCATTACACTGAGGACATGCTGGACCGGGTTATCTCGCTGAAGATGGCTGCCGGAATAACGTTTGACCGTTCCGAGATTATTGCCGGATTTCTCGCCGAATTTGAAGCGGTATATACGCTCTATGAGCAGGAAGGCTTTGCTCCGGTGCGTTCGCTATGGGAGGCCCTGTCGGTATCGCTCCATAAGCCGTGCAAGCTGACAACCCCGCAAGGTATAATGGAAGGAATTCCGGTTGGTTTGGCTGATTCTGGGGCTTTGCTGCTGAAGCTGGAGGACGGCGATACCGTTCCGGTTTTCTCGGCAGAAATGGGTTGACTCCCGTGCCGTACCTGCCTGCCCAGAATGAAGCTGGGCAGCTGAATAGACGGCAAACTTTTTTTTTGCTATACTGGGTTGTAATTGAGGCGGTATTCCATACGGAAGCTGCACTCTTGGCCAGTAATTCAAATTTGCAAAGACATGGATAAACGTTCGTTCAGATAAGCGCATTCTGCTCTGAGCCGCAAGGACCGAGACAGAAGGAAGCTCGCAGTCAATGGATGTTTCTTTTTGGACTCTGAAACCTTTTTGGCGGCTCGCTGAAAGGTTTTTTTACGTTTGTTCGTGCCAGAAGGAGACGTTGACGATGAAGCATGCCCTTAGCGTGACCAAGCTGAAGAAAATGAAGCAGGACGGAAATCCGATTTCCGTACTTACCGCATATGATTATCCATCCGCAAAGCTTGCAGAGGAGGCCGGTATTGATGTGCTGCTCGTTGGCGATTCACTCGGCAACGTCGTGCTCGGCTATGATACGACAATCCCTGTAACTTTGGATGATATGGTGTACCATTCGCGGGCGGTTGCTCGCGGAGCTGCTAACACCTTCATCGTCGCTGATCTACCTTTCGCCACCTACAGACTGGGGCAAGAAGCAACGCTTCGCAATGCCGCAAGGCTGATGCAGGAAGGCGGCGTCCAGGCGGTTAAGATGGAAGGCGGAGCTGATCTCGCTGAAGAGATTGGCACGCTGGTACGATCCGGTATCCCGGTCATGGGTCATATCGGGCTGACACCCCAGTCCATCAACCAGATTGGAAGCTATAAGGTGCATGGCAAGATGCCAGAAGAGATCAGCAGGCTGATTGAGGATGCCAAAGCGCTGGAGAAAGCGGGGGTGTTTGCCCTTGTGCTTGAGCTGGTAACCGATCAGGTCGCAGCCCAAATTACCAGGGAGCTCTCCATTCCTACTATTGGTATTGGTGCGGGAGCAAGCTGCGACGGTCAGGTGCTTGTCTACCATGATCTGCTCCAGTACGCATCGCCATACCGTGCGAAGAAATTTGTCAAGACCTACGCGGATATCGGCACAACCGTGCGGCAGGCAATCGGCGAGTTTGTCCAAGAGGTCAAGAACCGCTCGTTTCCACTTGAGGAGCACAGCTTCTCATCCGGACAGGCAAGCAGCTCTGTACCGGTATACGGGGGAGGCAGCGCGGAGAAGAAGGAGCATGCGTCCCGATGAAGTGTTGTGAGACGATCGAAGAACTCCGCAGTACGCTGCAGGTGTGGAGATGCAGTCATCCGGACGGAAGCATCGGTTTCGTCCCGACAATGGGTTTCCTGCACGAAGGGCATGCCAGCCTGATCCGTCGCTCTGCTGAAGAGAATCAGCTCACGGTTGTTAGCATCTTCGTCAATCCTTTGCAGTTTGGTCCAAACGAGGATTTTGAACGTTATCCGAGGGACCCGGAGCGTGATACCAGGCTGGCTGAGGAAGCGGGAGCTGATATCTTGTTCATGCCTTCCGTGAAGGAGATGTATCCGAAGCCAGTCGTGACCAAGGTCATGATAAGCGGGCTGACTGATAAGCTGTGCGGGGCTTCAAGGCCTGGTCATTTTGACGGCGTGGGTACAGTCGTCAGCAAGCTGTTTAACCTCGTACAGCCGGATGCCGCCTATTTTGGCCAGAAGGATGCCCAGCAGGTCGCTGTTATAGAACGGATGGTGGAAGACCTGAATATACCGGTGACGATTGTGGCCTGTCCGATCGTGCGTGAAGCGGATGGCCTCGCCATGAGTTCCCGCAATGTATATTTGACTCCTGAAGAACGGGCCCAAGCGGTTGTGCTGTCTCATTCCCTGCAGCGGGCAGAAGCATGGTTTGATGAACCTGATCTGACCGTGGGTGAGATCAGGCGGCGAATCGCTGAGCATATCAGCAGCAGCAGCCCGCTTGCCGAGATCGATTATACCGATATTTTATCCTATCCTGATCTTGAGAATCCGAGTCAGGATGTTCCGATTGGCGATCTGCCCGGCAGCTCCCGCTATATAGCGGCGCTTGCTGTTAAGTTCGGCGCGACCAGGCTGATCGATAACCGTATTTATACCGTTAAAGGGAGATGACCACCATGTTTCGGACCATGATGAAATCCAAGCTGCACCGGGCAACGGTGACAGAAGCTAATCTTAACTATGTAGGCAGCATTACGATCGATGAGGATTTAATGGAGCTTGCGGATATCTGGGCCAATGAGAAGGTACAAATTGTGAATAACAACAATGGCCAGCGTCTGGAAACCTATGTTATTCCCGGGAAACGCGGATCAGGTGTAATCTGCTTGAACGGGGCAGCGGCCAGACACGTACAGCCGGGAGACCTTGTGATTATTATATCGTACGGTATGATGACGGAAGAGGAAGCACGCAAGAACAAGCCGAAGGTAGTCATTCTGGATTCCTCCAACCAGCCTGTGAAAACTATGACAGAAGAGAAGCACGCAACCATCCTGTAATGTTTGTCTGCTGCGTCTGAAGTCCCTTAACATGGATGCCGTAGCGGCTTGCACCGGGTATAGAAGCAGCCCGCTTAACAAAGAATGAGCATAGTCCCCGCAGCGAAAGAGGCATGTCGCTGCCAGGTCTAGTCTATTCGTGAAGGTGGGGTGCGTGCAGCTTGCTTCAGCATGTGTTTGCCGTCATGAACGAGCTTCTTGATGAAATCATGATCTCTTATCCAAATGCACAAGAAGCGAAGCAGAAGGAAATGCAGGAACAGATGAAGATTCTTCAAACGATGAGTGATACAATTATTGATGGATGGCTGCAGGTGGAAGAGAAGCTCGCCTTTCTCCGGCAGAGCAGCAAAGATGAAGACACGATTGCTGCTGGCGGAACCGCCGAGGTCTCTAAAGAGCCTGCAGCTGTGCCGCCTGATGCGGCTGCCGAATGGCTTCCAGCCCTATGCGCGAAGCAGCCGTGTTTAAGCCATGAGACGGTAACCGAGGAAGCGGGGCGCAGCCTGAACATCGGGCAGGGTTATTTCAAGCTGTACATGTTCAAGGAAGCTGTAACGCATTTTCGCCGGACGGTGCGGATCTGCCCGGATTCGGTGACCGCCCGGTTGTTTCTAGCCATGTCCCACATGCATCTGGAGGAATGGGAAGAAGCGGAACAGCTCTTTCAGCTGATTGTCAAGTGGACCAGTCACCCCAAATGGAAGGCACTCGGCTACAACGCTCTTGGCTGTATACAGGCAGTCAGGGCGAATATCGAGCAAGCGGAAGCCTATTTCCGGCTCGCTTACGATGCGGACCCGTCCTTCTCGGGCGCGGCCAGCAATTTGAACAGCTGCAAGAAAAACACAGGCAAATTGTCGTTATACTTCGGCAGTGCCGAGCTCAGCTGTATGTGAGAGGAACGAACCGGATGAAATTTGCTGTTTTGGATTTGGAAACGACAGGCCACGGTGCCGATGATGATATTATTCAGGTCGGTCTTGTGCTGCTGGACGAGGAGCTTGAGGTTACGGAAACGTATGTCTCCTTTGTCCGGCCGCGCATTCCGATTCCCCCTTTTATAACGCAATTAACCGGCATTACCGACCAAGACGTAGCGGATGCGCCTGAGCTTGAAGAAGTGCTCATGGAGATGATCCCAAAGCTTGATGACGCTA
Source organism: Paenibacillus sambharensis (assembly GCF_003233845.1). GTDB lineage: Bacteria > Bacillota > Bacilli > Paenibacillales > Paenibacillaceae > Paenibacillus_I > Paenibacillus_I sambharensis. The sequence goes on from NZ_QKRB01000057.1 coordinate 336,190, forward strand.
TACTGGTTGCCCATAATGTCGGATTTGACGCTGGCTTCTTAAACAATTCCCTGGATCGCTGCGGTTACATGCCGTTTGTCGGCCGGCGCCTTGATACGCTGGATCTACTCAGGATGTTATATCCCGGTCTTACCACCTACCAGCTTGGCGCAGTGTCCGAGGCCTTCGGAATTGAACATGAACGGCACCATCAAGCTGACAGTGATGCGATGGCGACTGCTGTTATATTCCGCTCATGCGTGGAAAAGCTCTACGATCTGCCGCTCCTTACATTGCAGCGATTAGCCTCCTTCTTCCAAGCGGAGGATGATCTCGGATGGTTTATCCAGCAGGCTCTGGTACGTAAAGAAAGCGAAATCGCCGTCGATCAGGACGCTTTCGCTTATTTTCGCCAGTTTGCCCTTAAGGTCGGTGATTGGACAGAGGAGCTTCCGCCCCGCTATGATGATGAGGAAAGCCTCGAGCAAATCCGTTCGATGGATTTTGAAACATATATGTCCCAGGTTAAGGAAGCCTTTGCTGAGCACGTTCCCGGTTACGAACAGCGGGAAGCCCAGGAGCAGATGTTCCATGAAGTATATAACGCTCTGTCGGGGGACAAGCATTTGATGATCGAAGCGGGCACTGGTACGGGCAAATCACTCGGTTATTTGATTCCTTCCTTGTTTTATGGTGTCCAGCAGGAGGAGAAGATAGTCGTAAGCACGCATACCATTAACCTGCAGGAGCAGCTGAGGGAGCGGGATGTGCCGCTGCTGCAGCGGGTGCTTCCCTTTCCATTTAAGGCCGCAGTCTTCAAGGGACGCAGCAATTACATGTGCTTGCGCAAGTTTGAAGGCAAAATCAACATGCAGGACTTCGTATCGCCGAATGAAGACCGGATCACCGCGGCACAGATGATTGTCTGGCTCGGCGAAACCGAGCATGGCGATCAGGAAGAGCTGAACTTCAGCAACCGCGGCGGTGATTTCTGGGATACGGTGTCCAGTGATGCAGATTCCTGTCTGAACCGTTCCTGCCCATGGTTTAAGCGCTGCTTCTATCATCGCGCTAAGAATGAAGCCAATCTCGCAGATGTTGTCATTACCAATCATTCCATGCTCTTCACTGATATACGGGCTGACCATCGGCTGCTGCCAACCTATGAGCATCTGGTTATCGATGAGGCCCATCATTTGGAGGATGTGGCAGGTAAACATCTCGGGCTGCAGCTGTCTTACTTTGCACTGCTTAATCCGCTGCAGCGGATTTGCAAGGATTCCCGTACCGGTATGCTGCTCCAGCTTAAGTATAAGCTGGCTGCTGAAGGTGATGAACGTGTCCAGGCATGGACGGAAAAGATAGACGCAGCTGTTCCGGTCTTTGGGGAAATCCGGGAGAACTGGGATCAGCTGTTCGATATTCTTTTCGGGTTTGCAGCGGCATCGCGGGACAACAATATCGAGAACGGCCAGGTTGTATTGCGGCTTAGACCTGAGGGACTTCCCGATGGCTGGCATTTTGCCCAGACAGCTGAATCAAACGTATATGCCGGGCTGAATGAGGTCATTCGTTCAATCGACAAGCTGACCGCGGATATCAAGGAGCATATCGACGATTCCGGAATCCAGTCTCTTATTACCGATATGAACGGAAGCCTGAAGGATTTGACGCGGCTCCGGGACGGCGTGCATGCCTTTATGCGCCTTGAGGAGAAGGGAACCGTATACTGGCTGGAGGCGAATACTAATTTCCGGGCAAAATCAGTACAGCTTCATGCCGTGCCTGCGGATGTCAGCAGTCAGCTGAAGCAGTATCTGTTTGAGCCTAAGCGAAGTGTTATCATGACTTCGGCAACCTTGTCCGTCCAAAAGTCATTCCAATATGTGTGCGAGCAATTCGGGCTGGATTCCTACGCTGAACAAGGAAGGCTTGTCACGGTTCAGCTCCCGTCACCCTTTAATTACAGGGAACAGGCGCTTGTCTGTATTCCGCGGAATTTCCCTAGCCTGAAGGGAGCTTCAGGCGATCCCTTGTTTGTCGGCGCTTTGGTCGCTTCCCTGGCCGCAGCGGCGCGCGAAACCAATGGACGAATGCTGGTGCTGTTCACTTCCTACCGGATGCTGAAGCAGGCTTATGAACCGCTCAAGGATGCTCTAGCAGGGTCGGGGATTCAGGTGCTTGGCCAGGGTGTGGACAGCGGGAGCAGAAGCAAGCTTACGCGCAGATTTCAGCAGCAGTCTGCCTCGATTCTGCTTGGGACAAGCAGCTTCTGGGAAGGAGTCGATATCCCGGGTGAAGCGCTGAGCTGTCTGGCGATTGTCCGGCTTCCGTTCCAGCCGCCGAACCATCCGCTGGTGGAGGCCAAATCGGAAATCCTGCAGCAGGAAAAGCAAAATCCGTTCATGAAGCTGTCAATCCCGCAGGCTGTCATCCGTTTCAAGCAGGGCTTTGGACGGCTTGTAAGGACTGCCCAGGACAAAGGGATTGTGCTTATTTATGATACACGGGTGATTGAAACCTATTACGGCAAATATTTTCTGTATTCACTTCCGGGACCCAAGATCGAGCACATGCATCTGGAGCAGATCGTGCCTCGTATCCGCGACTGGCTGGGGTCTCCGCAAGCGATTGAAGAGGGGGCGGAGTAGTTGAAGCAGGCGAAAATTTCGGAAGCGGTGGTGCGCAGACTCCCGGTATATCTTCATGTTCTGAACGAGCTGCAGCGCAGTGAAATACAGACAGTCTCTTCGCAGGATCTCGGACAAAGACTGGATCTCAACCCAGCCCAAATCCGCAAAGACCTGGCCTATTTCGGTGAGTTCGGGCGCAAGGGAATAGGCTATGAGGTGTCTTACCTGATTGAGAAGATCCGTCAGATTCTCAAGCTGGATCAGCAGCTGAATGTTGCCTTGATCGGAGCGGGTAATCTTGGACAGGCACTATGCAATTATAATATGTATATTAAAGACAATATGAAAATTGTGGCCGTGTTTGACGCCCATCCGGCTAAGATCGGCAGCAAGATCAATAACATGACTGTGCTGGACATGGAGCACCTCAAGCCAACAGTTGAGTCGCTTGACATCCGGATCGGTATCATTACCGTTCCGGCTGTTGAAGCGCAAAATGTAGCGGATAAACTCGTTTCATCGGGTATAGAGGGGATATTGAATTTTGCTCCTGCAATCTTGAAGGTACCGGAGCAGGTGCGCATACATCATGCAGATTTTACAACGGAACTGCTGAGCTTGGCTTACTATCTGGAAAATGGAGCGGATAACAATGACGATGACAAAGTGGTGGATTGAAGGCGGAATCTTCGTGACCATGACTCCGCAGGAGCCGGTCGTTAAAGGGCATCTGGTCGTGGAGAATGACCGAATTGTATACATAGGAGCCGAGCATCCCGGCAAGCTGGCAGAAGGCGCATCCCGGATATCGGGCAGCGGTCTGGTTTTCATGCCGGGTCTAATCAACACACATGGACACGCGGCGATGTCTCTCCTGCGCGGTTACGCAGATGATATGGTGCTTCAGGATTGGCTGCAAACCAAGATCTGGCCGATGGAAGGCAATTTTACAGACCAGGATGTGTATTGGGGCAGCGCACTGTCTGCCTTGGAAATGCTTAAGAGCGGAACGACTGCTTTTGTTGACATGTATGACCATATGAATGAGGTTGCGAAGGTTGTTGAGCAGTCTGGAATGCGTGCTGTATTAACCCGCGGCGTTATTGGCCTGTGCCCTGAAGATGTACAGCGTGCCAAGCTCGAAGAGGCGGTCCGCTTCGTTCAGGAGTGGAATGGAAAGGCAGACGGCCGCATTATGACAATGATGTCGCCGCATGCCCCTTATACATGCCCGCCTGCCTATATTGAACAAATCGTGCAGGCAGCTCATGATCTGGACGTGCCGCTGCATACCCATATGTCTGAAACGGCAGCTGAAGTTGAGCAGAATGTGCGTGATTACGGCAGCAGGCCGGTTGAGCATCTGGATAAGCTGGGCCTGTTCTCCAGGCCGTCACTGGTCGCTCATGCCGTACATCTGAATGATGATGAGATTGCACTGCTTGCCGAGCGCGGGGTAGCGGTATCCCACAATGCGGCCAGCAACCTGAAGCTGGCCAGCGGCATAGCCCGTGTTCCTGAACTGCTGAAGGCTGGTGTAACGGTATCGCTCGGCACAGATGGCGCGGCAAGCAACAATAATCTTGATATTTTTGATGAAATTCGGCTGGCAGCCCTGATTCACAAAGGGGTTACGGGTGATCCGACAGCCGTGCCGGCACTTGAGGCTCTTCGGCTCGGTACTGTATATGGGGCGAGGGCGATTTGGCAGCAGGACCAAATCGGTATGCTCCAGGTCGGAATGAAAGCTGATATGATCGCGCTGGATCTGGATCAGCCGCAATTTTACCCGCGGACCGATATTGTTTCCCATCTGGTATATGCGGCAAGCGGAAGAGATGTTCGGCATGTCTGGGTGAACGGTGTTCAGGTCCTAAAGGATCGCAAAGCTGTTCTGCTTGATGAGGAGAAAATCATGGCCGAAGCTCAGCGCTGCTATGAAAGGCTGACCAATAAGGTATGAGATCCGGCAGCTCTGCAGCAAACCGTTTCATGACCCCGGGCCGCTGGGCTATACTCGGCACACTTGCTGCCATCCTGATCCTGCTGCTGCTGAATCTGTATTATCAGTGGATACAGACAGATATATGGCAGGAAGAGCGTGCTGCCGAGCGTATTGCAGTAGATGCAGCACAACTGACTGATATCAGTGAAACGGAGAAGTTTGTATGGGATGAGGTTGTTTGGATCGTTAGAGGCTCGGCGCAGGATGGGCAGCAGTTAATGGTCTGGGTTACGGATGGCAAGGCGGATGTGGTCCCGGCTTCCGAAGGCGTAACGGAGCAGACGGTCAGGGAGAAGCTGCTGGCCGCTCGCCCGGGTGCGGACATCATTCGAATCCGGCCCGGTCTCTACAACGGCCAGAAGATATGGGAAGCCTACTACAGCCTGCCGGAGAAGCCTCTGCGGTATTATTATGAATTTTTTGCCTTTGCGGACGGCTCGCCTGTTTCCCAGTTTCGGCTTACCAACAAGTATTCCAGTTAGCTTAGTAATAACTAAATTCTCTATATAAACAATCTAACGTTTTCCTAACCCTAGATTAGAAAGTTTTCATATCTGCCTTTAATTACAGCCCCCTATTCGGACATGTTTTATGATATACTCTCTTATAGCAAAGGTGCTATACGATAATATATCAACTGTCCTTGGAAGGGGGCTTTTTTGTATGAATAAATTACGTCCACTGCCTATACTGCTAACAGTCCTGCTGTCTGGCGCCGTGTTGTTCGGGGGATGGTTCTCATATCAGAGTTTCGCTGTAGAAAGACCGTTTATGGAGTCTATGGCTTCAATTGACGGCGTGGAGGTTTCCGAGCCTGTGATCGAACGGGATTCTGTCACGGTAAAGCTGAAGCTTGAGAGCGGCATCGATCTGATGTCTGTCTACCATGAAATTAAGAAGCAGGGCTCAGCTCTGATCGGCAGCAAAGAACTTAAGCTCGATGTGGAGCAGGTGCCTTCACCTGAACTGGAGAAAATATGGTCCTCTGTCTTGTTTGAGGTTGCACAAGCGATGGATAATCAGCTATACGCGAGTATACCAGAAGCTGCTGCTGACTGGATGGATGAATATGATGGCCTAAATGTTGTAACGTCAATGGATGATACCAATGTATACATTACGCTCGAACAATCGGGGGAGACAAAGTTTGTGATTCTGCCTCGAATCCCGGCGAAGATGGGGGTATGGCCGAATGCTTAAATATGGTAAAGAGATTGCGATTGGATTTTTCCCGGTACTGCTTATATTCTTGTATATGACAGGTGTTAATGTACTGCCTATTCTGCTGGCAGCAGGTATAATCGGTGCTTTGTTCTTCGTGGCAAGAACACGCGGTAACGTCGCCGCAGCTCATGGCTCGAAGAAGGGCTCGGTCCGTCAGCTGACGCCGCTTTCCTTTGAACAGATCGGCGGCCAGGAGAGAGCGAAGCAGGAGCTGATTGAGGCTCTGGATTTCATTGTTAAGCCTGAAGAAATTGCCAAGTTCGGCATTCGCCCGCTCAAGGGCATCCTCCTTACGGGCCCTCCTGGAACAGGAAAGACGCTGCTTGCCAAGGCTGCGGCACATTATTCGGATTCCGTCTATGTAGCTGCGTCAGGCAGTGAATTTGTGGAAATGTATGTGGGCGTCGGTGCGAGCCGGATCCGGGATATCTTCAAGGAAGCCCGTCAGAAGGCTGTGAAGAGCGGGAAGAACAGTGCCGTTATCTTTATTGATGAGATAGATGTTATTGGCGGCAAGCGTGACGGCGGCCAGCATCGTGAATATGATCAAACGCTCAACCAGCTGCTGACCGAGATGGACGGCATTCACTCGTCTGAATCACCAAGGGTTCTAATCATTGCAGCCACTAACCGCAAGGAAATGCTGGACAGCGCACTACTTCGTCCCGGCCGGTTTGACCGTCATATCGGCGTCGACCTTCCGGACAAGAAGGGGCGTGCGCATATCCTTAAGATCCATGCCAAGAATAAGCCGCTCGATGATACCGTTAATCTGGATAAGATTGCAGAAGAGTCCTTTAACTTCTCAGGCGCGCAGCTGGAGAGTGTGATGAACGAGGCAGCGATTTACGCCATGAGGGACAAGCAGGAGAAGATTAGGCAGCAGCATCTGAGCATGGCCATCGATAAGGTCATGATGGGTGAGAAGACAGATCGTGAAGCGACGAAGGAAGAGCAGGAGCGTGTAGCTATTCATGAACTGGGCCACGCAATAGCGGCGGAAGCTGTCCGTCCGGGCAGTGTATCTACTGTGGCCTTGTCTCCACGGGGCCAGGCGCTCGGTTACGTTCGCCATAACCCGCAGGATGACCAGTATCTCTACACGAAGCCTTACATGGAGGACCAGATCATGATCGCACTCGGCGGTGCTGCCGCTGAGGAAATGTTCTATGGCAACAGAAGTACAGGCTCGCGTGGCGATTTTGAGCAAGCGATGGCGATTGTTCGTAATATGGCTGAATCAGGCTTGACGGAAATGGGTATAGTAGATAGAAACATGGTCACACCAGAGGCACTCTCCAAAGTATCGGGACGCATATTGGATGATTTGATGGAGCGCACAAGAAAGCTGCTGGACAGCTACCGGGCAGTGTTTGACGGGTCGCTTGCCATCCTTCTCAAGGATGAAACCTTGTCGGGAGATCAATTCCGTGCACTCATGCAATATAATAATGACTCTAAAAGCGCTTAATTTTTCGACATTTTCATGAATTAAGAAGGATGTCCACTCGGACGCCTTCTTTTTTCATGATCAGGTAATGTATAATATAGTGGGTTTGCGACAACTGAAAATACAATATAGAGAAGGTGAGCATCCATGGCAATCAGGAAAGTAGGAGTAGTTGGAGTAGGAACAATGGGTCAAGGGATTGCAGAAATGCTGGCATTCAAAGGCCTGGATGTCGAAATTTTGGAGAAAACGCCGGAGCAAATGAAAAGCTCAATGCAGCAGATCGAGCACAGCCTCGATAAACAAATAGAGAAGTGGGCGCTTACCCAAGCCGAGAAGAAACTTGTACTAAGCCGGATCAAACCGGTAGACAGCCTGGCTGACATGTGTGACTGTGAGATTATTATTGAAACCATCACAGAAGATTTGGAAGCCAAGAAGAAGATTTTTGAACAGCTTGACGAGCACTGCAACCCGAATGTCATACTGGCAAGCAACACCTCTACACTCAGCTTGACTGAGCTGGCAAGCCATACAAAAAGCCCGGAACGGGTTGTCGGCATGCATTTTATTTATCCTGCATACAAGATTGATCTTGTTGAAATCGTCCGCGGACTGCAAACGTCCGATGATACCTTTAACAGCATCAAACATTTTGTTGAAGATGTAATCAACAAGAAGAGCGTCATGGTGTTTGAATCGCCGGGCTTTATTACGACCCGGTTAATTTGTCTGTTCATTAACGAGGCGCTGCATGTGCTTGAGGAAGGTGTAGCCTCTGCTGAAGACATTGATAATGCGATGCGTGTTGGTTATTCGTTCCAGCACGGGCCATTCGAAATGGCGGACCGGTTCGGTCTGGATGCGGTTCTGGCAGCTCTTGACAGGATGTTCCGTGAATACGGTGAACTGAAATACCGTCCGTCCATCGTGCTTAAGAAGATGGTTCGAGCAGGCCATCTGGGTGTAAAAACAGGCATCGGATTCTTTAAATATGATAAGGATGGGGACCGTACATGAGAATACTTGTCATTAATGCTGGCAGCTCCTCGCTGAAATACCAGCTCTTTGATATGACTAACGAAAGCGTTCTGGCCAGCGGCCGTGTAGAACGGATCGGAATGGATTCATCGATTGTGACACATGAGCCAACGGACAAGCCGGAGGTCAAAGATGTCAGTGAAATCCTGGACCATGTTACAGCTGTCAAGCGGGTAATCGATCTGCTGGTGCATCCCGAGCATGGGGTTATTCGTTCCATGGACGAAATCGATGCCGTTGGGCACCGTGTCGTTCACGGAGGCGAAACCTTTAAGGAATCCGTGCTCGTTGATCAGGACGTGAAGCTGGAGATCCGCAACCTGTTCGACTTGGCACCTCTTCATAATCCGGCTCACATGATGGGTATTAACGCTGTTGACACCAACCTGCCTGAAGTGCCTCAAGCGGTTGTATTTGATACGGCTTTCCACCAATCCATGCCGCCGGTGGCTTACCTGTACCCGATTCCAATGGTGCTGTACCGCCGTCACAAGATCCGCCGTTATGGCTTCCACGGCACATCTCACAATTATGTAAGCCAGCAGGCAGCCGAGCTTCTGGGCAAGCCGCTTGAAGAACTGAAGATGGTAACCTGTCATATCGGTAATGGCGCGAGCTGTACGGCTATTATGGGCGGTAAATCCGTTGATACCAGTATGGGTCTTACACCTCTTGAAGGTCTGATGATGGGTACGCGCAGTGGCGATCTTGACCCTGCAATCGTGCCATTCACAATGAATAAGGAAGACCTGACACTGAGTGAAGTGAACTCCATGCTGAACAAGCACTCCGGTCTGATGGCAATCTCGGGAATCAGCAGTGACATGCGCGAGATCGTTGATTCGATGGAGGAAGGAGACCGCAACGCCAAGCTTGCATTCGACATGTATACGTATCGCGTGCGCAAGTACATCGGCTCCTATGTTGCGGCAATGGACGGATTAGATGTCCTGGTCTTCACGGCCGGGGTTGGCGAGAACTCTGTACAGCTGCGTGATGCGGTTTGCAGCGGACTGTCTTACTTTGGAGTCAAGCTTGATCCAGAGCTGAACAAGCAGCGCTCCAAGCAGGCGCGTATCATTTCGGCTCCAGATTCCCGTACCAAGGTTATGGTCGTTCCGACTAACGAGGAGCTTATCATAGCTCGTGATACGTACCGTCTTGTCCTTGAGCAGGAGAAGCAGGAAAACTACGAAATCTAACCGGGGAGTGACAGCATGAAGGACGGAAACCGGGACGCCTTTGTTCACGGCATGACTGCAGCTATGTCGGGGGGCGGCGTGTTTGTGCCGGCCGTTCTGCTGCGGTCTCACAGAGCGATCGGGCTCACTGATACGGATACCATGCTGCTCATTCATATCGCTGCCTTCAAGCAGGCCGAGAATGTGGAGTTTCCGACCTTGGAACAGCTTGGAGAACGAATGGGGCTTAGTGCCAAGGTTGTCGGTCAGCATGTGCAGCGATTAATGAAGGAAGGATTCCTTGCTATTGATGAATATATTGATCCGGTATCAGGCATTCAATCGGAGACGTATAACTGGAACGGATGGATTGTGAAAGCAGCGGAATGGGTGACAGAACATCCGGTAAGGGGAGGCTCAACTGTTCAGGAATCTGAATCGAGGGAACGGAGCTTTGCACCCCCGGCCCCGACTCCGACACCGGATATTAACTTGTTCTCCTTATTCGAGCAGGAATTTGGCAGGCCCCTGTCACCAATGGAGCTGGAAACGATCAGCGGCTGGCTGGATGCCGACCGGTATCCGGAGGAGCTTGTCCGATTCGCCCTTAAAGAAGCTGTGTTTGCCGGTAAGCTGCATTTTCGGTACATAGACCGTATCTTGCTGGAATGGAGCCGCAACCGGGTCACTAACAGTGAGGAAGCCCGTGCGCATGCCAACCGGTTCCGCAGCGGCAGTAACAGAAAAAGCTGAGACGCTCATGCGTCTCAGCTTTTTTATATGCTGGCCTTGGACTGCTTGAGCAGCTCCCAGCGGTATACATATTCGAAGAGGAACTCGAACGCCTCAAGATGCCGTTTGGCCTCAAATGCGTTCGCTCCCCAAGCGTATATTCCATGCTTGCGAAGCATGATACCCGGCACACGCGGATCAAACCGCTTTGTGACCTCTGGGACAATCTTGGGGATATCGGCATAGTTTGGAATGACCGGGATATCAATATGGGCTTCCTCGTCCCATATATTAAATGCCTTTATCAATTCCACGCCTTCAACTGGTATAGAGCCGCGTTCCCAGAACCATTCAGATACCACATTGTTGAATACGGTATGCGTGTGGAAGATCGCACCGCAGCCTGTAAGGCGGTAAAGCTCGCAATGAATCAGCGTTTCGGCCGACGGCTTCAGCCGGGTCGTCTCGCAAGGCTTGCCATCCTGATCGACGAAGAGGAAGTCCTCCGGCGTATGTACGGACTTATCCTTGCCGCTAGCGGTAATCGCAAAATGAAAGCTGTCCGGCTCGTAGTCACCCACACGAATGGACAGGTTGCCGCTTGTTCCGGGAAACCAGTTGCGAGCAGCAAACAAGTCCTTGATCTCTCTTAGCTCGGTTAATGCTCGCTGCTTATCCTCGGTTGGAATACTTAGGAAATCCAGGCTCATTACACTATCTCCTCCAGCTCGTCAATGACATCATGGAAGGTTTCGAAGGGGGTATACGATACCCCGAGCTCCCGGCATTTATCGATCAGATGGGAGCGGGCAAAGACGATGTCGGCAATTTTGGCGCCTTCGAAATCCGTTACACTGTCACCAATCAGAATCCGTTCATAATGCTCTGCAGGGAAGCGGCGCATGATGGTCGTTTTACACATGCCGCACTCGTTCGAACACTCATGGTCGCAAGGATGCGGCCATAAAATTTCGATGCGGCTGCCCTCGAAGCTGCTGCCATTACAGAAGATATGATCTTCCGGAATGTCGAATGGCTGGAGGAGCGGGTATACGAAGAAATCAATGCCTCCGCTTGTTACATAGAAGTCAATGGACTGGTACTGGCAGAAGCGAAGCAGCTCATCGAAGCCTTCACGAATCTGCGCATTGTTAATAGCGAATTCAACAACCTCTTTCCTGCGGGAGGCCGGAAGAAGACGGAACAGTTCGCCAACCCCTTCGCGGATCGACTTTCGTTCACTGACAATATCCTCCACAATCGCTTCCCAGCCGTCGGGGTTAAAATGCTTGATGATCGCTACGATATTATCATTTACGGTGATGGTTCCGTCGAAATCACAGAAGATGACCTTGCTGCGTGATGTGCTGCTCATTCTCTAACCCCCCATGCGGATATGGCTGCAGCAAGCTCCGGATGGTTTGCGGCATAATCACGAAGCGGCACTCCATGAAGCGAAGCCTGGATCGCCTGCCTGAAGGCTTGTCCGCCTGCGGCGGTACCCATTGGATGGCCATGAATTCCGCCGCCTGCATTGACGACGACATCGCTGCCGAAATCCCGCAGGATCAGTGGTACAAGCCCCGGGTGGATGCCGGCAGATGGGACGGGGAAGCTTGTCTTGATGCGCAGAGCCGGATCGAGCAGCGCATCTCTTACGGCCATATTTTCTTCCTTAGGCATCACTACAGATCCGTAAGGCGAAGGGAACAGGACGAGATCCGCACCAGCGATTCTCATCAGCTTGCCCAGCAGGACAGGAGCAGCAATGCCATAATGCGGAGAAGGGTAGAAGGCACCCGCCATAGCCGGATGAGCGGCAATCGGAACATTGATCTCCGGGTCACGGCTCAGCTCAGCCAGCACATCATAGCCGTATGCCAGTACATTGAACAGCAGGGCATTGGCGCCTGCCTGAATCGCTTTCTTGGCATTGGCGGCAATTTGGGAAGTAGGACCCGTAATATTGACGGCATACAGCAGATCCTGGCCGGTTTCGCCTTTTGCTCTGGCAGCGGCCTCCATGCAGACTTCTACACGCTTCTCGAGCGGGGTAAGCGGATTCTCGAACAAGATTTCATCATCCTTGATCAAATCCACACCGCCGAGAGCCTGCCGGTAAAACTGTTCCTGCAGTCCGCCGAGGTCATGTCCAATAACGGATTTGAAGATGCTCATCAGCAGCGGCCGATCAGGAATGCCAAGCTGCCCTCGTACACCGGTTAGCCCGAATTTGGGCCCGGGGAAGGCGGACAGGAAGTCGTCCGATACGTCGATGTCAATCAGCTTGATGCGTCCGTCCATGGACAGCTTGCCGAAGATGGTGACCAGAAGGGCAGGGATATCACGGCTGAAATTAATATCCGGGTAGTCAATTACGATATCTGCATACCGTTCGCCGGCAGCTGAGGCATTTCCGCCATACTCGCTGACAGACACCACTTTGCCAAGATGCTTCTCCATGTGGGCCTTCTGCGCCTCGGGGAGCTCGGTCCAGCTTCCGACGGTCAGTCCGACAGCGATGGACTGCGCCTTCTTCTGAAAATCTGCTTTCTCATCGAAACAACGGTAGACCGCTCTGCAATATCCGCTCATTGGGTTGTGCTCCTCTCCAGCTCGGCGCCCATCTCTCTGGCACGTTCGGCTGAACGCCGTACCGCTTTTATAATGGTGGATGTAAAGTCATGACGGTCCATAACCTCGATAGCCGCTTGCGTTGTGCCGTTCGGTGACGACACCTTGCGCCGCAGCACGGAGGGTTCTTCTCCCGTCTGATGAACCATTGATGCTGCGCCGAGCACAGTCTGAATGGTCAGCTCGCGCGATGACTCCGGTGACAGGCCAAGATCAATGCCGGCCTGCATCAGAGCTTCCATCACATAATAGATGTAAGCAGGTCCGCTGCCTGATAAACCGGTCACCGAGTCGATCATCGGCTCCTCGACAATTGTCGTGATGCCAACAGCCTGGAATATATCCACGGACAACTGCTGCTGGGCTTCGGAAACCTGGCCATTAAAGCAGAGCGCAGTAGCTCCAAGACCGATCGTAGAGGAAGTGTTCGGCATGGTGCGAACGATGGGCAGAGCTCTGCCGATCAATCGTTCGATCGTTTCGGTTGATAGACCTGCAATAACGGAAACAACCAGCTGTCCTTCCTTGGATAAACCAGTCAGCCTGCCGAGCGCCTCCTCGGCATCCTTGGGCTTCATGCAGAGGAACAGAATATCTGCTTCGGCAAGGAATCTATCTTTATCAGCAGGGCCCGCAGGGATTACGACACCATAACGGCTGTTCAGCTCGGCAAGCCGCTGATCATCCGAACGGTTGATAACGCTGACCTGGCCTGCCTCTGCGAGCCCTTGTTCGACTATGCCTCTAAGTATGGCTTCAGCCATTGATCCTGCACCGTAGAAGCAGAAGCGTTTATCCCGGATAGGTGCTGTTACCTTGGTGAGCTGTTCTTTCATAGCAGTTATAATCCCCTTTATCCGCGTATTTGGCCGGTTCCGTAAATCCGGTACTTGGTAGAAGTAAGCGCAGGAAGACCCATCGGCCCCCTTGCGTGCAGCTTTTGGGTACTGATGCCGATCTCGGCGCCGAATCCAAACTCAAAGCCGTCCGTGAAGCGGGTGGAAGCGTTGTGGTAGACAGCAGCCGCGTCAATCTCCTGCATAAATCGGGCCGCATGCTCCGCATTCTCAGTGACAATGCACTCGGAGTGCATGGTACCGTATTGACGAATGTGACCTAGCGCTTCATCCAGACTGTCAACGATACGGATATTCAGAATATAGTCATTGTATTCATGGTCATATTCTGGTGCCGGCGCATCCGCTGTATCGGGCAGCAGGGCACGGACGGCTTCGCAGCCGCGCAGCTCAACCCCCGCATCACGCAGCCTGCCGGCTATGCTCGGAAGGTGATCATTTGCGAATGAGCGGTGTACGAGCAGCGTTTCCATTGCATTGCAGACAGAAGGGCGCTGCGCCTTGGCGTTGAGGGCAATATCTGAAGCCATGGCCGGCTCAGCCGATTCATCCAGATAAGTATGACAAATTCCGGCTCCCGTTTCGATTACAGGGACGGTGGCATTCTCAACAACATTGCGGATCAGAGAGGCGCCGCCCCTTGGAATCACAACATCGAGCAGACCGTTCAGCTTCAGCATTTCGTCGACGGAGCGGCGATCGGAATCTTCAATTAACTGCAGGGCATCAGGCGGCATCTTCGTATCGGCCAGCGTCTTGCGCAGCACCTCCACAATCTGCTTGTTGGAGGCTATGGCAGCAGAGCCGCCGCGCAGCACAACAGCATTGCCCGTCTTTAGACAAAGTCCTGCTGCATCAACCGTGACGTTCGGCCTGGCCTCGTAGATCATTCCGATGACACCGAGCGGAACCCTGATCTTCTCAATCTGCAATCCGTTAGGCCGGCTGAAGGCCTCCAGCTTGTCGCCGACAGGATCGGGCAGCTCGACAATTTGCCGAAGCCCTTCAGCAATTCCCATGATCCGTTCTTCGGTCAGCTTTAAGCGGTCAAGCAGGGACTCGCTGGTGCCGCCGGCGCGACCCCGCTCGAGATCTTCCTGAATGGCCTCTATAATACTTTCCTGATTGGCGATTAACGCGTCAGCCATCCGAAGAAGCGCGCTGTTCTTCTCTTCCGTACTTAAGGTGTTCATGCGTGCTGCAGCTGCTCGCGCGAGTGCTGCTTTATCTCTTACTTCGCCCATTCGATTACCTCCTGTCAGTTATAACGTCACCCATTCATCCCTGTGAATGACCTCGATGCGTACGACTTCCACCCGCCTTGCAACCTCTTCCGTCCCAAGACCGGCTACAGCCTGAATTTGCCATGCTTCATAATTGACGACTCCGCGTCCGATTACTTGCCCGCTTGGATCCACGACTTCTACAACATCCCCGGGGTGAAATTCGCCTTCCACCAGCTGGACGCCAGCGGGGAGGAGGCTCTTGCCGCGCTCGGTGAGTGCGGTAACGGCGCCATCGTCGATGGTAATCCTGCCGCGCGGGGTAGAGTGGAAGCCGAGCCACTGCTTCTTGACAGAGAGGCTGTGCAGGGAGGTGTCAAAATAAGTGCCTTTGCCGCTGCCCCGCACAGCGGACAGAAGGTCGCCGGGCTCGGAGGCACGGCCGATGAAGGTCGATACCCCGCCGCGCATCGCAATGCGGGCCGCTTCGATCTTCGAACGCATGCCGCCTGTACCTACCGCTGAGCCGGCTCCGCCGGCAATGGCCATAATCTGCTCCGATATTTGTTCAACCCTGTCAATTCGCACGGCGCTGGCATCCTTGCGGGGGTCAGCGGTATATAGACCGTCCATATCGGTCAGGATCATCAGCTGCCGGGCTCTCACCAGATTGCCAACCAATGCGGAGAGCGTATCATTATCGCCAAATTTAAGCTCATCCGTTGCCACAGTATCGTTCTCGTTAATGATGGGCAGGACCCGCTGCCTGAGCAGCTCTTCAATGGTCATCAGCGCATTCTGGATACGCCTGCGGTTGGAGAAATCAGCCCGTGTCAGCAGCAGCTGCGCCACGCCAATCCCGCTTGATGCAAAGGCCTCCTGATAAGCCTGCATGAGCAGCGCCTGCCCGACTGCTGCAGCCGCCTGCTTCTCGTGCACAAGCTTGGGCCGGGCGGCGTACCCGATTCGTCTGAACCCGGCAGCGACAGCGCCTGAGGTGACAAGGAGAAGAGGGTGCCCTGCCTGGTGAAGAGCCGACAGCTCAGCGGCGAAATAGGCGATTTGGGCTCGGTTCAGCCCTCCTTCCTCAGAGGTTAGCGAGCTGCTGCCGATTTTGATTACAATGCGTTCTTCCATAATAAGTCCGGTTCCTTCCTGGGCTGCGTTTGCCTATAGCAGCCGTCCTTCTGGGGGAGCGGCTGAGGTCGCCGGGATAAGCGTACAGCTGCCGGGCGACAAAAAAAGACTTTCATCCTGTATAAAGGACGAAAGTCTGGCTTCCGCGGTACCACCTTTTGTTGATGATGCTAATGATCATCCTGCTCCATGACCTGATAACAGCAGGTGCTGTCCGGCTCATCACCGGCCGTTCAGGGGTGGGTTCGGTAAGGGTTCGCGACGGATTCTTGCAGCCGGGGAATCCGTTCTCTGAGCGCGAGGATCCAAACGTACTGGTCCCGTCATCACGTTGTATGTTCGATTGTGACATCTAACGTTAGGATACCATGATCGGCAGGGGCTGTAAAGTAAGGCTGGCAGCCTCTAAGCAGGCCTGTTCAGGCTTGCAGGTGTCAGTTCCTGAACAGCCCGAGGGCGCCGATTCGTCGGACAGCCTCCTGCAGACGGGCTTCCTCCGCCAGCAGTCCCAGACGGACATAGCCTTCGCCATGTGTGCCGAATCCGACTCCCGGAGCAAGCACCACGTTGGCTTCCTTAATGAGAAGATCCGAGAAGGATTCGGACGTATAGCCATCAGGTACCGGCAGCCAGCAGAAGAAGGAACCGCCTGGCTTGGCGGCTTTCCAGCCGATTTCATCAAGTGCGGCAAACAGAGCATCACGGCGCTGCTCATACATGGCGGACAGGCTGTGAACACTGTCTTGAGGTCCGGTGAGAGCAAGCGCGGCTGCTTCCTGTATACCGCCGAAGAGGCTGCAGTAGTAATGGTCCTGAATAAGATTGATCAGGCTGATCAGCTTGGCGTTGCCAAGGGCAAAGCCGACGCGCCAGCCGGCCATATTGTAGCTCTTCGACAGCGTGTAAAACTCAAGGCCGACTTCCTTGGCTCCTGGTGTCTGCAGGAAGCTGACCGGTCTCTTCCCGTCGAAGCCGATGCCGCCGTATGCAAAATCACTGGAGACCACAATGTTATGCCGCTCAGCAAAGCGCACAGTCTCTTCATAGAAGCTGCTGCTTGCCACCGCTCCTGTCGGGTTATTCGGATAGTTGATGAACATCAGCTTGGCCTTGTCCGCATCCGCTGCGGGAATACGGCTGTAGTCAGGCAGGAAGTCATTATCCGCCTTAAGCGGCATGAATGTCATGTGTGCACCGGCAAGTGATACACCCGACCAGTAATCCGGGTATCCGGGGTCAGGTACAAGGCACAAGTCGCCAGGGTTCAGCAGACACTGGCTGATTTCCACAAGTCCTGTCTTGCCGCCAAACAGTATGGCGACCTCGGTTGCAGGATCAAGATCGACATTATAATCTTCCTTATATCTGGCGGCAACCGCTTCCTTCAGGAACGCAAAGCCGCTGAATGGCGGATATTTATGATAAAGCGGATTAGCCGCCGCTTCCTGCAGCTTGGTTACGATGTGAGGCGGTGTCGGCTTGTCGGGATTTCCTTGCCCGAGGTTAATCACATCGTGACCTTCAGCGATGCGGGCTGCCGCTTTACCGACCAGCCGGGCAAAAAACTGCGTCGGCAGTTCCTTCATCCGGCGGGCGGGCTCAATGGTGATGCGTGAATGATTGTCGTTCATATTTGGCAACACTCCATATCTTCCGGTTCGGAACAGAATATTCCTAATGTAGCATGTACATTCCGGACTGTCGAGACATGGGCGATTAATCGAAGAGCGGCCGGCAAGCAGCTTGTTATGCCGAGCAGGTGCTTATAGGGATTGGTTAAGCCGGGCCGGAAAAGTCATCAGGGTGCGGCGACCTTTCTCAGGAAAGGCTTGAGGTCAGCCTCGAATTCGAGCAGATAGGGCTTCTTGGCCGCATCGAAGACGAGCAGAAGCGGGTCGTTCTCCGGACAGTAGAAGAGGAATACGTCATCAACGGCGAATTCTGTTTTGCCGATTTTCAAACTGACAGGCTTGTCGAGCGGTACCCGGTATACAAAACCGCATTTATCATCAGGTTTTATTTTGGGGGAAAGCTTGGTTGCCGAACGCAGCCAGCTTGAGGCCATTTTCTGATATTCTTCGTCATTGGGCAGCGTTCGTACCACCTTACCCGCCTTGACATCAAAAATTTGAACCGGCTTTAACGTAATGTCCTCACCCTGCACAGCTGCCTGTGCATTCCACGCGAACAGGGTCGCGAGCATCATCAAAGCCAGAATAGCAGCAGCTTGTTTCTGCATGTGACATTTCTCCTTTGACTGAATATTGGTTGACCTTCCGTTATATTGTTCCCAGCTTGACACCTCACCATGACAGGGTAAGATAGTAAAAAAGGTTTTGTGGACGAAAATGGAGGGAAGAGCATGACCAAGCGATTAAAAGTAGCACTTCTGCAGATGGATATCCAGGCAGGCGACCCCGATGCAAATTTCCGGCATGTGGAGGAGCTTCTTCACAAGGCTGTCAGCACCGAGGACAAGCCGCAGCTGATTGTGCTGCCCGAGATGTGGAATACCGGATACGCGCTGGACATCATTGACTCCATTGCTGACCGGGAAGGACAGCGGACCAAGCAAATGATGTCTGCGTTCAGCCGCGAGCATCAGGTTCAGATCGTGGCAGGCTCCATTGCGGAGCAGAGGGCGGCCGGCGGCGTTTACAATACCATTCATGTCTTCGGGCCGGATGGGGCGGAGGCAGGCGAATATTCGAAGATCCACTTGTTCTGCCTAATGGACGAGGAGAAGCATCTGCAGGCAGGTGGTGAGCTTGGAACAACCGAGGTGGGAGGCGAGCAGGCGGGCATGATGATCTGCTACGATATACGTTTCCCTGAGCTTGCAAGAACACTGGCCCTGCAGGGAGCGAAAATATTAATCGTCCCCGCGGAATGGCCTAATCCGAGGCTGAACCATTGGCGTACCCTTCTGACGGCCAGAGCCATTGAGAATCAGATGTATGTGATTGCCTGCAACCGTGTCGGAACGAGCGGCGGCACTTCCTTCTTCGGGCATTCCATGGTTATTGATCCGTGGGGCGACATTATCGCCGAAGCAGGAGAGGAAGAGACGATATTAACGGCCGAAATCAATCCCGAGCTTGTAACCGAGGTTCGCGGCCGGATTCCCGTCTTCACAGACCGCCGGCCGGATCATTACAGATTGGGATAAAGGTCGATCGTTTCCTTCATCGTCTGAATGAAAGCTTCCGCAGCCTTGGACAGGTATCTCCCCTGACGGCTCGCTATCACCAGCGTGCGGGATGGAGAATGGCTGAGTTTCTTGTAGACGGGGGCAAAATCACTCCATTTCGCACGGGCGACCATCGCCGGCACGAAAGCAATGCCCATGCCTGCTGCTACCAGCGACTGGACGGTCTCAATGTTGCTTGTTTCAAATACGATGCGAGGCTCGAAGCCTGCCTTGGCGCACAGGTCATGCGTAATTTGACGAAACCCTTGGCCTTTCTTTAGAACGATGAATGGCTCATCGGCCAGAGAGGTCACGGCTATACCCTCTGCAGATGAATTACCCTGCTGGCTGGATGCGAGGCTGTGCTGCGGAGGCAGTGCCAGCAGGATCTCTTCTTCGGTCAGCGGGACACAGCTCAGTGATGGGTCGATAAGCGGCAGGGAAAGCAGAGACAGATCGGTCTGGCCGCTGGCCGTCAGCTGTTCGAGGTTGGCCGAGGTTTCCTCGACCAGCACAATCTCAATTTCCGGATAGCGGGACTGGAAGACTGGAAGCACGAGTGGAAGCACATGAGCACCCGTAATCGGCAGGCTGCCCACCACGAGCCTGCCTTTGCGCATGTGAACCAGGTCATCCATCTCCTGCTTCAGCTGTTCCACAGCATCAAGAATCCCTTCCGCTTTCTGTACAAATACGGAACCGGCATGTGTCAGCTCAACAGAATTGGTTGTCCGTCTGAAGAGCATGACTCCGATTTCCTTCTCCAGCTTCGACAGCTGCTGGCTAAGAGAAGGCTGGGCGATATGAAGCTTCTCGGCAGCCCGGGAGAAGTTTTTTTCCATGGCGATTTGAACAACGTAATGCAGCTGGCGGATTTCCAAGGCTTGGCATCTCCTTTTATATAGAAGTAAGCAGTGATAGCTTTCTTGCGGTTGATAGGTTGTATCTATTACTCTTATAGATATTATATCTTGGATCAATGATTTAGAAAATGTTAATATGATAACAACAATTCGACAGGGGATACAACTCCCGTTATTTTATCGAAATTTATGGGGTGACAATGATGGCTAAGAGAACGATGTTTGAGAAGATTTGGGATAATCATGTGATTCATTCGGAAGAAGGAAAGCCGAGCATAATTTATATTGATCTTCATTTGGTTCATGAGGTTACATCCCCCCAGGCATTTGAAGGCCTGCGGATGTCCGGCCGGAAGGTCCGCCGTCCAGATTTGACATTTGCGACAATGGACCATAACGTTCCAACGAAGGACCGTTTCAATATCAGTGATCCGATATCCAAGCAGCAAATTGACACGCTCACGAAGAACTGCCAGGACTTTGGCGTTACGCTCTTCGACCTGCACAATATTGATCAGGGTGTTGTGCATGTTATGGGTCCGGAGATCGGGCTGACGCATCCGGGCAAGACAATTGTCTGCGGTGACAGCCATACATCGACCCACGGCGCATTCGGCGCATTAGCCTTTGGTATCGGTACGAGTGAAGTTGAACACGTCCTCGCTACCCAGTGCCTGCAGCAGTCGAAGCCCAAGACTATGGAGGTTCGTTTCAACGGCAAGCGTAAGCCCGGCGTTACGGCGAAGGATATGATCCTTGGTGTAATTGCGAAATACGGTACCGACTTTGCTACCGGCTATGTTCTTGAATACACTGGCGAAGCAATCAGCAGTCTGACGATGGAAGAGCGGATGACCGTCTGTAACATGTCCATCGAAGCGGGGGCGCGTGCCGGTCTGATTGCTCCTGATGCTACGACATTCGAATATCTCCGCGGACGTCAGCATGCACCACAGGGTGAAGAGTTCGAAAAGGCCGTTGCCCGCTGGTCTGAACTGACAACGGATGAAGGCGCCGTTTATGACCATGTCGTTGATTTTGACGTAGACAGTCTCATCCCGCAGGTTACCTGGGGAACGAGCCCGGGCATGGGAACGGATATCACGGCTGTTGTTCCTGATCCGAAGAACTTCACGACGGAGAACGAGCGGAAAGCGGCTGAGAAGGCTCTTGAATATATGGATTTGAAGCCGGGTACGCCGATCAGTGAAATTCCGATTGATTATGTATTCATCGGTTCTTGTACGAACGGACGGATTGAAGACCTCCGGGCTGCCGCCGAGGTTGCCAAGGGCTACAAGGTCAATGAGAAGGTTACGGCTATTGTTGTTCCGGGTTCCGGACGCGTTAAGATGCAGGCCGAGAAGGAAGGGCTCGATAAGATCTTCATCGAAGCAGGCTTTGAATGGCGTGAAGCCGGATGCTCGATGTGTCTGGCGATGAACCCTGACGTTCTGCAGCCGGGCCAGCGGTGCGCATCCACATCGAACCGTAACTTTGAAGGCCGTCAGGGCCGCGGCGGGCGTACGCATCTGGTATCTCCGGCAATGGCAGCAGCAGCTGCGGTTATGGGCCGCTTTACCGATGTGCGTGACTGGAATTTCAAATCCGAAGTACTGAACTAATCGGACCGATATAGAGGGGAGCAGCATAACTATGGAAGCTTTTAAAACCTTGACCGGCATTGTCGCTCCGGTCGATCGTGTGAATGTTGATACGGACGCTATTATTCCTAAGCAATTCTTGAAGCGCATTGAGCGCAGCGGGTTCGGACAATTCCTGTTTTATGAATGGCGTTTCGATGAAGCCGGCAATATTAATCCGGCTTTTGAACCGAATAAGCCGCGTTACCAAGGAGCTTCGATTCTGATCTCCCGTGCAAACTTCGGCTGCGGCTCTTCGCGTGAGCATGCGCCTTGGGCCATTCTGGACTACGGCTTCAAATGTGTGATTGCCCCATCCTTCGCTGACATCTTCTATAACAACTGCTTCAAGAATGGCATTCTGCCAATCAAGCTGAGTGAAGAACAGGTGGAAGAGCTGTTCCAGCGCACAGCCGAGCACGAGGGGTATGAACTGACCGTCAGTCTTGAAGACAAGATTATCACGGATAATCATGGTCTGCACATTGCATTTGATCTGGATGAGCACCGCCGTCAATTCCTGCTTCAAGGTCTGGATGACATCGGTCTTACACTTCAGCACGAAGACAAGATCTCTGCTTATGAAGCGGAGCGGGCTGCACAAGTCTGACGAATGCTCCCGAATCAGATCCAGGTATCAAGCCGTTCCGCAGGGAACGGCTTTCTTTTTTTACATAATAATGTTTAAAATACGCGGAAAATCATGCATTTGGGCTGATTTATAACGGTTATCCTTCATAAATCGCAAGTTTGCACTTTTTTCCCTGACTACGCAACTTTTTCTGCAAGTTTGCGTCTAACTTTACGTCTGTATTCGTCGAAGCTGACGATTCGGTGCGGGCAACAAATCTGGCTTGAGGTGAATTATGAAGAAGTTTGTAACGATGATGCTGTTGATGTCGTTCGTTTGTGCGCTTCTCCCGGGAATCGGACAAGCCGCCACTGTAGTCCCCAAATTGTTTCTGGACGGAAATGTCATCCAGACGGATGCGCAGCCGCGCATCGTCAAGTCGTCAACGATGGTGCCAATGCGGGTTATTGCCGAACAGCTTGGTTACAGTGTAGACTGGAATTCGAAGACCAAAGAAGTGACCATTGCGGATGGCAACTCGCTAATCGTGCTTACGGCTGATCAAGATCTTGCTGATGTGGACGGGACAAGCGTTAAGCTGGACGCTCCGGCCTTCATCGACAAGGGTGTAACGTATGTGCCCTTAAGATTTATTGGCCAGAACCTGGGTCTGACGGTGAGGTGGGATCAATCAACAAGATCAGTCTACATGATTACGCCTGCCATGCCAGAACTGCCGTCAAACGGAGCGGGTGTAAGTTCCCCTGTAACGCAGCCTGCAACTCAGAGTCCAGCTGTGAAGGCAAGTGCTCTCATTAATTCAATCGCTTATAACGGCACAGGCCGGATCACCATTCAATATGAAGGTGAGCTCACGCCAAAGAATGCCTTCTGGCTCGATAATCCCGACAGGCTCGTGATTGATATTCCTAATGCAGCTTTCTCTCCAGAGTATTCGGCAGCCCTGTCAGCTGCGAGCAGCAAGAGTGAAGGGAAGATCATCACGGAGACATTGAATCTGCGAAGCATCCGGTACTCGCTCTTCTCCTCCAACCCGTCAACCGTACGTGTGGTACTGGACATGTCGGGTAAATCCGAATACCAGGTCACAGCTGGTGAAGGCGAATATTATATTGATGTAACGCTGGCAGACGTGCCGGTTGATGCTGTTTCGCCGGATAATCCATCGGCAGTTGTCCCGGTTGGAGGAGCTTCGGGCGCTGGCTTGCCGACAGGCTACAAGGTCGTTATTGATCCTGGTCACGGCGGCAAGGACCCGGGTGCAATCAGTGTGCTCGGCAGGGCAGAGAAGGAATACAATCTTGCTGTGGCCTTGAAGGTGAATGCTCTCCTGGAGAAGGAGCCGATGATCCAGCCTTATCTCACACGCAGTACGGATGTATTCATTGAGCTGGAGGACCGTGCGAAGTTTGCGAATAATCTGAAGGCTGACTTATTCATTTCCATTCATGCCAACAGCTACAAATCCACCATCCGTGGAACGGAAACCTATTATAACCGGGCAGACAGCAAGGCGTTTGCAGATATTATGCACAAACACCTGCTGCTCGGAACCGGCCTGCCTGACCGCAAGGTAAGACAAGCCAGCTTCCTGGTCATCCGTAAGACCAACATGCCGGCTGTTCTTCTGGAATCCGGGTATCTGTCCAATAAAGAGGATGCAGCTGTACTCTTCACAGAATCCGTTCAAGATCGGACTGCTTCCCGGATCGTAGCAGCCATCAAGGAACATCTGAAGCTGAAGTAAGGAGGCCGTCTCTTATGAAGAAAGTAGCTTTACTGTTAATGTTGTCCTTTGCAGCACTGTCCGTGTCAGCATGCGGCAAGGGGAGTGATGGCACTGAGCCGGCGCAAGTACCGGCTTCATCGCCCGCACAACTAGAGAACAACAAACCGCAAGATCAAGAAGAGATTCCGGTCATCAGCATGCCTGTGAAGGTTTATGTATCTGATGAGGATATGTCCGAGCTCACGGAAAAGTCAGTCATTATCGAATTCGGGGACGAAGCCGCGAAATATCTCTCTGCGCTGGAAGCACTTAAGGGTGAAGGCGAAGGCGAAGTGTCGCTGTGGCGGGATGCGGTTTTTCATTCGGCAACCTTTGGCGACGGCAGGCTTACCGTGGACTTAAGTGTGCCCGAGGAAGCTCGGATGGGTGCTCCTGGAGAACAGCTTGCGTTAGACGCGCTTCAGCAAACATGTTTCCAGTTCACGGAAGTGAAGGAGCTGGAAATTCTTGTCAACGGGGAAGCGGTAGAGAGCTTGATGGGTCACGTGTACCTTGATCATCCCATTGTAAGACCTTAATGACCAGAACCATCCCGGCTTCCGGTAGATGGTTCTTATCTTATCTAAGTCGTTCATTACATATAATACGTAGGGGGCTGTCTGAATGCCTTATTCAACGTCAACTTGGAAGAAGCTGCTCATATCCACAATAATCTGTTCCATGCTGTCCAGCGGGGCTGCGTATGCCGAGACTGCAGGAACAACCAAGGGTGCTGCAAGCACGGAAGGCACCGTAACGGCGCCAGCCAGCGGTTCTGTCTCCATGCTGTTCTCGGATGTAGCCGCAGGCCATTGGGCTGAGAAGCATATTGGTAAGCTGTCCCTTCAGGGGATCGTGAAAGGGAACAACGGAAAGTTCCGTCCAGCGGATAGTGTAACCCAGCAGGAAGCAGTCGTCATGGCGATCCGTTTCCTTGGACTGGAGGACGAGGTAGACGCGGCGGTCATGAGCTTCCCGGAATCATTTCGTGTAGGCAATTATTATACATCTTATGCCGCTTTGGCTTTCCAGAAGGGTCTTCTGGAACAGGAGACGGAAATGAAGGCCGCAGCAGCTGATTCATCCAGTGATTGGGGAAGCAAGCCGGCTACGCGTGAATGGATCACGAAGCTTGTGGTTCGTGCCATTGGCGAGCAGGAGAAGGCTGCGGCTATGAGCGGTTCTGCGCCTGCATTTCATGATGCAGCCCTTGCGGACAGTTCTTATAACGGTTATATTAATGCGGCTGTGTCTCTCGGCCTCGTGAATGGCGTTTCCGCCAACCGCTTCGATCCCAAGGGGCTGGTTAACCGGGCGATGATGGCAACTCTGCTGAGCCGGGCGGAAGCGAAGTATCCGGTAAACTACGAAGGGCAATCGCAGGGTGTGATTTCAGCGGTTTCGGATAATCAGATCACCCTGTACTATGCTGACGGTCGGACGGTTACCTATGCACTCACGCCTTCCACGATGGTGTTCCGCTTTGATTCCGAGAAGACTTCATCACTGGGCGCGCTAAATGCCTATACCAATGTGATGGTTATCGCGGAGAATGGGACGGCACGTTATGTGGAACAGCTGGATGCCAATGTGCTGGTTGAATCGGTAACTGGCACGGTAGGCAGTGTCGATTTGGCGGCCGGCGAGCTTTGGCTTAAGGTAGGCAGCGGTTACCAGTCATTCAAATACGACGGGAATCTCGTGATCGAGAACAGCAGCGGAGCTCCTTTGTCTCTGACCGACCTGAAGGAAGGAAGCACGGTCGAGATTCTGCGCGATAAATTCCGTACGACACCGCTGGTTGTTAAGATTATTGTCAAGGGTGCACCAGTCAGCCGTACAGGCAGCGGTACCATTACTCAGATTCAGGCGGGTAAAATAACGATTCAGGAATCCGACAGCTCGGCAACCTGGAATGTCTCTTCATCTGTAGCTGTTACAAGAAACGGCCGCCCAGCCAGCCTTGGCGAGATTACAGCAGGGGACAAGGCGGAATTCGAAATTCATAATGACCTTGTGACCAAGCTGAATGTAACAGCAACCGGAAGCCAGAAGGTGACGGGAACGTTCAACGATATCAGTGCAGACGGCAAGACGATAACGTATATTGTAAATGGCCGCCCTGAAGCGAAATTTATTGCGGCCAGTGCTAATATTATAATCGAAGGTATTACGAACCCGGGCATTACCGACCTTGCGAAGGACGATGAGCTGGAGCTGACCTTGAATGCGGATGGCCAGGTTACCCAAATTAAGGTTATCAACCGGGAAATCGTAATGCTGAACAATGCGACGATATTGTCCTATGTGCCAGAAAGCAAGGTTCTTACGGTCTCAGATTCCAGCGGCAAGCCGCATGCTCTGTCTCTTTCCTCAAAGACGAAGATCGACTTTAATGGCACAGCTATGACACTTGAAACTGCGGGCTCGATGCTGGTGAAGGGACGCAAAGTTAGTGTCGGCTACTCGGATTCCAATGCTATCATTCTTAAATTTGTATTCCAGTATTCCGGCAAGCTGTCAGGCATCAACTCGCTGACCAACCAGATAACGATCCGGATGGCGGATGACTCGACGGTTACACTCCCGCTTGAAAGCCCGACTGTTGAGCTCCTTGGCAAAGCTAACCCGGTACTGGCTGATTTGAAGACCGGCGACAGTGTGACACTTCTGCTGAATGCTACACAGGATAAGGTCGTTCTGATTAAAGTCGGACAGGTTGTTCAGCAGACTGTGTCCTCCGTGGATACAGCAGCGAATAAGATCAAGCTTACCTCGGCAGAAGGACAGACCAGCGAATGGACTGCAGGCTCTGCGCTTGCAATCTCGGATGAGAAGGGAAATTCAATTGCACTGGGGCAGTTGACGTCAGGCCAAGTGGTCAATGTCACTTATGAAGGTAAGACGGCTGTAGCAATCAAGAAGGTTGCAGTCACTAATGGACAGATTGCGGCTGTAGATGCGAGCAAAGTGACGGTTAAGGATTATTCGGGCCAGACGGTTGAGTTCCAGCTGAGTACCGGCTATCAGGTCATGAAGAATGGCGCATCCGCTCCGGCCAGCACGCTGGCTGTTGGTGACCGGGTTGAAATTCGCAAGAATACGAATGACCAGCTCGTAGTCACCGTTAATCCTGGTATTGTCAAGACCTACTGGAAATACGATGCGGCAGCGAAGACCCTGTATGTAACCCGTTCTGCTGTAGCGGACCGTTACATGTATAATGTCCTGCCTGAGACCGTTATCCAGTCGGCCGATGGCACCAAGCTGGATATACAGACTCTAAAGAACGGCGATAAGATTACGCTGTATCTCTTCCAGGACAAGCTTCTCGAGGTAGTAAAGCAGTAGTAATCAAACAGTAAGAGGTGTTCTCCGGCAGACCGGGAACACCTCTTTTGGCATATGAACATTCTTGTATGCGTTTCGTCACCTTTGTTCTATGATAAATTCGTGAAAACATCAGGAGCAGAACAGGAATATTTCTATTAAACCGTATTCTATACTTGCGATTCGTGACATTTTTCGCTACACTTTGTACGATAGCCCATTTCTCTTAGAAGAGTAGGGACGCAAGCGCCATAGCGGCAGGCAGGAGAGAAGATATGAACGCTAAGCAAATGCGTCACATCTTGGACTGTATTGCCGAGATGTTTCCTGACGCACATTGCGAATTAAATCACAGTAATCCATTTGAGCTGACAATCGCCGTTTTGCTATCCGCGCAATGTACGGATGAAACGGTTAATAAGGTGACAGCGGACCTGTTCCGTAAATATAAGAAACCTGAAGACTATCTTGCGGTTCCGCTAGAAGAGCTTCAAGAAGATATCAGGCGGATTGGCTTATACAGGAACAAGGCAGCCAACATTCAGAAGCTGTGCCAGATCCTGCTCGATCGTTATGATGGTCAGGTACCGGAACAGCACGAGCAGCTGACCGAACTGCCGGGAGTGGGACGCAAGACGGCTAATGTCGTCGTATCCAATGCATTCGGCGTACCGGCTATAGCGGTTGATACACATGTCGAGCGGGTTTCCAAACGGCTTGCCGCCGCTAAGCCTGATGACTCCGTCCTTGAAGTGGAGAAGAAGCTGATGAAGCTTGTCCCTCGGGATGAATGGACGCTTACCCATCACCGGCTGATCTTTTTTGGACGGTATCACTGCAAGGCACAAAGCCCTAAATGCGACATCTGCCCTTTGCTTGACGTTTGTAAGGAAGGCAAAAGGCGTATGAAACCTGTGCAAAACAGGAAGAATAGACCAAAAACAAAACAATCGCAAATCGCCAGTAAAGGATGAGGAACCATGAAATGCATTTCCGTTTACACAGACAATTTTGAACTATTCTCGGACATCTATGAGCAGATTCTCGAATCTCCACCGGCTGATAACGAAGATGTCGTACTTGAAGGCATTACGGTAAGCGGCTCCGGAGAAGTACCCGATCAATATATTGAACGGATGCGTGTTAAGCCGGAGGTAGTCGTCATGCGTGAGAAGAAGCGTGACATAACGATCCTTCAGCACGGGAATGTCTTTGAAATCTGTATGCCTGGCGATGAAGGGGACGCGGAGTAGCGTTCTGCCATATGATAAACCATTGAAGCCAGCGGCGGTTGCTGCTGGCTTCAATTTTTAAGGTGCCGCTCCAATAGAAGGAAAAAAGCAGGTTAGCAGGATCATAATAGATATGGGAGAGACAGCGTCATGGACAGCAAAACGTTAGAGAAGTTGCATCCTCTTGACAAAGCTCTGGCAACAATTCGAGAGAGGATGCAGGAGCAAGGCGATCCGGCTCATGCGGATAAAATGGCAGAGCTGCTTGAGAAACGGACAGAAGATGCGCTTATTGCTGCATTCTGCGGTCATTTCTCAGCGGGGAAGTCGACACTCGTTAACCGATTGTGCGGTGCTGAGCTGCTTCCTTCGAGCCCTATACCAACCAGTGCGAATGTAGTTTCCATCCGGGGAGGCGAGCCATCTGCTGTCATAGAGCGGCTTCGTGATGGAATCAGGGAGACGATTACAGCAGCTCCTGAGAGGCTGGAGGACTATTGTGTTAATGGTGAGGAGTTTGTATCCGTTGCCATTTCCTATCCTTCGGCTCTGCTTGGGGACGATCTTATGCTGCTGGATACCCCGGGCATTGATTCCACGGATGCAGCGCACCGGCTGGCTACGGAATCTGCTCTTCACCTGGCAGACGTTGTGTTCTATGTCATGGATTACAACCATGTGCAGTCTGAGATCAATTTTACGTTCGCCAAGCAGCTGACAGATTGGGGCAAACCCATGTATCTGATTGTGAATCAGATCGACAAGCACCGGGATAACGAGCTGCCATTTGCAGAATACAAGGAGTCGGTCAAGCGTGCGTTCGCGGATTGGCATCTGGAGCCTGCAGGAATCCTGTTCCTGTCGCTTAAGAAGCCGGATCACCCCGCTTCCCAGCTGGACCAGCTGGAAGCGCTGCTGCGCAAGCTGACAAGCAGCAAACAGGAGCTGCAGAGCTATAATATCGATGCCTCGGCACGATTCTTGATTGCTGAACACGGAGAACAGCTGGCCTATGAAGCGGAGCCGCAGCGGCTGCGCCTGCTCGATGCAGCCGGAGGTGAGGAAGAGGCAGCAACAGTTGCAGACAGGCTCAATAAGCTGGAGGCAGAGCTGGCTGATGCCAAGAACCGTCCGGCCAAGCTGGAGGAAGAGCTTCGCCAAGAGGTTCAGGCGATTCTTGGCAGCGCCAACATTATGCCTGCTGTCATCCGGGATCTGGCTCATGAGATGCTGGAAAGCCGCAAACCCGGCTTTCGAGCGGGAATCCTGTTTGCAGGCGCCAAGACAGCTGCAGAGCAGGCCAGGCGGCTTGAGTCCTTTCGCCGGGAATTGGACGAACAGACACAGGCTGTTGTCTATTGGCATCTGAAGGACCTGCTCCGCAAAGCAGCCGATAAGCTCCGGTGGCGGGGCGATGAGGTTGAGCGGCAGCTGCAGGATGGACTCGGTCAAGAGCTGACGGGTGAATGGCTGCTGTCCCAGATTCAGTCCGGCGCGGTCATGGGCAATGAATACACGATGACCTACAGCAGGCAGGTAGTGCAGAAGGTGCAGGAAGACGCCCGCCGAAGGGCTTATTCCTTCATTGAACTGCTGGGCGCCAAGGCGGCGGAGCGAAGTGCAGAGGAAGAGCGCCAGATTGAGCAGCAGCTTGCAGAGCTGCAGTCAAAGTCCCAGGCGGTAGTAGAGCTGCAGGC
The DNA here is from genome assembly GCF_003233845.1 of Paenibacillus sambharensis. GTDB lineage: Bacteria > Bacillota > Bacilli > Paenibacillales > Paenibacillaceae > Paenibacillus_I > Paenibacillus_I sambharensis. The sequence goes on from NZ_QKRB01000057.1 coordinate 366,601, forward strand.
AATGGACCAACGGGAAGAAGCTTATCTGCAGAGTCTGCTGGCTGAGCTTCCTGCTTCTCCTAAGCGGCCATCACTCCCGGCTCCAGATACGTCGGTTGCTTCCAGGGTGCATCCAGAGAGCCGGGATCAGAGCGGCACCGATAGGGCTTCCGATACCCGATCCGCTGCAGCCGCTCCCAAGGAGCAGCAGGAAGCGACTAGCATTACTGACTCGAAATCAACTGGGCATCAGACAGCAGGCGGGAACACCTTCAGTCTTGTCGCCAATACGGATATGCTTCATACTCAGCATGCCTCAGCTCGAAGGCTTCTTGATGCTGCTTCTTTGCTTGAAGGCTACGAGGCCATGCGCGGTGCGGTCGATGCTATGAAGCGCAAGGCAGACCGGCTGCAGAACGGCAGGTTCACTATTGCCTTGTTCGGGGCCTTCAGTGCAGGCAAGTCATCGTTTGCGAACGCGTTGATTGGCGCCCCGGCGCTTCCGGTCTCGCCAAATCCGACGACTGCTGCCATTAACCGGATTGTGCCTCCCGAGGCAGACTTTCCGCATCGAACAGCCAAGGTTATCATGAAATCCTACGAAACCATGCTTGATGATGTACGCTTCTCGCTGTCTATGCTCGGCGGAGATACCTCGTCTCCCGACATCAGCAGGCTGCTGGAGCAGGTCAAAGCGTTTACACCGGCCGGACTGCATCCGGGAGGCAGACCGCACTTCAGCTTCCTGAAGGCTGCCCTTGAGGGGTGGGATTCCTATGGTGCCTTGCTGGGCAAGGAGCTTAAGGCATCACCCGAGGAATACCGGCAGTTCGTTGCCGAGGAGTCCAGGTCCTGCTTCGTGCAGCAGATTGACCTTCATTATGACTGTCCGCTGACCGCACAAGGCATCATACTGGTGGATACGCCGGGCGCTGATTCGGTTAATGCCCGCCATACCGGGGTAGCGTTCCACTATATCAAGAATGCGGATGCTGTCTTATTCGTGACGTATTACAATCATGCCTTCTCGCAGGCAGACCGGCAGTTCCTGACACAGCTTGGAAGGGTGAAGGATCAGTTCGAGCTGGATAAAATGTTCTTCATTGTGAATGCAGCTGACTTGGCGGATAGCAGAGAAGAGCTGCAGGGTGTATTGAAGCATGTGGAGCTGAACCTGCTGCAGCATGGGATAAGGTTTCCTCGAATGTTTGCCGTTTCGAGCCTGCTGGCGCTAACCGGCAAGGTGGAGAACAGCCGTGAGTTAATGGGCCAATCGGGTATAGAGGCCTTCGAGCAGTCCTTCCTCGACTTTACAGCCAAGGAGCTCGGGGGTATGGCGATCGAAGCCGCCAAGCGGGAGATTACGCGTGCAAGGGATATCGTTGCCGATTGGATCGAGTCTGCCGGACACGATGAACAGACAAGGCGAAGGGAAGCGGAAGCGCTCAAGGAGGCGTCAGCGAAAGCGCTCGGCCAAGTCCGCTCATCGGGCAGCCGAGCGCCGTTTGATCCGCTGCAGCAGGAGCTGCAGGAGCTGTTTCATCATGTCCTGCAGCGGGTCCGCTATCGCTTCGGGGAATTCTTCAATGTCTCATTTAATCCTGCTGTGCTGCAGGATGACGGCCGTGATCTGAAGAAGATGCTGGTGTCGTCGTGGCTTGAGCTGCAGCAGATGCTGCGCAAGGAGCTCTCTCAGGAGCTGCTTGCCACCCAGTTAAGACTGGAAGTGTCGCTTAAACGGCTGGTGCTGAAGCATTATGAGGCTGAGGCAGCCGATACAAGCCAACACTTGAATGGCTTCCGGGCGGAGGAATATGAGCCTGGTGATGCCGCTTCACCTGCTCTCAAGGAAGAGTGGCAAGCCCAGGAGGAGCCGGATGTCCGATGGCTTTCATCGAGGTTTAAATCGCCAAGGCACTTCTTCGAAGGCAGCGGCAAATCCGTCATGAGAGAAGACCTTGAGGCGCTGCTGGCTTCCGGGATGCAGGATTACATGGACAGGCGCGCTGAAGAATGGACCGGCCATTATGAGCAGGTCTGGAAGTCGGCGCTGGCTGAAGCAGCATCCAGGCTTGAGCGGAGTATCCGCAGCTATGAGTCGGGAAGGCTGGCATCCCTTAACCAGTCTGTCAGTGAAGCAGAGCTGCGCCAGCTGCTTGATGCATTAAGCAAGGTCTGATCAAGACGCTTTGACTATGGTCCCTGCAGTCCGATTATCGGTATTCAACATAAAATTTATCACCATTAAACCTGTGCGCTGTCAGAGCGTGCAGGTTTTTTTGTGCGATGCAAACACTTGCCGCGTTAATGGGAGGAAACAGCAGATATTGCCAGCCATAGCCGATCATTTGAGAGAATTCTTGTCGTTCCTTCTGAATATTGTGACCATTGCGTGTCATAGAGCGGATTACCGCGCTCATTCCCGTTTGCCCGCTAACTGGTAAGCTGATAATATTCATTCATGCTTTCACAAAAAAACGAAGGACGGGAGAGTGCAACCTTGGATGTGTTCAGGCAGCTGAAGCAGTTTTACTGGCCGGAACGAAGGCTGATCATTGCTTCCATAATGGCTCTGATGTTCGTCACAGCACTAGGCTTGGTGTACCCCAATATGCTCCGTATTCTTATCGATGATGTCATTATGAAGGAGCAGTACGGCTGGGTTTCGGCACTCTCGCTGACGGTTGTGGGCGTCATTGCCCTGAAAGCCTCGCTGCAATTTGTACACGGTTTCTTTGGCGGCAGGCTGGGCAACCGGGTGGCTTACCGATTGCGTAACTCGCTGTATCAGAAGCTGCAGTATTTATCCTTTCAATATTATGATACGGCCAAGACAGGGGATTTGATGTCCAGGCTGACAGCCGATTTGGAGGCTATCCGGAATTTTGTCGGCTTCGGCTTTGCCCAGCTGCTGAATATGGGGCTGATGATCCTGTTCGGCGGGGCAATGATGCTGTATATCAACTGGCAGCTTACGCTGATTGCCTTGGCGACCATTCCGCTGCTGGCATTTACAGCCGTCCGGTTTGAACGCCGGATTCATCCGGGATTCCGGGAAATGAGGCAGGCGATGAGCCGGCTGACTACCGCTGTACAGGAGAACATCACGGGCGTACGGACAGTAAAATCATACGCGCGCGAAAGGCATGAGGTGGATAAATTTTCGCTGCGCAGCGATGAATACCGCGACAATCAGATTAACGTTGCATTCACGTGGGGCCGCTATTTTCCGATTATGGAGTTCCTCGCAAACCTGTGTGTCGTCATCCTGCTTGTAGCCGGGGGCACGCTGGTGATCCGGGGCTCGCTGTCACTTGGCTCTCTCGTCGCCTTCTTTAGTATGATGTGGTACATAGTCGGACCGATGTGGGGCCTTGGATTTCACATTAACAACTACACACAGTCAAAGGCGTCCGGCGAACGTGTACTGGAGCTGTTGAATCATCATATCCACGTGAAGGACCAGCCGAATGCTGTCCAGCTGCGGCCGGGTGAAGTGAAGGGGCATGTCAGATTTATCGATGTGACCTTCAACTATCCCGACAAGGCGCCTGCCGTGAGGAATCTCACGCTGGATGCAAAGCCGGGAGCGGTAATCGGCCTGCTCGGTGCTACTGGCTCAGGCAAATCAACGATCATTCAGCTGCTGATGCGTGCTTATAATGTCAATCAAGGCATCATCACACTGGATGGACGTGACATTGCCGAGATCAAACTGGAGGATCTCCGCTCGCAGATCGCGCCCGTGTTTCAGGAAACCTTCCTGTTCTCGGCCTCAATCCGGGAGAATATAGCCTATGGTGTCAAGGAAGTGACAGATGAGGAGATTGAGCGGGCAGCGAAGCTGGCCCAAGCGCATGATTTTATAACAGAGCTGCCGCTTGGCTACGATACGATTGTCGGGGAGAGGGGGCTGGGACTGTCCGGCGGCCAGAAGCAGCGGATTGCGATTGCCAGAGCGCTGATCAAGAATCCGCGCATACTCATTCTGGATGATGCCACCAGTGCGGTCGATATGGAAACCGAGCATGAAATCCAAGCTGGCTTCAAGGAGGTCATGGCCGGCCGGACAACGTTCATCATTGCTCACCGGATCTCATCCCTGCGTCATGCCGATGAAATTATCGTGCTTCATAATGGAGAAGTGATCCAGCGCGGCACCCATGATGAACTGATCAAGAGAGAGGGTCATTACCGCGATACGTATAACATCCAATACGCCGACCGCCCGGTTGAGCGGCTGGAAGAGGAAAGAAGGGTCGCACATTGAGTGAGCAGCAGGGCAAAACAGCGCGGAAGCGCGAACGGTTCGTTTATCAGGATGACGAGCTGATCGAGAAGCCGTTTAACTGGGCGCAGCTGCGGCGCTTGTTCACCTACATGAAGCCGTACCGCAAGCAGCTTCTGCCCATTGTGATCGTGATGATGCTGCTTGGCACGCTGACCAGACTGGCTATACCCGCTATTATAATTCTGGCAATTGACAATGTCATTTCACCGACTACAGGCAATCAGGATTTCGGCAGCTTGTACATGTATGCCGGCATTGCGTTCGCGCTTTATGTCCTGCAGTGGGCTGCCAACACGTACCGAATTAGGTATACCAATGTAATCGGGCAGCGTATTATCTATGACCTTCGCCATGATCTGTTCTCGCACATCCAGAAGCTTTCGTTCCGCTTCTACGACCAGCGGCCGGCAGGGTCGGTGCTCGTCCGGGTCACCAATGATGTGAACGCGCTGCAGGAGCTCTTCACGAATGGCGTGGTCAATCTGATGATGGACTGTGTGCAGCTTGCAGGTATCGTGGTCATGCTGCTCGCCTGGAACTTTAAGCTGGGTCTTGCGGTCATGATTACGGTGCCGCTGATGTTCCTCGTATCCACCGCGCTGCGCAAACGGATCCGTTATGGATGGCAGGATGTGCGGATTAAGCAGTCACGGATCAATTCTCACCTGAACGAGAGCATACAGGGGATCAAGGTAACCCAGTCTTTCGTGCAGGAGAAGGACAATATGCAGTATTTTGATCATATGAACACGGTCAATCTGAAGGCCTGGAACAAGGCATCCATGCTGAATCAGATGTTCGGGCCGGTAATCGAAATCACCTCGGCAATTGGAACGCTGATCCTCTTCTGGTACGGGGCTTCACTTATTCAAGCTGGGGCTATTACAGTGGGTGTGCTGGTCGGTTTCGCCAACTACATCGGCAACTTCTGGGAGCCGATCAACCGGCTTGGCCAGATGTACTCGCAGCTGTTGATCGCCATGGCTTCCTCGGAGCGTATCTTTGAATTTATGGATGAAAAGCCGAATGTCAAGGAACTGGAGAAGCCAAGAACACTACCGGACATACGCGGCGATGTGACCTTCGACAATATCGTGTTTGAATACGAGAAGGGGCGGCCGGCGCTCAAGGGAATCAGTTTGGAGGTTAAGGAAGGGCAGTCTGTTGCGCTTGTCGGCCATACGGGCTCCGGTAAAAGCACGATCATCAACCTGCTTTGCCGGTTTTACGATCCTGTGGAGGGACGGGTTCTAATCGACGGTATCGACCTGCGCGATGTCACAATTGACAGCTTGAGATCACAGGTGGGGATCGTAATGCAGGATACATTCATCTTCTCGGGCACCATCCGGGACAATATCCGTTACGGGCGGCTTGACGCGACAGACGAGGAGATTGTCCTTGCGGCACAGGCTGTCAATGCCCATGATTTCATCATGAGTCTGCCGGACGGCTACGACACCGAGGTACAGGAGAGGGGCAACGTCCTGTCGATGGGCCAGCGGCAGCTGCTTTCCTTCGCCAGGGCACTGCTTGCCGATCCGCGGGTTCTGATCCTGGATGAAGCGACAGCCAGCATTGATACGGAAACCGAGCTGAAGATTCAGGAGGCGCTGAAGACACTCCTGTTTGGCCGTACATCGTTCATTATCGCTCACCGGCTGTCGACGATCCGCCATGCGGATAATATTGTGGTGCTGGACCATGGAACCATAGTTGAGCAGGGCAATCATGACGAGCTGATGCATGTACGCGGCGTATACTATGGCCTGATTGAGGCCCAGTACCGCTTCTTATCGGCATAACGGTTATCCTATCTTGATTTTTATAACGGGAACCTCCACAATGGAAGAAAAATGAAGCGCTTGTCCGGGTACTGAAGAGCGGCGCCCGGCTTCCCAGGGAGGTTCTTATTTATTATGTATGGTTCCCCGTTAACACCTCAGGCTAGACGAATTATGCTGCTTGGCTCAGGAGAGCTTGGCAAGGAAGTAGTCATGGAAGCGCAGCGTCTTGGCATTGAGACAATTGCCGTAGACCGCTATGCGGCCGCACCGGCTATGCAGGTTGCACATCGCTGCTACGTGATTGATATGCTGGATGGCTCTGAACTGCGAAGAATCATCAAGCAGGAGATGCCCGATCTGATTGTCCCCGAGATTGAAGCGATCGCCACGGATACATTGGTCGAGCTGGAGCAGGAAGGATTCAGGGTTGTGCCTACCGCACGAGCGGCTCAGCTGACAATGGACCGGGAAGGCATCCGCCGACTGGCTGCCGAGACGCTTGGCCTGCCTACGGCTCCTTACCGGTTTGCCGACAGCCTGGAAGAGCTGCAGGCGGCTGTAGCCGAGCTGGGCACACCATGTGTTATTAAGCCGATTATGAGCTCATCCGGCAAAGGACAGAGTGTATGCCGCTCAGAGGATGAAGTGGAAGGCTGCTGGAATTATGCCATGGAGGGCGGGCGTGCCAAGAAGCAGCGTGTCATTGTAGAGGGTTTCGTTACCTTCGAATCGGAGATCACCCTGCTCACCGTCCGTTCCGCCTCAGGGACTTCCTTCTGCGCGCCGATCGGTCACATCCAGAAGGATGGCGACTATGTAGAGTCCTGGCAGCCGCATGCGGTCAGTGAACGGGACCGGGAACAGGCTGAGGACATTGCCCGCTCGATTACTGAAGCTTTGGGAGGCTATGGCATATACGGGGTTGAGCTGTTTCTGACAAAGGACGGCGTATTATTCAGTGAGGTGTCTCCAAGACCGCATGATACGGGGATGGTGACGATGGTTACCCAGGATTTATCCGAATTTGCCCTGCATGCCAGAGCCATTCTGGGTCTTCCGATTCCATCTATCCGGCTGCTTACACCGGGAGCATCTGCCACGCTGAAAGCAGACAGGGAAGCAGCGGTGTTCCGGATCGGCGGGATTGAAGAAGCGCTTGCCCTGCCTCATACGAGTGTGCGGGTATTCGGCAAGCCAGAGACGAAGCCTGGCCGCAGGATGGCCGTAGCATTAAGCTCAGCGGATGATGTGGAGCAGGCACGAGAGCTGGCAAGGCAAGCAGCTTCTCTGCTGCATATAGCTTACGATTAATCCTGAAGATAACGGACCGTAACGAAGCAGGCGGCAGCTGCTAAGACAGCTGCGTCCCGCAGATGTTAGCGGTCCTTTTTCCATCTGCCTTACCGGTTCGGCCATTTGCAAATTGACAGCGGAACCTTTATGGTAGAGGCTATATGAGAATGGTAAACACTGCTTAGGGGGGAGTCTATCCATCATGTCATCTAGGAAAGTATGGCTTGCAGTCGGGCTGGTATCGCTTGTGTCGACCCTTCTACTGCTCGCTGGATTTGGTTATGCTGTAAGGGATCTGCTGGCTCCTGGCGCTTCGACGCCTTTCCGGACAGCGGAACCCGAACCCGAGACATCACCTGTACCGGCTGAAGGCTACCGGATCGTGGCCTTGGGGGATTCGCTCACGAAAGGGACAGGAGACGCCACAGGAGAAGGCTATGTGAAGCAGGCTGCAGCACTTATTGAGGAAGCATCCGGCGAGCAGGTTGAGATTATTAATAATCTGGCAATCGGCGGCATGCGGGCAGACCAGCTTGCAGAGCGGCTGCAGGCAGACAAGAGCTTTGCCCGTGCTTTAACGCAGGCGAATCTGATTCTGCTGTCGATTGGAGGCAATGATCTGTTCCAGTTCGCGCGTACCGAAACAGGAAGCGGAGCGGCAGCCATTGAGCCGGAGCTTGCTGCGAAGCGTCTGGAGGAAGGCCTTGGCCGGTTATCCGATGTTGTGGAACGTATACGTGAAGTTAATCCGGATGCCAAGCTGGTTTATATCGGCCTCTATAACCCGTTCTATGATATTCCCGAGCTGCGAGGCGGCAGTCTGGCCGTCCAGGACTGGAACCGGGAGGCTTACCGGATTTTAAACGAGCAGGGTAACGCAATCTTGGTGCCGACAAGCGATTTGTTCGAGGAAACGATAGCGTTTCATTTATCGTCGGACCATTTTCACCCCAATCATGCCGGGTATGGCAAAATTGCCGAGCGTCTCGTACAGAGTCTGGTGCCATAACTTAACAATAACGTCCTGCCCTTAGGCAGGTAAAGCAAGGAGGCAAGGAAGATGCACACACAAGATAGCACCGAAGCAGGGGACAAGCAGGTGGTTCTATCGGTACGCGGCATCAGGAAGAGGATCAAGGGCAAGTGGATCATTGAGGATGTCAATTTTGAAGTGCGTGAAGGAGAGATATTTGGATTTCTCGGACCGAACGGAGCAGGCAAGACGACGACGATCCGGATGCTGGTTGATCTGATCAAGCCGACTGCGGGAGAGATTATTCTGTGCGGCCATAATGTCCAGCGTGAGCCGGAGCAGGCGCTGCGCTATGTGGGAAGCATCGTGGAGAATCCGGAGGTTTATCCATACTTGACGGGGTGGGAGAACCTTGAGCATTTTGCCCGGATGATGCCGGATGTTGGACAGGATAGAATCCGTGAGGTTGTCGCCATCGTCGGAATGGACAAGCGAATACATGATAAAGTTAAGACCTATTCGCTCGGGATGCGCCAGCGGCTGGGCATTGCACAAGCACTGCTTGGCCGTCCAAGGCTCCTGATCCTGGATGAGCCCACGAACGGACTTGATCCCAAGGGGATTAAGGAGCTTCGGGAGTTCGTGCGGATGCTGGCGGACCAAGGCATGAGTCTGTTCATCAGCAGTCATCTGCTTAGCGAGATTCAGCTGATGTGCGACCGTGTCGCCATCCTGTCCCATGGCAAAGTACTGGCAGTCGGCGATGTGGATGAGCTGGTTGGCGGTGCCGAGCCTTATGTGGTATGGCAGCTGGATGATCCGGAGAAGGGAAAAGGCTGTCTGGCCGGCGTTCCAGGACTTCAGTTTGCCGAAGCGGGCATAAGACTGCCGGATGAAAGTCAGCTCGCTGCACTTCCGGGGGCAATTGTGACGACGCTGCCGGCAGAGCAGGTGCCCGTGGCCGTAAGGCTTCTGGTGGAGGCCGGTATCGGCGTCCTGGCCGTGCAGAAGATGATGCCAACACTTGAGGAGCTATTCTTGAACATGACGGAGGGCGAAGGAATTGCTTAATCTGCTGCCGCTTATTCAGAATGAGACACTGAAGGTTTGGAAGAAAAAAAGGTTCTACGTTATTGTGCTGATTCTGGTTGTGCTCATTCCTATCTTTACGTACGCTCAGATGAAGATGGCACAAAGCAGTGAGGACAAGGATTGGCGCAGCAAGCTGCTTCAGCAGATTACGGATTATCAGAATGCCCTCTCCAGTGACCGAATTCCCGAGGAGTGGAAGACCCAGCGGCGCGTCATGGTCCAGCAGCTTCAGTATTATCTTGACCATGATGTCAATCCTAACAGTCCGAATGCCGTGACATTCACAAGAGGCTTCCTGGATAACTCCATTACGCTATTCATTCCGCTAATGGTATTGGCGATCGCATCGGATCTTGTATCAGGAGAGCGCACAACAGGAACGATCAAGATGCTGTTGACCCGGCCTGTCCGCAGGTGGAAGGTGCTGTTGAGCAAGGCCGTTACCTTGACGCTGTATGTCTCATTAATTATCGTGACAACAGCTGTGCTCAGTTACTTGCTTTCCGGCATATTCTTCGGCTATCATGGCTGGAACCAGCCGGTATTCACCGGATTTCAGGTGCAGGGCTCCGCAGTGGACAGCAGTCAGGTGCACGCGGTCCCTCAGTGGCTGTATATTCTTATGCAGAGCGGGCTTATTTGGTTTTCGGCTATGACGGTCGCGCTGCTGGCTTTGATGGTATCCGTGCTGGTACGGAGTACGGCAGCCAGCATCGTCACCATGATGGCCGCGATCATTGCGGGTACGATTCTTGCAAACATGGCTTCATCGTGGCATTCCGCCAAATATTTATTCGCGGTTAACCTTGAGCTCACCAATTATCTGAAGGGCACTCCGCCGCCGATTGAGGGCATGACACTGCCCTTTTCACTGCTAATTTTGGCGGCCTGGTCTGCTGTTTCATTAATCGTTTCGTTTGTTGTCTTTACGAAACAGGACATGATGAATTAAAATAGGTTTTGTTTGTACGAATACATGTTTGTTTTTTTCTCCAGATATGGATGAGGGTTTAGTAATGAAGCAATCCGCCAGCTTAGCCCGATCAGGCTTGCGGCGGGACGGTTTCGGATAAGGGGGGCGCGCATGGCCGATCAAATGGACATCTTGGGTAAGGATGCGGCAATCGCGGAACGTATTTACGATGTAGACGATATTCAAATATTAGAGGGGCTTACCGCAGTTCGCAAACGGCCGGGCATGTATATCGGCAGCACGACAACATCAGGTCTCCATCACCTGGTTTGGGAGATTGTTGATAATGCGGTCGATGAGCATCTGGCGAAATACTGCTCGGAAATCTCCGTTGTGATCCATAAGGACGGGGCAGTTTCGGTTCGGGATAATGGACGGGGCATTCCAACGGGCATGCACAAGACAGGCATTCCGACACCGCAGGTCGTATTCACCATCCTGCACGCCGGGGGCAAATTCGGCGGCGGTGGATACAAGAAATCAGGCGGTCTGCACGGCGTTGGCGCTTCAGTAACGAATGCGCTGTCCGAATGGCTGGAGGTTGAAATCTTCCGCGATGGCAAAATTCATAAACAGCGCTTCGAGTATTGGGTGGAAGAGAATGGTACGGAGCATGTGGGTGAACCGGTTACAGGTCTTGAAGTGATTGGCAATACGCGCCAGACTGGCACGAAGGTTACCTTTAAGCCCGATGCGCGTGTGTTTCACGGCAATACATCCATTAATTTTGATACCCTCTCGGAACGGCTGCAGGAAATTGCCTTCTTGAATTCGGGCCTGAAGGTGAGCGTGAAGGACGAGCGTTCGGATAAGGACGCGGTCTTTCACTATGAGGGCGGTGCAAGCGAGTTTGTCCAGTACCTGAATGAGGACAAGGCTGTTCTGCATGATGTCATTCACTTCTCGGCTGAGAAGGACGAGATTGAAGTGGAGGTCGCGCTGCAATACAATGACGGCTACACGGAAACCATCGCGTCTTTCGTTAACTCCATCCCGACGCGGGGCGGAGGAACACATGAGACCGGCTTTAAGACAGCCTATACGCGGGTTATGAACGAGTATGCCCGGAAGAATGGGTTTCTGAAGGAGAAGGACAAGAACCTTGAGGGCAATGATTTACGCGAAGGCATGATGGCGGTCATCAACATCAAGATGTCAGAGGTGGAATTTGTCGGGCAGACAAAAGACCAGCTCGGCAGTGCAGTTGCCAGAAGCGCGGTCGATGCCGTAGTCTCCGACAAGATGCAGGTGTTCCTGGAGGAGAACCCGCAGGTAGCCCAGATGCTGCTCAAGAAGGCGCTGCAGGCCTCCAAGGCTCGTGAGGCGGCCCGTAAAGCCCGTGAGGAAATCCGCTCAGGCAAGAAACGCAGCGAGAGCTCGAACCTCAACGGCAAGCTGACGCCCGCCCAGTCCAAGGACCATTCACGCAACGAGCTCTTCATCGTGGAAGGAGATTCGGCAGGCGGCTCCGCAAAGCAGGGGCGGGATTCGAAGCACCAGGCGATTCTGCCGCTGAAGGGTAAGCCGATGAATCCGGAGAAATCCAAGCTGAGCGATATCCTGAAGAACGATGAATACAAGGCGATTATTTCAGCGATCGGAGCAGGAGTCGGACCGGAATTTGAAACGGAAGAAGCCAATTACAGCAAGATTATTATTATGACAGACGCGGATACGGACGGCGCGCACATCCAGGTGCTGCTGCTAACCTTCTTCTATCGTTATATGAAGCCGCTTATCGATGCTGGAAGGGTCTATATTGCGCAGCCTCCGCTGTACAAAATAACCCGCAAGTCCGGCAAGCTCGAAACTGTGCGTTATGCCTGGACAGATGAGCAGCTGCAGAACTATTTGAAGGAATTCGGTAAAGGATACGAGCTTCAGCGCTACAAGGGGCTTGGCGAGATGAATCCCGAGCAGCTGTGGGAAACCACTATGGATCCGGACAGCCGGACACTCCTGCAGGTTCAGATTGAGGATGCCGCAAAGGCTGAACGCCGGGTTTCCACGCTGATGGGGGACAAGGTCGACCCGCGTAAACGGTGGATCATCGAGAATGTCGATTTTACCGAGTTCGAAGAATAGGGGAGAAGCTTGAATGAGTATGTCCGAGCAATTTTTGCCGGCTTTTCTGGAAGAGGTCGTAGGGGACCGCTTCGGCCGGTATTCCAAATATATAATTCAAGACCGTGCAATTCCCGATGTCCGGGATGGTCTTAAGCCTGTACAGCGGCGAATTCTGTACGCGATGTACGATGCAGGCAACACGCCTGATAAGACTTACCGTAAGTCGGCCAAGACGGTTGGTGACGTGATGGGTAATTATCACCCGCACGGTGACTCTTCGATCTACGAAGGCATGGTTCGGATGGCGCAGCCCTGGAAGATGGGCCATGTGCTTATCGACGGCCATGGCAACTGGGGCTCAATGGATGATGATCCGGCAGCCGCTATGCGTTATACAGAGGCAAGATTGTCCAAGATCGCTATGGAGCTGCTTCGTGACATAGAGAAGCGCACGGTGCAGTTCAAGGACAACTTCGACAATACGACGAAGGAACCGGTTGTTCTGCCTGCCCGTTATCCGAACCTCCTTGTAAATGGGGTCAGCGGCATCTCCTCCGGTTTTGCAACGGAGATTCCGCCTCATAACCTGAGGGAAATCATCGATGCCTGTATTGCCGTTATGGATAATGCCGATATATCGCTGGAGCAGCTGATGTCCATCGTAGCCGGCCCTGACTTTCCGACAGGCGGGATTATTATGGGCGGGGAAGGCATCCGGGATGCTTACCAAACAGGCAAAGGCCGGATCTATATCCGTTCCCGGACTGCGATCGAAGAAGTTCGCGGCGGGCGCAAGCAGATCGTGATAACCGAGATACCGTATCAGGTCGTGAAGTCTCGTCTGGTAACAGCGATGGAGAATATCCGGCTGGAGAAAAAGGTTGAGGGCATCTCAGAGGTTCGGGACGAGAGCGGCCGGGATGGCATGCGGATCGTCATTGAACTGAAGAAGGAAGCGGACGCCGAAGGAATCCTTGCCTATTTGTTGAAGAAGACGGACCTGCAGGTCACATACAACTTCAATATGGTTGCAATTGTTAACAAGACGCCCAAGCAGCTTGGTTTAAAGGAGATGCTGGCCGCCTACATTGCCCATCAGAAGGAAGTCGTCACGTACCGGACCCAGTTTGATCTGGAGAAGGCAGAGGACAGGGCGCATGTGCTTGAGGGCCTTGTAAAAGCCTTGAATCTGCTTGATGAAGTCATCGCGACAATTAAGGCTTCGAAGAACCGTCAGGACGCTCAGAAGAACCTCGTCGACAAGTTTGACTTCACAGAGCGTCAGGCCGACGCCATTCTGACCCTCCAGCTGTACAGGCTGACCAATCTCGAGATTACATCGCTGGAGAAGGAGCTTAAGTCGCTGGCCAAACAAATCGCTTACCTGCAGTCTATTCTGGCAAGCGAGAAGAAGCTGCTCGGCGTCATTAAGGACGAGCTTACCGAAATTAGGGGCAGCTATGGAATTGACCGCCGGTCCGACATCCGCAGCGAAGTGGAAGAGCTCAAGGTTAACCTGGAGGTCATGGTGACCCCGGAAGAAGTGCTCGTGACACTCAGCCGAGACGGCTACATCAAGCGTACGGGTATGCTTTCCTTTACGCGCTCGGGCGGTGAACGTCATACATCCGGTATTAAGGAAGGCGATATGATCCGCCATGTGCTGGAGGTCAATACGATCGAGAATCTCTTGCTGTTCTCGCGCAAGGGCTTCTACTTCCTGCTGCCAGTGCATCAAATTCCTGAGTTTAAGTGGAAGGATGCAGGAACGGCGCTGGTCAATGTGGTCCCGCTAGCCAAGGATGACAGTATCGTCAGCATCATTCCGGTGAAGAGCTTCGAACAGGCCGAGCAGTCGTTAGTATTCATCACGAGGCGGGGTCAAGTGAAGCGGACCGAGCTGAAGGATTATTATACAACCAGGTCTACGGCCATTGTAGCTTGTAAGCTAGGTGAACATGATGAAGTGATTAAGGTAGCCATGAGCGATGGCTCCAAGGATATCCTGCTTGTCAGCAGTCAAGGTATGAGTATCCGTTTTGCCGAACGTGAAGTGAGCACGATGGGCCGCGTCTCTGGAGGAGTAAAGGGAATACAGCTCAAGGAAGGCGATGACGTCGCGGCTGCCGACTGGGTGGAAGGCGACGAAGGAGAAGTGCTGGTTGTATCTGATCATGGATACGCCAAGCGTTCCCTGCTGCTGGATTACCCGGTTCAGGGCAGAGGGGGGAAAGGCGTCATCACCTTTGAGTTCAAGGAAGGCAAGCGAATTAAGCCCAATGGTGACCGGATCGTTGGCGCGATGCACTGTCTCGAAGACCGCCTAATCCTGGCTGTCAAGGAGAATGGACAGATGCTGGAGTTCCATTCGGACAAAGCTCCTTTGGAGGAACGGAAATCAACAGGCAGACAGATGGTACAGGCTGATCGCAAGGAGCCGGTGCTGTATATCCAAGAGCCTTTCTAGACTCTAACGAGCCATATGAGTTGATATATAGAATAGCCGCTGCTCGGGTTTATACCGGACAGCGGTTTTTTATGGTTTTCGACAGTTGAAGGAAATGTTATTATGTCGCAAATTGTCGTTTATAAGCTGAACCTACCGATTAATAGCACAAATTATTAATTGCATTAATCTTTTATTCGACATCATCAAATGTTATAATTATGAACAAAGGCAAGTAATGGAACGGCTGTGACGCTTCATCAAAATGGAGGGGAATCAATGCATGCAACAGAGTTTGCCCGCTTATGGATGAGAATGACGAAGGAATGGAAGATGCACCTTGAAGATGCTCTAGCGCCCGGACTTACGGAGGGTCAGCTTAATGTTCTCGAGCTTCTGCTTGCTCATCAACCGATGAAGCCATCGGATCTGCTTCAATATCTGTCCACAACTCCAGCAGCCATCACGACACTGCTGGACCGGATGGAACGCGGAGGATTAATTACAAGATCCCGAGATCAAGCAGATCGGCGTATCGTCTGGGTTAATGTAACGGAGAATGGAGAGCAGGAGGCGAGGCGCGGAATGGAAGTCCGCGAGCGGTATATCCAGCAGGCTCTCGACCGCATTTCCTCCCATAACCAGCAGCTGTTAGTCTACCTTCTTGGCAAAGTCGCCAATACGGAAGCAACAGTCAGCAGGTAATAACGATAACCAAGCCGCAAGCTTCAGCTTGCGGCTTTAAGTTTGTTCATTCTGTTGGCTAGGATAGACATTGCTTTTTCCATTTGCTTGTAATCCGCGCTGCTCAGCTGTTTGTCCGAACGCTTCTTCAGCATCTCTTCCATAGGAAGAACACGGTACTTCATCTTCCCGTTGTCCTTATAGCGGTGGACCCAAGTAAAATGCGGTTTTATATTCTCGAAGCTGATCTGCCCGGTACCCGCTTCTCTGCGCACCGTTATCTCGAAGATGACGCCATTATCCTTGGTGTCTCCGCGCTGGTTAGATATAAAATTGCCCATCGAGTACAAAATAACGCCCTGTCTTTTGCGGCCATCCGTATCATAGGCGGACACCACCTCATAAGGCTGAACGACATGGGGGTGTGAGCCGGCAACGATGTCTCCCCCTGCTTGAATAATTGCCCTGGCGATCTTGCGCTGGCTTTCACTTGGCACGGTTTGATATTCCGTGCCAAAGTGCATGGCAACCGTCACGAACTCGGCACCCTGACGGCGCAGCGCGGCGATATCCTTAACGCATGCTTCCTCATCCCATATGGACACCGCATAAGGCTTGCCGCTAGGCAGCGGAATACCATTGGTTCCGTACGTGTAGGCAAGCAGTCCCATCGTAATACCGTTCTGCTCGATTAAGACCGCCTTACGGGATTCCGCCTTGCTCCTTGCTGTTCCCTTCGTATAGAATCCGAGCTTGTCCAGATGAGCGAGAGTTCGTTCAATTCCCTTATAGCCTTGATCCAGGGCATGGTTATTCGCAGTGGTAACGATCGTTATGCCGGCTTCACGCAAAGCATCGGCAATTTCGTAGGGCGCATTGAAGCGGGGGAAGCCGCTGTAGTGATCCCCGGCTAGTGGGGCTTCCAGGTTGGCGAGCACCCAATCCCCCTTCCGGAGTATACCGGATACAGGTTCAAATACATCGTTAAAATCATAGCTGCCGGATGCCTTGTCGTAGGAGCCGGGCAGCTGCGGCATATGAACCATAATGTCGCCGACTGCCAGCCATACCGCTTCTGCAGCCTGCAAGGTCTGCTCTGACGGCTTGTCCTGCTCAGGGCTGATCAAGGTTCTATCTGAATCTTCCTGGGGCTGCTGGATATCGTTGCCTGTTGAGATATTCGGGTCAGAGGGGCTTTGGACCCCGTTGTCCTGCTTGGAACCGGAACCTCCTTGAACCATGGGATCCGCAGAGTCATGCTGCATGGGCGGGATGGGATCAGATGGCGGTGAAGGGGCGCTGCTGCGGAGCATATTCCATCCAAGGGCAATAATGATCAGCAGCATGCACAGATTTACGAGGACTAATCGTCGGATAGCCGTTCATCTCCCTCATTCATGTAGCGGGTACAGGCCAGTTCGAGCTCCACGCTGCTCCATGCCGCCCAGATGCCAGTCGGCGGCGGAGCTGCACGGAAGGTCATCCATTCCTTGGATACCGGATGGCTTACTCCGATAAATGCGGACCAGAGCGCGATATCCTGGGGAACAGCATCAGAGCTTGTGCGCCCGGCTGGACGGCCGTATTTGCGGTCTCCTGCGAGGGGCGCGCCAACAGCAGCCATCTGAACCCTGATCTGGTGCGGCCTTCCGGTATGCAGCCGTACAGCTATAAGTGCGGAACGGTGCTCCTTATTAGCTGCTACAGCGGTATAGTCGAGCACTGCTTCCTTCGTGTCCGGTCCCGGCCGATTATTAGCCTGAACGGTATTGGTCTTGCTGTCCTTGCGCAGATGATGAACCAACCGGGCGCTCTTGTCGGCCGGTATGCCGTCTGTTACAGCTGCATAGCATTTATGAAAGCTGCGGCTGCGTACGGATTCGGACAGGCGCGAAGCGGCTTTGGATGTCTTGGCGAACAGCATGATTCCGCCAACCGGACGGTCGAGCCGGTGGACAAGCCCGAGATAGACATTACCCGGCTTGCTGTAGCGTTCTTTAAGGTCTGCTTTAAGCAGGGTCAGCATGTCCGGAGCGCCGCTTTCATCCTCCTGGCTGGGTACGCCAGGAGGCTTGATGACGGCTAGAATATGATTGTCTTCATACAATATGGATATATCGTCGTATGAAGGGACAGGTATGCGGTGCTGCATTATTCCGACTCCCAGCGTCCCAGAATGCCGCAAGGCAGATTAAGCCCCGAGCGGGTAATGGGCAGCCCGATTTCACCGCAGCTGATGCGTCCGCCATGCTTGCGGCCGATCGTCATCTTCAGCAGGTTATGCAGGACGCTTGGAGATAGGCCGGTTGTATAGGAATTTATCAGCATGAACAGCGGATCAGGCGACAGGATGGACATACAGGATTCGAGGAAGGGATACAGGTTCTGTTCAAGCTTCCACATCTCCCCGTTCGGGCCGCGTCCGTAAGAGGGTGGGTCCATAATGATGGCATCGTATTGCTTGCCTCTGCGCTCCTCACGCTGAACAAATTTGAATACATCGTCTGTGATATAACGAATGGGCTTGTCCGCAAGACCGGACAGCGTCGCATTTTCCTTAGCCCAGGCTACCATTCCCTTCGCTGCATCTACATGGCAAACTTCTGCGCCGGCCAAGGCAGCTGCGGCAGTCGCCCCGCCTGTATAAGCAAACAGATTAAGAACCCGGACAGGCCTTCCGGCCGTGCGGATCTTATCCATGATCCAGCTCCAGTTAACCGCCTGCTCGGGAAACAATCCTGTATGCTTGAAATTGGTTGGTCTAATCAGAAAACGCAGCCCTTCGTAGCTGATCTGCCAGGCTTCGGGGAGTTTCTGATTGTAGCTCCATTGTCCGCCGCCAGATGAGCTTCTGTGATAGTGAGCATGGGGCTGCTGCCATTCCTTGGTTTCCTTAACGATCGGCCATATGATCTGCGGATCTGGACGGCGCAGCACGATGCTTCCCCAGCGTTCCAGCTTCTCGCCGTCTCCTGTGTCAATAACTTCATAATCCTTCCATTTGTCTGCTAAGTACATCTGTAGGTCCTTCCTTGGTTTGAAATTTGTAGCCGATGCCCCTCACGGTATGAATATACCGGGGGCTTGCCGGATCACATTCGATTTTTTTGCGAAGGTTGCTGATATGAACCATTAGGGTACGGGTATCCCCGATGCTGCTCGCTCCCCATACAACCTGGTAGAGATCGTCAAGACGGAACGCCTTGTTCGGATTCTGTGCCAGGTAAGAGAGCAGGTCAAACTCTTTGACCGATAAGGAAATACTGCGTTCCCCGCACTGCACAGTACGGCCGTCCAGGTCAATTACAAGCTCACCAAATTGCAGCAGGGAAGCGGGCTTATTCGCATCGGCGGATTGTCGTTCCAGCCGCCTGGTGCGGCGCAGCTGAGCTTGAACCCGGGCCACCAGCTGCCGGGGACTGAAAGGCTTGGTAATGTAATCGTCGCCGCCGACTGACAAACCGTGTATAATGTCGTTATCGTCATCCTTGCAGCTTACAAATAAAATGGGCACATCCGACGATTTGCGGATCTGCCTGCAAACTTCGATGCCGTCGAGCTCCTTAAGCAGGATATCGAGCACGATCAGATCGGGATTCATCTGCTCAGCGAGCAGTATCGCGTCCGTTCCGTTGTCGGCTATATAGACGTTATAACCTTCACGTGTCAGATACATTTGTATAAGCTCGGTTATTTCCGGTTCGTCATCGACAACCAGAATGGTGTGTACTTCCATTCCTACTCCTCCTTACCATTAGCAACTATTATAACGAAATGGAGGGAGAGGAAGCAATGAGGCTAGACGTTTTAGGGGGAGAAATTGTTGTTTAGAAAAACTTGGGTTATCGTCCTGCTTGCTGCGCTGATTATGGCTGCTGCCGGCTGCAGCCAACCAGAGAAGATACAAGGGGCGAATGCAAGAGAGGGAATACTTGACTTGCGCGGTGGTGACTTCTCCGGGAATCAGACAAGGGCAATGGACGGGGAGTGGCAGTTCTATCCGGACAAGCTGCTCGAACCGGGACAGACAGAAGAAGAATTCAGCACCTATATGAGGGTGCCGAAGTCATGGAACAATTATCCGACACCTTATGGTTACGCAGACGGTAAAGGCTATGGCACGTATCGTCTGACGCTCCTTACAGATCCTGAGCCTTCTGTGCTTGCCATCAGACTGCCTACGATATCCACGGCTTATAAGCTATGGATCAATGGCGAAGTGCGAGCGGAGATGGGCAGAGTAGGTACTGATGAGGCCAGCGAGAAGCCTGCGCAGACCCCGCATGTTGTCACATTCGCCAATGAGCCTGGCAAGACTGAGCTTGTGCTTCAAGTTTCGAACTTTCACCATCAGCGGGGCGGGATATGGGGGCAGCTGGACATCGGAGCTCCGACAGCCATTATTGAGCAGCACACACGGGATGCAGGTCACAACGCAGGTCTTTTTGGCAGCTTGGTGATAATTGGTTTATATCACATCGCCTTGTTTGCGCTCCGCAGGGAAGAGAAATTCACGATTCACTTTGGTCTGTTATGTCTGGTCGTAGGCATTAGAACGGTCGTGACGGACGAAGCGCTGTTGCTAAGATGGGTTCCTTCTATATCATGGGAGGCCGGCTTCAAGATGGAATACTTGACCCTCGTGCTTAGCGCTGTTGCAGCCTATATGTATGTCAACCGATTGTTTCCGCTGGATACCTCCAGACGTCTTAGAATATATGTATTGTCTGTGTCAACGCTGTTTACGGGCATCATTCTGCTGCTTCCATCCTACGAGTTATCACGTATGCTGCCGCTGTTCCAGGTTTTCATTGTGTCGATCGCCTTATATCTTGTCGTCGTGCTGATCAGAGGATTTATAAGGAAGAGAGAGGGCTCGGTCTTTGTTCTGGTCGGTGTTATGGTCTTCATCCTCTCCGTTATTAATGACATCCTGTATTATATGGAGTCTCTGCATTCCACGGATCTCGTACCGCTCGGATTGTTCTTCTTTATTCTGATGCAGGCTTTCATCA
Source organism: Paenibacillus sambharensis (assembly GCF_003233845.1). Lineage (GTDB taxonomy): Bacteria > Bacillota > Bacilli > Paenibacillales > Paenibacillaceae > Paenibacillus_I > Paenibacillus_I sambharensis. The sequence continues at coordinate 387,201 of NZ_QKRB01000057.1, forward strand.
TCTCCACCCGCTTCTCGAAGGCGCTGAGGAGCGTCGAGACGGTCTCGGAGCAGCTTCTCGAGCTGAACAATCATCTGGAAGACCGGATCGAGGAACGGACCGTAGCCCTGCGCAAGTCCAAAGAAGAGATTGAAGCGACCAATATAGAGCTTGAGAAGCTTGAACGGTCACGCAGACATCTGCTTACGAATATTTCCCATGATCTCCGTACACCTATGACACTGATTCAGGGATATCTCGAGGCAATGCAGGATGGCATTGTTCAAGGAAAGGACCAGCAGGATCATTATGTGCGCATGATGCTGGGGAAGATTGAAAGTCTTAATCGTCTGATCAGCGATCTGTTTGAGCTGTCTAAGCTGGAGTCAGGCCAGGTGACCTTTGACCGGAAAAAAGTCCTTCTCCGCAATTGGATTGATGATATTAGGGAATTCTATGAATTGGATATCGAAAACCGCGGTATGCAGCTGCATATTGTGGAGCCTGACACAGCAAGAGCGGATTCGGACCGGATTTCGGTATTCATGGATGAGATGCGGATTAATCAGGCACTTGGGAATCTGATCTATAATGCGCTCAAGCATATGCAGCCGGGCGGGCTGATCAAGCTTGTATTTACATATAATCCGGTGAGAAGGAAAATCATACTGGATGTCCGGGATGACGGCTCCGGAATTGCAAGCGAGGATCTGCCTTTTATTTTCGACCGCTTCTATAAAAAAGATAAATCCAGAAATTCTGCCGGGGGCGGGAGCGGGATTGGACTTGCTATCGTCAAGGAAATCATTGAACTTCATGAAGGCCAGGTTTCTGCAGACAGCGTGCCGGGCGAGGGAGCGAGCTTCCGCATTGAATTGCCGGCCAAGGAGGAAGAGGGGACAAGATGACCAAATATGCAGCTGGTAGAGCTAATGGAAGCAGAAAGCTGGCACTCTGGACAGGTGCTGCAGCCAGTTCGGCTGTCTGCCTTGCGCTTTATGCCTGGCTCCCCGCCAAAGGCAGCGGTCAGCGGTATACGGCATTTGATCAAGTAATCGCCGATTGGCTGAAAACTACCGTAAGCGGTATGCTTACCGCTTACGGCAAGTTTCTGACCTTCATCGGCAGTACGGGAAGCATAATTGGAATTACGGTCGTTCTGACATTAGTGTTACTTCTTCTTACAGGCTGGAGGCAGGCGTTAGCGCTGCCTGTTTCGGTCGCCCTGGCTTACGGAATCAACACATGGATTAAGCACTCGGTCGCAAGACCGCGTCCCGACAAAGCATGGGGGATAGAAGCTTCAGGCTACAGCTTCCCAAGCACGAATGCCGCGACAGCGATGGCTCTATATCTGATGTTCGCCATCATCGCTTGCCGTTCAGAACGGGTAAAGCCGGCAGTCAAGGCTCTCATAACCGTGCTATCCGGAATTCTCATTGTCAGTGCCGGATGGAGCCGCTTGTATTTCTCTGTTCACTATGCAACGGATGTGCTTGGCGGGTTTGCGGCCGGTGCTGCTGTTGTACTGGCAATTGCCGCCCTCACGAAAGCGCGTACATAATATCGTAAAGCACGGGACGGAATACTATTCCGCCTGCTTCAAGACTTGAATCATCTTATCAATGGAGGCCTTCCGTTTCGAATGATCCATCTTGTTGAGCAGGCGGATGATCTCCGCTGTATCGGGAGTTAGCGTCGGATGGTCACGATGCTCCCGTTTGACCGGCTCGCCGCCGATCATATAATCAAGCGATACCCCAAAAAAAGCGGACAGCTTGATCAGCGTTTCATAGACGGGCTGCCTGTTATTAATCTCATAATGGCTGTAGGCGGAACGGGTAATCCCAATATGCCTCGCGACTTCTTCCTGTGATATGTTCTTCTGCAACCGCAGTTCCCGTAATCGATCTCCCATCGTCATTTGTTTTGGCTCCTCACACAAATAAATAACACATTCCTAACTACGCCAACTTAACAAAAAAGGTTACTAGTAGTAATTTATGATACAAAGTGTATCATTGTCAAGAGCAGGATGCTGCGAAAGTGCATGAATATTTTATAAAAGCGGGATGTAATATTTTGAAGGGTCCCCTTAAGATGTGCTATGATACGGAGTAAATGATAATGAGAATTATTATCGGAATATAAGTCTTTTTAAGGAAGGGGCTCATAATGGAAACGGAACTGATGCAAGATAAATTCCATACGACTGTGCTGCAAAGGGAAGGAACGATCGCAAGCTATCCGCTTGCCGATTTATGTGAACCGGGGATGATGAGAGGTTTTCTGGAGAAGTATGGAAGCTTTATCAAAGCGCTTGAGCCGGCGGCGGCAGGCGCCTATTTTGCAAGCTGGCTGAGCTATCCTTCGCTTGCTTGTCAGATGATGATGTCACTATTCGGGAAAAAGCTTGATCTGTCATTGAATAACATGAACTTGGATCTGTATGTGGACGGCGGGAGGGCGGTTCTCTCCTTTCGATTGAATGAGTGGTTAACGGACAACGAGCCTGCAGAGGCCAGCCAGCGTGCAGAGTGGCGTCATGAACTGCTTGCTGCATACTATAGAGACACGGTTCGTCCACTGATCACGGCAGTGTCGGACGCGTGCGGGCTTCATACCAGTCAACTGTGGGGACAGCTGCCGACGAGGTTTCAGTATGGAATTGAAGCGGTGAAAGAACAGGAATGGCCCGAATCAATTCTTGGGCGGGTGGAGAGCGACTATCACTATCTCAAGCAGGGACTTGAAGGCGGTGTGTTCGGACGCGGCAAAAATCCGCTTGACGTGCGCTTTAAGTGGGTGCCAGGCCTGTATAATCCGGATGAGCAGGTGAGACTAAAGAATGCGTGCTGCTACTTTTATTGCACGGAAGGCGGCTATTACTGCTACACCTGCCCGAGAATAAGCGAGACGGAACGAGAAAATAGACGTCTGGAGTATATTCAGCAGCAGCAATTGACCGAAGGCGCCCAGTAAGGCTGCTGTTTTTTGGACAGGGCTGTTGGGTATTTGCTCAATATTTGTTATGATTATTATCACAGTCTGTATATGAATGCCGCCATCTCGGGTATATCCTGTATGGAGTGTCGCTCAATCGTTCACACAAAAGCACACGGAGGTAAGCAGATGAGTAAGGATTCGCGCCTTAGGGCGCCTTGGGAGCAGTATGCGGGTCCCAATATCGGGTATCTGCTGGAGCAGTATGAACGCTACACGCAAGATCCGTCTTCAGTTGCGCAGGAATACAAGGATTTGTTCGATCAGTACGGCGAACCGCCTTTCCGTTCCGCTGCAGCGGGGACAATAGCAGTATCAGAGTCTTCTCATGTACAGCAGCCGGATGCCAACCTGCTGAAAAAAATTGTCGCAGCCGGCAAAATCGTCTGGAATATTCGTACATATGGCCACCTGGCAGCAGATATCGACCCGCTTGGTCTGCAGAAGACAGCGCCGGACACCCGTCTGCTGGATCCCGAGGCGTATGGACTTAGCCAAACGGATCTGGATTCATTCCCTGCCACATGGGTCTGGGAGGAGGCACCGGAGCGCGTCAAGACAGGATGGGATGCCATTTCTCATCTCCGTACCGTTTACACCGGAAGAATCGCTTACGAATTCAGTCATGTGCATGAACAAAGCGAGCGGGAATGGCTCATTGCCCAAGCAGAGAGTGACGGCAAGCCGGAACCGCTGTCCAATGAGGAGCGCTGTGCGCTGCTCAAACGAATTGTCGAAGTGGAAGAGTTCGAACGGTTTCTGCACCGTACGTTTGCCGGGCAAAAAAGGTTCTCTCTTGAGGGTACAGACATGCTGGTGCCAATGGTAGACGAGATTGTCCGCCGCTCTGCAGGCCATGGAGCTGAGCACATGCTGATGGGGATGGCTCACCGCGGCCGGCTGAATGTTCTGGCCCATGTTCTTGGCAAGCCGTATGGGGCTATTTTTTCCGAGTTTCATCATTCACCGAATAAGGATATGATACCTAGCGAAGGTTCAATGGGTATTAATTTCGGCTGGACCGGAGATGTGAAATATCATCTGGGCGGCAGCCATGCTGTGAAGCCGAAGGAAACGGTACAAATCCGTGTTACGCTGGCTCATAATCCTAGTCACCTCGAATTTGTCAATCCGGTTGTAGAAGGTTTTACGCGTGCAGCACAAGAGGATCGGACAAAGCCGGGTTATCCGGAGCAGGATGTTGATAAAGCGGTTACAGTCCTCGTGCACGGCGATGCAGCGTTTGCAGGTGAAGGAGTTGTAGCGGAGACGCTAAACTTTAATCAGCTGACCGGTTACCGTAACGGTGGAACGGTGCACATCATTGCGAACAACCGTCTGGGCTTTACGACAGACAGCAAGGATGCCCGTTCGACTTATTATGCCAGCGACCTGGCCAAAGGTTATGAAATACCAATCATTCACGTTAATGCCGATGATCCGGAGGCTTGTATCAATGCGATTCGGATGGCTTGTGATTATCGGGCGAAGTTCCGGAAGGACTTCCTGATCGACCTGATCGGATACCGGCGCTACGGCCATAATGAAATGGACGATCCGGATGCGACACAGCCGCTTATGTACCAGAAGGTACGGAACCATCCGACTGTCAGCAATGTCTTTGCCGATAAGCTGCTAACCCGTGGGCTGATTGAGGAGGATCACTTGGCGAACCTCCGCCAAGAGGTGCAGAGCATGCTGCAGCAGACTTATGAGGTTGTGAAGAAGAATGAGAAGGCTGATCCTCCTAACTTCAAATCCGAGCGTCTTAACGCAGAGATCGGTACAGATATCGTGACTGCCGTTCCGCTTGATCGGCTGAAGAGTATCAATGAAGAGCTCCTGCGGTGGCCGGATGGCTTCCATGTCTATCCGAAACTGAGACGAATTCTGGAACGCCGTGCAGTCGCGTTCAACGAAGGGGAAAAGGTGGATTGGGCTTTAGCCGAAGCCATTGCTTTTGCGACCATCCTGGAGGACGGTGTACCTATCCGCATGAGCGGACAGGATTCGGAGCGGGGCACGTTTGCCCATCGTCACATCGTTCTGCATGATTCCGAGACAGGTGAAGAATACTGCCCGCTGCACCGGTTTCCGCAAGCTCGCGCTTCGTTCGCTATTCATAACAGTCCCTTGTCGGAAGCGGCGGTTCTTGGGTTCGAATACGGATACAACGTGTTCTCGCCAGAGACGCTTGTCCTGTGGGAAGCTCAGTACGGCGACTTTGGAAACGCGGCACAGGTCATCATTGACCAATTCATTGCGGCCAGCCGTGTAAAATGGTCGCAGCGTTCCGGGCTTGTTATGCTGCTGCCGCACGGTCATGAGGGTCAAGGCCCGGAGCATTCCAGTGCCCGGCTTGAGAGGTATCTGCAGCTGGCAGGGGACAACAACTGGACGGTTGCCAATCTAACGAAGGCATCCCAATACTTCCACCTGCTCCGTAAGCAGGCTGGTCTGACGAAGAGCCCGGAAATGCGTCCGCTTATTCTGATGGCGCCTAAGAGTCTGATTCGTAACCCGAGAGTGGCTTCAACCGCTTCTGAGTTTACCGAAGGCACGTTCCTGCCGGTAATTGAACATATGCAGGGCGGTGATGACAGCCGCGTCGAACGGCTTATTCTCTGCAGCGGTAAAGTAACGGTAGATATACTGGATGCGGTTGACAACGCAGAAGGGGATGAGAAGGAATGGCTCCGTGTCGTGAGTGTCGAGCAGCTGTATCCGTTCCCGGAAGAGAAGGTTCAAGCGATAATCGACCGCTTCCCGAATTTAAGCGAGCTCGTTTGGATGCAGGAAGAGCCCGGCAACATGGGAGCATGGACATTCGCGCGTCCTTACCTGCAGATGCTGGCACCTGACAAGGCTGAAGTGCGTTATATCGGACGTCCAGACCGTTCCAGTCCTGCTAGCGGTTACCAATATATTCACAGCTTCGAGCAAGACTATATTCTGAAGCAGGCACTGCGCCGTACGACAACGGAAAGCATGACCAAGGGGAGGTAAATTTCGTGGCAGATATTATTATTCCTGAGCTCGGTGAATCCATTACGGAAGGCACGATTTCCAGATGGCTGAAGAAGGAGGGGGACTCTGTACAAGCAGGGGACCTCTTGGTGGAACTGGAAACGGATAAGGTCAACCTTGAAATCAGTGCGGAAGCGGACGGTGTGCTGGGCGCCCAGTTAAAGGGTGAAGGCGATGCTGTTCAGGTTGGCGAGAAGATCGGCACCATCTCGGCATCTGCTGGCGGATCTGCAGCCAATAAGACGCCAAGCGAGCCTGAGGGCGGCGAGGCAGCCGCAGCGGTTGCGGCTCCACCGAATCAAGAGGCTGCAGGCTCGCGCAGCATTCAGAATGCCGGTCCTGCAGAGAATCCGACTCAGGTAAAGGCATCGCCTGCCGCACGCAAGCTTGCGCGCGAGAAGGGCATTGAGCTCGATGGCGTGAAGGGCAAGGACCCGCTAGGACGCATCTTCCCAGATGATGTCCGGGATGCAGGGTCTGCTCCGGCTGCCGGCCAGAGCCAGACTCAACAGCCAGAGGCCAAGCAGCCGGCTGCTCCAGCCGCTTCTGCTTCTGCTCAGGAGAGCTCCAGCGGTAAGCCTGTAGACCGGCAGCGGATGTCCCGCCGCCGTCAAACCATTGCTAACCGACTGGTGGAAGCCCAGCAGACTGCTGCCATGCTGACGACCTTCAACGAGGTAGATATGACAGCGATTCTTGATGTGCGCAAACGCCGGAAACAGTCCTTCCAGGAAAAGCATGATGTGGGACTTGGCTTCATGTCGTTCTTTACCAAGGCCGTGGTTGGTGCGCTCAAGGCATTCCCTTATCTGAATGCAGAGATCGACGGGCAGGATATTCTGGTTAAGAAATTTTACGATATCGGTATTGCGGTAGCTGCGAAGGAAGGTCTCGTCGTGCCAGTCGTACGGGATGCTGACCGCCTCGGCTTCGCGGAGATCGAACGGACAATTGCCAGTCTTGCAGATAAAGCCCGCAGCAATACGCTGGCACTATCCGAACTGCAGGGCGGCACCTTCACCATCACGAATGGTGGTGTGTTTGGTTCGCTGCTGTCCACACCAATCCTGAATACCCCTCAAGTAGGTATTCTGGGCATGCACAAAATCCAGCTGCGACCGGTCGCTATTGACGCTGAACGTATGGAGAACCGGCCGATGATGTATATTGCGCTATCTTACGATCACCGTATTGTTGACGGCAGTGAAGCCGTACGGTTCCTTGTAAAAGTGAAGGAGCTGCTTGAGGATCCGGAAACTCTGCTGCTTGAAGGCTAAGAAGGCCGCAGCGCAGTTTCATTTCTACCGCCCTATAAAACAGAGAAGCCTCGCGCATCTACGCATGTGCGGGGCTTTTCTGTTGATCTAGCCGTGAATAGTCAGTCTTATCGCTGTGGCGGACTTATTGTTAATGCAAAGAAGCCAATCTCCGGAGGAGATTGGCTTCTTATTCATCTGCGCTGCAATTAAACCAGGATTGTGCGGGAGATGATTACCAGAAGAATGAAGAGAACCAGAATTGCACCAGTCGAAGTCCAAAGGCCAGCACCTGCACCTGCACCTACACCTGCTCCGTATGCCATTGCGAAACACTCCAATCTTGTTGTTTTTTGTGGATCGCTCATCCACAGAATCATTGTATGTCGGAGATCATTGCTGGTCTGGACGTGAGTCCAGTTCCATGATTATTTGGGCTGAGGGGGGGATTTATCACCGGGCTGATCTATCATGAGGAGGATTGTTGACGATGATAATCATTATCAAATACAATGGGGAAGCAATACATTTGAGATTATAACTTACAGAGAGTCACAATGTCTGACAAGAGGAGGTCGCAGATAGATGCCAAACACGGTGCTGAGCAGCAGAGAAGCAGGATTTGCCTGGCATAATGCTATGTTTCGGCTTACAGAAGCGGATGTGTTCAGGGGAGAGGGAGGCACCCTGCTAGCGCAGCAGCTGACAAGCCAGTTTGTACTGATCTTTGTTTCCCGCGGAGTCGGGAAGCTTGTTCTAGATAACGCGGAAATCAGGCTTGAGCCAGGCGGCGGTTACCTGTGCCCGCCAGGTCGAACCTACGGGCTGCAAGCCACTATGACCGACGGCATGGACGTTAATCTGCTGCAGTTTGACGTGATGGTTCCCTGTGAAGAGGGTAATAGCTGGCGCCCCGCAAGGGCGGAGGATGTACGGGCTGCAGGCCAGGAATTCTCGTTCCTGCTAAGGGATGCAGGTGAGATGATTATCGCATGTGATACTGTTATCCGCCTGATACACAGTCAGGATCCGCTGGACTGTTTTCAGGCCCAGATTTCCTTTCAGGAGATCCTGCATTTGGCAGTACGAAGCAGCAGGCAGCAATCGGAGAACTTGGTGATGTCTCTGTGGGAAGTGAAGCAATATATGGATGAACATTTCCAGCAAAATCTCTCGATCGAACATCTTGCCAAGCTGGCTGGTGTCAGCCCCAAATACTTTGTGGATTTATTCAAGAAAACCTTCGGTTTAAGCGCGCTTGATTATCTGACAGAGGTGAGAATAAGCAAGGCCAAGCGGTACCTGCTTCATTCCGGTGCCAAGCTCCGTGATATAGCCAGGCAGGTTGGCTATCAGGATGAGTTTTATTTTAGCCGGAAATTCAAGCAGTCAGCTGGGATGTCTCCAACCGCCTTCATACGAAGCAGAAGCAGGAGGGTTGCGGCGTATGGAACCGGCTCAACCGGCTATCTGATCGCCCTCCAGGTTGTACCGTATGCAGCTCCCATGCATCCCAAGTGGACGGCTTACTACTATGAGCATTATCGGGATGCCGTCCCTGTGCATCTAAGCGCATTTCGTGTCAATGAGCACTGGGAGCTAAACATCTTAAGGCTTGCGGAGGCAGCTCCGGAGCTGATCCTGTGCCTGGATAACCAGTCTGCGCATGAGCTGAACAAGCTGAAGGACACCGGTGGGGAGGTCTTCATGCTAGACACATCCTTGAGCTGGAGGGAGCAGCTGGGGCAGACGGCAGAGTGGCTGGATGTAAGCCAGGAGGCATCGCAGTGGCTGGCCCGCTATGACAGGCTGGTGCTGCAGGCCAGAAGGCAGCTGAAGCCTGCAGCTGATTCAGAGAAGGTACTCGTCATCCGTTTGCGCAAGCAGCGTATGTACGCCTATTGCAACCGAAGCATGGCTGAGGTTCTCTACGGGGACCTTGGCGTGCAGCCAGCTTACCATGTCTCCGAAGCCCAATATGATATTGAACTCTCAATGAATGAGCTCCTGTTGATCAATCCAGACCGAATCCTGCTTAATATATGCCGGGAGAGCGAGACACTCGCCCTCTGGAAGCAGCGGAAGCAGTCGGCGGAATGGCAAGCACTGTCCGCGGCTGCCGCAGGCCGAGTGCATATCATCCATACAGATCCTTGGGGAGAATACTCGCCGGCCGCTCATGAACGGATGATAAAGGCCTATCTGTTGATTTTGACCGGAAATCGTACATGACAGTTCTGGATATTGTCCATGTTCTTCTAGGCGGAATACGGCTACAATAAATAATGATAATCATTATCAATTACATACAGGAGATTGGAAGGGAGACAGAAGGAAGCATGAAGAAGCAATGGTTAATTAAGGGGTTACTCACAATTTTGCTGCTTGTCCCGGCGGCATGCGGGTCTAATAACGGAGGGGCAGAGCAAGCAAATACGACAGAACCAAGCGAAGCTGCAGTTAGCCAGCCAAGCAATACGACAGCCGGGAGTGCGGGGGCAGCAGAGGAGACTCCTGCCGGAACACGTACGCTTACGTTCCTCGACCAAGAATATAGCGTGCCGGCAAAGGTGGAGCGTGTTGTCATCACCGGCTCGCTGGAAGCGATGGAGGATGCACTTGTACTTGGTGTGAAGCCGGTTGGCGCCATCTCCATTGCAGGTAAATTCCCTGCCATCTTCGAAGAAATTACTGGCGAAGCCGAATCGATCGGTGAAAAGACAGAACCGAATTTCGAGAAGATTCTCTCCTTGAAGCCGGATGTAATACTTGGCTCATCCAAGTTTGCTCCGGAGGTGGCCGAGAAGCTGGCCAAGATTGGACCCACCATCCCGGTGTCCCATATCTCAACCAATTGGGAGGCCAACCTCCGGCTGCTCGGCGAGCTGACGGGGAAAGAAGCGGAGGCTGAGCAAATTTTGTCCCAGTATAAGTCCGACTTGGAAGCTGCAAAAGTGAAGCTGGCAGACAGACTCAGCGGTAAGAAAGCAGTAGCTGTTCGCGTTCGCGGCGGCAATTTGTTCATCTATCCCGAGACCGTCTTCTTTAATCCTTCCCTTTACGCAGATTTGGGTCTGACGGTCCCAGAAGAGATCAAAGCCGCGAAAGCACAGGAAGTAATTTCAATTGAGAAGTTCTCCGCTATGAATCCGGACTATATCTTTATCCAGTTCTCGGAGGAAGAGAATGCGGATGCGCCGAAGGCACTGGAGGACCTGCAGGACAATCCGATCTGGAACAGCATCAAGGCAGTGAAGGACGGGCATGTGTTCGTCAATGCTGTTGATCCGCTTGCACAGGGCGGAACGGCATGGAGTAAGATTCAATTCCTTAAAGCGGCTTCTGACAAGCTGTCCCAATAAGGAATGAATGATCTGTCCCTGCGATTTGGCCGGAAGGTGCCGGCCATTCTGCTGATAGCTGCGCCGCCTGCAGCTGCAGCTATCATAGTACTATCGGTGTTATACGGGGCCAAAAATATCGATACGGCTACGATCTGGAACGCCCTGTTTCAGTTTGACCCGGACAACGTTAACCATCACATTATTCGCTATTCCAGAATACCAAGGGTACTGGGGGCGCTCCTGATCGGAGCGTTCCTGGCTGTATCCGGCGCTTTGATGCAAGGCATGACCCGGAATGATCTGGCCTCGCCTTCCATCATGGGCGTGTCGGATGGTTCCGCGTTTATGATCACCCTGGCTATGATTGTTTTGCCGGGAGCCACATCACTAAGCATGATCTTCATGTCACTGGTCGGCTCAGCTGCGGGAGTGGCGATCGTACTCGGGCTGGCGTCGACGGTACCGGGCGGGATGTCGCCGGTCCGCATGACCATAGTCGGCGCCGTTGTCAGTACGTTCCTCAGCAGCATTTCATCAGCGCTTGCGGTTTACTTTCAGCTCTCCCAATCCGTTAGCTTCTGGTATAATGCACGGCTGCATCAGCTGGAACCGGACATGATCAGGCTGGCCCTTCCTTTTGCGGTAGTGGGGCTGCTGCTGGCTTTCCTGGTATCAAGGCATGTTACGATCCTCTCGCTCGGCGAGGAAGTGTCGGCAGGTCTTGGCCAGCGATCGGCGTTGGTGAAGGTTATATCGACGTTGTCCATCGTGATTCTGACGGGTATCTCGGTAGCGATCGCTGGGAAAATCGGGTTCATCGGGCTCATCATTCCACATATCGCACGGTTCCTGGTAGGGCTTGATTACCGGTGGGTTGTACCATGTGCTGCCGTTATCGGAGCGGTCTTCCTGGCGCTGGCTGATCTGCTCAGCCGCTTCATGAATGCACCCTTCGAAACGCCGATCGGGATTGTGACTTCATTGATCGGTGTGCCGTTCTTCCTGTACCTGATCCGCAAGCGAGGGGGAGGGGAACGTGATTAACAGATCTCTGCCCGCCTATCTGACAGTTCTTGGGGCGCTATCAGCGCTGTTGGTTGTTGTCGTATACGTTAGTTTGACGAATGGCTCGTTCGACCTTGCGGCATGGGACGTGCTGAAGACACTGCTCCGGCTTCAAGCCAACCCCGACTATGACCTTGTAATCTTTGATTTCAGGTTGCCGAGAATTGTTGTAGGCCTGCTGGTTGGTCTGGGGCTCGGAATTGCGGGAGCAGTCATACAAGGCATTACGCGCAATGGATTGGCGGACCCTGGAATACTGGGCATTAATGCAGGAGCTGGTGCGGCCGTCGTTTTGTTCATGCTTGTATTTGCAGGCCAGATTAAGGGCGCCGGCTGGCTCTCCGTAATGGCAATGCCGCTGTTTGGGCTGGTCGGCGGGATAGGAACCGCCGCTCTTATCTTCTTCTTTGCCTGGCATCGCGGTGTGCTGGATCCTCAGCGGCTGATCCTGTCCGGTATCGCGCTTGGGAGCGGACTAGGTGCTCTTGCCATGTATATTTCTCTTAAGATGAATCCGCAGGATTTTGAGATGGCAGCGGTATGGATGGCAGGCAGCATCTACAATGCCAACTGGCGCTTCGTGCTCGCAGTACTGCCATGGCTGCTGGTGCTCATTCCTGTCATATGGTCGAAATCCCGTCAGCTGGATTTGCTGCAGCTTGGCAGAACGACGGCGGCGGGAGTCGGCGTAGCTGTGCATAAGGAGACGAACCTGCTGCTGCTGTGCAGTGTCGGTATTGTCAGCGCCTGTGTTTCGGTATCGGGCAGCATCGGGTTCGTCGGACTGCTGTCCCCTCATTTGGCGAGGGGGCTCTCCGGTCACAGCCACAGCCGTGTCATACCATTGTCCGGCCTGATTGGCATGCTGCTCGTAACGGCTTCGGATTTCATTGGCAGACAGCTCTTTGCACCTGTTACACTGCCTGCTGGCATAGTCATTGCTATTATCGGCGCCCCTTATTTTGTTTATCTGCTGTTCCGCGGGCAGCGGTAAGGAATGGAAGTGTTTTTCCAGGGATATAGAAGGGATAGGAGTGAAAGCAGCGAATAATATGGTTAACTAAGCCTAGCAAAGTGAAGAGCGAGCTGGAAGGGTGTATTGGAGGGACGAAGATGCAGCTGGCCCGTACGATAAATTGGATATGTCATTTGTTTATGTTATCTTTCCATATCTTATCGGGATGGATGGGATGCGGCGAACGTGCCGCTCTTTGTACAGCCTACTTCACGGGTGATATATGCATTCTTTATATAATGTCCATGTCATCCTCCAATTGTATTGATCGTATATCCAATCATGTCGTCCAATGTTTTATATGGATCGCCCTGCTAAGCCGGACAATCGTTGTCCGGCTATTGCTGTTTAAGAAACCGGACCCTGTCTGTGTTGGCTGCTTGGAAGTGTGTTAAAGCCAATTAGAGAGGAAGATCCGGATGAGATACAGGTTAGGAAAAGCGGCGGGCGGCTTGAACCGTCTGCTTAATGCGCGCCGATTGCGAGCATATGAGCGGCGGCTTTCACGTATTCGCAGTTTCAAGGCACTTTATTCCTCAGCGCCTCTGCTCAATGAGCAGATCAAGATACTACGGTGGTCTGCGGAAGATGTAAGGACAGTGGAAAAACAAGTGCGGGCGGCGGCTGTTCTCAGTCTTATCGTCCAAGAGGAACTTGATATTAACCTTTACGACGAGCAGCTCATTGCCGGAATGGCAATGCACGAAGGTTATATGATCGACATGAAGACAGGAGAAGGCAAGACTCTTGCTGCCCTGCTGCCTGCTTTTCTGAGTGTATTGGAAGGAAAGCAGGTTCATATCTATACCTTCAATGAATATCTGGCGGAACGGGACTGTATGTGGTGTGGTCCGGTGTTTAACCGCTTGGGGTTCCGAGTTTCTGGAATTAAGGAATGTATGAATAAAAGCGAGAAGCGGGAGGCATACGCCGCAGATGTCGTCTATGTAACTGCCCGGCAGGCCGGATATGATTGGTTGAATGATTCGCTCGTATACGAGCCCGAGGATCTGGTTCAGCGGCCGCTGGAATTGCACGATTTGATTGTGGATGAAGCGGATGGCATCCTGCTTGATGAAGCAAGGGTGCCTATGGTTATTGCAGGGGAAAGCAGTGAAGTAGATTCAAATGCCTACAGGGTAAGGGATATAGCTGTGCACCTGCAGAACGGCGCAGATTATCAGACTGATGAAGCGAGGCGTAATGTATTTTTAACTGATGAGGGCTGCGCTAAGGCGGAGGCTATGCTAAAATGCGGCAACTTGTATGAACTTCGCAATGCCGATCTGCTGGCGGATTTACATAGTGCCCTTCACGTTGAAGCGTTGCTGGTCAAGGATATTGATTATATAGTTTGCGACGGCAAGCTGGTGCTTATTGATGAATTTACCGGGCGGGCTGCCGAGAACCGCCAACTGCCAGACAGTCTGCAGTCGGCACTTGAGGCTAAGGAAGGCTTAAAGAATCGATCAACCGGGATCATATGGGGCACATTGACGGCCGAACATCTGGTTAAGCGTTATGCCAAGTTAGCCGGGATGAGCGGTACTGCAGCACTAGCAGCTGATGAACTCAAGGATATATATGGATTAGAGACATTGATCATTCCGACACATTCAGTATGCAGAAGAGTCGATGAGCCCCATTTGATCTTCAGTCACAAGGAGGCCAAGTTTAGAGCGATCATGACTGATATTTCCGACTTGCATCGGCTCGGTAAACCGCTGCTAATCGGTACCTCTTCTGTTGAAGCCTCGGAGCGTCTTGCAGCTGATTTGGAAGCAGCGGGGATTAGGAGCTCTGTCATAAACGCCCGGCATGATAAGGAGGAAGCTGCCTTGTTGTCGAAGGCAGGACGTCTCGGAGCGGTTACAGTGGCTACTCACATGGCTGGAAGAGGAGTGGACATCCACCTTGGTGGCGGTGATCCGCTGGAAGCGGAACAAGTCCGTCTGCTCGGCGGGCTTCATGTCATTGGGACGGAATTGCATGACAGTCAACGGATCGACTGGCAGTTGAGAGGCCGAGCGGGTCGCCAGGGTGAGCCTGGGTACTCGCGTTATTATGTCAGTCTGGAGGATAGTTTGCTTCTTCGATATGGGTTGCAAGAATCATTACCTGCCAGTTGTAAGGATTTAAGGCAAGAGGCGCCCTTGAATGACAACAAGCTTGGACGAATAGTTGATCATATACAGAGGGTCGCAGAAGGACAACATCACGAGACTCGCAAGACGCTCGCTAAGTATGCGGATTTGTTGGAGCAGTACTGTCGTGAGATACGTGCCAAGCGAGACAGATTTCTTTATCGTGTCGTGCAGCCCAATATTTGGGTAAACACACTTCCGGAGTTATTCGCAGAAGCCCTTAACAGATTTGGAGATGAAACAACAAGAGAAGCCGAGCGCTATGCTATGCTGGCGTGTATAGATAGATGCTGGGCCGACTTCCTCGCGTATGCTGCCTATGTTAAGGAAGGAATACATCTTGAGAGCATTGGCGGCCGGAATCCTCTGGAAGAATACACAAGGCTTATGTCAGATGCTTATGCTTCAGTAGATGACAAGATTAAAGCTGCGGTCGGGCAAACACTTCATAACAACAAAAACGTTGAATCTCTGCTGGATGGTATTAAGCAGGAGGTTCGGGTGCCGTCAGCAACATGGACCTATCTTATCAACGACCAATTCTTCCCCGAACGGGTAAGCCTGATTTAAAATGCAAGCTTGCAAACAGCGGTGCAGACCATCTGCACCGCTGTTTTGTGCTCGCTACGTTGAAATCACCCGGTATCTGGGATAAGATCGATAGGGGAGCGTTAAGCCGTTCCGGCTGCAACATTATCAACTGATAGAATGGGGACATCCGGGTTATGTATCGTCATATGGAAGATTGTGTTACAGATTTGGAGAAGAACGGTCATCTGGTCCGTGTCCGGGAGGAAATTGACCCGGAACTCGAGATGGCTGCTGTACATAGAAGAGTTTATGAAGCGGGTGGACCTGCTCTGCTGTTCGAGAATGTGAAGGGCACCAACTACCGGGCGGTGTCGAACCTGTTTGGTTCTCTGGAACGCAGCCGGTTCATATTTCGCGATACTTGGCAGGCAGCTGAGAATGTTATTGCCCTGCGCGGAAATCCTGTACAAGCGCTGAAGCATCCGTTTAAGCAGGTGGGCACGGCTCTGGCCGCCTCCAAGGCTTTGCCGCGAAAGTCTTCCGGTCTTCCGGCAGGCTTCCGGGAAATCCGCATATCGGATCTTCCCATGATAAAATCCTGGCCTATGGACGGCGGAGCCTTCATTACACTGCCGCAGGTATATTCCGAAAATCCGGACAAGCCAGGCATCATGAATTCTAACCTCGGCATGTACCGTATACAGCTGAATGGCAATGACTACAAGCTGGATCAGGAAATCGGCCTGCATTATCAGATCCACCGAGGCATCGGCATTCATCAAGAGAAGGCAAGCCGGAGGGGGGAACCGCTAAAGGTCAGCTGCTTCGTTGGCGGTCCGCCAGCGCATACTCTGTCTGCTGTGATGCCGCTGCCCGAAGGCTTGAGCGAGATGACGTTTGCCGGCCTGCTTGCGGGACGCCGGTTCCGCTACAGTTATGTGGACGGATACTGTATCAGTCATGATGCGGATTTTGTCATTACCGGAGAGATCCACCCCGGGGATACGAAGCCCGAGGGTCCGTTTGGCGATCATTTGGGTTATTACAGCCTGGTCCATCCTTTTCCGGTCATGAAAGTTCATAAAGTGTATGCCAAGGAGCATGCAATCTGGCCTTTTACCGTTGTCGGGCGTCCGCCTGCTGAGGATACAGCGTTCGGAGCGCTCATTCACGAGCTGACAGGCGATGCAATCAAGCAGGAGATTCCAGGAGTCCAGGAAGTCCATGCCGTTGACGCAGCTGGTGTGCATCCGCTGCTGTTTGCAATTGGCAGCGAGCGTTATACACCATATCAGACAGTCAAACAGCCAGCAGAGCTCTTGACGATTGCTAATCGCATCCTTGGTACCGGTCAGCTGAGCCTTGCCAAGTACCTGTTCATAACAGCAGAAGACCGTGTACCGCTTGATACGCATCGGGAAGCCGATTTTCTCCAATATATTATGGAACGGATTGATCTGCGCCGTGATCTGCACTTCCAGACGAACACGACCATTGATACGCTCGACTACTCTGGAAGCGGACTCAACAGCGGCAGCAAGGTTATCTTCGCAGCATATGGAGATCAGAAGCGCGAGCTGTGCAAAGAGATCCCGGAAGCTCTCAGGGATATTCGCGGATTTGCAGGAGCATCTATGATCATGCCGGGAATGGTTGCCATTGAGACGGGGGCATTCCGCAGTTACGAGGAAGCGGCCGAGGAATTACAGATGTTCTGCCAAGCTTTACAAGCTAAGGGGGGACTTCCAGAATGCCCGATGATCGTAGTCTGTGATGACAGCCGGTTTGTGAGCGGCAATTTGTCTAATTTCCTGTGGAGTACATTTACCCGGAGCAATCCTTCGCATGATATCTATGGGGTTAACAGCTTCTATGAGCACAAGCACTGGGGATGTGATACGGTTGTCATTGATGCCCGGATTAAGCCGCATCATGCGCCGCCGCTTGAAGCAGATGCTTCAATAGAACGAAGCATTGACCGGTTCTTTGCGAAGGAAGCTAGCCTCGGCGCTATTAGACTGGGCTGAACGCCGTACAGAGTGTCAGAATATGAATTCGGTTCAGGGTTCACTGCCGCTACAAATTAACAATGGCCCTGTCACTGCAATTATGTGCTTAAGAAGATATCGTTCTATTCAGCAAACAGGCTGTGCCCATAGGGCGCAGCCTGTTTACGCAGTACCATTATGCGGTTACTGCATCATCAACATTTCCGCCATATCATCCTGGGCATTGCCGATCAGCTTCAGCCCGAATTTGTCGACAAGCGTTTCAATGACACCCGGACTCATAAATTCCGGAGCCTTGGGACCGATACGAATATCCTTAATGCCCAGACTGAATAAGCCCAGCAGGATGGCGACCGCCTTTTGTTCAAACCAGGAAAGAACGATGCTGACCGGCAGTTCATTAACACTGCAGCCAAATGCATCAGCCAGTGCCAATGCTATTTTTACCGTAGAGCCGGAGTTGTTGCACTGCCCGAGGTCAATGTACCGGGGAATTCCCGTGTCGCCTACCGTTCCATAGTCCACATCATTGAACCGGAATTTGCCGCAGGAAGTGGTCAGAATGACGGTATCGTTAGGCAGGGAGGTGGCGAGCTCGCGGTAATATTCACCCTCCTTGCCGGGAGCATCACAGCCTGCGATAACGAAGAACCGTTTGATCTTGCCGTCCTTTACGGCCTGAATGATCTCGGGTGCCAGACCGATCACTGTTTCATGATGATAGCCCGTTGTCAGAACCTGATCGGAATCGATGGTGATTGCAGGCAGGGCCAGTGCCCGCTCAATTAATGGCGTAAAATCGTCGTTCAGAATTTTCTCCACACCTTCAAGGCCAGCCACCTCATACGAGAAGAAGCGGTCTGCATAGGAGCCTTTAATCGGCATTACGCAGTTGGTTGTGGCTAGAATGGCCGCGGGATATTTCTCAAACAGACGCCGCTGATCGTACCAGGCCTTGCCGATGTTACCCTTCAAGTGTCCATATTTCTTCAAAAGCGGGTAGCCGTGGGCAGGCAGCATTTCGGAGTGCGTATAGATGTTGATGCCTTTGCCTTCCGTCTGCTTCAGCAACTCCTCAAGCGCGTACAGGTTATGACCTGTCACGATGATGGCATGACCTTCGATTTTATTCTGGCTGACGGTAACCGGCTGCGGAACGCCAAAATGCGTGGTATGCGCGCGGTCGAGCACATCCATGATTCTCACGGCCGCGTTACCGACCTTCATGGCCATATCGACATGCTCCTGCAGGTTGAAGTTGGAATTGGTCAAGGTCAGATATAGCGCTTCGTGTGTTATTTTATCAACTTCCGGGTCGGTGCAGCCCAGCTGTCTGGCATGAGTGGCATAAGCAGCAATCCCTTTCAGGGCGAATATGATTGTATCCTGAAGGCTTGCAATTGTTTCGTCCTTGCCGCAAACTCCAATCACCTTGCAGCCGCCTGCCGGTGTCTGCTCACATTGATAACAAAACATGGACGTGACCTCCTCTTACTGTATTTTGTAGCGTAAGGGTATCAAAGGATGGCTGCTTGTAATGTGAAAATTATCACTGAAATCCACAATTAGGAATTGGTTACTAGGGCATGTTACACTCAGAATGTGTGAAGATCTTAACATCCAGATAAGTTAATTTTTAGTATAATGTGAGGAGTTGTCCGAAAGGAGGGGGAACAGTTTGTCATCTCTGATCAGACTGGATAAGACCAACCTGGATATGGAGCATATCTGCTGTGCGATGTCCGACAAGAAGGCGGCTGAAGGTGTACAGCTGAAGAAAGATTGGCTGAGATGCCGGTTTGATGAAGGCCTGACGTTCAGGAAGCTGGATGCGAGAGGGAAGGTGTTTATTGAATACATTCCTGCGGAGTATGCATGGGTGCCGGTTGAGGCTGAAGGCTATATGTACATAAACTGTTTGTGGGTTGCCGGCAGCTTTAAGGGGCAGGGCTACGGCCGCTCGCTGCTGGATGCCTGTATGAGTGATTCGAAGAACAAGCATGGACTGATTACCATATCAAGCAAGAGCAAGAAACCCTACCTGTCCGATAAGAAGTTTTTGCTCAAGCAGGGCTTTGAAACGGTGGATACGGCACCGCCCTATTTTGAATTAATGGTCAAACGTTTGGGAGAAGGCGGGCCTGTGCCCCGTTTCAAGGAATGCGCCAAGCAGAGCCGGCTTGAAGCTGACCTTCATGACGGACTGGTCGTTTGTTACACCAGCCAGTGTCCCTTCACGGAGTATTATGCCAATCAGGAGCTTGAGGAGATCGGAAGAGAATACGGAATCCCGGTTAAGAGCATTCGGCTTGCCAGCCGCGAAGAGGCTCAAAACGCCCCAGCCGCCTGGACGACTTACAGCGCTTATTATAACGGTACGTTCATCACCCATGAGATTCTAAACCGGGCCAAGTTCAGCGCTTGGATGAAGAAGAGGGTCTAGAGCGGAAGTAATAAGGGACAGACTGTCGAACGACAGCCTGTCCCAGCTGCTTAAAGGAATCATTTGCTCAGTCGAATATCTAGTCGGGCAGCTACGCCAGCCGGATTTTGATGGTTGTGCGGTCCGCCAAAGTTGAAGGCAATAATGATAATGCTGTTAGGGCCTCTTTGCAGGAACCGTACGATGTTGAAGTTGCGTCCGTTACCGTCAACCTGCTGATGGGGATCTGAATGTTCAATCAGATCGTATGGAGTTCCGGAAATGAAACGGTCCATCGATCTGTGCCTCCCCGAAGCCTGCAGCTTTCCAGCTGCTTCAGGGTGTCTTGGAAGTACAATGAGGATTAAAACCGAAAATCTATAATTTACAGGGGGAAACCTTTAATTAGTAGCTGTATATCTGCACCAGAAAAATGGTACAATCAAATAGTAAACGCTTACAAAATAGGTGAATAAAGGGGGGGTGCATTAACTCAATTTTCAAAAGGCTTTAACGGTTGCAGTATCATTCGCAAGTCAGAAGTTGAAGAGGAGGAGAATTATAGAGAAAGGTATTGAATGTTGAGCTATTCATAAACTGAAGTTTTTTGCGGCACTCGAATAAAAATTCAAATGGAAAAACAGAGGAGGAATAATGTGATGTTCAGATCCAAGACAATTAAAAGAGCGGCAGCGGTTCTGCTGATCAGCTCTATGGTTATTTCGGCGTTCGCCGCTACCGCGTCTGCTGGCTTGTCCCGCAGCAAATTCCTCGGCAATATTATTGCCGGCAGTGTTCCATCCAATTTCGGTTCATACTGGAATCAGGTCACACCCGAGAATTCAACCAAATGGGACGCTGTGGAAGGCAACCGCAATACGATGAACTGGGGCCAGGCGGATATGGCATACAACTATGCCCGCAGCAATGGATTCCAATTCCGTTTTCATACGCTTGTCTGGGGCAGTCAGGAGCCTGGCTGGATCCGGAATTTATCAGCAGCTGAGCAGAGGGCTGAAGTGACCCAGTGGATTCAAGCGGCCGGCCAGCGTTACCGCAATGCAGAGTTTGTGGATGTTGTCAACGAGCCGCTTCATGCGAAGCCATCCTACCGTAATGCAATCGGTGGGGACGGTTCAACAGGATGGGACTGGGTCATCTGGTCGTTCCAAGAGGCACGCAAGGCGTTTCCAAACTCCAAGCTTATGCTGAATGAATACGGTATCATTGGCGATCCAGGTGCCGCTGACCAGTACATTCGTATCATTAACCTTCTCAAGAGCAGAGGGCTGATTGACGGCATCGGAATCCAAAGTCATCATTTTAATATGGATTATGTTTCCGTGAGCACAATGCGGACAGTGCTGGATAAGCTGGCCGCAACCGGGTTGCCGATCTATGTGACGGAGCTGGACATGACGGGTGACGATGCCACCCAGCTGGCCAGATATCAGCAGAAGTTTCCAGTTCTATGGGAGCATTGGGCAGTGAAAGGCGTGACGCTGTGGGGTTATCAGGAAGGACGTACCTGGGCGGCGAATACTCACCTCATCAGAAGCAATGGAACAGAGCGTCCTGCGCTGCAGTGGCTCAGAACATATTTGGCGTCCCACTAATGGTCTGATATAAATCAAGCGGCATACAACCCGAACAGGGATGTATGCCGCTTGTCTGTTATTTGATCTGAAGCATCATGGTCCAAATCTCCGGTGATTCATAACCGAGCCGCCACGCAGCGACGCCGGCAAGGTCGTACTTCTTGGCAAGCTCAATCCTCTTCTTCACGGTATCGGCTGTCTCAGCCCAGAGAACATAGGTATATCCGTCTTTGACATACGTATGCTTAATCTGCTGGAACTTAGGATCATACACGGAAGAGGCGCTGTTGGCAGCCAGCAATGCCGGAACGTCCTTCATGAATATCGCCCGGGAGTCAAGCAGTCTGCCGTTGCTGTCGAGCTTCCATTCTCTTACATAAAACGGAATACCCAGCATCAGCTTGGAGCGGGGAATGCCATAGGACAAATAATCTTTGATTCCCTGTTCGGTCCAATCAAGCCCGGACACAGAGCCAGGGGACGTGCTGCCCTTCCAATACTGGTCATATGCCATAATAATGACATGGTCCACATATGAGGCCAGCTTCTCATGGTCATAGGCCGTCTTGTGATTCCACGCAGCATCCCCTCGCAGAAGATCGATCGAGATCGTCAAACCCTTAGCATGCACAGCTTGGGACAAGTCGCGGACAAAGGTGGTATAGAGATCCCGGTCCGCTCCGGCAAGCTCTTCGAAATCCAGGTTAACACCAGGCACCTCAAGCTTAACGAGCCTGTTTACAAGGGCCTCTATGAACCGTTTCTGGGCAGCGGGATCGCGTAGAAACTTGCTGGTCATGGCCTTGTCGAACTGGTTGTGGACAAGCGGCATTACCTGCATGCCCTTGGCCTTCAGCTGAGATACGACACCGGCATCAGAGGCATCCTTCAGCGTTCCGTCAGCTGCAGCAAGCTCAAACCAGGTAGGCGAGCTGATATCCATTCCCTGTGTATTCGCGACTTGTCCCATGACAACTGGTGTGCTTGAAGATCCGCTCCAGCCCAGATAGAGAAGCTTCTTCATGTTATCCCACACGAGACGGCGGTCCGCAGTGACTACCTTAGAGTTTGCATAGCTTTTGGCGTATGTGATCGCTGAAGCGCGCGTATGAAAATAACGAATCAGGTTATCGCCTTGATATACCTGAAGATAAGGAATGTTCGTCCACCACACATTGCCGTCCTTCACAATTTCGGCACCGGCAAGCGTCTTGGCATAGGATATGGCGTTATCCAGACCAAAGAAGCTCCTGACCTCCTTGCCGTTCTGATAAACGGTATAAGAGGGGACTGCTGAATGCACGACTGTGCCGCTACGGGTATTCATGACTGTGCTCCCGGTCAGCTTGTTGGATGCGCGAATGGCATCCAGCAGGAAGGCGTGAGAAGAGACGGTTAGTCCGTCTGCAGCCATCACGTTATATACAGGCTGCCCGCTGCGGGCAAGTTCCTTCTGGGCGGCTGTCATATTATCCCACACCCACGTATTGCTTGCCGAGTCGATTATATGGGCGCGTCCCCATTTGGCGGCTTCTTTCTTGGCTTCAGCCAGGGTAGTGTAGCCCCAATGCGGCAGGGTCTTGTCTCCCTGAAACAGACGGTACCGCTCATAGCTGCTGAATACCCATCCTGGCTTTTCCAAATCACGGATGTGCACATTGGCGAGTGTAGAGGCTGTCTTCAGAGCTTCCTGGTAGGTGCGGTATTCCCGGCCGCTGAGCTTCTGTCCGTTCTGATAGACTTCATAACGGGGGAGATTATCCCAAACCCACTGCCTGTTCACAATTTTCTCGACATGACTGTATTTGAAGTTCTTGGCATAGGCGACAGCCTGTGTTTCTGTAGCAAATTCTTTTAGCGCTATTTCATTCTGGTACACACGATACTGCGTCATCTTGCCTGTGGATGCTGCTGCGGGAGCAGAGGCTGCTGCAAGCCCTGCCTGCAGGCCGAGCAGTAGAGCTAAGCCAAGCTTGATCTTGTTGTTCATTATGAAGGATTCACCAGACCTCTCTCAATCTCTCTAGTAAAGTTAAACGCAGAAGGAGAGAGCAGGTTGCGTGGTAATGTTATGCAGGTCAAATGTTATGCAGGTCAGGCTGTAACCTTAAGCCTATCCCTGACGTCTGAGATATGAATAGAAAGGGGATGGGCTGATGGGAAAATACACATTAATCGTGCTCGGGTTTGGACTATTCCTTATGGCAGCATTACATTTCCTTTATGAAGAAGGTAATGGAGGGCAGATTTCCGGCGGGTGAATATGTGGTTTATGGTGAAGCGGATTTCTTCATAGAGGAGGACGGGGAGGAAAAGAATTACCGCTTAAAGGCCCAGGTGCGGTTCGTTGTGGAAGATTACTGACGAAAAAAAAGAAGCTGTCCCTTGCCGATTAGCCGGTGACAGCTTCTTGCATCTGTATGGTTATAACATGCAGCAATGGCATCACATTTGTATATCCGCCCAAATTTCTTCATCAAGTCCGAGCTTGATTTGGGAGCGGAAGACGCGGCTGCCGTGCTGCCGGAATACATACTGCTCTATAGCTTCAAGCAGGTTGGCTTCTACAAGGTACTGGCTGCGTCCCTGTACCCATACCTCTGCTGTGTAGCCGTATTCTTCATCCCAGGCAAGCTGAACCTCAACATCGGTTGGGGATACCCGCTTGCGGTCTGCCATATTAAGGCAGACTGCATTAATAATTTCGTCCATGTAAATCCGCATGCTTAGTAGGGTCTCCTGTCATTCTCATCACGGCGGTTGCGGAAATGCCGAATGACCGCACGGATGGCAACAAACAAGACATACAAGGCAAGCACATTAACAAGCAGGCCAAGGAAATCACCCATAAAACCCATTCCGGCAAACATGCTGCCGAACATAAGTCCTGCAAGTCCGCCAATCATCATGCCCTTAAACAAGCCGCCGCCGCTGAAAAATCCGCGCTGTCCTGCCGCTCCTGCCCCAGCTGTTGCGCCTGCTCCCGGGGTCTTCGCGCCCGGATCAGCTGGCCGTACATTATCAGCCGGTTTCGAAGGGGTTTGGGTGTAGCTTTTCTTTGGTGATTTGAAGCCGCCGCGCTTGGCGTCAGCCGTGTCGACTGCCGAGAAAGCAACAAATACGGTCAGTGCCATCATAAGCAGTATGATCTTCTTCATGTTGTTGGTTCTCCTCCTGTGACAAATATGATTGACAGGCGTATTGCCTTCTATATGTTATACGTATAATCTAAACATCGGTTTCAATTTTTATCCCATTATCAGATTTAGTATTAATATATTAAGTTATCATTGAAGGAGAGATTGCATGTCTGATTATCCGGAGCCTTATCTTGAATATTTGATCCAGTTCCATGCGGTGCGTGATTATTTTGAATGCCACGAGCTGCTCGAGGAGTATTGGAAGACAATACCTGCAGAAGTCGAGGGTAGAGAGGTTTGGGTCGGTCTGATCCAGATCGCTGTTGCCCAGTATCATCATCGGCGAGGCAATACGGCAGGCGCGCTTAAGATGTTCGAGCAGTCTGCGGAGCGGTTGAAACCATCCAGTCTGGAGAGTCTAGGGCTTGACGGACATGCCGTTATGGAACGGGTATCCGAGCGAATTGCCAAGCTCAGCAGCATGGGCAGTAAGACCCCGTACGTTGAATTCAATCTGCCGTTCCAGGACAAGAGTATGCTCTCCTATCTGCAGCAGGTCAGCGGGAGCAGGGGGCTAAAGTGGGGGGCACAAACAGATGCGGCTGACGACCAGCTGGTTCATAGGCATACGTTAAGGGACCGGTCAGAGGTTATTGCGGCGCGCAAGGCCTCAGCAGCCCGCAAGCTGCAGGAACGCAAAGGATAGGGGTGGCCCCGGCTTAGGGGGAGTGCTGTTGGATGAAGACAGAGAAGCCGCATGCCTCCAGGGCGGAGACAGCAGCTTCTCTTCTCAGTGAAATATTAGTGTTTATACGTTCGAAACGGCATCCTTGCTTGAATCTGTTTCCGCATAGCCGTCGACGACAAGCTCAAGCTCGCCAGTTTCCGGATCTACAAGCATGCCGTGAACCGGAGTTCCTGGAGGAAGCAGCGGGTGGTTCTTAACAATATTTACGCTGTTCTCCACACTTTCACGCACGCTGTCGAAGCCGGTCAGCCACTTGTTCAGGTTAAAGCCTGCATTCATCAGGGTATCAATCGTATTTTCGGTTATGCCCCGTTCCTTCATATGTGTCATGACTGTCTCGGGATTAAGTGCGGTCATTCCGCATTGATGATGGCCGATAATAACAATCTCGTCCGCGCCGAGCTCATAGACAGCGATCAGCAGGCTTCGCATAATATTGCCGAACGGCTGTGTGACAATACCGCCTGCATTCTTAATGATCTTCGCGTCGCCATTGCGCAGGTTCATCGCTTTAGGCAGCAGCTCGGTCAGCCGTGTATCCATACAGGTCACAATGGCAAGACGCTTGTCGGGATACCGGGTTGTACGGTACGCCTCGTACTGTTCATTTTTAACAAATTCCTTGTTAAAGGCGAGAATCTCTTTTACATTAGTCATAGATAATTCCTCCTGTCTAAGGTTCTCTTGATTATGTATCAGACGGCGCTGACTACCCGCATGTGGTTTGTGTACGTCTGATTATCACTTTTCAGTACAAAAGCATGGCTGCTGTCCGAGTAGTCTACCTTAATCGAATCCTCGAAGAAGACTTCATAACGCGGTTCATACCATACCTCAAAAGGAATGCTCTCTGCCTTAACGTCACCCTGGACAGGATCTGCAATCCATTGAAGCGCCGGAACGCCGCTCATGACACAGCCGCAGCCCTCTGTATCGTACAGCAGCTTAAGCTTCCCAGTACCCGGACTGCCGGATTCCAGCTTCCTGACGGCATCAGCTGTAAAGGTTATTCTCATTGTAGGTTCCCTCCTCTGGTTTCTGTATGCACGCTGCATTAGCGCCCAGCAGAAGTTTGTAGTCTAACTATATCAGCTCGCTGCAATGATGAAGATCATAGCTATATTAATATGAAATCTTGCAGCAGGGTTAAAGTTGATTATACGATTTGTAAAAAGTATGATCAAGTAGTGATCATATGCAAAGAAAGGCGGTAGAGAATGATGAGTGAGCAATTAACTGTCACCCTACAGGAGTTCCGGGAACGAATTAAGCAGATCAAAGGCTACGAGGAAGCGATTGCGCTTCTTCACTGGGATATGCGGACAGGGGCGCCGCGCAAAGGGATTGCGTCCCGCTCCGAAGCGGTAGGCATGTTGTCTGCTGAAGCCTTTAAGCTGTCCACCTCCGAAAGAATGGGAGAACTTCTGGAGAAGCTCGAGGGACCAGCCTCGTCGGGTGAACTAAGCCGGATCGACCAAAAGCTGGTAGAGGAGACCCGGAAGGAATATGACCGGAACCAGAAGATTCCGCCGGCTATGTACCAGGAATATGTCGTACTGACTTCGCAAGCGGAGTCTTATTGGGAGGAAGCGAAGGACAAGGGAGATTACGCGGGTTTCGAACCGTACCTGGACAAGATTATTGATTTTAACAACCGTTTCATTGATCTATGGGGACCGAAGGCAACCCGCTATGACACACTGCTCGACATGTACGAGCCGGATATGACAACCGCTGAGCTTGACCGTATATTTGGCGGTTTAAGAACCAAGCTTGTTCCGCTTGCGGCCGCAATTGCCGATTCACCTCACCAGCCGGACCGCTCCTTCCTGGGCCAAACCTACAGCATCGAAGCCCAGAAGCAGTTCAGCCTGTTCATTTTACAGGAGATGGGTTATGACTTTGAGGCCGGACGGCTTGATGAGAGCGTGCACCCGTTTGCAACCGGTCTTAATCCCGGTGATGTGCGGATTACGACACGTTACCTCGAAGATGATGTAACGAGCGCCTTATTCGGCACCATTCATGAGGGCGGCCATGCCTTGTATGAGCAGAATATCATGAAGGAGCTGCTGTACACCACGCTCTGCACGGGTACGTCAATGGGGATACATGAGTCACAGTCGCGCTTCTGGGAAAATGTGATTGGACGCAGCAAGCCTTTCTGGGAGCGGTACTTTGCCGATCTGCAGAAGCATTTTCCGGGACAGCTGGATACGGATGTCGACAGCTTCTACCGGGCGATCAATGTCGTACAGCCTTCTCTTATCCGGATTGAGGCGGATGAGCTTACATATAACCTGCATATTATTATTCGCTATGAGATAGAGAAGATGATCTTCAACGAAGGCGCCAAGGCGGCTGACCTGCCGGAGATCTGGAATCTGAAATACAAGGAATATCTCGGCATCACCCCGCCTAACAACAAGGACGGCGTGCTGCAGGATGTTCACTGGTCCGGCGGCGCATTCGGATATTTCCCATCCTATTCCCTCGGCAACATGTATGCCGCTCAGTTCACGAATACATTGGAGAACGAGATGCCGGATCTTTGGGATAAGGTAGGCAAAGGGGATTTGCTGCCGGTTAAAGCGTGGCTCTCGGATAAAATTTATAAGTACGGCCGTCTTGAGACCCCGTCGGAAATTGTAAAGCGGGTAACAGGCAAGCCGCTAGACCCGTCTTATCTAGTTTCCTATCTGGAGACCAAGTACAAGGAGATTTACAAGCTGTAGGCTTATGAAAGCATCTCGTTACGGTGCATAAGCTCAAGAGCAATAGCAAGCCTCCGAACGCACAGTATGCCGTTTGGGGGCTTCTTGTGCTGCCCGCACCACAAGTTTCCAAGCTGCATAAAGTAATGTATCAATCTGTTTAACAGGCGGTGTTGGAACGATGAAGCGAAGAGAATGGCGGGCGGCTTCCCTGCTGCTCACAGTGTTACTGATGCTGCTTGCGGCCGGATGCGGCAGCAACAAGGGAGACGGGTTGATAAAGCTGCGCGTCGGCGAAGTCACGCGTTCATTATTTTATGCCCCGCAGTATGCGGCGCTCAGTCAGGGCTTCTTCGAAGAAGAGGGGCTTAAGATCGACCTGCAGCCGACATATGGAGGAGACAAGACGATGACAGCTTTGCTGTCGGGCAGCATTGACATCGGGCTTGTCGGTTCGGAAACCTCGATCTATGTCTATCAGCAGGGTACGGATGATCCGGTTATTAATTTTGCCCAGGTGACCCAGACAGATGGTACCTTCCTGGTGGCGCGGGAGCCGCAGGAGGAATTTGACTGGGAGGATCTGTTGGGCTCCGTGTTCCTCGGTCAGCGCAAGGGCGGCATGCCGCAGATGGCGGGAGAGTTTGTGCTTAAGAAGCACGGCATCAATCCTGCAGCCGATCTGCAGATGATCCAGAATGTCGACTTTGCGAATATTCCGGCCGCTTTCGCTTCGGGAACCGGGGAGTATGTGCAGCTGTTTGAGCCGCAGGCCTCCATATTCGAGCAGGAAGGTACAGGACATGTAATCGCCTCGTTCGGAGTGGAGAGCGGAAGCCTGCCTTACACGGTATATATGGCGCGGGAAAGCTTCATTGCGAAGAATAAGGATGCCGTAGAGAAGTTCACCCGCGCGCTGTACAGAGCGCAGCAGTGGGTGGAAAGCCAGCCTGCGGACGTTGTTGCCGATGCCGTGCTGCCTTACTTCGAGGATGCGGACCGAGAAATTGTAATCCGTGTCTTAGAGCGCTATAAAGAGCAGCGTTCATATGCGGCTGACCCGGTCATCGATGAGGCCGAATGGAACAATCTGCTCGATGTCATGGAATCGGCAGGCGAGCTGGCCAGCCGGACGCCGCATGCTGCTATCGTCGATAATTCGTTTGCCGAGCGGGCAAAGGAGCAGTGATACGGCGATATCGATAAGATTGTGAAAGGAGAGTGGGCAGATGGCCGCCATGCTGAAGCTGGAGAATGTTTCACATGCTTATCTCGGCGGACAGGGCACGGCCCTTGCGGTGGAAGACGTGAATCTGGATGTGCTGCCTGGCGAGTTCGTCAGCCTTGTGGGCCCGAGCGGCTGCGGCAAAACAACCATTCTGAATATGCTTGCTGGACTGTTCCCGCCCTCCAGGGGCCTTGTGCTTCTGGACGGCAAGCCCGTGCAGGGACCGAATGTCAGGGTTGGATACATGCTGCAGCAGGATTATCTGTTTCCTTGGCGGACCATTAAGAGCAACAGCATGATTGGCTTCGAGATTAGGGGAGAACAGACAAGAGACGCAGAAAGCAAAGTTCTTGAACTGCTGGCAGAGCTGGGCCTTGACGGGTCGGCGGATCGTTATCCGCATGAGCTGTCCGGCGGCATGCGTCAGCGCGTATCGCTTGTCCGCACACTTGCCGGCGATCCGGATGTGCTGCTGCTCGACGAGCCGTTCTCCGCGCTTGACATGCATATTAAGCTTCAGCTGGAGGAGCTGGTGTGGCAGACGCTGCGCAAGCGGGGGAAGACAGCCGTACTTGTAACGCATGACCTGCAGGAGGCAGCGGCGATGAGCGACAAGGTCGTTGTGCTAGCCGCTAATCCAGGGCGGGTTGAACGGGTGGTTACCGTGCCGGAGAGCATCAGGCAGGCGGGTCCTGAAGCTGCGCGCAAGTTATCTGATTTTGAACAACTGGTTGAGCAGCTGTGGACGCAAGTCGCCGGGAAAGAACCGGATCCTGCTGGAGGTGCAGCCAATGGACAATAGGGAGAACGCTAACAGCTGGCTTAAGGATTTGGAGACGAGTTACCTGGCTGGAGAGCGCCGCAGGACCATGTCTGTGAGGATATGCCAACTGCTGCTTCTGGCGGCTTTCTTCGGCTTGTGGGAGCTAGCGGGCAGGTATAAGTGGGTGGATGTGCTGCTCTTCAGCTATCCAAGCAAGCTGTTTCAGCACCTATGGACAACTTTGCTGGACGGAACGCTACTCCCCCACGTCGGCGTCACCGTCGTCGAGACAGCGGCCGGCTTCCTCCTTGGCACCCTGCTAGGGGCGGCCTTCGCGGCTCTGCTCTGGTGGTCGCCGTTCTTGTCGCGCGTGCTTGACCCTTACCTGGTCGTGCTGAACAGCATGCCGAAGGTGGCGCTGGGACCGATATTCATTGTAAGCTTCGGATCCGGCTACACCGCTATTATCGCGACAACGCTGTCGGTGACGGTTATTATTACAACCCTTGTCATCTATAATGCATTCCGGGAGACGGACGCCAATTACATCAAGGTGGTTCGTTTGTTTGGAGGGACCAGGAGTCAGGTGTTTGCCAAGGTGATTCTGCCGGCATCCTTCCCGGTTATCGTGTCTACGCTCAAGGTTAATGTAGGGTTATCCTGGGTAGGGGTCATCGTCGGAGAGTTTCTGGCGGCCCGGATGGGGCTTGGCTATCTGATTATCTATGGCTTCCAGGTCTTTAACTTTACGCTTGTGCTCTCCAGTCTGATCGTTATAGCCGTTGTGGCGGCAGCGATGTACCAGCTTGTGTCGATGTTGGAAACTAAGTTGACGTCAGGGAGGCGCGAACGGTAGGATAGGATAAAACAACCAGGTGAGGTTTTATCCGATGGGTATCCGTGTTATAAAGACAGCTTTGGCTGCTGTTGCAGCTATCTATACCGCACAATATTTCAATCTTGATCCTCCGCTGTCCGCCGGCCTGCTGGCCATACTTGGGGTGGAGGTAACCCGCATGAAAGGCCTGCATACCGTCTTTGCCCGTTTCACGGCGTCGGTACTGGGCCTTTTGCTCGGTTCGGCCATTTTCCTGATGTTCGGCTTCGAGTATTGGTCGGCTTCCCTGTTCGTACTGATCGTCTTCCCGGTCTTGGCCAAGCTGAACTTAAAGGATGGAATCGTAACAAGCTCGGTCATCGTCTTCCATGTTTTTGGCAAGGAAGAGGTGACGGTTCAGCTTCTGCTGAATGAGGTTTGGCTGCTGCTTACAGGGCTTGGCTGGGCAACCGTCATTAACTTGATCTATATGCCGCGCGAGGACCGGCCGCTTCAGCAGATTAAGAGCAGAGCAGAGCAGCTGCTCGCTGAGATTTTCCAGGAGCTTGGCGCCACCCTGCGCAATCCGTCACATCTCTGGACCGGCGGGCAGCTGCTGGAGGTAGAGCAGGCGATTGAACAAGGAAGACGCTATGCTGAGATGAGCAGGGAAAACCGCTTCTGGTATCACCCGGCTTATTGGACAACCTATTTCGAAATGCGGAGCCAGCAGTTTGATATGGTTCAGCATATGGTGGAAATTCTGGCATCCGTGTATGAAAAACAGCCACAGGGCGACCTGATCGCCGATATGCTCGATCATCTCTCGGAGGATATCAAGTCGGATGTATATACCGGCAACGCTGAGAGGGAGCTGTACGAGCTGGAGGACAGATTCCGCAGTATGGAGCTTCCGCAGTCCCGGGAGGAATTTGAAGTAAGGGCAGCCCTGCTGCAGCTGTGCCGGGAGCTTGAGCGCTATCTGGCTATCGCCAAGCGGTTCAAGAAGAAGGAAGCGGCCAAGCATCCGGTATCTATAAGCTGAGTCCTAACGTGAAATCTCGTTCCGCCTGCTTGCATTAGAAGTTTGCGGCCATTAAAGGACCGGCCGGGTTTCACTTCGGACAGATACCCGGGAGACCTCTCTTATGCTTGTCAAGCTCCCGTAAAACCTGGAAAATCAACAGTCTAACAAACAATATATATTTGTTCGAATCAGTTTAATCAACAAATGCCTATGTCCTGCATACACTTTAAGTGAATGATTGTATGGAGGAGGTTAAATACATGACAATTGCAGATAAACAGCTGAAGTGCAGAGAGATTATAACGAAAGCTGTCTGCGGTAAAGGTCGTAAGTTCTCCACCGTAACCCATACTGTAACACCGCCTCATAACCCTACCAGCATCCTAGGCGCGTGGATAATTAATCATCAGTATGAAGCGGTTCGGTCCGGTGACGGCATTGAAGTAATTGGTACTTACGATATCAACATCTGGTATTCGTATAACCAGAACTCGGAAACCGATGTAGCGAAGGAAACCGTATCCTATGTAGAAAATGTCCCGCTCTCGTATCTGGACCCTAAGCATAGGGCTTCAACGGAAGAAGTGTATTCCGAAGCGACACAGGAGCCTAATTGTGTCGAAGCGAACATCACTTCGAGCGGGAGCAGTGTTGTCGTGCGGGTTGAGCGCGAATTTGCAGTCGAGATGATTGCCGAAACGAAGGTCTGCGTAGCCGTTTGTCCGGGCGGCTGTGATGATGAAGACGGCAAGGATTATGAGTTTGGCCTGGATGACGGCGACTATGAGGATCTGGATCCAGACCTGCTTGATGAGGACCTGTAAACGCCCCTTTGAACTTATGGTATAACTTATGCTTGTGGCAGCAAATATTTGAGGGCGTAAGCCCTCTTTTTTGTTGTATCCGTGGAAATGGGCCAAATCATAGAATTTAGACCATCTATTAAAGGGGTTGGCGCTGTGGCCGGACCATTAAGGCACACTGATATTAACGGAGGATATGCAGCAGATGAAAGGATGGCAGCGCCGGACCGGTACACTGGCAGCCGGCTGTGGGAGCTGAACAGGGTACAGTGTGAGCTCAGGGCGCTGTCAGGAGAAGAGTTGGCCAGAAGGCTGACCGAAGCAGGAATCCGCACGGGCTTAAGCGGACCGGCTGATCAGGCAGGCGTGTGGACAGAGCAGTTCCATCAGCCAAGACAGCCGGACCTGCGTTATTACAGTGTGCCTGTCTATCATTTGGAGGCGCTTGAGGTTCGGCGGATTGATCAAGTCAGGAACTTCGCACCTAGCGATTGGGGACCCCGCCATCCCATCTACCGGCGGGCGGCCGCAACGGCTGTCAAGGCCATCTATGCCCTCGGTCTGGATTACGGCGAGGTTCAGATTTCGTGTACCAGCAGCGGAAGACTCAACATTACCGGGCTCGCTCTGCGCCCGCATGGCAGCAGCCCGCAGCTGTGGGAGGCGGCGGCTCGCGGCTTCAGACAGAGGGCACGAGCCGCGGCTGTGGCTGAGCAGGCGGCAGAGGGTGAAGAGAGCGGAATGTTAATTGGCGCAGACCCTGAATTTGTTCTGCTGCTGCCTGACGGACGGATTGCGCCAGCGGACCGCTATCTCCGGCAGGGTGACACGGCAGGGCCGGATTCTCTGCGTGTGGGAGGGAAGCTGAGGTACCCGGTTGCGGAGCTGCGCCCGGAGCCTGCTGCGTCTCCGGGCCGGCTGGTACAGAATATCCGGCAGCTTCTGCTGAAGGTTTCCCGGCAGACGGCAGGCGTCAAACTGCGCTGGGCAGCAGGCGGTATGCCGGTGGCCGGCGTGCCGCTCGGCGGGCATATTCATCTTAGCGGGGTATGGCTGAATGCCCGTCTCCTGCGCACCTTGGACAGCTGCCTGGCTATTCCGCTGGCAGCAGTGGAAGGGGAGGCGGGGAAGGGGCGCAGACCCCGCTATGGTGTTCTCGGTGATTACCGGAACCAGCCGCACGGAGGCTTCGAATACCGTACGCCGCCAAGCTGGCTTGTATCACCGGCGGCAGCTGGTGCGGTGTTTGCTCTTGCTCTTCTGGCCGCACGGGATTACCGGGACCTCCCCCTGCTCCCTGCAGAGGACCCGATTGTACGGGAGGCTTACTACAGCGGAAACCGTGAGGTTTTGTTAGAAGCGGCAAATGAAGTATTCCAGGTTATTCGTTCTGCCCGCTCTTACCCGGAGCTGCGCGGATGGATTGAACCGCTTGCTAAGGCTGTCAGCAGGAAAGCGACATGGAATGAAGGAGAAGATATCCGCCTGAAGTGGAAGATACCGGTTTCCAGCTGATTGCCGTTTTCACGGGTTCCTGTTTTTCTGCTATAATAGCGGTTGATATGTTACAGGCCTGGAGAAGGCCAACAGTGAACCTACAGGAGGGGCGGCATGACAACGTATACCCCCATGATTCAACAATATCTTGCTATTAAGGAAGAAGCGAAGGACGCGTTCCTGTTCTTCCGGCTTGGTGATTTCTATGAAATGTTCTTTGATGATGCGGTTCTCGCAGCTAGAGAGCTGGAGATAACTTTAACGGGCCGGGAAGGCGGAGGCGCCGAACGCATTCCGATGTGCGGGGTGCCTTATCATTCGGCGGACAATTATATCAGCAGGCTAATCGAGAAGGGCTATAAAGTTGCGATCTGTGAGCAGGTTGAGGACCCTTCCGCCTCCAAGGGTGTTGTCCGGAGGGAGATTGTCCGGGTTGTAACTCCTGGTACGGTGATGGAGAGCAAGTCGCTTGAAGGAAAAGGCAATAACTTCATTGCTGGAGCGGCACGGCTGGACGGCGAATGCGGCATCGCGGTCTGTGACCTGTCAACAGGCGAAATGTACGTGACATCGTTTCCTGATTCGCCGGAGCTCGCGGCCGATGAAGTGAATGTGTATCTCCCGGCGGAGATTGTCGGTGATGAAGAGCTGCTTGAGCAGCTGAAGACACTGGCTGGCGGCTTCGGCCGCCCGGTTGTCTTCACGCCGCGCATGCCCATGGATGGGCAGCGGCTTGAGCAGCGCTTCGGTGCCGATTCGCTTGGGCAGCTGACCGCAGTCAGGCGGCGGGCAGTAAGCCTGCTCACCGGGTATCTGGAGGATACGCAGAAGAGGTCGCTCAGCCACGTGACCCGGTTCACGGCTTACGAGACGAATCAGTACATGATACTGGACCAGTTCACCAGGCGCAATCTGGAGCTGACAGAAACCGTGCAGGAACGCAGCAAGAAGGGCTCGCTGCTGTGGCTGCTGGACCGGACCTGTACGTCAATGGGTTCAAGGCTGCTGAAGCGCTGGATTGACAAACCGCTGCTGAACCGGACTGTTATCGAGCAGCGGCTTGATGCTGTGGACAACCTCTATCGGGATCTCATCCTGCGGGAAGAGCTGCGTTCGAGTCTCAAGGACATCTATGATCTGGAGCGGCTTGTCGGGCGGGTCGCATACGGCAGTGCCGGCGGGCGTGATCTGAATGCGCTGAAGCACTCATTGCGGCAGGTTCCAGCGATTACAGAGCAGTGTACAGCTT
Source organism: Paenibacillus sambharensis (assembly GCF_003233845.1). Classification (GTDB taxonomy): domain Bacteria; phylum Bacillota; class Bacilli; order Paenibacillales; family Paenibacillaceae; genus Paenibacillus_I; species Paenibacillus_I sambharensis. Next base: position 422,580 of record NZ_QKRB01000057.1, read on the forward strand.
CAAATTCCTCTACACTTCGCGGAATTGTAGAAGGTCTGGATGACTGCAGCGACCTGGCAGATATCATTGAGACGGTGCTTGTTGAAGATCCGCCGCTGTCGATCCGGGAGGGCGGATTAATTCGTCCGGGCTATGATGAGTATCTGGACCAGCTTCGCGAAGCGAGCACGAACGGAAAGAAGTGGCTTGCTGACCTGGAGCGCCGGGAGCGTGAAGCTACTGGAATCAAGACACTTAAGATCGGCTACAACAAGGTGTTTGGCTATTATTTAGAGGTTTCCAAGGCCAATATCGCCATGCTGCCGGAGGGCCGGTATGAGCGCAAGCAGACACTGGCTAATGCCGAGCGGTATGTCACGCCGGAGCTCAAAGAGAAGGAGAAGCTGATTCTGGAGGCCGAGGAGAAGATGGTCGACCTGGAATATGAGCGCTTCATCGAGCTGCGGAATCATATTGCTGAAGGACTGGACCGGCTGCAGCGTCTCGCGGCCGTGATCGCAGCTGTTGACGTCTATCAGTCGCTGGCTGCGGTCAGCGCCGAACAGCGCTTCGTTCGTCCGGTCATATCGGAAGGCTATGATCTGATTATTGAGGAAGGCAGACATCCCGTGGTAGAAGCCGTCATGGAGGGCTCGCCGTTCATCGCGAACGGTACCCGCCTGACCGCAGATGGACCAATGCTGCTTATTACCGGGCCAAACATGGCGGGCAAGAGCACCTATATGCGTCAGGTAGCCTTGATCTGCATGATGGCTCAGATCGGCTGTTTCGTCCCGGCACGCAAGGCGGAAGTGCCGCTTACTGACCGGATATTTACCCGCATCGGAGCGGCGGATGATCTGATTGGCGGCCAGAGTACCTTCATGGTCGAAATGAAGGATATTCAAGTGATGACCGAGAAGGCAACTCGCAGCAGCCTGGTAATCATCGACGAGCTTGGCAGAGGCACATCGACTGGTGAAGGCATGGCCATCGCCCAGGCTGTTATCGAATTCGTGCACCATTCGATTGGCTGCAAGGCACTGGTTTCCACGCATTTCCATGAGCTAGCGCATCTGGAGGAATCTCTGCCGGGCTTGTCTAACGGCTGTATGGCCGTTCAGGAGAGCGGCGACAATGTAACCTTCCTGCGCAAGCTGGTATCGGGAGCTGCCAGCACCAGCTATGGGATCTACTGTGCCCAGCTGGCCGGTCTGCCAAGCTCCGTGATTGGACGAGCCTATGAGCTGCTTCATGCAGGTGAACAGCCGGCGGCGTCACGTGCCAAACCGGCAGATACACAGCTGGCAGCTGAAGTTGACCCGCAGCCATCTCAACAGCGCCCGGCAAATCAGCCGGAACCGGCCTCCGTTTATGCTGCGGCTTCTGATTATGCGGTGGAAAGTGCGGCAGCCGCCGAAGCCGTGGCTGTTAAGGAACGCGGGACGGCGGAACGGGATGAAGCATACACGCCGGAAGCAGCCGGTGAGGCGGCTGGGGTTATGCAGCTGGCTCTCTTCGCCGACGCGGCAGGTGCCAGCACCGCCAAGTCCAAGAAAACAGTGAAGGCGGAACAGCTGATGGAGCAGCTTAAGAAAGTGGATCTGATGAATATGACGCCTCTGCAGGCTATGCAGTGGATTCAAGATATGAAGATGAAGTGGACGGATTAAGAAGGGAAGGAGGCTTGCAGGCTTATGGGTAAAATCAATGTACTGGATGAGCAGCTGGCCAACCAGATCGCTGCTGGGGAGGTCGTGGAGCGGCCGTCCTCGGTGGTTAAGGAGCTGGTGGAGAACGCGGTTGACGCCGGGAGCACCACCATTGATGTAGAGGTAGAGGAAGGCGGGCTTACGCTCATCCGGGTCAAGGACAACGGCTCGGGTATCGACCCGGAGGATATTGAGACCGCATTTCAGCGTCATGCCACGAGCAAGCTGCTCTCCAGCAAGGATTTATTCCGGATCGCAAGCCTTGGCTTCCGTGGTGAGGCCCTCCCCAGTATAGCGGCTGTTGCCCGTGTGGAATGTGTAACCTCTCCGGAAGAATCAGGGCTCGGCCGCCGGCTCGTAATGGAGGGCGGGACCGTTAAGGCTCTGGAGGATGTTAATACACCGCAGGGCACTGTCATGACGGTTAAGGATTTGTTTTACAACACACCCGCCAGGTTAAAGTACATGAAGTCCATTCAGACTGAGCTTGGCCATATATCCGACTACATCAACCGGCTGGCGCTTGCGCATCCTGGGATTGCGTTCACCCTGTCTCATAACGGCAACACACTGCTTCGTACTCAGGGAACAGGCGACCGGCTTCAGGTCATAGCGGCCGTCTACGGTACAGGTGTTGCGAAGAGCATGCTGGCGGTGTCTGGTGACCATCCGGATTACGAGCTGATGGGTTATATATCCAAGCCGGAATTGACCAGATCGAACCGCAACAGCATTACCGTTATTGTAAATGGCCGATATATTCGCAGCTTCGTCTTGAACCAGGCAATCATGCAGGCCTACCACACGCTGCTGCCTATCAACCGGTTCCCGGTAGCAGTGCTGGAGATCGGCATGCATCCGGGGCTTGTTGACGTCAATGTGCATCCCTCCAAGATGGAGGTGCGCTTCAGTAAAGAACCGGAGCTTCGGACATTCATTGAGCAGGTGCTGAAGGAAAAGCTCGGCGCTATGGTGCATATCCCTGGACAAACAGAAGCCGAACGTTCCAAGCCGGTCTATGTGCAGGAGCGGATTTCGTTCCATAAACCTGAGCCGGGCTTCCCGGCGCCTTCAGCTTCAGAGCAGTCGAAGAGAGGTTCCAGTCAGGCGGAGCAGCGGAATTCCGGTATGCAAGGCGGCAGAGAATACAGCAGCAGTACTGTGGATAGAGGCCGTGCCTGGCAGCCAGCGGCAGGCTATCGCGACCAGCAGCAGGAGCAGCCTATTCCGCCTGATGCGGCAGAACGGCTGTACAAGCCTTCTTCAACTTCCGGGCAGTCTCAGGCTGTTCAGGAAGCCGCAGCTGCTTGGGAAACCGCATCACCGGTTATCCGGGCTGGTGACGGGTATCCCCGGAGCTCTGGATTAGAAAACGGCATGCAGCCGGGCAGCGGCACGGCGCCAGCGTATCCTTCTGAGCCGGTGGATAACGGTCAGAATGCTGCAGGGAACGGGACGAAGGCAGCAGACAAGCCGGAGGGTAGCGGTTTTCCCGAACTGTCATGGATCGGTCAGCTGCACGGCACCTATTTTGTAGCTCAGAATGAGGATGGCTTGTACCTGATTGACCAGCATGCGGCCCATGAGAGAATCAATTATGAATACTACTTCCGCAAGTTTGGTGAACCCGAGTCGCTGAGCCAGTCGCTGCTTGTTCCTCTGACGCTGGAATTTACGGCGGGAGAAGCCGTGCTGATCCGGGAACGGCTGGATGCCTTCCGCGAAGCCGGTGTGGAGCTTGAGCCATTCGGGCAGAACGCCTTCCTGGTGCGCGCTTACCCGCAGTGGCTTCCTGAAGGAGAGGAGCAGCCGATTCTCGAAGAGATGGCTGACTGGGTTCTGTCTGAGAAGAAGGCAGTCGATCTCTATAAGCTTCGGGAGAAGGCCGCTATTCTCTGCTCGTGCAAAGCATCGATCAAAGCGAACCACCGGATGAGCCGTGAGGAGGCAGAGGTGCTGCTTGCAAGGCTGGCTGCCTGTGAGCAGCCGTATACATGCCCGCATGGCAGGCCGATCGTTGTTCATATTTCCACCTATCAGCTTGAGAAGATGTTCAAGCGGGTGATGTCATGATTGTGACGACATCTGAGAAGCCGGTGCAGCAGATAGAGGAGAGGGCGCGAATGCTGGCGGATGAGCTGAGCGGCCGGTACGTTCCCCGCAAGGATTCGACCCTCGTCAAGCTGCGCCAGCGTTATCATGATGATCAGCTCCTTGTCGTCACAGCGGATGAGCTGCGTTATTATGAGGACGAGGGCACGCCGCTTCATTTTCATCCAAGCATGGCCTTTGTCCGCGTCAAGCGGCTTCGCAAGGGTGAGATCGATCCGCTGCTCGCTGTTTCCGGCTGCACGCCAGGCGACAGCGTGGTGGATTGCACGGCCGGCCTTGCCTCTGATTCCATCGTATTCGCTTATGGCGTCGGACCAGCAGGCCATGTAACCGCGCTGGAGAGCGAGCAGCTGCTGTATACCATCATCCGTGAAGGTTTGCAGCATTACATAACGGGATTGAAGGATGTAGATGATGCGCTGCGCCGGATTGAGGTGGTCCGGGAGGAGCATCTTCGGTACTTGTCCGGATTGCCGGATAACAGCGTGGATATTATTTATTTTGACCCCATGTTCCGCGATCCGATCGCTGCCTCTGCCTCATTAAGACCACTGCGCGGGCTTGCCAACCATCAGGCACTGACCGAACAGGCGGTGGCTGAGGCAGTCAGGGCTGCGCGCAAGTCCGTCGTCTTGAAGGAAATGGCGAAGAGCGGAGAGTTTGAACGGCTCGGGTTCGAACGGCAGCGATACGGCACCGCGAAAACCGCCTATGGAGTGATACGAATTTGACAACCAGCAGCTTGGATAATCAGAGTAAGAACCGCCTGCTCGTATTGATTGGACCGACAGCGGTCGGGAAGACCCGCTATAGTCTGGAAATTGCCAAAGCGTGGAACGCCGAGATCATATCCGGAGATTCCATGCAGGTTTACAAGGGCATGGATATCGGAACGGCAAAGCTCCCCTTGGAAGAACAGGAGGGCATCCCGCACCATATGATCGATATCTGCGAACCGGAGCATCCTTTCTCGGTGGCCGAATTCCAGGAGCGGAGCAGGAGGCTGATCGAAGAGATCTCGGGACGCGGCAGACTACCATTCATCGTTGGCGGAACGGGCCTGTATGTTGAAGCGGTCTGCTACAACTATGTATTCTCGGAGAGCGGGTCTGATGAAGCATTCCGAGAAGAGATGCAGCTGTATGCGGAAGAGAACGGCGCTGAGGCGCTGCACAGCAGGCTGCAAGACATTGATCCCGTAACAGCCCAGCGCATCCACCCGAACGACATCCGCAGGGTAATCCGCGCCCTTGAGGTGTTTCATACAACGGGAACCACCATGTCGGAGCAGCTCGCCGGTCAAAAAAAGGAGAGCCCCTACGAACTCTGTATCATAGGTTTGACGATGCCGCGGGAAAAGCTGTACGATAGGGTGGAGCTGCGAATCGACCAAATGATGGAAGAAGGGCTGGTCGAGGAAGTCAAGGGTCTGCTCGAAGCCGGGGTCCCGGAAAGTGCGATCGCTCTTCAAGGACTGGGATATAAGGAAATCGTTCCCTATCTGAAAGGTGAAACTTCACTTGATGAGGCGGTATATACGCTAAAGCGCGATACCCGGCATTTCGCCAAGCGGCAGCTGTCCTGGTTTCGCCATATGAAGGGCATACACTGGGTCGATGTTGGCGACGAGCAAAATTTTCACGGGAACCTTCAGGAAATACATGGTATACTAGAAGGAAAGTTCAAGCATCACCTTGAATAAACTAGTAATCAATCTTTTTGACGGGGGTACGGCCAAATGAACAAACCGATCAATATTCAAGATACGTTCCTAAATCAGCTGCGCAAGGACAGTGTGCCGGTTACGGTATATCTGACCAACGGGTTTCAAATTCGCGGCGTAATCAAAGCATTTGACAATTTCACGATCGTTATTGACAGTGAAGGCCGTCAGCAAATGGTATACAAGCATGCCATCTCGACGTTCACCCCGCAGCGCAATGTGTCGCTGATGCAGGATAACAGCGGAGAAGGCTGAGCCGGGTTATTTTGAAACCTTTTGACATGAAGTTTCGTTAAGATGAATAACGGATGCAGGAGCAACCCGTTAATTGATCGCAGCTGTACCCGCCAGGGTGTGGCTGCGGCGATTGGGTTGTTCTTTTCGTTCGGGCACTATATATAGTACGGGTGCTGCAATAATCACCCGGCATGGGAGGGGAGTCTGCTGTGACAGAACCTAGATCCGCAAGGACAGGCAGCAGCGAACGCGGCAGCAGGAAGGCTGCGCCGAAGAAGAAGAAGCCAAAGAAGAAATTTTCAGTTAAGAGAATGATGATATGGATGTTCTTTACCGGGGCGGTTGCAATCGTATGTGCGATTATAGGCTACCTGCTGATTGCTCTTAACGGGGAACGGATTCTGGCGGCGAACCAGGATGAATTCGTGTTCGCTGAAGCATCCACAATCTATGATGCCGATGGCAACGAGATTACCAAGCTGTACCGGGAGAACCGGGAGTATGTTGAATTTTCCAAGATCCCCAAGCTGCTGAGAGACGCCTTTGTCGCTACCGAGGATAAGCGTTTCTACGAGCATAATGGGGTTGACTTCTTCGCAATTGGGCGCGCGCTTGTGAAGGATGTTATCGCACGCAGCGCAGTCGAGGGCGGCAGTACAATAACGCAGCAGCTTGCGAAGAATATGTTCCTCAGTCATGAGAAGACATTCTTCCGCAAAGCGTCGGAAGCCTCTATCGCCGTTGCACTGGAGAATAAGAAATCAAAGGACCAGATTCTGGAGATGTACCTTAACCGGATCTACTTCGGCAAGACTGCCTACGGCATTCAGGCTGCTTCCGAGCTGTATTTTGGCAAGGAAAAACTTGAAGACCTGGATATCTGGGAAATTGCCACACTGGCGGGTATGCCGAAGGCGCCTAGCCGTTACAACCCGATCAACAATCCTGAGAAATCCCAAGAGAGGATGGCAGTTGTGCTGTCCCTGATGGTGCAGCAGGGCTTGATCACGCAGGCTGAAGCAGATGAAGCCAAGGCAGAGGCTGCTAAATATGAACCGCCTGTTGCCAATGAGGAGAAAGTAACTCAGCCCTATCCTGCTTTTATCGATTACGTCATCAACGAGGCTGAGCGGGTATCCGGATTGACGGAAGAGCAGCTGCGGCTGGGCGGTTACAGCATCCGTACGACGCTGAACACGAAGGCTCAGCAGATCGTTGAGAAGGAGTTTGCCGATCCAAGCAACTTCGAAGAGAGTGTGGACGACCAGATCGTTCAAGGCGCTATGATTATTATTGATCACCGCAGCGGTGCCGTGCAGGCGATTGGCGGCGGGCGGGACTATCAGGTAAAGGGCACCAACCGGGTTCTCGATACCAGGCAGCCGGGCTCGGCCTTCAAGCCGATAACCGTGTACGGTCCAGCCCTTGAGACGGGCGAGTGGTTCCCGTGGTCCACTCTGCGGGATGATAAGAAGTGCTACGGCAATTATTGCCCGACTGACTCCAATCGTGTTAAGTATATCGGACCAGTCAGCATGGAGCAGTCGGTTAAAGAATCGCGTAACGCGTCTGCAGTTTGGCTGCTGAACGAGATCGGGATTCAGCGGGGGCTTGATTTTGCCAAGACGCTTGGATTTGAACTGGCGCCGGAGGACCGTAACCTTGCGGTAGCGCTTGGCGGTCTGTATAACGGTGTGACACCGATGCAGATGGCGACAGCCTACAGTGTGTTTGCTAACGGCGGCAAATCGGTAGACCCGCATGCCATTATCAAGATTGAAACCCGCGGCGGCGGGACGGAATATGAGTACAAAGCGCCGAGGGCCAAGCAGCTTATTGAGCCTGAGACGGCTTATTACATGACTGATATGCTTCAAAGCGTGCTGGAGAAGGGCGGAACAGGCACCCGCGCACGGATCGACCGACCAGTGGCAGGCAAGACGGGAACAACACAGCATGGCGTTCCAGGTCTGGTCTCAAGCGGCAACCGGGATGCCTGGTTTGTCGGCTATACCCCAGAGTGGTCGGCTGCCGTCTGGATGGGATATGTGCGAACAGATGCCCAGCATGTGCTCAAGCAGAGCAGTGCCATGTCAGCCGCGATGTTCGCCAAGGTTATGGGGCAGGCGATGAAGGGAATGCCGGTAACCAGCTTTGACAAGCCGGGAAATGTGAAAGAAGTGGAGCAGCCGCCTAAGGTTGGCGGTTTCTCGGTGAAGTGGAGCGAGGATCAGATGGGGGTTCAGATTTCCTGGGCTCGCCAGAGCGATAAGAATCTGCTGTACAACGTTTACCGGAAAGAGTCCTCAGAGGGCCAATATACACTGATAACCCAGACCTCTGACACGTCGGTTCTGGATCAAGGGGTAATGGCCAACAGCACTTATGAATATTATGTGGTGTCCTACAACTCTGACCTGGGCCTGGAGGGAGAACCTTCCACCAAAGTTTCTATTACGGTTCCAGAGCCTACAATGGAGTCGCCGTCGGATTTGGAGGATCCTGAGAACTTGGAGAACGAGCCGGCAGATGACTTGCCGGATAACCTCGGTAACCTCCCGGGTAATGTGACCGAGCCAGATGTAACCGAGCCTTCGAATACGAATAGTAATGATCCCGCAGCGGGCGGGAATGCTGGAGGCAATGCCAGCGGCAGCCCTAATTCTGCTGGAGGATCAGGAAGCGTAAACGGGGGCAGTAACGCTGCCGGCAGCACCGGGGGTAGTGGCACGGGCGGGAACACGGGAGGCGCTTCTAGTGGATCGGTAGAAGGCAGCACCGGGGGAACGGCCGAACAGCCAGGGGGCACAAACACTGCAGAGCCGGATGGCTCTGCGGATGGCACGGCTGCGACGCCGGCGCGCGGTAGCCAGCCTACCGGCCGCAGCAGCCAGATTGCGCCTAAAGTAGATGTTAATCAACAAGACACAGAGTCAGCTGCAGGTACGGCAAACACGCCGCAGCCTTGACCAAGCTGCAGTACTGAAGGGATGGGGAGCTTCCTCATCTCTTTTTGTTATGTGAAGCAATAGGAAAAGGGCTAGCTGGGTATCTGCTTATTTTTCGGGGTCCAACTGGAGAAGGCGTTCAAGATGTGGTAAGCTTTTTTTATGGAATTGTTTAGGAGCCATGTTTTCTAAGGAAGGCCCGGCTAGAATGCGGGCGTATTATGATCCCAACGGAAAGGTACGTACCTTATGAAACGAAAATTTTCAGATCGGGCTAACTGGAGGCGTATCCTTCGCAAAAGCTACACATGCTTATCACTCGACGGCGATGATTTCAGGGGATTGGTCACCTTCTACCGGATTCATGAACTCCGTGAACCGTTATGGAAGGAGTACAACGGCAAGAGGCTGTGCCTGGCGGACAAGGGGTTTCTATGGATGCAGCATTTTCCCCGCGGGGAGCACTTCGTTGTTACGACCATGTTTGATGACAAGGGCAAAGTTGTGCAGTGGTACATTGACATTTGCAAGACACAGGGCCTGACCGACCAGAAGGTCCCATGGTTCGATGACATGTATCTGGATATTGTTGTGCTGCCGACAGGTGAAGTGTTCCTTCTGGATGAAGACGAGTTGGAGGAGGCCGTTCAGTCCGGAGAAGTGACAGTCAGGGAAGCGGAAATGGCGAAGAAAACGGCTGGCCGGCTCTTGTCGCTGATCCGCAACGGGCGGTTCCGTTATTTTACCTTAAGCTTGAAGCATCGGAAGTCGCTTGCTGAACGTGTAAGCGGAAAGGAGCTTTCGTGAAGCCAATAATGCAGGCTGTAATGGCTGTTGAGACAGCCGGCCACACCCGCGGTAGAAGATTGCGCCGTCTCGCATTGCGGATTATCCTTGCCGCTGTGCTGCTCACCGTTATCTGGGTGGGCTATCTGCTCTGGGTTATCAACCGGTTTGACCCTGGCCCTGTTGGAGAAAGCTATGATGCGGGGATCGTGCTGGGAGCCTCTCTTTGGCGCGATGTGCCAAGCCCCGGATTAAGGGAGCGGCTGGATCATGCGCTTAAGCTTTATGAAGAAGGCCGGTTCGATACCTTTATTTTGACAGGGGGATATGGCGGGGTCCGCTCCAGGCTGGCCGAAGCAGAAGGGATGCGTAATTATCTGCTTGAACGCGGCGTGCCTGAGTCGGATATGCTGCTCGAAACGACATCAACGAGTACTTACGACAACCTGTTGAACAGCAAAGCCATTATGAGAGAGCATGATATTGAGAAGGTCGTTATTATTACGCATGAGTTTCATTCAGCACGCGCTTATGACATTGCCCGTTACCTGAATTACCCGGATGCTGACCTGTCTCCTGCCAAGTCAGAGGTCGTACCGGAGCATCAGCAGCAGCCTCGTGAAGTACTGGCATTTACCAAGTGGAAAATAGACAGCTTACTGTTAAAGCTTGGCCTTCGTCTGCCGGATTTCTAGAGCCGCCAGACAGTGTGTTATACGGACAAGGGTGCTCAAATCTTCTACTATGCAGGAAATCTGCCGCATATATTGTTCAAGCGGAACAGGGCCGGGAACAGCAAGGGTCCTGTTCGAATTGCAGCTTAGCAAGTGGTAGAGAGGGGTGCCTGTAATGAACGTGCGTGCTGCGGCTTCAGCCAACCAACCGGCAGCGGGAAGGCCATCCAGACAGATCAATGTTGTGCTGCGTTCGACGGAGCAGACAGCTCCTGCAGCAGTTCAGCTGCCTTCTTCCGAACCACAGGAGTCATCCGGTTCAAGCGCTTCGAAGGCGAGCACCGGCAGTCCGCTGTTTGCGGAGATCCAGAAGGATCTGGACCCTATGGTCGGGATGGAGAATGTTAAGACACTGGTATACGAAATATATGCCCTGCTGCATGTCTCTCAGCTCCGGTCTGATGCAGGATTATCAGGCGGATCACACGTGTATCATATGATATTCAAGGGCAATCCCGGCACAGGCAAAACAACAATTGCGCGAATCGTCGCCAAGCTGTTCCAGAAGATGGGCGTACTCCAGAAGGGGCATCTTGTCGAGGTGGAACGGGCGGATCTGGTAGGCGAATATATCGGCCATACGGCGCAAAAAACCCGCGATCTGGTTAAAAAGGCGCTGGGAGGGGTATTATTCGTCGATGAGGCCTACAGTCTCGCTCGCGGGGGAGAGAAGGATTTCGGCAAGGAAGCGATTGATACGCTTGTGAAGGCGATGGAGGATCACAAGAACCAATTCGTGCTTATACTTGCCGGCTACCCTGAGGAGATTGAGACGTTCCTCATGACGAATCCTGGACTGCCTTCGCGCTTTCCTATTCAAATCGATTTTCCTGATTATTCTGTGGACCAGTTAATCCAGATTGCTGAGCTGATGGCAAGGGAAAGAGATTATACCCTTATGCCGCAGGCGGTCTTCAAGCTGAGGCAGCATCTGGCGCAGGAGAAGGAAGAGTCCTACTTTTCGTTCAGCAACGCGCGGTATGTGCGCAATGTCATCGAGAAGGCTTTCAGGCACCAAGCCGTACGGCTGCTCAATCAGTATGCGTCAGGCTCGCCGGGAAAGCATGAGCTGATGTCAATCCGTGCAGAAGATCTCAAGTGGGAGGTCTGAACGAATAGGTTTGATTTTGACAACAAAGGGGTACTGGCTATGGCTACGACAACTCACGAAACAAGACATGAAATACAGGATAAGGCAATACTTGTCAGCCTGATTACCGATGAAATCAAACGTGGCGGAAGCGATCCCGAGCATTCGCTTGATGAGCTGGTAAGCCTCGCCGAAACGGCGGGTGTTGAGGTGCTCAGTGCGATAACCCAGAACAGGGAGACCCCTGACAGCCGCTGGTTCATCGGCAAGGGCAAGGTCGAAGAGCTGAGGGCGGCTGCAGACGAGCTGGGTGCAACTACCGCGATCTTCGATCAGGAGCTCTCGGGTGCGCAGGTTCGAAATCTGGAAGAAGCGCTTGATCTTAAAATTATTGACCGTACCCAGCTCATTCTGGATATCTTCGCCGGACGGGCAAAGACCCGTGAAGGTATTATCCAGGTTGAGCTGGCCCAGCTCAGCTACCTGCTTCCGAGACTGGTGGGACATGGCAAGAATCTTTCCAGGCTGGGAGGCGGCATCGGTACCCGCGGTCCGGGTGAGACCAAGCTGGAGACGGACCGCCGGCATATCCGCGACCGGATCTCCGATCTTAAGCGGCAGCTGGAAGAGGTTGTTCGGCATCGCAAGCTGCACCGCGAACGTCGCAAGAAGAGCGGTGTTACCCAGGTAGCGCTGGTGGGCTACACCAACGCTGGCAAGTCAACACTGCTGCGGGAACTGACGGCTGCTGATGTATACGTCGAAAACCAGCTGTTCGCTACTCTGGACCCCACGTCCAGAACCTGGGAGCTCCCGAGCGGAAAAGAAATTGTCCTGACGGACACGGTTGGATTCATTCAAAACCTTCCTCATGATCTGGTTGCTGCTTTCCGTGCTACACTTGAGGAAGTGAATGAAGCCGACTTGATCCTGCATGTTATTGACAGCTCTTCTCCCATGCGTGAAGAACAGATTGCCGTTGTAGGTGATATTCTTACACAGCTAGGAGCTGGAGATAAGCCGCAGCTGATGGTCTATAACAAGAAGGACCTGTGCTCTTCGGACTGCCGCGAGCTGCTGGCCGGAGGCAAGGAGGCCCTCTTGATCAGTGCCTACGACAAGGAGGATCTCGACAGGCTGAGCAATGCTGTCCAGGACAAGCTTACCGGTGACACCAAGTCATTCGCTATTCCTGCTGAGCGGGGTGACTTGATCGCACTGGCTTACCGCTGCGGAGAAGTGCTGCATCAGGAAGCAGAAGAGGATCTTGTGAAGCTCACGGTGCAGCTGAACAAGCATGAGTTTGAAGTGAGCGGCTATAAGCTTGAGCCCTTCACCAGTATGGATGAGATAAGAACGGAAGGTTAATCAGAGGAGAGTCGTACATTTTCATGGGATATAACAGCGCGATATGGCAGACATTAGAACAGATGACGGGACCGGTTGAGGATAAGATTAACAGCCGGTTCCGGCAAATTGACCGCATTGCGGAGAAGAATCAATGGAAGGTCATTCGTGCCTTCCAGAAGCACCAGGTGAGTGATTTTCACTTTAATGGTTCAACAGGCTACGGATATAATGACCGTGGACGGGAAGTGCTCGATGACGTCTATGCGGATGTGTTTGGAGCTGAAGCGGCATTGGTCAGACCGCATTTTGCATCGGGCACCCACACCATCAGCTGTGCCTTATTCGGCATACTGCGTCCGGGCGATCAGCTGCTGTACATAACGGGCAAGCCCTATGATACGCTGCATAAGGTAATTGGTTCGTCCGGGGACGGTACCGGTTCTCTGCAGGATTGGGGAGTAAAGTACAAGGATGTGTCTCTGCTCGAGAATGGAGAGATTGACTGGGAAACAGTGGAAGCTTCTATTCACGGCCAAACCCGGGTCATTGGAATCCAGCGCTCCAGAGGCTATGACTGGAGACGGTCCTATACGGTTGACGATATCCGAATGATGGTGGAGCGGCTCAGAGCCATCAGATCGGATGTCATTATTTTCGTAGATAACTGTTACGGCGAATTTACAGAGGAACTCGAGCCCACGCAGGTTGGTGTTGATATCATGGCCGGATCGCTCATTAAAAATCCGGGCGGCGGCCTTGCGGCAACAGGCGGCTATATTTGCGGACGGTCAAACCTGGTCCAGAAGGCTGCTTACCGGCTGACAGCACCGGGCATCGGCGGTGAGGTTGGCGCCATGCTGGACACGCTGAGAAGCATGTACCAGGGCTTATTCCTGGCTCCGCATGTGGTTGGCCAAGCCATCAAGGGCTCTGTATTCGCTGCGGCCATGTTTGAGGAGCTGGGCTTTGAGACGATGCCCCGCTGGGATATGCCCCGTACGGACCTGATTCAAGCGGTGCGTTTCGGTTCCTCGGAGCATCTTATTCATTTCGTCCAGGGGATTCAGCAGGCAGCTGCGGTAGACGCCCATGTGGTGCCTGAACCATGGGATATGCCTGGCTACGAGCACCCTGTCATCATGGCGGCGGGAACGTTCATACAGGGAGGCAGTTTGGAGTTATCGGCGGATGCTCCGATTAGAAATCCTTACATCGCTTACATGCAGGGTGGATTAACGTATTCACATGTTAAGTATGGGGTACTGACTGCCCTTACTAACTTAGCTGAAAAAGGAAATATTGTAATTAAACCTCACACAACTTGACACCTTTACGCAAGAAAGCTACAATGAACCTATACACAACAATTGGAAGGTTGATGCGGTATGGGGGATGATATTCGCAGGAATATGGCGTTGTTCCCAATTGGTATCGTCATGAAGCTGACGGATCTGACGGCACGCCAAATCCGGTATTATGAACAGCATGAGCTGATCGTACCGGCCAGAACGGCTGGTAATCAGCGTCTGTTCTCATTCAATGATGTAGAGCGCCTGCTGGAGATCAAGGCATTGATCGAGAAGGGCGTGAACATCGCAGGCATCAAGCAGGTAATGAACCCGGTGTCCAAAGAGTCGGAAGAGGCAACCGTTATTACCGAACAGACGGAGAGCAAGCGAAGAGAATTGTCTGATATGCAGCTTCACAGGCTGCTTAAGCAGCAGCTTATGGAGAAGAGACCGGGCAAAGCTTCGCTCATTCAAGGCCAGCTGTCCCGTTTCTATAGTAATAAACCTTAAACTAATTGGAGAAGGAGAGGATCTCATGAGCTACACGAAAGAGGATATCATCCGTATTTCCAAGGAAATGAATGTGCGTTTCATCCGTTTGCAGTTCACTGATCTGCTCGGAACAATTAAGAATGTAGAGATACCGGTGAGCCAGCTTGAGAAGGCTCTCGATAACAAAATGATGTTTGACGGTTCTTCAATCGAAGGCTATGTCCGCATTGAGGAATCCGATATGTACTTATACCCTGATCTTGATACTTGGGTAGTATTCCCATGGGTAACGGAGGATCGTGTTGCCCGCCTGATTTGTGATGTTTATATGCCTGATGGCACACCGTTTGCCGGCGATCCTCGCGGTATTCTGAAGCGCGCCCTCAAGGAAGCGGAAGAGATGGGCTACACAGCGATGAATGTTGGTCCTGAGCCTGAATTCTTCCTATTCAAGACTGATGAGAAGGGCAATCCGACTACGGAGCTGAATGATCAGGGCGGTTATTTCGATCTAGCACCTACGGACCTTGGCGAGAACTGCCGCCGCGAAATCGTGTTGACACTCGAAGAGATGGGCTTTGAAATCGAAGCCTCTCACCATGAGGTAGCACCTGGCCAGCACGAAATTGATTTCAAATATGCGGACGCTATCAAAGCGGCTGACCAGATTCAAACATTCAAGCTGGTTGTAAAGACGGTTGCCCGCCAGCATGGACTGCATGCTTCCTTTATGCCGAAACCGCTGTTTGGCGTCAACGGCTCGGGTATGCACTGTCATCAGTCGTTATTCCGCGGCAGCGAGAATGCGTTCTACGATGAGAGCGACAAGCTCGGCCTGAGTGAAACGGCTCGTCAGTACATGGCAGGAGTTCTGCGCCATGCACGGGCGTTCGCAGCTATCACGAACCCGACGGTTAACTCTTACAAGCGTCTCGTACCGGGCTACGAAGCACCGTGCTACGTTGCTTGGTCGGCAAGCAACCGTTCGCCGATGATCCGGATTCCGGCTTCCCGCGGAATGGGTACCAGAATCGAAGTCCGTAACCCTGATCCGGCAGCAAATCCATATCTGGCATTGGCAGTTATGTTGAAGGCAGGTCTTGACGGTATCAAGAACAAGATGCAGCTTCCTGCACCAACAGACCGCAACATCTATGTTATGACAGATGAAGAGCGTGTGGATGAAGGTATTCCAAGTCTGCCTTGGAACTTGAAGGAAGGACTAGATGAAATGCTGCGCGACGAAGTAATCTGCGAGGCACTAGGCGATCATGCGCTTGCTCACTTCTACGAGCTGAAGGAAATTGAGTGGGATATGTACCGTACCCAGGTTCATCAGTGGGAACGCGACCAGTACATGACTCTGTATTAATATAGTGGCAAAAAGAACCCTGGCGTTAACGCGCCAGGGTTCTTTGACTTTTTGTAAGGGGAATTATCAGGCAAGTAGAGACGGAGATGTATTATTATAAATGAGTCAGTTCGAATCTGGATAACAGAAACGGCCGGTCGGGAATAGTTCCCGATCGGCCGTTGTCCTATCGTGCTGTTCTGCGATGAATGACCCCTAAGCAGGTAAGAGCCTAAGCTTCTTATATTCAATGAAAATCCCGGAAGAGTCCAATTACCTTGCCCAGAATGGAGACCTGCTTTAAGCGGATCGGCTCCATGGTGGAGTTTTCCGGCTGCAGCCGGATATGATCCTTCTCCTTGTAGAACGTCTTAACGGTCGCTTCATCTTCGTCGGTCAGGGCGACGACGATCTCACCGTTATTGGCGGTCTGCTGCTGCCTGACAATCACATAATCCCCGTTATGAATTCCCGCCTCGATCATGCTTTCGCCAATAACATTCAGCATGAAGATCTGGTCATCACCTACAAAATGCGAGGGGAGAGGGAAATATTCTTCAATATTCTCGGTCGCTGTTATAGGAAGACCGGCTGTAACCTTACCGACGACCGGTACTTTGGATACGGCGAGAGGGAAATTAAACTCAGCCTCGCTCTCCTGATCGAGAATTTCGATAGCGCGCGGCTTGGTCGGGTCCCGGCGGATCAGTCCCTTCTTCTCCAACCGGTCCAAATGCCCGTGAACGGTGGAACTGGAAGCAAGTCCGACAGCTTCGCCAATTTCCCTTACGGATGGCGGGTAGCCTTTATCCCGGACCTCATTCTTGATAAATTCCAAGATGGCCTGCTGGCGGTTGGAAATTTTGGACACCTTCATCACTCCATCAACTTGTTTGTTGTGTCAAATTATAGC
The DNA here is from genome assembly GCF_003233845.1 of Paenibacillus sambharensis. Classification (GTDB taxonomy): domain Bacteria; phylum Bacillota; class Bacilli; order Paenibacillales; family Paenibacillaceae; genus Paenibacillus_I; species Paenibacillus_I sambharensis. The sequence continues at coordinate 439,296 of NZ_QKRB01000057.1, forward strand.
ATAGAACCGGAGTTCGTACAAACATAAGTTCCTGAAAACACAGGTTCGCACCTGCATGGGAACAAATGTTCCAAAAAGTATTGACTACAAACATCTGTTCGTGATATGCTCATTTCAGCAATAGAGAACAAATGTTTGGGGTGCTGATTATGATCATCAAAGTAAATGACATGTCCTACCGCAGCTTGTACAAGGAACAGAACAATAAGACAAGGCACATACATAGCAAGAGTGTTGCAGCTGGGCGTACTTCACTACGGCTGGGCTGGAAGGCGGGCCGTCTGCTGGCTGCATTGCTCATCATTATAATCATCGTTACGGGCTTCACACTTGTCCATTCCAACGCCCGCGGGACGCAGGCTGAACCGGTGCAGCCTAACGAACTGGCTGTTACAGTTGCTTCGGGCGACACGCTGTGGTCTATGGCCCAGAGCTATGCGCCAGAAGGCGCCGATATTAGGCAATTCGTATATCTGTTGAAGAAGAGAAACCTGCTGGCAGACAGCAGCCTGCAGCCAGGGGATCAGATAATCATTCCTATGAAGTCCTTCTAGACGAGTTCGATATTCCATCGAGACCTACACCAATTAATCCTAATCATGAGTCGACCGTTCCGGCAGCCAGCTGCTGTGAACGGTTTTTTCTTGCTGCTGTCTATGCCTCGCCTTGACAACCATTGCGTGAAAGTGTCAAAGTAATATTGGACAAGAACCGCGCAAGGAGGAGACTATCATGGAAAAACTGGTCGCACGGATCAATGAACTGTCGCGAAAAAATAAATCCGTTGGCTTGACAGAAGAGGAATTGGCAGAGCGGGAAGAACTGAGACGCCAGTACCTCCAGCAGTTCCGCAAGAATTTCAAGGATCAGCTGGATACCATCAAGTGGGCAGAGGATGAGGACGACGGCAAGCTGAAGCATTAATGGCAGCATCCGGTACGGAAGTATAGATCAATGGGAGGGGTTAACATGGAATATCGTTTGCTTGGCAGAAGCGGACTGGCGGTATCGGAAGTCTGTCTTGGTACAATGACGTTCGGAAACACCACCAGTGAGTCGGATTCAATTGAGATGATCCACCGGTTTTTGGATGCCGGGGGCAATTTTCTTGATACGGCGGATGTCTATGTCGGCGGCAGATCGGAAGAGATCGTCGGCAAGGCGGTTAAGGACCGCAGATCAGAGGTTGTCCTCGCAACGAAGGTCAGATTCCAGACAGAGCAGCATCCTAACGGTGTGGGTATCTCTCGCAAGCATATTATGGATGGCGTGGATGCCAGCTTGAAGCGGCTTGGAACGGATTACATCGATCTATACCAGATGCATGTATGGGACCATGCCACTCCAGTAGAAGAAACGCTGCGCACGCTTGATGATCTTGTATCTTCAGGTAAAGTAAGATATATCGGCTGTTCCAACTTTCTTGCCTGGCAGCTGATGAAGTCGCTCGCTTACAGCGATTACAGCCGTTTTGTGCGATACATATCGATTCAGCCGCAGTACAGCCTGGTCAGCAGAGAGATGGACCGTGAGATCATGTCCCTCTGCATGGAGGAACAGGTCGGCGTTATACCATGGGCTCCGCTGGGCGGAGGGTTTCTCACGGGGCGCTATACAAAAGAGGAGCCTTCTTCCGGCAGGCTGACAGCCAAGACAGGTGAGAGCTCATGGGCTTACCGTGCCACTGAGAAGAACTTTGCCATCCTGGAAGAGGTGCAGAAGGCTGCCCGTGAACTGGACAAAACACCTGCCCAGGTAGCGCTGCGCTGGCTGATTCAGCAGCAGGGAATTACTTCTCCAATCTTTGGGGCAAGCACGCTTGAACAGTATGAGGATGATATGGGGGCTGTTGGCTGGACAATGCCGCAGGAGATATGGGACCGCTTAGATGAGGTTAGCGCGCTGCCTTCTGAATATCCGACCCGGTTCATCCAGAAATTCCGCAGGCCCTTATAGCCTATAGAGGGTCTGCCAATACAGATATTGAGGGGTGTCAGCGATGTCCCGATCATGGGAACGCAAGGTAAGGCGGAACAGCACAGTTATCAACCGCCAACGCAAGAAATCAGGAGCGCAGAGTATTGCAGGTGCAGTGCAGCGGGTAGACCGGTTCAAGGGACGCAACTTTATTCTTCCGGTCTTCCTGCTGTTGTTCACCGGGGGCTATGCATATTTGGCAACTATCCCGGCTGCCGCACCGGAAGGAGAGAATGTCACCAGTACCGGCATGTTCTGGCTGACTATTGGCTGTTATTTTCTTCTTGCCATGCTGTTCTTCTTCAGGCGTCCGTATTTAAGCGTCGCGAAGGATTATGTTGGCACACGCCGTATGACCGGCGACAAGACGCTGTACGCTTCTTCCATCAAGAGCATTAGTGTTCAGCCGGGTTATGTGGTCATCGAGCAGGTTAAGGGAGCGAACTGGGTATTCTCTAAGGCGATCAACCGCTTCCCTACTGAGGCGATGGCAGAGCGTTTAAGAGCATTTGCGAAAGAAAACAATATCACTTTTCATGAAAAGGCAGCAAAATAGCAGATTGGGAGAGAGTAGATATGGCGAAGAAAGCTGTGCTGTTTGATTTGGACGATACCCTGCTCTGGGATGAGCGGAGCGTGAAGGAGGCTTTCGAAGCAACCTGCCAGTATGCAGCCGAACGCACTGGGGTGAAGGAAGCTGAGCTTGAAGAAGCTGTGCGCAGGGAAGCTAGGGAGCTGTACGAATCTTATGAGACGTTCGCTTTCACCAAGATGATTGGCATCAACCCTTTCGAAGGGCTGTGGGCTAATTTCCTGGAAGGCGAGCAGGCTGAGTTCCGTCAGCTGCAGGCACTGGCGCCCGGCTATCGGAGGGATGCATGGACACGCGGTCTCAAAGCACTCGGGGTAGACGATGAGGCCCTGGGTGCGGAGCTGGCAGAGCGATTTCCGGCAGAGAGGCGTTCCAGACCGTATACATACGAAGAGACATTCAGCATTCTGGATGAGCTGCGCGGAAAGTATAAGCTGCTGCTGCTCACCAATGGCTCTCCCGATCTGCAGCGTGAGAAGCTTGCCGGTGTGCCTGAGCTTATTCCTTACTTCGACCACGTTATTATCTCTGGTGAATTCGGTGAGGGTAAGCCGGCTGCGGCCATATTCCGTCATGCACTTGGCATGCTGGAGATTGAACCGGAGGACGCGGTTATGGTTGGCGATAAGCTGACTACGGATATTAAGGGCGCTAACACGGTGGGTATGGATTCCGTCTGGGTGAATCGTCACGGGATGCAGCGCTCGGACGAGATTGTGCCTAAGTATGAGATCAAGCATCTGCATGAGCTTCTTGATATTTTGACATAGCCTATTATTCGGCAAACAAAGAAGAGGACTTCCAGCGGTTGTTAGTAACCGGACACGGAAGTCCTCTTGCGCATTTATTGCAGTCTTATTATTGCTGCTTCTGGAATGCAGGATCTGAGAAAGGATGCGCGATCCAGCCCTCTGTCTCAATGAAGAGGCGGACGGCGACAATTTGGCGGTTCTCCATCAGCGTGAAGAAATGAGGCTTGTGCTCCGGTACGGAAATAACGTCCCCGGCCTCCAGCTCCACATCGAAATAACCGACGTCGTCGGTGCCCTTGATGATGAAGATGCCCCGGCCTGCCGTAATGGCACGAACTTCATCTTCGGTATGGGTATGAACATTCTCGAATTTCTTGAGTAGCTCGTCCAGGTTTGGAGTAGCGTCCGACAGGGCGATGACATCCCATGTCCGGTAGCCGCGGCGAGCAGCCAAGTCCTTGATTTCAGTTTCAAAGGTGTCAAGGATTTGCGACTTTTCCTCATCACTCAGAACGAATTTATCCTGCAGCTCTTGGGGCAGCTTGGAAGCATCCCAATGCTCGTATAATACTTCTTGCTTGGAGAGGAATTCCCGCACGTTTTCTTCACCGCTGATCCGTTCCTCGGTGTTACGAATTCTGATCTCAGCCAATTTTAAATCCCTCTTTTCCTATCAGATTTATTTTTATATAATTAGAATGATTCCATTATAATGCATTTTACGAGCTGTGTCGACCAGGATATGACTTTTCACACGGACATAGTTCTGTTACACTAAAGCTTAATGATTTGGCGGAAGGGTGTAGAAACATGATGAAACCCGGCTTACAGGAAATGCTTGCGAAGCGGATCCTTATTCTTGATGGTGCGATGGGCACCATGATCCAGCAGGCTAATTTAACGGAAGAGGATTTTGGCGGAGAAGAACTGGACGGCTGCAACGAAATTCTCGTGCTCACACGTCCGGATGTTATACAGCAGATCCATGAGGCGTACCTGGAAGCAGGAGCCGATATACTGGAAACCAACACCTTCGGTGCGACAAGCGTGGTGCTGGCGGAATACGATATACCTGAGAAAGCCCGTGAAATCAACCTGGCTGCTGCACGGCTTGCCGTGGAGGCGGCCGCTAAGTATACAACACCGGACAAGCCCCGGTATGTAGCAGGTGCACTGGGACCGACAACGAAGACGCTGTCCGTTACCGGCGGCGTAACCTTCGAGGAGCTTGTGGACAGCTACCATGAACAGGCTGTTGCACTCATGGAAGCGGGTGTTGATGCTCTCCTGCTCGAAACTTCTCAGGATACGTTGAACGTAAAGGCGGGAAGCCTGGGGATCCGCAAGGCGTTTGAGGATCTCGGCTTCGAGCTTCCGATTATGATATCAGGCACAATTGAACCGATGGGCACGACGCTTGCCGGTCAGAATATTGAGTCGTTCTATATTTCTCTGGAGCATCTGAAACCGATTTCGATCGGCTTGAACTGTGCCACCGGTCCAGAGTTTATGCGTGACCATATCCGCAGCCTGGCGGCGATAGCGAAGACCAATATCAGCTGCTATCCGAACGCTGGCCTGCCGGATGAGAACGGCAACTATCATGAATCCCCCGAATCACTTGCACGCAAGCTGGGTGAGTTCGCCAAGCAGGGCTGGCTTAATGTTGCCGGCGGCTGCTGCGGGACAACTCCAGCGCATATCAAGGCGATGGCAGAAGAGATGGCGAAGTATGAGCCAAGAACGGAATATGGCGACCATCCGGCAGCCGTAGCCGGTATCGAAACGGTCTACATCGAGCCTGAGAACCGTCCTTACATGGTTGGTGAGCGCACCAACGTTTCGGGCTCCCGTAAGTTCAAGCGTCTGATCAAGGAAGGGAAGTACGAGGAGGCCTCCGAAATTGCACGTGCGCAGGTGAAGGGCGGAGCCCACATTATCGATATCAACCTTCAGGACACGGATATTGATGAAGCGTATGCAATGGAGACATTCCTCAGCTTTGTGACGAAGAAGATCAAGGCGCCTATTATGATTGACTCGACCTATGATCATATCATCGAGCTTGGCCTTAAATATTCACAGGGCAAGGCTCTGATTAACTCGATTAACCTTGAGGATGGCGAGTCGAAGTTTGAGAAGATCGTACCGCTGATCCATAAGTATGGGGCAGCTGTGGTCATGATCCTCATTGATGAGCGCGGACAAGCAGTGTCCCGCCAGGCGAAGCTGGAGGTCGCGGACCGCTCCTATGACCTGCTCGTTAATAAATACGGCATGAATCCCGAGGACATTATATTCGATCCGAATATGTTCCCGATTGGCTCCGGCGATCCGCAGTATATCGGTTCAGCTGTGGAGACCATTGAGGGTATTCGGTTGATTAAGGAACGCTACCCGGCCTGTAAAACGATTCTGGGTCTCAGCAACATCTCATTCGGCCTGCCTGATGCGGGTCGTGAGGTGTTGAACGCCGTATATCTGTATCACTGCACGAAAGCCGGACTCGATTATGCGATCGTCAACACAGAGAAGCTGGAGCGTTACGCTTCCATTCCGGAAGAGGAGCGTCAGCTGGCTGAGGAACTGATCTTTAATACGACGGACGAAACACTGGCGAAGTTCGTTGCCTTCTACAGGGAGAAGAAGGTCGACAAGAAGGAGAAGGTATCCAACCTGTCGCTCGAGGAGCGGCTTGCCTCTTACATTGTCGAAGGAACAAAGGAAGGCCTGATCCCGGATCTGGAGGAGGCGCTGACCAAGTACCGTCCGCTGGATATCATTAATGGTCCGCTTATGAAAGGCATGGAAGAGGTTGGCCGCCTGTTCAATAATAACGAACTGATTGTTGCCGAGGTTCTGCAAAGTGCGGAAGTTATGAAGGCATCCGTAGCCCACCTGGAGCCGCACATGGAGAAGAGTGAGACGTCGGTCAAAGGCAAGATTATTCTCGCGACCGTTAAGGGCGATGTACATGATATCGGTAAAAACCTGGTCGAGATCATCTTGTCCAATAATGGCTACAAGATTATTAACCTGGGTATCAAAGTACCGCCTGAACAGATCATTGAGGCTTATAGGCAAGAGAAAGCCGACGCAATTGGTCTCTCTGGTCTGCTTGTCAAATCGGCACAGCAGATGGTGCTGACAGCACAGGATATGCGGGCCGCAGGTATCAATGCTCCGATCCTGGTTGGCGGTGCAGCTCTGAGCCGCAAGTTCACGAAAACCAGAATCAGTCCGGAGTACGATGGGCTAGTATTATATGCCAAGGACGCGATGGACGGGCTGGATATTGCCAATAAGCTGATGAATCCTGAGCATCGCGCACGTTATGAAGAGGAGCTGAAGACGCTGAAGGCATCCGGTTATGCGGAAGCGGAAGAGAAGAAACCGCTGCCTCAGCTGTCCAGAGCCGTCCGCTCGAATATTTCGACGGATGCGCCTATATTCATACCGCCTGATCTGGAGCGCCATATACTGAGAGAGGTGCCGCTAGGCCATATCCTGCCTTATGTTAACATGCAGATGCTGCTCGGACATCATCTTGGACTTCGCGGCAAGGTGGAGGATTTGCTGGCAAAGGGCGATCCTAAGGCTGTACAGCTGAAGGAAACGGTGGACAGCATTTTGGAAGAAGCAGCGGCTGAGCAGACGCTGCATGCCAACGCCATGTACCGCTTCTTCCCGGCGCAGTCATCCGGTAACGATATAATCATTTACGACCCGGAGGACACGACCAGGGAAATCAAGCGGTTTACATTCCCGAGGCAGCAGGTTGAGCCGTATCTGTGCTTGGCGGATTACCTGCGCTCTGTAGAGAGCGGAGTCATGGATTATGTTGGCTTCCTGGTTGTAACAGCAGGTCAGGGTGTACGTGAGCGGGCTACCGTGCTTAAGGACAACGGTGACTATCTCCGTTCTCATGCCCTGCAGGCGGTTGCGCTTGAAGTAGCTGAAGGTCTGGCTGAGCGCGTCCATCATATGATGAGGGACGTCTGGGGCTTCCCGGATGCGCCTGATTTTACGATGAAGCAGCGTCTGGGTGCCCGTTATCAGGGCATTCGCGTATCCTTCGGGTATCCCGCCTGCCCTAATCTCGAGGACCAGGAGCCGCTCTTTGATCTCATGAAGCCCGAGGATATCGGTGTAGAGCTGACAGAGGGCTGTATGATGGAGCCGGAGGCTTCCGTGTCGGCTATGGTATTTGCCCATCCTGAGGCCAATTACTTTAATGTAGACAAGGCTTAACTGTTAGGTAAAGGCAGCAGGCGCCATCTTTAAGCGGATGGGTTTGCTGCCTTTTGCCGCAGTAGAGTAATTTTTGTCAGATATCCGATTGTTGGAGCTGGGTGCAGATTAATAATAGGGTAGATGGTTGATGATAACAGGAGGAGGTGAAGCACTGATGGATATCACATTTTTGGGAACAGGAGCGGGCCGCCCGGTATCCGGGCGCAATGTAACCTCATCGGCGCTGCGTCTCCCGGCGGCCAGAGGAACGTTCTGGCTGTTCGACTGCGGAGAAGGAACCCAGCATCAGCTGATGAAGACCTCGCACAAGCTGAGCCGGCTGGAACGGATTTTTATAACCCATCTGCATGGTGATCATACATTTGGCCTTCCTGGACTGCTGAGCAGCAGGGCTTTCTCAGGCGGTACAACCCCAGTAACTGTTTATGGACCGAAGGGCATTAAGCAGTTGATAGAGATGAGCCTTAGTCTGACACAGACCAATCTTGAATATGAGCTGCATATTGAAGAGATTGAGGAAGAGGGTATTATCTTCGAGGATGAACAGTTTACCGTAACGGCAGCGGAGCTGGAACACCGGGTGCCTTGCTTCGGTTATCGGATTGTCGAGAAGCCTGTTTCCGGAAAGCTTAATGCCATTAAACTTCAAGGGTTGGGCGTGAAGCCAGGTCCGGTATACGGGAGACTGAAGCAGGGCCTGGATGCTGAGCTTCCTGACGGGCGTATGGTTTACGCCAATGAGGTGAAAGGTCCTTCCATACCCGGCAGGGTGATCACCATATTGGGGGATACGTCACCATGTGAAAACACAGTCCTGCTCGGAGTCGGTGCGGATTTGCTCGTTCATGAAGCGACGTTCGCGGCTGATTTGCCGGACAAGGCGGTGGAATTTGGTCACTCGACTACCATACACGCTGCTGAGGCAGCCGTGAGAGCGGGAGCCAAGAAGCTGGTGATTACCCATTTCAGTTCCCGATACCGGCAGGAGGATCTGGAGCAGCTGGCAGATGAAGCAAGAGTGCTGTTTCCCGAGACGCTTGCTGCGACCGATTTGTTGACCGTTCCAATTCCCAGAATTGTTGAACCCAGGGAATAGAATGACTTGAATCAGGGAATAATGTTCCTATAAGAGATCCCCTGCATAACCGGAATGGATCCGGCTTTTGCAGGGGATTAGTAATAATTGTGTCATAACCATTTGCTTCATACAAGCATGATAAGTTAATTAATCACGTTAATCGTTCTTGTGGGCCTCATCCTTGATTTCAGAGCGGAAGCCTTGAATCGCTTCGCGTCTACGCTCATTCTTCGACCGGATTTGGTTGAATTCGGTCGAACCAATCTCATCCGCATGCTCGGCAAGGTAGTCTTCGCCTTCATGCAGGTTTTGCAGGGTGTTTTGTACCGCCTTTTGCAGGTGTTCCACGTTATCTGCACGATTATCCGGTTTAGCCATTGCGTATCACGCCTCTCTTGAATGGTGTGCAGCTATCCGCATGGGATGGACTGCGGGAGAGATGCTTCCCGACGTTTAGCATGTGAAGAGGGACGGCGTATTATGCGATACCGGTTCGCCTGCAGGACTGCCGCTTACTTACAATTTCGTCATAACGATTAAACACAGCGTTAACGAAAGTCTGTTAGGATGGGCGGGAGAGGAAGGATTGCACGATAGGAGGACGGTTGATGGACACTTCTAGTCACCTGTTGTTTGGCATTACGCTTGCCGGATTAGCCATGATCGATCCGGTAATCGCCGGTACGGACGGTGCTGCGGCAGCGATGATAGCTGCTTCCCTGGTCGGCAATAATGCCCCCGATTTTGACGGGGTAATGAGGGTGAAGGGCAAGGCGGCTTACCTGCGCAACCATCGCGGCTGGACTCATGCACTGCCAGTGCTCCCTCTGTGGGCGCTTGTTATCGGCCTGCCGGCAGCTTATTTGGCCGGTGCTGAAGCGGCAGCTTGGCATATTGTGGGCTGGACGCTCGCTGCTGTCTGCCTGCATGTGCTGCTGGACCTGTTGAATGCTTATGGGGTGCAGTGTTTAAGACCCATGACGAAGAAGTGGCTCCATCTGGATGTAATCAGCTTGTTTGATCCCTTTCTGTTCTCCCTTCATTCGGCCGGTGCCTTATTATGGGCAGCTGGCTTTATGGAACCCGGCCCCATGTTCGCCGTCATCTATGGTCTGAGTATCGGGTATGTCATATTGAAGTTTCATTTCAAACACCAGGCCGTCAGTCTTCTGAAGAAGCAGGGGATTCCAACCGACGGGCTGACGATGATCCCAGGTTTGTTCGGCAGGTACTGGCAGTTTGCATCAGAGAACCATGAAGACTTTAAGCTGGGGACGATTCAGGGCTCGAAGGTCATTGTGGAGGCCGAGCTGCCGAAGCAGGAGCCGGGCCACCAGCTTCATCCGGTCATCCAGGCAACGATGTCTACCGACGGGGTCCGTTCCTTCCTAAGCTTTGCTGACCGCTATCAAGTGGAATGGAAGGAACGCGAGGAAGGCTACGAAGTAACCTGGAGCGATATCCGCTTTTGGTACAATCATAAGATGCCGTTCCGGGCAGCCGTTAGACTGGACCGCAACCTAAACGTGATGGATGAGCGGATCGGGTGGTACAAGAAATCATGGGAGCCGCCGCATGTCTGATTGAATTGTTGGATCACAGGTAAACTCGCAGAGAAATAAAACAGGAAAGCCGATTTTTGGTTTTCCTGTTTTTTGTTTTATATTCAATATTTTGCACCCAACGTATCAATATCTTATTCTTATGCCGTTATCCGCTGAAAAATATAATGGTTATGAGAGCGCTTTAATGGCTGGCCGCTCTGTTTTAATATGACTTACAGAAGTGAGGAGGCGTGTGTGTATTTTAGGTGAGCAGGAGACAAGAAGGCTTGTGCTCTGCACATCATTCTGTTAAAAATTTCAATGACCTAAGGAGGAATGTAATTAATGTCGTTAAGGAGAAGCAAAGAGCTACACAAGCGGGTATGGATACTGGCAGTATGTTTCCTGCTTATCGTTACCTTGGCTGTAATCCCGTCCAAGGATCAGGCTCTTGCAGAGGAAGCTGAGATTGCCGCCGGTAAAACGGCTGTCGTTTACTATAACACCAAATCTCGCGGCTGGAGCACCGTCAATATTCATTACCAGCCTGAAGGGGCGGAATGGACGGCGGTACCCGGAGTCAAGATGGATGAAGCAGCATGCGCTGATTGGAAGAAGAAGACGATAGATCTAGGGTCTTCAACCGGTATGAAAGCTGCTTTCAACAACGGTTCTAGCTGGGATAATAACGGAGGCGCGGACTATATTCTGCCTGCTGGCTTAATCACGGTTAAGGATGGCGTGGTAACAGCCGGGGATGAAGCTCCCTGCTCACCGCAGCCGGAAGATGTAACGCCTCCATCCGTGCCTGCTCGGCTTGCAGCGGCTGCTGACGGACTTAGGGTTACGCTAACCTGGGAAGCGTCAACAGATAATGCCGGAGGTACAGGCGTAGGCGGTTACGAGATTACTCGTACCGGCGGTACGCAAGGTATTCAAACCTACAAGACATCAGGAACGACCTATACAGACACTTCGTTAGCGCCAGCAACGGCATACAGCTACACTGTCAGGGCATATGATAGAGCGGTTCCAGTTAACTTCTCGAGCGCAAGTGATGAGGCATCGGCGACAACTGGAACTGCACCGCCGTCTCCAGCGAATGGTACACCGCTTGGAACGGATATGCGGGAGGAATCCATTTATTTTGTCATGACTGCCCGCTTCTATGATGGTGACTCTTCGAACAACCGGGGAGGCGCCAACCACGCAACAAGCGGCAACGCAGAGTATGATGATCCGATGTTTCGCGGCGATTTTAAAGGCTTGATCGACAAGCTGGACTATATCAAGGCACTGGGCTTCTCTGCAATCTGGATTACGCCGGTCGTCCTGAACCGTTCCGATTACGATTATCACGGATACCATGGCTATGATTTCTTCCGTGTTGATCCAAGGCTGGAGTCGCCTGATGCGACCTATCAGGATCTAATCAATGCTGCACATGACAAAGGGATCAAAATCATTCAGGATGTGGTCTACAATCACTCCAGCCGCTGGGGAGCCAAGGGTTTGTTTACCCCCCAAGTGTTTGGGGTGAGAGACAGTCACTGGAGCTGGTATTATGATGAGCCGCAGGAAGGTGCGGAATATGACGGACTGCAGGCGAATGCGGCTGGCAAGGCATACAACGGAGATCTGTGGTCTACGGAGGAACCGGAAGGAAATACATGCCGCAATTGGGGTGTACCCCTTGGGAACAACACCTATAACTGCCAATGGCCAAGTCCAACCTCAGGCATGTTCCCGAAGGAGCTGTACCACAGCTGCTGGATCGGTAATTGGGAGGGAGAGGATTCACGAAGCTGCTGGCTTCATGAAGACCTGGCCGATTTTAATACCGAATCGAAGCCTGTACAGGATTACCTGATCGAAGCCTATAACCGGTTCATCGATATGGGGGTAGACGGTTTCCGGATCGATACCGCCGTGCACATCCCGCGTGTGATCTGGAACCGTCATTTTCTTCCGGCCGCTCAGGAAAGAGCTGTTGCCCAGTTTGGTGATAAGGGGAAACATTTCTTCATGTTCGGTGAGGTTGGCTCCTTCGTCAATGACAAATGGAACCGCGGTTCGGTTAACCACTCGGCGCAATTTTTCACATGGAAGGAACGCAAGACGTACAGCTTAGACGATGCTGCTGCGGTCATGGAGCAGTATAACTATGAGAACAATCTTGGAACAACCAACCAGCCGACCTCCGAAAACGCCTTCCTGAAGGGAAATCTGTACCATGAACCAGACCACAGCCAGTTCTCCGGCATGAATGTGATTGATATGCGCATGCATATGAACTTTGCTGATGCGGGCAATGCCTTCTGGAATGGCAAGGACTCAGATGACAGCTATAATGATGCTACTTATAATGTCGTTTATGTGGACAGTCACGATTATGGCCCTAATAAATCGCCAACACGTTATGCTGGCGGAACGGCAGCCTGGGCGGAAAACATGAGCTTGATGTGGACCTTCCGCGGCATACCGACTCTCTATTACGGTTCTGAAATTGAGTTTCAGGCCGGGAAGAAGATCGACTGCGGTCCATCTTGCGCGCTAGCGACGACAGGCCGTGCATATTACGGCGACAAGATTGAAGGCACGGTGGTTGCAAGCGACTTTGGCAAGGTGGCTTCCGCTTCCGGTACAGTTGCAGAAACGCTGCAGAAGCCGCTTGTGAAGCATATTCAGCGCCTCAACCAGATTCGCCGGTCGATACCAGCGCTTCAAAAAGGTCAGTATTCCACTGATGACATCAGCGGTTCGATGGCATACAAACGCCGGTATACGGATGCTGCTGCTGGCATAGACAGCTTCGCGCTGATTGCCGTAAGTGAATCGGCATCGTTCCGGAATATACCGAACGGCACGTACAAGGACGCGGTGACGGGAGATGTCAAGAACGTCACGAATGGTACCTTGTCGGTGGCGGTGAACGGGCAGGGAAACCTGCGGGTCTATGTCCTTGATCTGCCGGGCAATCCCGCACCGGGCAAGATTGGTGAAGACGGGCCTTATTTGAAGCCTTAGGCCGTGCGGCATGGGTGGGCTTTTAGGTTACCTTGTGCGATATCCGCTTCTGGGATAATCATAAGATGCCGTTCCGGGCAGCCGTCAGACTGGATCAAAATCTGAGAGCGCTTCGGTGGTACAAGAAATCCTGGGAGCCGCCGCATGTTTGATTGAATAAAGAACCCGTTTTCCGGTCTTGGAAAACGGGTTCTTTACATATTTTCTTATGAATGCCTTATGTAAAGCGATATTGACTAATGGCGAATACTATGAGTGGTGCTGGAAAAAGTTCGGCTACCATCATAGCCCTGACCGCAGGCACAGACATACCTAGGAACATTATAGTAATTAGTAATATCACAGGTTTTTGAAGAGGAGCTTCCGTCTGGATTTTTAGTTACTACTAAGTGGGAACCACCTGAATCTTTAACTTGTTGTGAACCAGCCAGTACATATTTGTGTTGTCCACTGGAGTAGTAGTCACAAGGTATATACATGGCAGAAACTCCCGAGTTCAGCTCTAAGTTGCTTTTAATATTTCCTTTGTCAGATGCAACCTCTGCTTCAGAAGCTAATGCTGTACCAGCTATTGTAAAGGTAGCTAGTAGCGTTAGTAATGCTAGCATTAAGCGTTTCATTTATTCACCTCCTTTTAATCAATGAGATACAATAAGTTATAAAAAAGTAAACTATTTACATGTAAAATAATAGATGATATATTGGTTGTCATGACAGCAGATGAAGGCCTAATCCAACTAGGGGGAGCACCATAGGGTTAATCTATGCTCGGTCACTATGTAGAGATATTTTGATTCTTATATTAAAAAAGCGAGGGAGTTAAATGCTAAGGGAATTTTTTTGTCACACCCTTATTGTTGTTTCATTTGTGGTTATTTTAGCTGGTTGTAATGAAACAGAAGAGGAAGTTAATAAAACTCTTGATCATACATATGAAGGCATCATTCAGGAATTATCCGATACCAGTTATAAGGGCAGGCTGACGGGTACAAGAGGTAATGAAAAGGCGCAGAAGTATCTCGAACAACATTTTGAACGTATTGGGCTTGAGCCCTACCAAGGTGACTCTTTTGCCATCGCTTATAAACATCGATTGTTTGACCCTGATAAGCAAAAGTATCTTATCATTATTAAGACTGATACAGAAGAACGTGAATTAATTTATGGGGAGGATTACCTGGAGCAGCGTGTGACTGAAAGCTTTGACCGAACAGGAACGCCAGTTTTTGTAGAAAATAATTTTTCGAGTGTAAGAGGACATGTTGCAATATGGGATAACGGTGATAACTGGAATGAACTATTGGCCCACAATCCAATGGCTATATTCATTAGGAAGAATGATTTTATGAAGCACCTGCCAACTGGCTATCATGATATTCCTGTATTTCAACTGTCCGGGGAAGTTTATGAGTGGCTGAATAAAAACAAGAACGCTGTCACTGAGATCACAATCAAAACCCAAATGAAAGAGGAGCAGGTTCAGGCACATAATATAGTAGGTATGCTGAAAGGCACACCAAATCAAGATCATAAGGATCTCATTATATTATCCGCACATTTTGATTCGCTCGGCTGGTCCGGCAAGGAAATATACAGCGGGGCTGTAGATAACGCAACTGGTGTAAGTGCATTGATCCAATTGGCTGCCAATCTGAAAAACCATTATAATGGACACGCGATGCAGCCGGATGTCGTGTTTGCCGCTTTTAACGGAGAAGAGTCAGGGCTTCAGGGCAGCAGGGCGTTTGTTAAGCAGATGGACCAGCACTATGACCATGTCTATGCTATTAATATGGATTGTATTGGACTGCAAGAAGGTGGAGAATTATTGGTTATAGGCGATGGTGCGGGGGAGGGTCTGATGAACCAATTGCAAGAATATCTTACGGAGCATGGTGTCCAGGCTGAAGTGATGCCGAGGGGGTATTCCAGCGATCATCAGGCTTTCACGGAAAGCGGAATACCTGCTGTTACAATAGGGCAGAGCAAGGTGGATATGATCCATACGACAAGGGATGTACCAGAAGTGGTTGATCACGAGTATCTTCATGATATTGTAACATCAGTCTTTAATTTTGTAGTTAACAGCAATCATATAGAGCTGCCTGTCTCAAGTATGGAGACAGTAGTTCCAGTAGATGAAGGATTTCAGGAAGAAATAGAGGCTGAGTCAAATAAAATGACTCTTGGCGATTATCAGAAATATGGAGATGATAAAAACAGCGCTCTTCTCTTTAAATCGGAAGGGGAGTTTGACAAGATAGAAGATGCAGAGAAGATGATAAAAGGTCTAGACATCCCTGAAACGATTCAAGGGTATACATTTCATCGTGTATCTCTAAGCAGCAATTGGAGTCCAAATGAAGCAGATTATTCAATGATACCATACAACAAAATTCACCGTATTGACTCGATTGATGCAGCAGACACCAGCAGTTTGACCTTCATTTATAAAGACAAATCTGATGCAGGGTTTAATCTCATGATTCAGAGAGAACCAATCGTTTATGAACACTCTGATGAAGTCGAGGGAGCAAGCGAGGTAGATACTGAAGAGTTTCACGAGGACGGCAAGGAGTACTATTTATATAAGACCGATGACTTGTTGATGGTGGGCCAAGAACTGCAAGCGGGAGGTTACACTTATTATCTTCAGATTTACAAAGGTAAAGTCGTAACAAATCAGGACAACACAAGTTACGTGACAATTGATTGGACTACAGCCCAGCAAGATGAAGCGTTAGATTTTGTACAAAGTCTTTCGCTGGAAACGTTGATTGGCGGCATGGGGTTAAAGTGACGAGCAAGAGGACTTATCAATATGGCGTACAGCAATGAGTGGTGGACTTTGAAGAAATAAGGTACTTCATTAAAGCGAACAGCTGGTGAAGTGCCTGTTTTCTATGCAGTCATTTAATTATATTAAACATTAACGAGTTAAATTAAAATATCATTGTCACCCGAACATGTATTCTGTAAAATATGATGTAGTGTTTAGGTATCATACTGCCTGCCTTTTATGAATTCGCGGCTCAACACATATATAGAAAAATAATCGAAATTGTTCCTATAAATAAGAGATACAAGGAGGCAGCGAATGAACCGACTTACAGGCAAAGCCGAGAATCTGGAAGAATGGCTGGGCATTCTCCGCAAGCAGCCGGAAATTATGGAGAATGTGACGCACTGGCATACCATCCCGCCCAGGGAATCACAAACAGCAGAGCTGCCGGCCGATTTGCATCCGAAGCTTGCTGAGGCATTGCGCGCCAAGGGAATCCATGCCCTGTTCACGCATCAGCGGGATGCCTATCGGGCCGTGAGGAACGGCGATCATATTGTAGCGGTAACCCCGACTGCATCGGGCAAGACGATGTGCTACAACCTGCCCGTGCTGCAGACCGTGCTAGAGGAGGATTCGTCCAGGGCGCTGTACATGTTCCCGACCAAAGCGCTCGCACAGGACCAGGTGGCTGAGCTGCAGCAGCTGGCTGATCTGATGGAGGCCGATATCAAGACTCACACCTATGACGGGGACACGCCGCCTAATGTGCGGCAGGCCATCCGCAATGCCGGCCATATTGTCGTGACCAATCCAGACATGCTGCATTCCGCGATCCTTCCGCATCATACCAAATGGGTCAAGCTGTTTGAGAATATCCGTTACATTGTAATCGATGAGCTGCACGCCTACAGAGGCGTATTCGGCAGTCACGTCGCTAACGTGATCCGCAGGCTGAAGAGGATCTGCCGCTTCTATGGCTCGAACCCTCAATTCATCTGTGCTTCTGCCACTATCGACAATCCCGGCGAGCATGCCGAGCGGCTGGTAGGGGAACCTGTCCGTGTTGTAGACAATAACGGCGCGCCTATGGGAGAGAAGCATTTTGTATTCTATAACCCGCCCGTTGTGAACCGGCAGCTCGGCATCCGCCGCAGCAGTGTGCTGGAGACCAAGAATCTCGCGTCGATGCTGCTGAAGCAGGGTGTTCAGACGATTGTCTTTGCCCGCAGCCGGGTAAGGGTTGAACTGCTGCTGACGTATCTGCAGGACCTGGTCCGCAAGGATGTGGGGCCGCAGACGATCCGCGGGTACCGCGGCGGGTACCTGCCCAAGCTGCGCAGGGAAATCGAGAGGGGACTCCGCAGCGGAGAAATCCGCGGTGTCGTCAGTACGAACGCGCTGGAGCTCGGTATCGACATCGGACAGCTGCAGGCCTGCGTGCTGAACGGTTACCCGGGGACGGTGGCCAGCACATGGCAGCAGTCAGGGCGTGCCGGAAGGCGGCAGGGCAGCTCGGTTACGTTCATGGTGGCGAGCAGCAACCCGCTGGACCAGTATATTATCCAGAATCCGGAATTCTTCTTCAATCGCCCGCCAGAGCGGGCACTCATCAACCCGGATAATCTGCTGATCCTGATTGACCATATTAAGTGTGCGGCCTATGAGCTGCCCTTTGAGGAGAATGAAACCTTCGGCTCGGAGCCCCTTCGGGACATGCTGGAATTTCTCGTTGAGGAGAAGGTTCTTCATCACGTGAAGGGCCGCTGGTTCTGGATGGATCAGTCCTTCCCCGCTCACAACATTTCGCTCCGCTCGGCTGCGCAGGAGAATTTTATTATTATTGATATGACCAGCGGCAGCCGTGTGCTCGGGGAGGTCGACCAGTTCAGTGCCCCGACACTGATTCACGAGGAAGCGATATACATCCATGAAGGCGTTCAGTATCAGGTGGAGAAGCTCGACTTTCCCGAGAAGAAAGCCTACGTGCGGGAAGTGGATGTAGACTATTTCACGGATGCGAGCATGGCGGTGGAGCTTAAGGTGCTGCATGTGGACAAGGAGCTGCAGACCGGTGACATCGTTCGGCAGTACGGCGAAGTGACCGTCAACGCGAAGCCGACGATATTCAAGAAGCTTCGCCTTCGCACCCATGAGAATATTGGTTCAGGACCGATCCACCTGCCGGAAGCGGAGCTTCACACCAGCGCCTACTGGTTTACATTCAGCGAAGAGGCGGCCGCGCGCATGGGCACGAATGATATGCAGTTCGCGCTGCTCGGAATAGCCAATGTACTCGTGCATATAGCCCCTGTCTATCTGATGTGTGATCCGATGGACATCCGGGTATATCCGCAGGTAAAGGCCGTCCATACCCAGCGTCCGACAATCTACTTCTACGATCGGTATCCGGGCGGCATCGGACTCAGTGAGCGGCTGTTCACCGTACATGACGAGTTGCTTGAGCGCGCCAAGGACTGGATACGGACCTGCGGCTGCATAAGCGGCTGTCCGGCTTGTGTCGGACCGATTGAGGAAGTCGGCCTGATGGGCAAGACTCACGCATTGGAACTTCTTCAGGAGGGAGAGGGAAGGTCATGAGCAGCATAAGGGACCGGATGAACAAGCTGCGCGGACTGTCGGAGAATAATGGACCTGTGGAGCAGACGGAGGAAGCCGTTACCTTGGCACCAGCTGATGATGCAGAAGAGCTCGGCAGCAGCTGGGAGCCGCTTGGGGTCCGCCTGCTTCAGAATGACTGGGGCAGCTTCCTGATAAGGCGCAGGGAATATCCGCTGCCCTACCGCCACGGTCACCATCAGCTGTCTGACCTGCATCTGTATGCGTCAGGGCTTAATGCCTTCCACCCTGGACAGCCGGCTATCTCAGCCGGACAGATTCTGTTCCTTGATCTCGAGACAACAGGGCTTGGCGTAGGAACCGGCAATGTACCCTTCATGACAGGCATTGCTTATGTGGAAAAGGACAGCTTCGTCATTGAACAGCTGCTCATCCGTCATCCGGCGGAAGAGCGGGCGATGCTGGCTCACCTGAAACAGCGGGTCGAGCGGCATTCGTACCTGGCGACCTATAACGGCAGAACCTTCGACTGGCCTGTGCTGGCAGGACGGTATATCATGAACGGCTTGGGACGTACTATGGCCGACCCGAAGCATCTGGATTTCCTCCATCCTTCGAGAAGCATCTGGCGCAATACGCTGGCTTCCTGCCGGCTCAGTCATGTAGAGGAGGAGCGCTTGGGAATCTTCCGCGTGAACGATCTGCCTGGCTCAGAGGCACCTGCCCGCTATTTCCGGTTTCTGTCTGACAATGATCCCGAACCGCTGGCGGAGGTGTTCACCCATAATGAGCTTGATATGCTGGCACTGGCATGTCTGGCTGTCCGCTTCGGCCTGCTGCTCGGCGGCGGGCTCGGAACCGCTCTGGAATACCCGGAAGGGTCCGAGGAGCTGCTCCGTACCGGGCTGTGGCTGGAACGAATGGGAATGAAGGAAGAGGCGGAGCGGCTGTTTGACAGGCTCACCAATAGGGATCCTTCACCATCCTGGTGTCTGCCGCTGGCAGCACGGGACAAGAAATGTGGAAATTGGCAGCGTGCTGTGCTATTGTGGCAGAAGGCCGCTAACAGCGCCGAACAATCGCAGCTGCCGGTCAATGAAGCACATATTGAACTGGCCATGTACTTCGAACACCGATCCAAGGATTATGAACGGGCGCTTCATTATACGGAGCATGCGCTTGAGCTTGCCATGAAGCGGCTCAGCCTGTACCGCAACGATCCGAAGCGGCGCTCGGAGGTCGATGCAATCCGCAAGCGGATGGAACGGCTGCGCAGAAAAGCCGGGAGGTATCATGCATGAAAGAAATTCGTTTTGCCATGATTGGATTTGGCAATATAGCCAAAACACATATGACTGCGCTGCGGGCGCTGCCTATTGTGAAGCAGCTGCCTGTAGTACCAGTGCTGGACACGCTTGTTACCCGCTCGCCTGAGCGGCATGCGGCCCAAGCAGCCGCGATCGGTTTCCGGAATGTAACAGACTCTATCATGGAGGCTGCTGCCGACCCTCAGGTTGACGTCTTCGATATCTGCACACCGAATGCTCGGCATCTGGAGGATGCTGAAGCGGCGGTGAGCCATCTTAAAGGAATTTACTGCGAGAAGCCTCTCGCAGATACATATGAACGGTCTGCTGCTCTGGTCCAGCTGACAGAGACCCAGCCTCAGCTGCCCTATCAGCTGGCTTTTACCTTCCGGTATCATCCTGCTGTGATGCGTATTCGCGAGCTTGTCCGCGAAGGCATAATCGGTGATATCCTGCAGTGCAAGATATCGTACCGCAGATCCGGTTACCTGAATCCGGAGCGGCCGGTAAGCTGGCGTCTCGAGAGCGGAATGTCAGGCGGCGGAGCGATTACGGATCTCGGCGTGCATGTGCTGGATATGATCCGTCACTGGTTCGGGGACTTTGCCAGTGTGAAGGGAGAGGCCCTTACGTTCGTGGGCGAGCGTAAGGCAGCCAGCGGCGAAGGTATGGCAGCAGTAGATGTAGATGACTGGGCAATTATGCATTATCAGACGCAGTCAGGCATTCGCGGCATGGCTGAAGTGTCCAGAATCGCCTATGGATCGGATGCATTCGATATCCAGATCGTCGGCTCCAAAGGCAGCATCACCTGCGATCTGGAGCGGCAGGCTGTTCCGGCGGTCCATCTGCTTAGCGGTGGCACACCGGCATTGCCGGTACCCGCAACGCTTGCTCTGCTGCCGGATGAGAAAGCTACGATGGGATTTGCAGTAGACACGCATTTTGCGGCCCTGCATCACTACGTGCTGAGGTGTGCCGGCGAGGACCGCTTTGCGGAGCTTGCCCCAACCCTGCAGGATGGTCTTGCTGTTGAATACTGGATCGATCAGGTCCTGAAGGGGCGGAACTGCTGATGGCTGGCTGCAGCTCGGAACAGGAACAGAAGGCACTGCCGCAGGGGCTGCTGATTGATCTGGACGGCACCTTGTTTCACGGGCCTGTGATGATTGACGGAGCGGACCGGTTCATCCGGCTGCTTAAGGAGCTGGAACTGCCTTATCTGTTCGTCACCAATAATTCTTCGGCATCACCCGAAACCGTGGCGGGACGCATGCAGGCGATGGGGATACCAGCTGAGCCTGATGACGTATGTACCAGTGCCCAAGGGGCAGCGGCATATATTGCAGGTGAGAAGCCCGGTGCCAAGGTGGCCGTTATAGGTGAAGAAGGTCTGCTCGAAGCTGTGCGGGGAGCCGGTCTTGCTGTGGATTACCAGAGCCCGGATTATGTTCTGCAGGGCATAGACCGGCAGCTGACTTACGATAAGGTGGCCGAGGCTGTCCGGCTGATCCGCGCAGGGGCGGGCTCGATTATGACAAATCCGGATTTGCTGCTGCCGTCTGAAGGCGGCTTCATCCCTGGCGCCGGTTCGATCGGTGCCATGATTAAGGCTGCCTCCGCTGCCGAACCGGTCGTGATCGGCAAGCCTTCTCCTATATTAATGAATGTTGCGCTGCAGCGATTGGGAATCTCGGCAGAGAACGCACTAGTCATCGGTGATAATCTGGCGACTGATATCGCAGCAGGGAATAACGCGGGCTGCCGCTCACTGCTGGTTATGACAGGTATTACGAACCGGGACAATTACGAGACGCTTCGCCTGCAGGCGGGCGCTGAGCCGGATCATATTTGCGGCGATCTGCATGAACTAATTTCGTATATATCGACCCTGTTCAGGAAATGAGTAAGGATAACAACAACCACACGATACGGTTAGAGAGAAAGAGGTTGATCCCATGCCGGAATGGCCGGAGATGGAGACGTACCGCCGTCTGCTGTCAGAGAAAATTGCGGGGGCCCGGATTACGGGAGTAGAAGTGACTAGAAGCAAGTCTATAAATGTGGACGAGCAGCAGTTTGCGGCTGGAACCGTCGGCAGCACGGTATTGTTTGTAGAGCAGCGGGGCAAGCACCTGGTTTTTCACCTGGATAACGGAAACCGTCTGCTGCTGCATCTGATGCTGGGCGGACTGCTGTACTGGGGTGCTCATGAAGAAGATAAGCCGGACAGAAGTGTGCAGGTGGCTGTGCATTTTGCGGCCGGCACGCTGCATTTCATCGGTCTGAGACTGGGCTATCTGCATCTGTTGACAGCCAAGGAAACCAATAAGAAGCTTGCGGAGCTTGGCCCGGAGCCATTTGACAAAAGAATGGACGAGCAGCTGTTCAGAGCCCGTTTTGCCAAGAAAAAGGGGAAGCTGAAGACAGCGCTGGTTGATCAGTCGGTCATCGCGGGCATTGGCAACTGCTATGCGGATGAAATGGCCTTCAAGGCTGGTATCCGTCCTGACCGGGCAATCCCCGGATTAACAGACGAAGAATGGACGAAGCTGTACAGCGCCATGAAGGAAGTGCTCTATCATGCGGCCCGTCTTGGCGGCTATATGGAGATGCCTTTGTTCAAGGGAGACACCCTTACGGGCGGCTATAACGAGAACTGCCTCGTCTATGACCGTGAAGGGGAGCCATGCCGCGAATGCGGTACGCCTATTGTGAAGGAAGAGCTCTCATCCCGCAAAGTCTTCTACTGCCCTAACTGCCAGCAGGAAGGGTGAGTGACAGGTGAAGGTGCGGATTGGCAGCCACGTCAGCATTAAGCGCGGGTTTAAGGGCGCAGCGGAAGAAGCAAGAGGGCTTGGCGGCCTGGCCTATCAGTATTTTCCCAAGAATCCCCGTTCTCTCGGTGTGAAGGAGCTTGACCGCAGGGAAGCGGAGCGCTGCGCGTCTTACTGCAGGGAGCATGGGATGGCTTCGATTGCCCATTCTCCTTATCCGGTCAACCTGGCATTTGCCCCCGAGTCGGATCATGCTGAGCGAACTGCGATATCGCTGCTGAATGATCTGGAAATTGCGGAAGCCTGCGGGTCTCTGGGCACGGTTGTTCATTTTGGAATCTATAAAGGGCCTGATATTCTGGAGGGGTACCGGCATATTATTGCCTCGCTGGACCGCGTGCTAAAGGAATGGACGGGCTCGGCCAAGATTCTAGTCGAGAATCAGGCCGGTGACCATGCGCCGATGGGTACGACTTTCGACGAGCTGGTACAGATCCGCAGCCTTAGCCGTTATCCGGAGAAAATTGGCTTTTGCCTGGATACCTGCCACCTGTTTGCAAGCGGGGTTTGGGATAGGGCTAACGGCGAGAGCTGGATGGACAAAGCAAGGGAACTGGAGTATTTCGACCACCTTGCTGCCATTCATCTGAATGACTCCATGTACGAAAGCGGGTCCCGCCGGGATCGCCATGCAGCAATCGGACAGGGAATGATTGGTGAGGATAATCTTCGCTGGCTGCTCGCGCAGCCGGAAATCCGCAGTGTACCGCTGATTTTGGAGACGCCTGAGCCAGAGGGCTATCCCCACAGGAAGCAGCTGCTTACGGTTGCTAATCTGCTCGGCCTGGATTAGATTGATGGAATGCTTGGGAGGTGCAGGCTTGATACATATTTACCTGGATGATTACAGGCGTTGTCCGGCAGGGTTCGCTCTTGCGCGGAATGCAGAGGAATGCAAGCTGCTGCTCGATTCGGAGGATGTCGATCTGTTATCGCTGGACTTTGAGCTTGGATACGGAGAGCCAAACGGTATGGAGGTTGTACGCCACATCCTGGAGACAGGCAGGTTTCCGCGGCGGATTTACATGCACACCTCCAGCCCGTCTGGACGGATGCAGATGTATGCGGCTTTAATGGAGCGAGCCCCCAAGGACGTCCTGCTCGTTAACGGGCCGATGCCGGATTCGCTGATTGAAGAGATAGGGCGCACAAGCAGCAATAAGTGAAGGTAAGGTGAACAACACGATGATATCTTTATCGCAGCTGGTCTTGCAGCGTGACGAGAGGGTAATACTGGACGGTGTGAATCTCCAGGTTAATAAGGGCGAGCATTGGGTTATTCTCGGCAGGAACGGATCGGGCAAAACAACCATTCTGGAGATGATCACCGGGTATCTGTTCCCAACCTCGGGAACAGTGGATGTGCTCGGCCACCGGTACGGACGTGTTGATGTGCGAGAGGTGCGGAAGCGTATCGGTTACATCAGCCAGTCTGTTATTGAGAAAATGTCATTAAGCGATCCCGTCTGGGAAATCGTCGCTACAGGCGAATATGCCTTTCTCCGCTTCTACCAGGAGATCGAACCGGCGGTCATCCGCAAGGCGAAGGCGATGCTTGAGGACTTTGGGATCGGCCACTTAAGCAGCCAGCCGTTCGGTACACTCTCCCAAGGCGAGCGCAAGAAGGCGCTGCTTGCAAGAGCGCTTATGTCATCCCCGGAGCTGTTAATTATGGACGAGCCCTGTGCGGGTCTCGATCTATACGAACGGGAGAAGCTGCTGAATGACCTGAACAAGCTTGGCAAACGGGATATGACCGTTCTCTACGTTACTCATCATATCGAAGAAATCATACCGCTCTTTACTCATGTAGCATTAGTTCATGAAGGAAGCATCGCGGCGGCCGGTCCTAAGCAGGAAGTGCTGACAGGCGATATATTGGGTTCGGCATACGAGCTGCCGGTTGAAGTGGATTGGGTGCATGACCGGCCATGGATCCGGGTAGCCCCGAAGGGAGATGCAGGCTGATGCGTTGGCTGTGCACGGCGAATCGCGGATTCGCGAACTACGCACTGGAAGAACTGCGGCGGCTCTTTGATGTAAAGGCCGTGAAGCAGATTGCTGCTGGTGAAATATTTACTATTGAGACCGACCTGGAACGAGAAGCCATGCTGGAGGCCATTCAGGCCAAAGAGCCGATCTTCCTCCGGCATATTCAGCCTGTTGACCGGACAGTTACCATTGAGGGGAATGCGGATGACCTGAACCATCTCTCCGAGCTGGTACGCAACGCAAAGCCGGTGTTCAGCGGCAAACGGACGGCGGTTCATATCCGGCGCAGCGCGTCGAGTCCCTATCATTATACCGCCTCGGACACCAAGGGTGTTCTGGATGCCGTGCTGGATGAACTGGACAGTGAGCCGGTTATGCAGAACCCGGATATTATTCTGTCCATCTACGCCGCGGGTGAAGAGCTGCTGGCGGGATGGGGAACCCCTGGCGAGCTGCTGTCGGACTGGCCGGGCGGAGCCGTTCGTTTTCAGCGGGAGGAGGAACAGATCTCAAGGGCAAAATTCAAGCTGCTGGAAGCGGAACGGGCATTTGGCCTTCATCTTGAGGATTACAAGGAAGCGCTCGATATCGGGGCGGCTCCTGGCGGCTGGACATCACTGCTGCTTGAACGCGGCTGTGCGGTTACGGCGGTTGATCCTGCCGATCTGCACCCCTCTCTAATGGATCATCCAAGGCTTGCCTATTTCAAGAAGAATGCCGGGGAAGTCAAGTTTCGTCCCGACACCTTTGATCTGCTGGTATGCGATATGAGCTGGAGTCCGATGCTGATGGTGAAGCTGGTACTGGATCTGCAGGCATCTCTTGAGCGGGGAGGCACGGCCATTATTACGATCAAGCTGATGCACCGCAAGCCGCTGCAGACGATCCGGGACGTGATCCGGAAGCTGGAGGAATCGTCCTTCAAGCTGCTCAAAGCCAAACAATTGTTTCACAACCGGGATGAAATTACGTTATACTTAAACAAGATATAGCAGTACCATTCGGGAAAGAATCCCGGTTTGATGCCCAGGCATCAGACCGGGATTCTTTTGTATTATCGGACAAACATCGGAATCTGGAGGGTTGTATAGATGGATATTTATAATAGGGGCACGAGCTGGAGTCTATCAGCAGGGGATGTCATTGCAGACCGGTACGAAATACAAGCACTGGTAGGCAGAGGAGGGATGGGTACCGTTTATGCAGCGGCAGATTTGAGGCTTGGCGGCAAAAAGCGAGCTTTGAAGCTGCTTCCCATGTCCATCAGCACAGAGAAGAGCATCGACGCGGAAGTCGCTGTGCTGATGCGGATCAATCATCCGCGTCTGCCGCAGATCATGGATTACCTTCCAAGCGATCACGCTTCCGGCTCTCCGGCTGTACTGGTGATGGATTTTGCAGAGGGAGAAACGGTAGCGGCATTCTTCGAACGAAGCGGCCGGAGGATGGAGCTGCATCGGGCTGTAGATATAGCTTCTCAGCTGTGTTCAGCGCTGGAATACCTGCATGAGCAGGACCCGCCCATCATCCACCGGGACATTAAGCCTTCCAATATCATGCTGGATTCTGGAGGCTTTGTACGACTGATTGATTTTGGAATCTCCCGGCTGGTAAAGCATAATCAGCAGCAGGATACAACGAAGCTCGGCACACCAGGATTTGCTGCACCGGAGCAGGGAGGCAGTTCAGGTCAGACCGATGCGCGCAGTGATCTGTACAGTGTCGGGGCGCTCCTCTATTATATGCTGAGCGGCGGATGCCTTCCCAACTTGCAGACAAGCGGTCTAGGAACCGCTGAACGGCGGCAGCTTTCATCTGAACTTCCGGATGCCGTGTTCGACTTATTGAACCGGCTGCTGCAGCATAATCCCGGCATGCGGCCATCATCAGCCGCTGAGCTGGCAGCACTGCTGCTGCATATTGCTGGCGGAAGTGACCAGCAGATGCCGTTCCGCAAGCAGGTCAGGTACGAACTACGGGCAGTTCCGCTTGTTGGTGTGGTCTCTATGGCTTCCGGTTCGGGAGGGACCTATACCGCCGTCAATATCGCAAGACTTCTTGGCGATTCCGGCCATCGGGCAATCTATATCGAACATCCTGCTCTTGAACCTGAAGCTTATATGCTGCTGGATGGAAGCCGGAGGCAGCAAGAGGCCGGGGAGAGGGGGAGATCTGTTTACAGGCCGCTTGATATGAGATATACAGGATGGGTGGAGGAGGAGTGCTGGTTCCATACGCTTTGTCCCGATTCGGGGGGGAGCGGCACAGGACGGCTCTCAGCCGTTCTGGATCAGCCGGAGCTGATGAAAGGGCTTAGTCTGGCCTTCCAAGCGGGCGAGCCATGCACGCCAGTTCTCGATTTGTCTTCTGCGTGGACGGAGCAGGCCGCCTCAGAGTGGCCGGGAAAGTGTGATATCCTTCTGATGGTAGCCGATCCCTGCATGGCCAGATGGACCCGCAGGCGGCTGACGAAGTGGCGCGAGATATGCGGCTACAGAAGTGTTCATAACAGGGCCACTTACTGGATCGCGAATAAGGATATTCGTTTTGCCGGGCGCAGTGAATGGCTGTCCGCGATGGGGGAGCCGCCGGTAGCTGTTCTGGAGCATCTGCCGGTTCAGGAATGGCTGGAATGGCAGTGGAAGGGGAAATGGGCAACCGAGCACCGCAAATGGCGTACAGCCATTGAGAGCGCGCTTCGTCCCGTACTGGAGAGGATTGTTTCCTATCAAGCCGAAACCCAGTGGTGATCCGCCTGGCATGATTACGGTGAGGTCTGCCGCGAATAGATTGTTGGCTGGTATCTTGCAGCACCGGGGGATTTTCTCGCTCAGTTGTGATACAATGTTGCCTGGTGGCATTTGCGGCCTATTTGATGATCTATTATGGATTGGAGCTTGAGAAATGAGTTTATTAACAGTAGAAGAACTGTCACATAATTTCGGAGAACGGACTCTCTTCAAAGATGTATCCTTTCGTCTGCTCGCAGGCGAGCATGTCGGGTTGGTAGGTGCTAACGGCGCCGGCAAGTCTACCTTGATGAACATTCTGACCGGCAAGGTGCTTAAGGATAACGGCCGAGTGGAATGGACGCCTAAGATCCGTTATGGTTACCTCGATCAGCATACAGCACTGACACCCGGGCATACCATCCGGGATGTATTGAAGGATGCCTTCCTGCCGCTGCTTGAGCTGGAGCAGGAAATGAACGATATAGCCGTGCAGATGGCCGAGGCAGATCCGGATACATTGGAGCAGCTCCTTGAGCGTATGGGTGAAATCCAAGAAGCGCTGGAAATCGGCGATTTTTATATGATAGATGTGAAAGTGGAAGAGATGGCGAACGGTCTGGGCCTGAATGCGATTGGCTTGGAACGCGACGTTGCATCGCTCAGCGGCGGTCAGCGCACCAAGGTGCTGCTTGCCAAGCTGCTTCTAGAGAAGCCGGTTGTCCTGCTGCTTGACGAGCCGACCAACTATCTGGATGAAGAGCATATTACATGGCTGACGAATTACCTGCGTAATTATCCTTATGCGTTCATGCTGATTTCCCACGATACCGGATTCATGAACGAAGTGGTGGATGTGATCTATCATTTGGAGTTTGCCAAGCTTACGCGCTATACGGCTAACTATGAGAAATTCCTGCAGATGGCGGAGATGAACAAGAACCAGCATATCGATGCTTATGAGAAGCAGCAGGAATTCATCAAGAAGCAGGAAGACTTCATCCAGCGGAACAAGGCGAGATATTCGACCTCCGGCCGGGCGAAGAGCCGTGAGAAGCAGCTTGATCGTATGGAGCGGATCGACCGTCCGGAAGAAGCTGCGAAGCCGACATTCCAGTTTAAGGAAGCCCGTACGAGCGGCAAGACGATCGTAGAGGCCACCGGCCTTGTCATCGGTTATAACAAACCGCTGCTGCCAACAATGGATGTACTGATTGAGCGCGGCGAGAAAATCGCCATTGTCGGGATGAACGGTGTCGGCAAATCGACGCTTCTGAAGACATTGCTTGGCAAAATTCAGCCTCTCGACGGCAAAGTATACCGTGGTGATTATCTGCATCCGGCTTATTTCGAGCAGGAGGTCAAGGGACAGCCAATATCGCCGCTTGATGATGTCTGGAATGAATTCTCGCATATGAACCAGCATGAGGTTCGGGCTGCGCTGGCACGTTGCGGCCTGAAGAATGAGCATATTACCCGCAACCTGAATCAGCTGAGCGGCGGCGAACAAGCCAAGGTGAGATTATGCAAGCTCATGCTTCGTGAGAGCAACTGGATTCTGTTCGACGAGCCGACCAACCACTTGGATGTTGTGGCTAAGGCCGAACTGAAGAGAGCTCTTCAGTCCTATAAGGGGACAATCATATTGGTATCCCATGAACCTGACTTTTATGAGGATTGGGTTACGAAGGTATGGGATGTCGAAGCCTGGTCGCGGCAGACAGCCAATTAATGCTGGTTACCGGGTAATCGTAATGTATATCCTGCGTCAGATATTCGGCAGGCGGTATATTAATTCTGTGAGGCAAACAGGAAGCAGGTGAACAAGATGAGTGAAAGGCTGCTCGTAATTGAAGATGAGGAGGGCATTGCCCGCATTCTTCAGCTTGAGCTGGAGCACGAAGGCTATGAAGTAGGACGTGCAGAGGATGGCAGGACAGGGCTTGAGATGGCCTCCTCCGGAGAATGGGACTTGGTGCTGCTGGATGTTATGCTTCCCGGCATTAACGGGATCGAGGTGCTCAGAAGGCTGCGCAGCGCAGGCAATCCGATTCCTGTCGTTCTTCTGACTGCACGTGATACAGTGCCTGATAAGGTTAGCGGCTTTGAGACTGGTGCCAATGACTATATAACCAAGCCTTTTGCAATGGAGGAGCTGCTGGCCCGGGTACGCAATCTTCTGCGGATCTTCCAGCAGCAATCGAAGGATAGCGAAGGTGCCGACGTTCTGAAGGCGGCCGAGCTGACCATCGAGCTGCGAACCCGCAAAGTGTTCCGCAAGGAGCTGGCGATCGAGCTGACGCCGCGTGAATTTGATCTGCTGGTGTATCTGGCCGAGAACAAGAACCGCGAGAAGACGCGCGAAGAAATTCTGTCAGATGTCTGGGGCTATGATTTCATCGGAGAAACCAATCTGGTTGATGTTTATATCCGTTATTTGAGACAGAAGATTGACAGGGGCTTCCGCTATAAGCTTATTCATACCATTCGCGGCGTCGGTTATATGCTGAAGGAGCCGGATGCATGACACTGCGCAAACGGTTCACTCTCTTTACAATTTTTTGGCTCATCTTTATTCTGATTCTGTTCAACATCTTCGTTTATTTCTTTGTGATTAGGATCACAACTCAAAGTGAAGAGCAGCTTGTGGCCAATAAGATCAGTCTGCTGCTTGAGAATGCCAAGATCAGCACACCTGGACGGCTGACAGATCCGAAGCTGCTGAATGAATTCTATAACGTTAACGAAGTCATCCGGATTGTTGAGCCGAGCGGCAATATTATTAATCAACAGGGCAGTGACAAGGAGCTCCTGGAGCGGCCGGTAGAATTTACACGGACACATGAATCGGGAATTACGTATATCAGCGGCATGCGTGTTCTGTATATGAAGGTGCCGATCTATCAGGATCTGAATGTTGTGGGTATGGTAGAGATTATGCGGAAGCTCAATCTGCTGGACAGCTATCTTCAGGTTCTGGTCGCTGCTCTGTCGGTTACGAGTCTTGGTGCGATCTTCTTCGCCATCTTCGGCACCTATTGGTTTACTTCCAGGCTGACTGCGCCTCTTCAGACGATGGTACAGACCATGCGCGAGATTGACCGCAGCGGGAAGCTTCGAAGAATGGAGCTCAAGGGCAAGGAAGAATCGGCTGAGCTGCTGCAGCTGATCCGCGCTTTCAATCAGATGATTGAGCGGCTTGACCGTACATTTGCCGGTCAGAAGCAGTTTGTTGCCGATGCCTCTCACGAGCTGAAGACGCCGCTCACGGTTATAAGCAGCTATGCAGGCATGCTTAAGCGCTGGGGCCGTAATGACACGACGATCCGGGATGAAGCGATTGAAGCCATCGCGAAGGAGTCCGAACGGCTTCAGAAGCTGATCAAATCCATGCTGACGCTGGCTGAGGCTGAACAGGAAGACTGGCTGAAGCTGGAAACCTTCGATACTGTACAGCTGGTGGACGAGCTCTCGTCTATGCTTCAGAAGACCTTTGACCGGCCTATCCGTATTCATGCTGAGGGCGGAGGGGTTCGGCTCACGGCAGATAAGGACAAGTTCCGTCAACTAATGGTTATCCTGATTGATAATGCAATCAAGTACAGCAAAGAACCGATCAACATTACAATCAGCCATACGAAAAATATGGTCCGTATTCTGGTATCCGATAAGGGTATAGGGATTCCTGAGCATGAAATTCCGCATTTGTTCGAGCGGTTCTACCGGGTTGATGGAGCCCGCAGCCGTTCTACAGGCGGTGTGGGACTCGGCTTGTCGATTGCCAAGCGGATTGTCGACCTTCATGATGGTCATATCGATGTGTTCAGCAAACCGGACAAAGGTACAACGATCGCTCTTCAATTTCCGAAAAAAAACAGCTGAACGGCATCAAGCCGTTCAGCTGTTTTTTCTGACTATATGTTTAAATTACCCTTCGTGCGGTTACATAATTTTTCTTCCAATACGAAGAATCCAGCTTGGAGAAGGTTACCCCGCCCTTGCCGTAGGTGTGCAAAATCTTGTTCGAGCCTGCGTAAATAGCGACATGTCCGATTTTATTGCCGGTACGACCCGGAACTTTGAAGAAGACGAGATCGCCCTTCTTCAGATTGGACTTAGCAATCTTACTGCCCTTCGTTGCTTGCTGTGCAGAGGTGCGGGGCAGCTTGACGCCGTTTTTCTTGTAGACGTATTGGGTAAAGGAAGAACAGTCAAAAGCATATGTGACGCCAGAAGGCGCTCCGAAACGGTATTTGACACCAAGATACTTCTTGCCGGTCGCAATAATCTTATCGCCATTTGTTGTGGATGCTGCTGCAGCCTGATCAGCTTGGGTGAAGCCTAGGGCTGAGAATCCGATAGCGGCGCATAGGCCGATAGTCATTACTTTGCGGTAAATCTTATGCTGAATCATCACGTTGATGAACTCCTTTTCTGCTATCATTCGAGAATAATAGGTAGTATGTTAGTCATCTCTGCTAGATTCACTATATCAGATTCGAAGTATCATAGATTTTTCCAGAGAGAAACAGAATCCAGCAAGCAAGCGGTTTAGTGCTGCTTAATGAGAATTGCATGAGAATTTATTAATTTTGGTAAGAGGGTGATTCAATGACAGCGATTACGTTTATGGGAACTGGCGATACAATGGGAGTGCCTCGTGTATATTGTGATTGTGCGGTATGCGAGGAAGCGCGAACAAGCGGCGTAAACAGGAGGCTGCGGTCGCTCCTTCATATTGAGGATAAGGGAAGCGGCCATACCTTAATTGACTGTGGACCGGATTGGGGCAAGCAGATGGAGGCTGCCAATTTGAAGGACGTGGACCGGGTGCTTGTTACGCATGCTCATTTTGACCATATTGGAGGACTGGTGGAGTGGGCGGATGCTTGCCGGTGGCTTAATAAGCGGGGCCAAATGTTTGCGCCTGCCGAAGTGATAGCAGACATTGATGCGCGGTTTCCGTGGATAAAAAATCATATTGACCGCCATGAGGCCGATCAGGGTGTGAAGTTCGGAGACTGGCTGGCAATGCCGTGGAGGGTGAATCACGGGAAGAATGGCTATGCTTACGCTTACCGGTTCGATAACCGCGTCTCTGCATACTCATGGGTGTATTGCTCGGATTCAATCGGGTTGTCCGCTTCGGAGCTGAAACCGATGGAAGGGTTGGATCTGCTGGTGCTAGGCACCAGCTTCTATCAGGAACCGTATCCCTATCCAACCCGTTCGGTGTATGACATCGTAGAGGCCTTACAGTTAATTGACCAATTAAAGCCCGCTATGACTGTATTTACGCATATGTCGCATGATATTGATCTAAATGCAGATTATTCCCTGCCGGCTCATGTCAGGTTATCCCATACGGGTATGACTCTTCCCGTTGGCTGAAGAACTGCGTCTTAGCCAGCCCATCAGCTCAGCGCCCTGTGTCCATGGCATGTGGCGAATCTTCAGCTGCACGAAGATCAGGCCCGAAGCGAGGGCAAGACTTAGTGTGCCCAGCTGCTTCCTTCTCTGAAACGGGTTGGTCGCGAGCGCATGCCACTGTACCCGGTGTTTCGGGACAATGGAGTGGTGCGTACTGAAGCTGCCATGCCGGATCGTCAGCATGCCATCGTCAACCGACCAGCCAGTTTGTCTGTACCGCAGCCAGCCCCATAATAGAGCGATGAAAGGCAGGGCGATTGTGAAAAGTCCGTATCCGTCAGGTACCCACAGGACAGCAGCGGCTGTGATAACGGCTGCTGTCAGGACCGGAATGGTGAGAAAGCTCGGAAGAGCACGCGGCGTAAGCCCTTGTATCTGTTCAGGAAGCTGGTAGGCCGGCAAAAACTGTTCAAGCAGCCCGGGCAGCTCAGACCTGCGTATCATAGGGAAGAGCAGGAAGGACTGCTCGTACTTTTCCGTAGATCCGGCAACATAAACATGAACGCTGGCATAGCCAAGCGCACGCCGGATGGCATTTTCCTTGAAATGTAATCCCTGTACTCGCTTTAAGCTAATAGATGCCTGCTTGCGCTCCAGCAGTCCCTTCTGAGTCGTGAGCTTCCCTTCATCCGCCAGCAGGGTGAAGCCGTATTCCCGGATCGTCGTCATAATTGCGCTGAACAGCCATACCAGGAACAGCAGAGCGGCTGCGACCCATATTAACGAGGCAGCGCCAAGTGAATTCATAACAAAGTTCCAGATGTCAAAGGATTCCGAGAGCCAATCGTCGATCTGCGAATAAGCCGCTGCAATGACAGCAAGAGCAATTCCGACCCGCCCGGAAGTCACGCTGTACATAAGAAGAGTACGCAACGGAATCCGAATGGATGCCAGCGGCTCAGCAGGCTGAGCCTGGATGGTTGTCTGAGCTGGCAGCAGTTCAGATGTGCTTAAGCTGCCAGAGGCCTGTGCTTCAGCCGGGCCGATTGCATGATGCTCTTCTGATGTTATTTCGTCCGTGTCTGCAGCAGGATCACTTTGTCCCCCGCGGCCCTTTCCATACAGTGCCTCTCGCAGCCGCTCAGATTCCTCTGTCGATACAGCGGAGAGCACGGCCTCAGGCTTGGAGCCGCCGGCTGTTTCGATCTGCACCTTCCACAATCCGAATATCCGGTGCAGCACGCCGGCCGACATGTCAAAAGACTGCACACGCTCTCGGTGGATATACAGCTTTTTTCGGACAAACAGCCCATGCTGGACATGCAGAATATCATCGCTAATCCGGTAGGTAAACCGAAGCCAGGAGAGCCAGCCGAGTACAGCCGAGCCGGTCACAAGCACCACAACCCCGCCAATAATCCACAGTAAATTGATTTCCCCGCGGACAATCGTTGAAATAATGACAGCGAGCAGGGGGTACAGAAGGTCCTTGACAAATTTGAATGTGAAGAAGAAGATCGAGACGGCATGAAGTCGATGTGTACCAGGCTCAAATTTCTTCATCCGTTATCCTCGCCAGCTTCGCAATCTGGTTGCGGACCTGCTCCGCCTTGGATTCCAGCAGGGCCGGGATCTCATGGCTCCCGGCAGCTGTGGAGAAGGTTACCGCGGCAAGCTGGTACTTGCGAAGCAGAGGGCCTTGTTTCGTATCCACGTGCTGAACCTTCACCATTGGAATAATCGTCCGTTTCCGTATAATCAGGCCGTGCAGCAGATCGATTTCGTGCTCGCTGACATCATAGCGAAACCGGCGCCAGCGCCAAACGGGTATGTAGGCGATTTCGAACAATGCGACTACTGCCGCAATAAGAAAGGCTGCGCCTGCAATCCAATACGGCCAGTCAAAACGGATGGTCAGGAATATCAGTACTCCAATAATAACCGTGTAAACAGCGGCTGCAATCCAGGCCCCGAGCCGCCAGGCCTTGAGCGCGTCCTCATCAATGCGCTGCTGCGGATCATGAATTACCATATGTGTGCATCACTCCCAGGAAAATTTTCCTTCACTACTATAGCACAAGTACGTTCGTAATGCCGCAGACGTTCCGCGATTATTGGGACTACAAGCGCTTGACGCCGAATAGCAAGTCAGTTAATATATGGATATCTCAGGAATAAGGGGAATGTTATATGTTGGTGGTTGTTCTTAACTCGTAATTGGATAAGCGGTTTGAACTTGCTGACGCGTTATTGGCCAGCCTGTAGGGTTAGTACAGGTCTGTTTCAATATGCGGTTATCAGTTTGTTCTTCATCCGCTCCATGAGTTGAGAACATGATGATTTCCGCCTGAGACCGCTCTTTGGCGCATTCACCGTGCTCTTTACCGGCACGGTTTTTTTGTGTCCGCTAAAGGGCCTGTGCAGCAGCGCCTAAACCCGGCAGGATGGAACGTTCATACGTTCTGTCCTGCTTTTTTTTATGAATAAGAACTGTTGTTCGAGGAGGAGAGTAACATGAATCATTCCGCGTTAAGCAAGCTGGAGTATGACAAGATCAAGGCGATGCTGATGGAGGAGGCAGCCTCGCATGCAGGCCGGGCGCTAATCGAGGAATCCGTGCCATCAGCAAGCTTCGGCCGGGTGACCGCACTGCTCAGAGAGACAGAAGAAGCGGCCGAGCTGATTCGGCTGGGTGCCAGCATTCCCTTATCCGCCATGGAAGGCATGGAAGCCTTCATGGAGCTGCTGGGAACGGGGTATCTGTATCAGGAATCAGAACTTGCCCAGCTGTCCGTGTGGCTGACGTCAGTCGCTCAGATGAAGCGTTATATGCAGTCCAAGCAGCATGCAGCCCCTACGATCAGCGGGTACGCTGCAACTTTGGATGAATGCAAGGTATTGCGGCAGGAGCTTGAGCGCTGTATTCGTTACGGAGCAATCACAGACCAGGCAAGTCCGGAGCTGGCCAAGATCAGGCGCAAGCTGGGACTGGTGGAAGAGCAGCTGAAACGCCGGCTCGACCAGGCCATGAACAAGTACAGCCGCTATGTGATGGATCCGATCTCAAGCCGCCGCAGCGGGCGCTATGTGATCCCGGTCCGCAGGGAGTTTCGCAAGCAGGTGCCAGGTACCGTGTGGGACCAGTCTTCAAGCGGGCAGACGCTGTTCATTGAACCGGAGGAGCTTGCTCACGTCCAAGGTGAATGGGATTTCCTAAAGCAGGATGAAGCAAGGGCGGAGACAGCCGTACTGGCCGCTCTGTCCGGGCTGGCAGAGGAGTCGGCAGATTCACTCCGGCTTAACAGGGAGGTTCTCGCTGCTTATGACTATATTTTTGCAAGGGGTAGACTCGGCGTACTGATGAACGGTACGGCGCCTGATGTGGCGGATGAACCGGTACTCAGCTTCCTTGGAGCGAAGCATCCGCTGCTCGGTCCATCTGCAGTTCCTATTACAGTAGAAATCGGATTCGATTATCGTCAGCTGATGATTACAGGGCCTAACACAGGCGGCAAGACGGCTGCGCTCAAAACAATCGGTCTGCTGACCCTCATGGTACAGTCGGGGCTCCTCATTCCCGTGGAAGAGGGGAGTCGTGCAGGGATCTTCACACAGGTACTTGCCGATGTTGGAGATGGGCAGAGTCTGGAGCACTCGCTCAGCACCTTCTCCGCTCATCTGACGAATGTCGCCGAAATGCTGCGCCATGCTGATGAGCGATCCCTCCTGTTGATGGATGAGCTGGCGGCCGGAACCGACCCGGGAGAAGGCATCGCGCTTTCGCTGGCCATTTTGGAAGAGCTTCTGGAACGCCGGTCTGTCGTTGCGGCAACCACCCATTTTAACGAGATCAAGGAATTCGCCCGGCGCACGCCCGGCTGCCGTAATGCCCGGATGGCCTTTGATCCTGAGACGCTGCAGCCGCTGTACCGGCTAGAGGTTGGTGAAGCAGGCAGCAGCTTCGCCTTTGCCATTGCCCGCAAGTTTGGAATTCCCGAGAAGCTGGTGGCTAGGGCGGAGCAGCATGCTGCGGCCGGGATAAGGCAAGCTGGTGAGAGGATGGGAGCAGGAAGTTGTTCTCGAGTGCTGGGACATGAGGTTGGCCGGACGGCTGAGCCGCCAGCCCTCAAACGTAAGTATGCGGGGAAGCCGGCTAGGGAATCAGGCACAGGCAATGAGGATGGGGAGGGCCTGTATCAAGATTCAGCTAAAACGTCATCAGCCCGCCCGCTTGAGCAGGGAGACTGCGTCTATATTCATCCCTTGAAGCAAACTGGAATTGTGTATAAACCGGCCGACAGCAAAGGGGAGGTCGTGGTACAGTTCAGGGACCGCAAGCTGACCTTTAATCACAAGCGGCTGTCGCTGCGGATCGCCCGGGAGCATCTGTACCCGGCTGACTATGACATGGACATCGTATTCGAATCGGTAGAGAACCGGAAGAAGCGCAAGCAGATGAGCCGCAGGCATGACCCAGATATGGAAATCATCACGCCTGCAGAGGATTAGCTAATTTAGTTAGCGTACGGAGACGGTGTAGTCTACAGCCGGGCCGCTAGTCCCGGCTCTGAATAACCAGCAGCATCCCGCTCTTCACAGAGATGACGCCTTCATCCTTCAGCAGGATGTTGCTGATTCCCAGGGATTGGCCCATTACCAGCACTGCATCGGTAAGTCCGTATTGAAAGCCGTCAAGTGTGACACCGGTAACAACCGGTGTTAAGGGCAGCAGCGATACCTGATCGAATCCGGCTTTGCGGATGACGAGTTCGGCATCCGTAAGCCGGATTTCATTATGCGCATCGTCGATGACGGCGGGGACCCGGGCTTCGTTAGCTTTCACAAGCAGATGAATATTGGCGATAGAGTGGTCAAAGCGGGTGCCCAGCGCACCGATGAACCGGATTTCGGAGGGCTGGAAGCTAAGCGCCCTGATCATGGCAAGCTCGGTATCGGTATAATCCTTGTCAACCGGATCACAGGCTTCTGTCTTACGGCTCCGGCTTTGGATGAGCTCGAACTCGCCAGCCGTAACCGAATCAAAGTCTCCGATTGCAAGATGCGGTGTATAGCCGTTATTGATTAAGAAGAGGGCTCCGCTGTCTGCCCCTATCAGAATATCGTCCTGACGGATTGCTTGGAGAGCCCAGGGGCCAAGACGCCCGCCGGAAAAAATTAGTACGCGTGGTTGCATAGCGATCGTTCTTCCTTCCTGATTATCAGTCCATTAACTTGTCCAAATAGTATAACCCAAAATAAGGTTGCGTGCCTTAATCCGGGTCGCTACAATGAGGGGGGGCATTCTTAGGAAGCGCACATCATTTGCGCGCAGCACCATAGAGAAACACGGGGGGCACATACCTTGGATTGGGACATTTTCAGTGTTTTCAGCTTGATTGGAACGATCGCTTTT
This sequence comes from Paenibacillus sambharensis, assembly GCF_003233845.1. Classification (GTDB taxonomy): domain Bacteria; phylum Bacillota; class Bacilli; order Paenibacillales; family Paenibacillaceae; genus Paenibacillus_I; species Paenibacillus_I sambharensis. The sequence goes on from NZ_QKRB01000057.1 coordinate 477,530, forward strand.
GCCGTTTCCGGCGCAATCGTTGCGATGGAGGAAGAGTACGACATTTTGGGTGTATTCGTGCTCGGTCTGGTGACAGCCTTTGGCGGAGGGGTGGTGCGGAATCTGCTGATCGGGGTGCCGATTACCACCTTATGGAGTCAGGGGTTTCTTCTAAAGACGGCAATTATAGCGATGGCTGTCGCTTTTATTCTTCCGGTAGGCTGGATACAGCATTGGCGCCGAAGTGAAGCATTTTTCGATGCGATTGGTTTGTCGGCTTTTGCTATTCAGGGCGCACTTTATGCCACACAGGAGGGGCATGCGCTCGCCGCGGTTATGGTGGCAGCTGTCATGACAGGGATAGGAGGCGGCATCATCCGGGATGTGCTTGCGGGACGCAAGCCGCTAGTGCTCCGGGATGAGATTTATGCCGTATGGGCAATGGCAGCCGGTGTTGTGATTGGGCTTGGCTGGGTCCACCGGACAGCGGAGCTGTTGGTATTATTTATCACTATTACGGTATTCCGGATGCTGTCAGTGCATTATAAGTGGAGACTTCCGCGTCGTTCGCTGAAGTATGCCATGTCGGAGTCGGTTCACCAGACGCACCAGATTTCACCTGCGGAGCTGCCTGGCGCTAGCGACGAGAAGAGAAGGGAGGAGATGCATTGATTCGTGTGCTGTTTGTCTGTTTAGGCAATATCTGCCGCTCTCCTATGGCAGAGGCAGTCCTGAGGCATCAAGCGGCAGAGGCCGGTCTGGACGAATTCATTCAAGTCGATTCAGCGGGCACGGGTGACTGGCATATCGGCAAGCCCCCGCACGAGGGAACAAGAATGCTGCTGGATGGCCTGGGCATCCGCCATGAAGGGATGAAAGCCCGCCAGGTAACGGCGGGCGATCTGGACAGCTTTGATTATGTTATCTGTATGGATGCGAGCAATGAACGCAATGTCAGAGCCCTGCGTGAAGCTGCCGGCTCCGCGCGGTTGTTCCGTTTCATGGAGCTGGTGGAAGGCCGGCAGGGGGAGGATGTACCCGACCCTTATTACACAGGGAATTTTCAGGAAGTATACGATCTGGTTCATACAGGCTGCCGGGCCCTTCTAGCGCAGATTATGAGAGATCATCATCTGGGACGGGCATGAACCTGGGGTGAGATCAGCGTGAACTTACTCGGGAAAGAACCATTTCAGTGCCCCCGGTACATCTTTTTGCCAGAAGCCCCACAGGTGCTTGCCGTCACGCTCGATATATTCGGGTCTGGCACCCTTGGATTCAAGAATTTGCCTGGCCTCCCGGTTCAAGGCGACGAAATCAAATATGCCGCGGTCGGTTTCGAAAGCGTTCTCCTGTAGTCCGATTGTCATATAGAGCTTCAAGTTCTGCACAATCCGTGAGTCCGCTTGCTCCAATACCTCAAGTGATGCCGGATAGTAGGCGCCGGACAGAGAGAGGACATTGCGGAATTTGGCTGGATGCTTCAGGGCAATATGCAGGGACACACTGCCGCCGAGGGATTCCCCGGCAATCAGAATATGCTCTGGTTCCTGTCTGACCGGCAGCCGCGCTTCAATAAACGGGACAAGCTCTTCAGCGAAGAATTGTACATAAGACTCGTGACGTTCGCCATCTGGGGCATATTCCGCAGTGCGAACCTTCTTGTCCACATCTACGCCTACAATAATCAGCGGTTCAATTTCGCCCTCGGCGATCATATTGGCTGCCTGCGTGGCGATACGTCCAAAATTAAAGAAGTCTTCACCGTCCTGACAGTAGATGACCGGGTAGCTTAACACTTCATTGTAACCAGGGGGCAGCATAATTCGTAAGTTTCGCTCTCCCTCTGCGAGCAATTGGCTCGGTACGGTTTCTTTAATGATCGTTCGTTTGACATGGGGAGTATTCGTCATGAAACATTCTCCTTTGTAATTGAATGGATTATTGCGCTTGAGGGTAAACAAAGTAGGTAAGTCTTGGCGCGGCGACGGCGATTATGGATGTTGTATTAATCTGTACTACATCATTGCTGTCTCTGTTATACAAACATTTTGCCCGGAAAAGCGTGAAAAAGCAAAGAAACATATGAGTTTTATCATATTTTTCTTTGACCAAAACGAATGAACAGGTTTATAATAATTCTATAACAGAGGCCAGTAAGATTTCAAATATTTAGATGGGGTGAACGATCTAATGAGCAAGCTGCCATATGAAGTGCAGACGGAGCCGGTTACACCGCTTACCGTCCTTTCACCTGAAGGTGAAGTTGTCAATCCGGATGCTATGCCGAACTTGACTGATGATCAATTGAAGGAAATTATGTACCGCATGGTATTCACCCGTACTTGGGATGAGCGTGCCGTTAACCTCGGCCGTCAGGGCCGTCTCGGTTTCTACGCTCCTGTATCCGGCCAGGAAGCATCAATGGTCGGCAGTGAGTATGCACTGAACAAGGATGATTTCGTATGTCCGGGCTACCGTGATATGCCGCAGCTGGTATGGCATGGTCTGCCGCTGTATCAGGCGTTCCTGTATTCCCGCGGTCACCAGCATGGTGGACAGATTCCAGAGGATGTACATGTACTTATGCCGCAAATCATCATCGGTGCACAGATTCTCCACGCTACCGGTGTTGGCATGGCGTTCAAGAAACGCGGCGAGAAGCGCGTTGCAATTACTTATACAGGTGACGGCGGTTCCTCCGAGGGCGATTTCTACGAGGGCTTGAACTTCGCCGGCGTATACAAGCTGCCTGTTATCTATTGTGTACAGAACAACCGTTATGCGATTACGACTCCTTTCGAGAAGCAGACAGCAGCGCTTTCGATCGCTCACAAGGCTGTAGCGGCTGGGGTGAAGGGCGTACAGGTTGACGGCATGGATGTGCTTGCAGTTATCAAGGCTGTTCAAGAAGCGGCTGAGCGCGGACGCAGCGGAGAGGGCGCAACGCTGATCGAGCTGTTGACGTACCGTTTCCGTCCACACTCGATGGCTGATGACACGACGAAGTACCGGACGAAGGAAGAAGAAGGCGAATGGAGCCTGAAGGATCCAATTATCCGCTTCGGCAAGTTCCTCGAGAAGAAGGGACTCTGGTCGGAAGAGGATACAGCACGGGTTAAGGAAGAAGCGAAGGCGACCGTGAACGAGCATATCAAGAAAGCAGAAGCAGCGGAGAAGATGACCGTAGCGGGCTTGATCGACTCCATGTTCGAAACGACGCCGAAGTACCTTGAAGAGCAAAAGGCCGATTTTGAATAATTGGGGAGGAACAAGCGATCATGGCTCAAATGAATATGAAAGAAGCAATCCGCGACGCAATGCGCGTGGAATTGAAGAACGACCCGAACGTACTTGTATTCGGTGAGGATGTCGGTAAAGTAGGCGGCGTATTCCGTGCAACGGAAGGGCTGCAGAAGGAATTCGGCGAAGACCGTGTATTTGATACACCGCTTGCGGAATCTGCTATTGCTGGTATGGCTGTCGGTATGGGTATCCAAGGCTTCCGTCCGGTAGCGGAAATTCAGTTCGTTGGTTTCATCTTCGAAGCGCTGGACCAGATGTTCATCCAGGCCGCTCGTATGCGTTACCGTTCAGGCGGACGCTACAACTCGCCAATCGTATTCCGTACCCCGTTCGGCGGCGGCGTTAAAGCAGCCGAGCTGCATACTGATGCTCTGGAGGGCCTTGCTCTTCAAACGCCGGGCATGAAGGTAATCGTACCTTCCAACCCTTATGATGCGAAGGGTCTGCTTGTTGCAGCTATCCGTGACAATGATCCTGTATTCTTTATGGAGCACCTCAACTTGTACCATGCTTTCCGTCAAGAAGTGCCGGAAGAGGCTTATACGGTTGAGATCGGCAAAGCAAATGTTGTCCGTGAAGGCAGCGATGTTACAATCATTGCTTACGGCATGATGGTCCATACTGCGCAGAAGGCTGCTGATGAGCTTGAGAAGCAGGGCGTAAAGGCAGAAGTAATCGACCTTCGTACCCTGATGCCGCTTGACATCGATACGATTGTAGCTTCCATCCAGAAGACGAACCGCGTTATCGTGGTGCAGGAAGCGCAGCGTTCTGCAGGCGCAGCCGCTGAAATTATTGCACAAATCAACGAGAAAGCCATTTTGCACCTGGAGGCTCCTGTTCTTCGTGTTGCAGGTCCGGATACCGTTTATCCGTTTGCCCAGATTGAGGATGCTTGGCTGCCTAGCCCTGCGCGCGTTATCGCAGCGGTTAACAAAGTACTGGAGTTCTAATAACAGCACCTCATTCAAGGTGCCGCGTAATACGATAAGGAGGTTTTCCAGGTGGCTAAATTTGAATACCGCTTCCCTGAGCTCGGCGAAGGCCTGCATGAAGGCGAGATCATCAAGATCAACATTAAAGCCGGCGACACGGTAACGGACGAAGATATTATCATGGAAGTACAAAATGACAAGGCGATCGTTGAGGTCCCTTGTCCGGTTAACGGCAAGGTTCTGGACGTTCTGGTGAAGGACGGTCAGGTATGCCATGTTGGTGAAGTGGTAGCGATTATTGACGCGGAAGGCGACGTTCCTGAACAGGCGCTCCCAGAGACTTCCCAAGGCCAGGAGAAGACTGAGCTGCCGGAGACGAAGGACAACGCAGTTCAAAAGGAAGCTCAGCCGCAGTCGGTTGCAGCTAACGAGCAGCCTGACAAATCCGAAGCCGAACAGGCAGGCCCTGTACTGGCTACGCCAAGCGTGCGCAAATATGCACGTGAGCAGGGTGTGGAGATTTCTCAGATCAAGGGCAGCGGCAAGAACGGCCGTATCACACGTGAGGATGTAACGAAGTTCGCAGCTGGCGGCGGACAACAGCCTGCTGAAGATGCGGCTGCAGTAGCAGCGAAGGGTGCGGGTGAAGCGAAGCCGGCTCATGTGACTACTGCGACGGGCGACCGTCCTGAAGAGCGCGTTCCGTTCAAGGGCATCCGTAAAATCATCGCTGGTGCTATGTCTAAGTCTGTATACACAGCACCGCATGTTACGCTGATGGATGAAGTGGATGTAACGAAGCTGGTAGAGCTTCGCGCCAAAGCCAAACCGGTTGCAGAGAAGAAGGGTGTCAAGCTGACTTATCTGCCATTTATCGTGAAGGCTCTGGTTGGTGCGCTTCGTGAATTCCCGATCATGAACGCTATGCTCGATGAAGAGAAACAGGAAATTGTATTCAAGAAATACTACAACGTAGGTATTGCCGCTGACACAGATAACGGTCTGATTGTACCGGTTGTTCAAGATGCGGACCGCAAGAGCATCTGGATGCTGGCCAATGAAATTCGCGATCTGGCAACCCGCGGCCGTGACGGCAAGCTGGCTCCGCATGAGCTGAAGGGCAGCACCATGACGATTACGAACATTGGCTCTGCCGGCGGTATGTTCTTCACACCGGTCATTAACTTCCCAGAGGTTGCTATTCTCGGAACAGGCCGGATTTCGGAGAAGGCTGTTGTCAAAGGCGGAGAGATCGTTGCCGCACCTGTTATGGCATTGTCACTAAGCTTCGACCATCGTCTGATCGATGGCGCAACTGCCCAGAATTTCATGAACTACATCAAGCAGCTTCTGGCTGATCCTGAGCTTCTCATTATGGAGGTGTAATATCATGGTAGTAGGAGACGCTTCTCTTGATATTGATACGTTAGTCATTGGTGCAGGTCCAGGGGGATACGCGGCCGCCATTCGTGCGGCCCAGCTGGGTCAATCCGTATTGTGTGTAGACCGCCAGTATGTTGGCGGCGTGTGCCTGAACGTTGGATGTATTCCATCCAAAGCGCTGATCTCTGCAGCTCATCAATATGAGTCTATTGCTCATGCAGCTGACATGGGTATCGAAGCTGGTGAGCCTAAGGTTCACTGGGACAAAGTGCAGGAGTTCAAGAATGGCGTTGTCAAGAAGCTGACCGGCGGTGTAGGACAGCTGCTGAAGGGCAACAAGGTTCAATTCTTCAGCGGTGAAGTTATGTTCATCAACGAGAACGAAGCGCGCGTCTTTAACGACCAGGAAGCGCCGCGTTACCGCTTCAAGAACTGTATTATCGCTACCGGCTCCCGTCCGATTGAGCTGAAGGCATTCCCTTATGGCGGACGTATCATCTCTTCCACGGAAGCCTTGTCACTGCCTGAGCTGCCTAAGAGCATGATTGTAATCGGCGGCGGCTATATCGGCGTTGAGCTTGGCCAGATGTACTCGAAGTTCGGTACCCAGGTAACGGTTATTGAGGGCTCCGATACGATTCTTCCAGGCTTCGATACGGATATGTCCCGTCTTGTTACGAAGAAGCTAAAGGACAAGAACGTTGAGATTCATACGAACGCAATGGCCAAATCGGCTGAACAGACCGATAAGGATGTAACGCTCACTTATGAAGTGAACGGAGAACAGAAGACCGTTACAGCTGATTATCTGCTGGTTACGGTTGGCCGCCGTCCGAACACAGATGGCGAGCTTGGCCTCGACTTGATTAATATCAAGATGAATGAGCGCGGTTATATTGAAGTAGATGACCAGTGCCGTACGAACATCCCGCACATCTACGCAATTGGTGATATCATTGCCGGTCCTGCTCTTGCTCATAAAGCAACTTATGAAGCGAAGGTTGCAGCTGAGGCGCTTGCGGGTATGCCAAGCAAGATCGATTACAAGAGCATCCCGCTTGTTGTATTCGCTGATCCTGAGTGCGCGAGCGTGGGCTACAGCGAGAAGGAAGCGAAGGAGAAAGGCTACAATGTGAAGATTGGACGCTTCCCGTTCAATATCAACGGCCGTGCACTTTCCCTTAATGCTACAGACGGTTTCGTGAAAATCATCTCTGACGCAGATACCGGCCTGATCCTCGGTACTCAAATTGCGGGTGCGGAAGCTTCCAACATGATCGCTGAGCTTGGTCTTGCGATTGAGATGGGCGCTACGATGGAAGATCTTGCCCTGACGATCCATGGTCATCCTACGCTTGGCGAGATCGTTATGGAAGCGGCTGAAGTAGGTCTTGGCCATCCGATTCACACAATTGTAAAATAAGATACCATTACCGGAGCTTTATCCGTAATGTATGGGAGGCCAGCCGCATGTTGCGGCGGCCTCTTTTTGCAAACTGAAAGCACATAAGCCAAGGTAAAAGCAGGCAAGAGGCAGAGGGAAGAAGGAGGAGCCGATATGGCAGAAGTGATGGAGCAGCCGGTGAGCAAGCCGTGCAGCGCTTCCAGATCCATTATGACGCAGCTTATTTTTCCCGAGGATACCAACCATCACGGCACAATGTTCGGCGGCAAGGTGATGGAGTATATCGATAAGATCGCCGCTATTGCGGGTCTCAGGCATGCCAGAAGGCAGGTGGTTACCGCGTCCAGCGACAGTCTGGATTTTCTGGCCCCGATCCGGCTCGGCGAAGTCATCCAGCTGGAAGCCTTCGTCACATGGACCCACCGTTCCTCAATGGAGATCTATGTGAAGGTAGAGGCCGAAAATATGTACACCGGTGACCGGCAGACGATGGTAACATCGTTCCTCACCTTCGTGGCGCTTGATGAACAGGGCAAGCCGGCTGCTGTACCTGCAGTGGTTCCGGAGACCGAAGAGGAAATTCAGCTGCATAAATCGGCCCCTGAGCGCTATGAGCTCAGACGCAAGCGTAAGCTGGAACGGCGACAAAACGGGGTTTAAATGATACAATAATACGACAGATACTGTGTGTGAGGTGTAAAGGTGAGAAACTATCTGGATCTGCTTCAGGATATCTTGGACCATGGCATTGAGAAGGAAGACCGCACGGGGACAGGCACGTATTCGGTTTTCGGCCGCCAGCTGCGCTTCGATCTGTCGGAAGGTTTTCCGCTTGTAACAACGAAGAAAATGCATGTGAAGTCAATCATTCACGAGCTTCTGTGGTTTCTTAAGGGCGAGACGAATGTTCGTTATCTTCAGGAAAATGGCGTCCGCATCTGGAACGAATGGGCGGATGAGAATGGCGAACTCGGGCCTGTATACGGCTCGCAGTGGAGAGCTTGGCAGGGGGCGGATGGCCGGAAAATCGACCAGATCGCTCAGGTTGTCGAATCCATACGGAATAATCCTGATTCCCGAAGACACATTGTAAGCGCCTGGAATGTTGCGGAGATCGATCAGATGAAGCTGCCTCCGTGCCACTTCGTATTCCAGTTCTATGTGGCTGCAGGCAAGCTGTCCTGCATGCTGACGATGCGTTCCTCGGATACCTTCCTGGGGCTTCCCTTCAACATTGCCCAATATGCGCTGTTAACCCATATGATCGCCCAGCAGTGTGATCTTGAGGTCGGAGACTTCATCTATTCCGGCGGAGATGTACACATCTACAAGGATCACATCGAGCAGGTCAAGCTTCAGTTGACGCGCGAGCCTTATCCGCTGCCTAAGCTTGTGATCAAGCGTAAGCCGGATTCTATCTTCGATTATGTGTTCGAGGATTTCGAAATTGTCGATTATGTCAGCCACCCGGCCATCAAGGCGAAGGTATCGGTATAGAACGATTCAGGAGGGACGCACATGACGATTACAATGATTGCCGCCATGGCGCGCAACCGGGTTATCGGGGCAGATAATGATCTGCCCTGGAAGCTTCCCGACGATATGGCTTTTTTCAAGCGGACAACCTTGAATACGACGGTGCTGATGGGACGGAAGACGCTGGAATCGTTCCACGGGCCTCTCAAGAACCGGACGAATGTCGTACTGACCCGTAACAAGGATTTTCATATGGAAGGCTGTCAGGTTGTTCATTCGGTGGACGAAGCGCTTCACAAATACGGCAGCCATGATCTCATGGTCATTGGGGGAGCGGAAATCTATCAACAGCTCCTGCCTCACGCAGACACTATCCTGCTTACTGAGGTGGATGCCGAGGTAGAGGGGGATGCCCGCTTCCCTGATTTTCCTGCCGAGGAATGGGCGCTAACCGAAAGTGCTTATCATCCTGCGGATGATCGTCATGCATATTCATTTCATTTCAATACTTACACAAGACGATCCGGCAAGGAATAAATGTGAGTGGTTGATTCACGAACATATGCCATAAAGTGCAAATGATTATACGGAAAATCCATTATCGTTCCCTTGTCAAAATGCTAGGATGTTCTATTATAAGCGTCAAAAATTGCAAGCGGTGCCGGGTACACAATGCCATGTCGAAAATGGTATAATAATTAGATATAAATGTATAGCCATGCATAGCCGCTTAGGATGCAGAGATATCCGGTTATGTCGTTAATAATCTATATAATAGATTTTGTAAATAGAGTGCTGGATGGTTTTTTTCATTGAATTCATCCGGATTTCCTACTATAGTTTATTGAGAGGGTAGTTACGGTAACTAGCAATTAGAGGGGGAACTGTGAGCATGTCGACACCAACAGGTTTTATGGAATACAAGCGGGAGCTGCCGGCTGACCGCGATCCGCTTGAGCGGATCAAGGATTGGGAAGAGTTTCACAAGCATTTCTCGGAGGATCAGCTTCGCACACAGGGCGCTCGCTGCATGGATTGCGGTACGCCTTACTGTCATACAGGAGTAGAGATGGCCGGAGGAGCTTCGGGCTGTCCGGTTAATAACCTGATACCAGAATGGAACAACCTTGTTTACCGCGGACTGTGGCGGGAAGCGCTTGACCGTCTTCACAAGACGAACAACTTTCCGGAATTTACTGGACGTGTATGTCCTGCTCCGTGCGAGGGGTCGTGTACGGTAGGTCTGATCGGTGACTCGGTTACGATTAAGACAATTGAACAGGCTATTATAGATAAAGGCTTTGATGAGGGCTGGGTTGTTCCTCAGCCGCCGGAAGTACGTACAGGCAAGCGTGTAGCTGTTGTCGGTTCCGGTCCTGCAGGCATGGCATGTGCGGCTCAGCTTAATAAAGCCGGCCATTCGGTGACTGTATATGAGCGCGCCGACCGGATTGGCGGACTGCTGACATACGGCATTCCGACTATGAAGCTGGATAAGAAGGTCGTTCAGCGCCGTGTTGATCTGCTGGCAGCAGAAGGCGTTGACTTCGTAACCAATACGGAAATCGGCAAGGACATTGCAGCCAAAGAACTGGTTGATTCGTTTGATGCAGTCGTACTGTGCGGCGGCGCAACGAAGGCGCGTGATGTCAGCATGGAAGGCCGTGAGAACAAAGGCATCTATCCGGCAATGGATTTCCTTAACGCAACGATCAAGAGCTACTTGGACTCCAATCTGGAGGACGGTAATTATATTTCCGCTAAAGACAAGAATGTTATTGTAATCGGCGGCGGCGACACCGGTACGGACTGCGTAGCTACAGCGCTTCGCCATGGCTGCAAATCCGTAACCCAGTTCGGTACACATGCGAAGGCCCCACTGGAGCGTGATCCGATTACTAATCCTTGGCCGCAATTCCCGAATGTTTATACATTGGATTATGCCCAAGAAGAGGCCAAAGCAATCTTCGGTGAAGATCCGCGTGCATTCTCCGTGCTGACCAAGAAGTTTGTTGGCGATGAGAACGGTAACGTGACCGAGCTTCACACCGTCAATATCGAGCGTCATGTTGATGAGACCGGCCGCAAGATCTATAAAGAAATTCCAGGCACTGAGAAGGTTTGGAAGGCGGATCTTGTGCTGATCGCAGTCGGCTTCGAAGGACCTGAGAACATGCTGGTTGAACAGCTTGGTCTGGACCAGGACCGCCGTACGAACGTCAAAGCTCCATACGGCAAGTATACGACTAATGTGGATAAAGTATTTGCGGCAGGCGATATGCGCCGCGGCCAGAGCCTTGTAGTTTGGGCGATTAACGAAGGACGCGAAGCTGCACGCGAAGTAGACAAATATTTGATGGGATCCTCGATCCTGCCTTAATGAATACAAGCTGCTAAGCAGCAGTCAGATTAAGAAGCGCCGTAAGGCGCTTTTTTCTGACTTTACAGCAGGTCATGTTATGATGGAGTAAAGTTAAAGGAGGCAATAGGTGTGATTAAGTATGGATCTGATACGATTACTGAGCTGAAGCTGACCAGTCTTGTACCGGTACGGATTGAAGTACGTTCGGACCAGTGGGTGGATATTGAGCTGAGGTTCGATCTGGCTGCCGGGAGTGCTGAGATTCCCAGCGACTTGATTGATTTAACCGCTCTGGTTATCACGAATCTGGAAGGCATGATTGTTCAGGTCGTTCCCCAGGATGAAGGGATCGATTGCGAGTACCAGTTCACGTTTAAGGAGAAGGAACAGCTTTCGAAGTTCATTCAAACGCATGCTATGCAGGACAGGATTGCACAGCTTGTATCCGGACAGGAAGTTTAATGGGATAAAATAAAGACACGACATGAGGCATCGGATATGCGGACGCGGGAGGTAAGGGACATTGGCTGAGGATGAAGCCTCCATCTTAACGATGGAGGAGATCGGAAATATCCGACGATATGTCCGGGGTAAGTATAAAGAACTGCCACCCTCCCGGCAGGCGGACATTATAGCCGATGCTATCAAGAGGGCGATATACCTTCAATTGCCGGAACTGCCAGTTCCGAGCAAGCAGGAGCTTGCTGATATCCTTATCCGCAGCGTGGTCGCGGCAGAGCAGCGTTCAGTGAGACCGGGAGACGTATTAGCCGCAGCTTTGAAGCTGCCCATAGCAGAAGAGGTAGTGGATGTTCCTTTACGCAGATGGTTGGTCAAGCAATCGGGCGTGAACCTTTCAGAAGAGTCAGCAGGGCACCTCCTGCACAATCTTCGTGATTTTCTACAAACATCAACAGACCCCGAGGTGCTCTGGCGCCATGTTAGTCAACCGCTCCAAGAGGTGGCAGCAACAGCGGAAGCGCAAGCAGCGGGGAATAACGATGATTTGTCACCGGTACAAACAGGCGGGATCACAAAATCCATCCGGGCAGGCAAGTCTGCTGCTGTCACTGCATTTTTCCTGCTGTTGTTTACAGGCTTAAGTTTAATTACTCTGCTATATGGCTGGAACAGCCCCGTGAAAGATTTGGACAAGAAACCGGGGACAGTTGACGACTCCCCAACGGCAATCGACAGTCCAGTGTATCCGGCGCCGACCAGCTATTATAAAGGCAATGAACTGCCTGCTGGTCTGCGGTATACGCTCGTTAACGAGGAAAAGCTGAAGCTGTACTTGAAAAAGAGATCGTCACTGCTGGCTGAATCTCCTTATTTTGAAGCGATCATAAATGCGGCACAGGTGTTCGATATTCATCCGCTGCTGCTGTTTGCCATAACCGGGCAGGAGCAGGGCTTTGTGCCTCACACGAACAAGAGTGCGCTGCAAATTGCCAATAATCCGTTTAACGTCTACCACAGCTGGCAGGACTTTAACACGGACATAAGCGACTCTGCGGCTATTGCTGCCCGGACGATCGTTCGGCTAAGCAGGGACAAGCCGGACAATGTGGAGCCGATCCGCTGGCTTAACCGGCAGTATGCCGAAGACCCTAATTGGCATAAAGGTGTCACTAGTATTTTTGCAAGCATGCAGGCTTTTGTTCAGGAATAGCTGAACTATCGACTCTCTGCAATAATTCATACATACATAGCGTTATCAAAATCAGAAGCGTGAAGGCTCTTTCAATCCTGTTGTGCTATGCCAGGCATGCATGGATTTGAAACGGATCTTTGCGCTTTTTGCTGTGTCTAAACTTTACTTTCCCTTACCTTATAAGAGAAGTTCTAAAGCCTCTTTGAGACACAAGCGGGTTCCATTAAGCCGAGTCTGTACGTTCCTGCTGCGATAAGCTGGCGAAGAAGCAACAGATTCCGTAACTGAAAGGCTGTGTCCACTACAATGTCTGCAAAACTGCTGTCCATGAAGAAGCCGGCTCTTAATACGTATAATCTCTATGCGAGTCTCCTTTCATTAATTGGACCTGAGGAGAATGCGTGGAGCTGGGTAATGAATCATTTTATACAGATCGTGCGGTTCAATTCCTATCAGACCTACTTCTTTGATACTCACCGCTTGCTGTATCATCACTGCCCTTGGGTGGACGCCTTCTGTATACCCAAATCCATGATCGGGACAAGCGATTCATCCCTTTCTGGCTTTATTAAGGAGCAGCTTGAACGGGATACCTACCTTTGGCTAAGTGCCGACCAATATTACTTATCAGCCTCGCCCCTGCACCAGAAGCATCATTTTGTCCATGAGCTGTTCCTGTTTGGCTATGACGAGCGGCAGAATATCGTGCATATTGCTGATCACTTCAAGGATGGAAGATATGAACATGCCGTATGCAGCTTTGACGAGCTGGAGCAGGCGTTTCGGAGCTCATACGCACAAGGGAAGTTCGCTGATCAGGTTTATCTCTTTAGTAAGCATATGAATATGCAGGACGAGTTCAACGCTGAACAGGTGTACTTCCTGCTTGACGCTTACCTGAATGCGAAGGATACGTTTCATTATAACAAGAGTGATAACTGCATGTACGGAGTCGCTGCTCTGGAACAGCTGCCCGCAGATTTGCTAAGGCTTGTTGAAGGCACACATGCGGATCTCAGACCCTTCCAACTGCTTTGGGAGAGAAGTGAGCTTATGGCGAGCCGTATCCAATATATGAACTTGCGGCTTCAGCTTGATGCGGACAACCGGCTGCTTCGGACAGCCATGACACAGAAGAATGCCATTCAGGCCATCCGGAATCTCTTGACCAAGTTTAATCTATCGGGAAATGAGGTTTTGCTGAACCGTTCTCAATCTCTGCTGCGGCAGTATATCGAGGAGGAGAAGAGGTGGATTCCGGAGCTTATGACAGCAGTATCACGGACAATAGGATAGGAGAAGATTAATTAACGTGGTATAATAACGGGTGGGTAATAGAGCGGATGATAGATTGATTGATAGAATGGATCCTATCATATGTTTACATAAAATATATTATGGAATCTCTTGAGATATGGAGTGCAGCTGCTGTGAAAACACTGATTATTGCCGAAAAACCGGATATGGGCCGAACGATTGCGGCTGTAATCGAGCCGAAGGCTCAAAATCGCCGTACCTACCTTGAAGGAGAACGGTATATTATTACCTGGGCCATTGGCCATCTGGTATCACTGGCAGAGCCAGACCAGTATGACGCGCGCTACAAGCGCTGGAATGCCGATGACCTGCCAATTATCCCAGATACCTTCAAGCTGTGGCCTAACCCCCGGACTAAGGATCAGCTGAAGACGATCGGGGAGCTCGCCAAGCGGTGCGGCGACATGGTCAACGCGTGCGATGCGGGGCGGGAGGGACAGCTGATCTTCCATCTGATTGCCAGGTATCTGAAGCTTAGGCAGCCGGTTCGCAGGCTGTGGATATCCGATCTGACGCCCGAAACGATACGCAAGGGCTTCGAAGCAATGAAGAGCGATGCGGATTATGAACCTCTGACACGTGCTGCCAAAGCAAGAAGTGAAGCCGACTGGCTGATCGGAATGAATGCGTCGAGAGCATTTACCATACGGCACCGTGCTCTCTTGTCGGTAGGGAGGGTACAGACACCTGTACTATCGCTTATTTACGACCGCTATCAAGAGATTACCAATTTCAAGCCGGAAACCTACTATCTGCTGCACGGGCATTTTAAATCGGGGGAAACCGCCTACCGGGGACTGTGGCAGGGCGACCGGCTGACTGACAAGGAGAAAGCAGAGGCGCTTGCTGCCAAGGTAGATGGCAAAGAAGGCCGGGTGGCATCCTATGAGGTTAACGAGCAGAAGGAGTATCCTTACCGTCTGTATGACCTGACGCTTCTGCAGCGGGAAGCGAATGGGAAATACGGCTTCTCCGCGAAGAAGACGCTTGATATAGCTCAGGCTCTCTATGAGAAGCACAAAGTCATCAGTTACCCGCGTACTAACTCCAACTATGTAACAGAGGAAAATATTCCGGTCATGCACAAGACGCTGCAAATGCTGCAGTCGGGCACAACTTACGGTGACTTGGCCAGACAGGCGGATCAAGGCAGAGTGCATAAAGGGAATAAGGCGGTCTGTAATCCTTCCAAGGTAGAGGATCATCATGCGATTTTGCCTACAGCCAAGAAAGCCGGAAATCTGTCTGCGGACGAACAGAAGATTTACGACTTGGTTGTCCGGCGGTTTCTTTCGCATTTCTTCCCGCCAGCTGTATACCGGCATCATGAGCTGCTTACCGCCGTTGAAGAGGAAACCTTTAAGACGAAGGTCAAGGAGCTCGTTGAGCTGGGCTGGAAGATCGTCCTTCCCGATGCCGGACAGGAACCGGCGAAGGGGCGCGGGAAGCGCAAGAAGGATGACGGAGCAGACGAGGCCGAGGATGAGACACTAATCCTGGACGGAGGCTTCAATCTTCGAGCTGGGGATCCGGTAAAATGCCGGAAAACAGAGATAACAGAGAAGTCCACACAGCCGCCCAAGTCATTTACTGAGGGTACGCTGCTTAAAGCGATGGAAGGTGCAGGCAGGTCAATCGAGGATGACGAGCTGCGTGAGGCCATGAAGGATACCGGTCTTGGCACACCGGCTACACGAGCGTCCACAATTGAGAGGCTGAAGCAGGTCGGTTATATTACACTCGCCGGCAAGAAGCTTGATATTACGGCCAAAGGCATTGCGGCTGTTGAGCTGATCCGGGATGCAGGGGTAGAGGTGCTGACTTCAC
Organism: Paenibacillus sambharensis; assembly: GCF_003233845.1. GTDB lineage: Bacteria > Bacillota > Bacilli > Paenibacillales > Paenibacillaceae > Paenibacillus_I > Paenibacillus_I sambharensis. The sequence goes on from NZ_QKRB01000057.1 coordinate 493,174, forward strand.
CGGAAATGACCGGCCGCTGGGAGCAGAGGCTTCATCAAATCTCCAAAGGCGAAGCATCCGATGAGAAATTTATGGATAATGTCAAGCGCTTTGCCGCCATGGTCGTTGAGAAGGTCAGCCGCCAGCTGCCATCATCGGCTGAAGTGTTCAAGGAGGAGCGGGAACGCCGCAAGTCGGGCAAAGGCTCCAGAAGCTCCCGGGCAGCCGCCGGCACCGGCCGGAATACCCGGGCAGCAGCCACCCCTTCGACAACAGGAGACGGGCCAGCGGCCGTTAAGCCTGTACGCGCAGCCAAGGAGAGCGGGAAGAAGCAGCAGACGCTTCCTGCTTGTCCGCGGACCGGCTGTGGCGGCACTTTAATAGAAGGCAAGCGAGGCTTTGGCTGCAGCCGTTACAGAGAAGGCTGTACATTCGTGATCTGGAAGGGATTTGAAGGCAAGACGATAACCGCTTCGATGGCGGCTTCGTTGGTGGAGAAAGGTGAAACACGCAAGCTGTCCTTCAAGCGCGGGCAGACAGAAGTGAAAGGCAAGCTGATTCTCGAAGACAGGGAGAGCGGCAGGATTACAACAATGCTGGATTCCTGAACAGTGAAACCCTGGCCTGTCGCGGCAGTGCCTGACCAATAGAAGAAACGAGGAGAATGGTTGTGTCTGATTATAATAGGGCTTCCGGAGGGGCCGGTGATTACCAGAGCTTGTTGAAGGCTGATTGTGAGCAGTGCTTCGGCTTGTGCTGCGTTTCACTGCCGTTTGCCGTTTCGGCTGACTTTGCGATGGACAAGGACGCCGGCAGTCCGTGCGGCAGCCTGCAGGAGGATTTTCGCTGCGGCATTCATGCCGGACTAAGGGATCTGGGCTTCCGCGGCTGCACGGTCTATGACTGCTTTGGCGCGGGTCAGCAGGTGTCGCAGGTTACCTTTAAAAGCCGCAGCTGGCGGCAGGCGCCGGAATCAGCTAAGCTGATGTTCGAAGTGTTCCCTGTCATGCGGCAGCTTCATGAAATGCTGTGGTACTTGGCGGACGCCTTGACTCGTGAGCCGGCTCGTCCTATACATGCAGCACTTCAAGACATGATGGGCAAGACGAAACGGCTCACTCAACTGGATGCCGATTCCATTAACGGTATAGATGTAGTGTCCCACCGCGCTGAAGTGAATGAGCTTCTAATTAAGACAAGCGAGTTTGTACGGGCGGAAGCGGCACGGTTAACCAAAAGCTCCTCAGGCCGCCGCAAGACTTACAGCAGGGGAATGGATCTGGTTGGCGCCAAGCTGAAGGGGGCCGACCTAAGAGGTGCGAACCTGCGGGGGGCTTACTTGATAGCGGCAGATTTAAGGGAAGCTGATCTGCGGTGGGCTGATCTGATAGGAGCAGATATGCGGGATGCTGATATCCGGGGTGCCGATCTAACAGGAAGTCTCTTCCTGGTACAGGGACAGGTTAATTCGGCTAAAGGGGATGCCGGGACCAAGCTTCCGCCATCACTGTCAAGACCCAGCCACTGGGCCAGCGGCGCTGAGCGCCGGTGACCTGGCATGGGAGCAGCGCAGAATAGCGGCTTGATAAGGCCGTGTGCGAGCATTATTTTCCGGCTGCGTATTCATTGATGGCTGTTGGTACATCGGGCAGATGCTGGAGGGTCAGGAACTGTCCCTTCGGCTCCACATTAATTTCGACAATATTATACTGCCACTCGGTCTCCGTTGGGATATAGATGGCATGGATGCCAGCTGTCAAAGCGGGGACAATATCCGTCCGGATGGAGTTTCCAACCATCCAGGTGTTATCGCGGTCGAAGCCCTGCTCGCTAACGATGGACTCGAGCGCTTGAATATCCTTATGCTGACGGACATAGATGCGCTCATCAAAGTATCGTTCGAGCTGGAAGCGTTCGATCTTCTTGAACTGAATGAGGGGTTCCCCGCCCGTATAGAGATGCAGATCATGGCCGGCCATCTGCAGCTTGAGCAGCGTCTCTTCCATATAAGGATAAGGCTCGGTCTCCGACTCGTAGACCGACAGGCCGAGCTTCCATAAGTTATCCTCTTCAGCTGGATTGGTCTTGCGTCCATACAGCCCAGCGAAGTAGCGGTAAGTCTCGACGAAGGATTCCGGGAAATGCTCACTCTTGAAGCCGGAGGTCTGTACGCCGGCAATATCGATTTCTGTCTGTCTGTCACGGATCTCGTCGGTGGTAAGCGGGTGTGATGCAAACCACGTTTTCATCAAATCCACGAACTGGTCAATGACTAGGTAAAAGTACTTGTTGCAGTGCACTAGCGTATCGTCTAAATCGAACATAATCGTCTGTTTCATACGGTCTCTCCTTTGTCTGTACATCCTGCCATGTCTCGTCTCCAATCTACCGCACTTCACTGTATCCGTCAATTCGCATAAACATCCCCGGTTTGCTGCATAATGAGGCGGTGGAGGTGAACCGAACATGCCTTATAACCGCAGTGAGGAGATCAAGCATCAGCAGAACATGAAGTCGATGAAAGAGGAAGCGATCACTCTAAAGCCTAAAAAAGCAGCCGACCGGCCGCCTAATTTGAACAATATCGAGAAAGAGCTACCCTAGTCGATGGAAGACTATATGTAAAGAAGGGATCGATGCAACGATCCCTTCTTTGCTTTTGTTCTATGTGAGCAGGCTGATTAAGCGTACTTTTGCTTCTTGGCAGCTAGATCGTTCTTAATGAAGGAAATTCTCTTGCGTACATAGAAATCCAGGCTCTCACCCTTCAGTTCCTTCGGGGTTACGACCGATTCCGCATTGTTGTCTATAATGGTTAAAGCCCCGTCTGAATAGAACTTGAAAGTTAAATCCCGGTAAGGCCGATGACGCTCGATAAATCTGTAATGCTCGCAGCTGCGCATGATCATACACCTCCGAATAGGTAAGAAATGAATGAATTCAGGAACATTTGTTCCCTTCCTTATTATACCAAACATTTGTTCGTGTGGAAAGTATTATTTTTTTCCCTTAAACTATTTGGTTAGAAGCATCAGAAAAGGGGAACGTACATGATCAAAATCGAGCATCTGACCAAGCAGCTGCCGGCCGGGCAGAAAGTGCTGGATGATATTAATTTGCAGGTGCATCCCGGTGAATTCATTGCAGTGCTCGGCGGGAGCGGCAGCGGTAAATCGATGCTCCTCAAATGCATGGCTATGCAGGAGGAGTGGAGCAGCGGCAGCTATAAGCTGGATGGCGTAGATGTCCGTAAGAAGGGCTTGGCCGGGAAAATGAAAGTCAGGCGAGAATTTGCCTACCTAGCGGAATCGCCTATGCTGAATCCGAACAGGTCGGCACTGAAGAATGTTCTGGTCGGCACAAGGCATCAAACGCCATGGTGGCGTATGCTGACGGGTATGGTCCGTAATGACGACTATATGGGAGCCATGGACGTACTGGAAAAGCTCGGCCTGCTGGACAAGGCGCACACCAAAGCCGAACATCTAAGCGGAGGCGAGAAGCAGAGGGTGGCGATCGCCCGGGCTTTAGTCCACGGAGCGAAGGTAATTTTGGCAGATGAACCGGTCACTGGACTGGACCCTCATTCAGCGGAAATCATCCTGAAGGATTTGAAAGCGCTGTGCAGCACCCGGGGGATCACCATTGTGACCGTGCTTACACAGGCAGACTGGGCGGAACGGTTCGCAGACCGGCTGGTCGGTTTAAACGGAGGAGACATCGTGTTTGACATAACCGGCAGACGACTGATGCAGCGGGAGAAGATGATGCTGTGAGCGGCTATGAACTGCGGCGGATGACGGAGGATTCCCTTGAGGAAGCGTACAGGCTGGAAGCGGCCTCCTATACAGAGGAAGCAGCTGCAACGCTGGAAGCGTTCCGTTACCGGCTGGACAGATATCCCGGGTATTTCTGGGGTGCATGGAAGGCCGGCAGACTGGCCGGCATTGTCAATGGCATAAGGACCTTCCAGGAGGATACCAGCTCGGATGATATGAAGGGGAGTCATCTGGAGAATGGGCAAGGTCCGAACCTTTGCGTACTGACAGTGGCCGTGAGTGCAGACAGCCAGAGGCAGGGGATCGGCAGCCTGCTGGTGCGGCAAATCGTTGATCAGGCTGTGGCAGACAGGCTTGCATCCGTCATTCTGATGTGCGAGGAGCACCTGATCCCTTTTTACGAACAGCTTGGATTTGAGTATCTAGGTGAATCATCCTCACGGCACGGGGGCATTGCCTGGTTTGATATGAGAATGTTACTGCATGATCATAAAGGCTAAGAAGAAGGGAAATTGACGGTCACTGTCGAATAAAGTTAGGTATCTGACATTAGGGAGCGGCTGCATGGACACCTACCTTATCCTCGTATTGACAGTAATGGCTGTCACGATCATAGGATTACTGCTATATATAACTAACAAAAATCGTATAAAAGAAGGAAGCAAGCGGCTGATTAGAGAGCGGGGAGCTGAAGCGTCCAAAGGCCACAAGACCGCAGGCTCTTCGCCAAGCTCCGGCAGAGGAAATACGGATGGCCCTCCAAGCATTCTTATCGTGGATGATCAGGCGGCCATCCGCATGCTGCTGGCTGAGGTCTTCCAATCATCAGGCCTGATCGTACATGAAGCATCCAGCGGCAAGACGGCAATCGAACAATTTCGTGACCACCGGGTTGACTTTGTGCTGCTTGACCTGAAGATGCCCGACATGGATGGCCTGGAAGCCTTGAAGGAAATACGCCGGATGGACCCGCATGTGCAGACCGTCATGATATCGGCGTATGGCGACGTAGATAAGGTTGAAACGGCACGCAAGCTGGGTGTGGAGAAATTTTTTACGAAGCCGTTTGATATTGAGAAGCTGCGCCGCTATGTGCTGCAGCAGCTGCAGGTAGTTGACCGTTAAGGCGGGCAGCAATCGGGGATGATAGCGGAGAAGGGTGGACCGTTGATGAGCAAATGGGCAGGTATAGCTGCCAATGCGGCGCTTGGGCTGATATTTCCGTATGTACTGGCAGGCGTAGTCCTGCTGGTCTACGGATTTATGCAGCCTGCTGAACGGATCGACCAGATATTCGGCATCCTGATTGCTGCCGGTTATACCGGACTTGTTGCTGCAGTTAACTGGATAACGCTGCGTGGTCAGGCGGCAGCTGCTGTTTGGCAGGGACTTTTCCTGAATGCACTCGCTTGGTCAGCTGCATGCGCGCTAACGTTATACATTCAGCGATACGGCCTGTTGTAAATGTCCTAATAACACGTAACGAGCGGATCGCTATTCTGCCCTGTCAGTAGTCTTTCTAGCTTTCACCTGTCATAGACTAACGCTATGGAGGTGGAAGCTATGGGGATTACGTTGACAGGGCTTCTTGTTTTTGCATTTGTATGTATTGTGATTGCCGTAATCGGCTGGAAGGCCGGGAGCCGCGTATCAGGGTGGGACCATCATCCGGGCGGCACTCCCTTATATATCCGTTTTATTGAAGATAAACAGCAGCTTAACCGAATGGGCTACCCTCAGCAACTGAATCGAAGAATTGGGGCCTTGTCATCCTTTGGGCTATCGTTCTCTTCAATGTCTGTTCTTGGCGGTGCTGTTATCTGTCTGGGACCAGTTCTGAGCTATGCGGGTCCTGCCGGGTTTGGCTTCGGGTGGCCGATAGCTGCTTTCTTCGCCGTCATGCTCTGCACGGCCAAGGCGGAGCTTGCTTCAGCTTGTCCGCTCGCTGGAGGGCCGTATCACTGGGCTAAGAAGCTTGCTGGCAGCTGGGCCGGAAATGTAACAGGCTGGCTGCTGCTGGGCGGCCAGATGACGCTCGTGGTGGTCGCCAATGGTGCAGCAGCCTTGCTTATTGCGAATCTGGTTCCTGCTATTGCTGGAAGCTCCTGGAGACTTGCGTGCATGCTTGCAATCGCTGTTCTGCTTACCGTTCTGCAGGTGGTCTGCCATATAGGAAGCTCAACAGCGGTATCCCGCCTGCCCGCGGCGGGGATCTGGATACAGACGGCTGCCGTGCTTACGGTTGTCACGCTTGTCGTGTGGCTGGGTGATATCGACCGGATCGACGCAGGGCGGCTGTTCCAAGCGGCAGAAAATGGGGAAGGGATTAGTTTACACGGCGGCGCTGCAGCGCTGCTGCTTCTGATGAGAATGTTTCTTGGAGCTGACACGGCTGCCTACGCAGCCGAAGAGACAACGGACCCTGGGCGGCAGGTCCCGTGGTCGATGTTCTTGTCAGTCTCCTACCAATACATATTCGGGTTTGTCTGTTTCATCTTCTGCATGCTGGCCTTGATGCACCCGGTTCTGGGGATGGCGGGATATGCGGATCTTATGGCTGTTGCCGCCACCATTGGAAGCTTCAGCGGCTTGGGGACTGCTCTGCAGTCAGTCGTTGCCGTAGCTGCCCTCTATGGGTTGTGGGTATGCGGATCCAACGGCATCTTCGCTTCTTCCCGCCTGTTGTTCGCTATGGCAAGGGATCGTGCAGCTCCGGCGGCCTCCCGAATTTCAGAGGTTTCGTCCAGATTTCATGCGCCGGTAAAAGCCATCCTAATAAGCGGTTCCGTTATTATAGCTCTTATGCTGGCTGTCATGTTGAGCGATGGCGGATTCGGTCTCCAAACGATCATGATGATAACCGCCTGCACGACGGGCTTAAGCTACAGTGCCTATGGCCTGTTAATGCTTCTGCATCTGCTGCGATTTGCTGGTCGGTCTGAGAGCAGCAGTTTCCATATGGGGAAATGGAGCCGGCCGATCGCCGCTGCCGCCCTGCTGTGGTGTGGAACCGCATTAGCTGTATCCTGCTGGATCGGCGGGATGTCTGTGGTCTATATGCTCTTTATCTGTCTAGCCGGCGCGACAGCTGCTGCACTGGGAGCCGGGAGGAAGAGCGGGCGGGGAGTTCACAGAGCTTCACGGTCGGTACCTGAACGAAGCAGATTGCTGGCGGAAGAGCGGAATTATATCTATTTCAGCTAGTTAATTTCCCCGCTTGTATTTCCCGGGGAAGCGCAAAAATCAGCAGAAACATTTCGTAATCGACGAATATCTTGGGGGCGGCTCGACAGAAGCTGATGGAAGCTGAAGGCACGTTATAGAGCTGTGCCGGTTTGCCAGCAGGTTCCGGGCCGCTTATAATATGGTCAAGTAAATGACAAAGGAACGACGAAGGAAGAGGGAGGAATGCGGGAATGACTGGCAAGGGAACTGTGCTGATCACAGGCGCCGCCGGCGGCATCGGCTCCGTGCTTGTGGAAGCCTATATACAGGCCGGCTGGCGTGTAGCCGCTACCGATCTTGAGGACCTGTGTGCAGGGCTGGAACAGAAGATCATGAGGCATGGTCAGGCTTTCGAGTTTATGGTCTTACCGGCCGATCTGCAGCGGCCTGAGGACATAGAAGAGTTGTTTCTGGAGCTGGACAAGCAGGGCTGGTTAGTCAATACGCTTATTAATAATGCAGGCTTCGGGATCACGAAGCCGCTGACGGATTTGACGGTGGCCGAATGGGACAGTGTGCTGAATGTGAATCTGCGGGCGGCATTCCTGTGCGCCAAGGAAACGGCAGCAAGATTGAGGAGAGCAGGTGCGAGCGGATCAATCGTCAATATATCCTCTACACGCGCTATCATGTCAGAACCTGACACGGAAGCTTATGCAGCGTCGAAGGGCGGTATTTCGGCTCTCACCCATGCCCTGGCAGCCTCCCTTGGTCAAGACGGGATCAGGGTCAACTCGATTAGCCCCGGCTGGATTGAGATTGAGGATTACGAAGCGCTGCGGGAAGTCGATCATAGTCAGCATCCGGCTGGCAGGGTCGGCAGACCAGCTGATATCGCGCGGGCCTGCTTGTATTTAACGGACCCGGGCAATGATTTTGTAACAGGAACCGATTTAATTGTAGACGGCGGCATGACCAGGAAGATGATTTACGAAACATGAAGGCGGGCGAGCGAGAGATGGAGAGCAAGCAGCTGGACGGCGGCCAGACCTGCCAGGAGCAGGATCGGTTCGCCGTCTTTCTACAGCAGTATAACTGGCGGGAGCCTTGGCGCTGTGAACACCGGGAAAGCGGGATGAACAATACGACCCGGATGATCTTTGCCGGTGACAAGCGCTATGTGCTCCGCGTATATGAGAATCATAGCGATGCAGGTAAGGTGCAGCTGGAGCATGACATATTAAGTGCGCTTAGCGGCACCTTCCCTCTTAAGGTCCCTGTGCCTGTTATGAACAGCATCGGTTCGACAGTAACTCGGTCACCGGAAGGCAAGCTGGCTGCGCTGTACGAGTTTATAGACGGTGAGCGGCCGAACCCGGACTGCTTTTCCCATGTGGCGGGACTCGGAAGGGCTGTCGGTCTTCTGTCGCTGGCGATGTTGGATATCAGGACGGACAGCAGGCCGGTGTACGAGCCTTACTATGAGCTGGCGGACAGTTATGCTGACTGGACAGCGGATACATTAATCAACCTCGCTGAGACCAGAGGGCTTGCAAGCAGTGTTCGAAGTGAAGTCGAATATGTCTGCGCCGAGGTGGAGCGGCTTAAGCAGCAGCTTCCAGACATCAAGCAGCTTCCCGAGCAGTGGATTCACGGTGATGTAAATTTCACGAATGCCGTTGCGGACGGGAACAATATAACCGGCATTCTTGACTTTGAATTTGCCACTCGCGACACGGCCGTCATGGAAGCCGCAATTCCGATGCTCGATTTTATCGGGGAGAAGAAGAGCGGAGACCCTCTAGAGAAGATCAAACTGTTCGTGGAGGGCGTTGGTTCTGCCCGCAGATTTACAGGTGCCGAGCTGCGGTGTCTGCCTGATCTTATCAAGCTGAGAATGGCAGATGTCTGGCTGCATTTTGCCGTAAGGCTGTCGAATAATATCGATGGGCTCTCTGTATGGACGGAGCAAACCTGGAAGGCAGGGGCTGTGTTCCGCTGGGTTGAGAGCCACAGGAAGCAGCTGGACAGGCTGCTGGAGCAGTGTTTACGGTGATTGTCTGTGATTTTTTCCATAGGGTATGCCGACTGTGGTTGGTATACTCTTGAGGAGAAAATTACCAATTAGGTGGAACAATCATCGTTTCTATATTGATACATGTTCCAGTAAAGGAGTTGTATCATGACAAAGCTGCCTGTAACGAATGAGCTTGGTTTCTTCGAAATCAGACTGGAATCGATCGGCGGGCTGGGCGCCAACCTGGCCGGTAAAATGCTGGCTGAAGCAGGTGTTGTTGGAAGCGGATACAATGGGGTGAGCTTTTCTTCTTACGGATCGGAGAAGAAGGGGTCGCCTGTTAAGGCGCATATCCGTTTCTGTGAATTGGACGTCAACATCAGGGATACGACTCCGGTTGAGCGTCCGCATATTGTGGCTGTCTTTCACGAGAATCTGGCCAAGACAGTTAATGTTGTAAGCGGCGCTTATCCGGACAGCATTGTGCTGGTCAATAGTGCCCAAGCTGCTGCTCAGCTAAAGGAGAATCTGAAGCTGGCAGCCGGCCGCATGGCTGTTGTTGATGCGACGGGGATCGCCCTGGAAGAGCGCAACAAGGTGAACATGGCCATGCTGGGGGCTTTGTTCAGGCTCTGCTCCTTTCTCGATGCGGACCATATGCGGGGCATCATCCGCAAATCGCTCGAGAAAAAATACCCGCAAGCGGTGGAGGCTGCTCTGCGTACCTTTAACAGGGGCTACGACGAGGTGACCACGACCGTCTTCTCGCTCGCGGCAGGTGAGGCGATGCCTGAGCCGGTAAGATGGGATATTCCGGTTCTTGGCTATAATACGCTGCCGCTTGGCGGCATGATTACGAACCCTGGGAACAGTCTGTTTAAGGATTTGAGCATATCCCGCCAAGGCATGCTTCCGCATTTTGATGCTTCCGCTTGTATTCACTGTGCAGCTTGTGATACCGCCTGTCCGGACCTCTGCTTCGTCTGGAAGGAGCAGCCGGACAAGAAGGGCCGGCCGCAGATGTTCCTGCAGGGGATCGACTACCAATACTGCAAGGGCTGCCTCAAATGTGTAACAGCCTGTCCGACAGATGCACTGAGCTCCCGGCGTGAAGTCGGGGACTACGCGCTTGCGAACCGGACATTGCAGCGGTTTCGTTACGCATGAGGCGGATTCAATTGGCAGGCATAATGAGGAAACGGGGTGGGTCATATGGCCATGGAGATTGAACGCGAGGTTTCGGCAGGGACCGTGGAGCAGCGGATGGTTTATGAATCAGGCAACGAGATGGCGGCTTATGCCGCTCAGCAGATTAATTATCATGTCATGGGTTACTTTCCGATATCGCCTTCAACAGAAGTAGCGCAGTATCTGGATCTTATGAAGGCGGCAGGCAAGCATGATATCAAGCTTATTCCGTCTGATGGGGAGCACAGCTCCGCAGGCATCTGCTACGGGGCTTCTGCAGCCGGCGGACGAGTCTTCAACGCAACAAGCTCGAACGGCTATTTATACATGCTGGAGCAGATGCCGGTTCAATCGGGAACCCGGTTTCCGATGGTGATGAACCTGGTGTGCCGCTCGGTATCCGGGCCGCTCAACATTCACGGCGATCATTCCGATCTCTACTACGCGCTGAATACCGGCTGGCCGGTTCTGATGTGCCGGGACCCTCAGGCTGTCTATGATATGAATCTGATCGCGCTCAAGCTGGCTGAAGATCCCGAGGTCAGACTTCCTGTTCTGGTTGCCTCTGACGGCTTCTTCACTTCCCATCAGAAGCGCCGGGTACAGACGTTCGCGAGCCGTGAGGATGTGCAGCGGTTTGTCGGTGAACAGCCGCCGCTGGGCTTCGCTCATGTGCTGGACCGGAACAATCCGATAACCGTCGGGCCTTATATGAATGAGCCGGACTATATTAACAACTGCTATCAGCAGTCAGTTGCCATGTATAAAGCCGGTGAAGTGTTCGACCGTATCCGCCGTGAATACCGGATGCTTACCGGCCGCGATTACCCGGTCCTTGATCTGTACCGGATGGACGATGCCGAGGTCGCGGTGTTCATGATGAATTCCGCCTCCGAGATTATGAAGGATGTCGTGGATCAGCTGCGCGCCCGCGGCATTAAGGCGGGGTCCATCGCGCCCAATATGATTCGTCCTTTTCCTGAGAAGGAGATTGCCGAGGCGCTCCGTAACGTCAAGGCTGTAACCGTAGGAGACCGCGCTGACTCCTACGGGGGGCATGGCGGCAACATGACGCATGAAATTAAAGCAGCTCTCTTTACGCACGGCAACCGTACCACACTCGTTATCAGCCGGGTATACGGATTGGGAGGCAAGGACTTCTACGCCGAGGATGGTCATGAGTTCTTCAAGCTGGCGATGGATGCGGCGAAGAGCGGCTATGTGGAACGCCCCTTTGACTATTATGGACACACGGCAGGGAATTGGGAGAAGGCGCCAAAGCGGCTGCTGGAACCCTTGAGGCCGGAAGATCTGAATACCGGCCTTATTACAGTCAGCACTGAAGAAGAGAGCGGCAGGCTGAAGGTGAAGGTGCCGCCGGTCCGTCAGTTGACTAATAAGCCGAAACGGCTGGCTCCGGGCCATGGCGCATGCCCGGGCTGCGGGATATTCTCTGGACTTGAGCTGTTCTTCAAGGGGATTGAAGGAGATATTGTTGCGCTGTACCAGACCGGCTGTGCAATGGTGGTCACGACCGGCTTTCCATATTCGTCGCACAAGGCAACCTACATTCATAACCTGTTCCAGAATGGTGCGGCTACATTGTCTGGGGTCGTGGAGATGTTCTGGGAACGCAAACGGCGGGGCGAGCTGGATGGTCTGGGCCTGAAGGATGACTTTACCTTCGTAATGGTAACAGGCGACGGCGGCATGGATATTGGCATGGGTTCAGCCATCGGTTCTGCGCTCCGCAATCATCGGATGATCATTCTGGAATATGACAATGAAGGCTATATGAATACAGGAGCCCAGCTGTCTTATTCCACCCCCATCGGTCATCGGACCTCCACTTCGAATGTTGGCGCACAGCAGGGGGGCAAGGCTTTCCAGCATAAGGATACGGCGCAGATCATGGCTGCGACGAATATCCCTTATGTATTTACCGGGGCGGAGTCCGCACCCCAGGATCTGCTTAAGAAGGCGGCGAAAGCCCAGTACTATGCCCAGCATGAAGGCCTGGTATACGGCAAGCTGCTCATTGCCTGCCCGCTCAACTGGCTCTCCGAGGAGCAGATTGGCCAGACTTTGATTGATCAGGCGGTTAACAGCTGCTTCTTCCCGCTCTACGAGGTGGAGCATGGGATTACAGCCATTACCTATGATCCTGAGGACAAGAACAAGCGGATACCGCTTGCTGACTGGCTGAAGCATATGGGCAAGACCAGGCATCTGACCAAGCCGGAGCATGCGGACACCTTGAAGGCATTCGAGACAGAGGTGGAACGCCGCTGGCGGCGGCTGAAGGCGAGACATGAGCATCCGGATTTATAATCGTTAACATGGTAAAATAAACAGCAATAGAAAACCCGCCCTGCTATGGAGGGCACTGAAAAAGTCCGTTTTATAGAAAAGGTACAGTCACACTCAAGAAATTGAGGAGACTGTACCTTTTCTCGTTTATAATTAAGGTATCACAGAGAGCGGGTGAGCGAATGATTCGGCAGCAACAAACGTTGATGCTTAGTCCATATGCCAAGCTGTACGATATGTTGATCCCCAAAGACAATATGCTGCGTCAGATCAACGAATTGGTGGACTTCGCGTTTATATACGAGGAACTGAAAGACAAGTACTGTCAGAACAACGGTCGAAATGCCATAGATCCGATCCGTATGTTTAAATATCTGCTACTCAAGGCGATCTTCGAGCTGTCAGATGTAGACATTGTGGAACGTTCACGGTACGACCTTTCGTTCAAGTTCTTTCTAGATATGGCGCCGGAAGATCCGATCATTGAGTCCAGTTCCCTGACGAAGTTCCGCAAGCTGCGCTTGAAGGACATGAACCTGCTGGACATGCTGATCGGCAAGACAGTAGAGCTTGCCATCGAGAAGGGAATCCTGAAGAGCAAGTCCATTATCGTAGACGCCACCCACACGAAAGCACGCTACAACCAGAAATCGCCGCGTGAAATCCTGCAAGATCGGGCCAAGAAGCTGCGGAAGGCCGTGTATGCTGTGGACGAAACGGTTAAAGTCCGCATGCCGGCCAAGAACACAAACGATGTGCTGGAAGATGAAATTGCCTACTGTAACAAACTTATTGCCTTCGTCGAGACAGAGTCAGGAATTGCGCAGCTGCCGAAGATTACGGAACCTCTGAATCTCCTGAAAGAGACCGTGGACGATGATGTCGAGCAGCTTCGTCTGGCGGCAGATCCGGATGCACGCATAGGCCACAAGAGTGCAGACTCCGCCTTCTTCGGTTACAAAACGCATCTGGCCTTGACTGAAGAAAGAATTATTACGGCAGCGGTGATTACGACTGGCGAGAAGAATGACGGCAAGCAATTACAAACCCTGATTGAGAAAAGCCAAGCGGCCGGCATGCAGGTGAGCACCGTCATCGGCGATGCCGCCTATTCCGAGAAGGACAACCTGGTCTATGCCAAGAGCAACGAGATTGCGCTCGTGTCGAAACTCAACCCGCTCATTACGCAGGGGAACCGAAAGAAAGAAGACGAATTTCTGTTCAACAAAGATGCCAGCATGTATGTCTGCACGGCAGGGCATATGGCAGTCCGCAAAGCTCGGCAAGGCAAGAAAGGTGTAGGCAAAAATCAGGTGGATACTTACTACTTCGATGTCGAGCGCTGCAAGCGCTGCCCGCTCAGGGAAGGCTGCTACAAAGAGGGAGCAAAGACAAAAACCTACTCTGTCAGCCTGAAATCTGATGAACACGCCGAACAGATGGCCTTTCAAGAGACAGAGTATTTCAAAGCAAAAGCCAAGGAACGCTACAAGATTGAAGCAAAGAATAGTGAACTTAAACATAGACACGGGTTTGATGTCGCCACATCCTCGGGTCTGCTTGGCATGCAGCTGCAAGGGGCTATGACCATATTTGCCGTAAACCTCAAACGGATATTGAAGTTAGCGGACTGAGGATGCCTCGTAAATCCCAGACAAACAGATTAAAGAAGAAGGCATCTGCACCGAATTTTCGGACAGATGCCTTCTTTGTACACCTAAATGTGGCCGCGTGAAGAAAATTGCTTGGTTTTTCAGTGCCCTCC
>NZ_QKRB01000058.1 GCF_003233845.1 Paenibacillus sambharensis
CGGCTAGGCCCCCTAAAACCGGAGTCCTGCCCACCAAAAATAATGCAGGCATAGAATTACTCGTTTTTTCGGGGGATTACATCGCTTTATGAAAAGCTGAAGAATCCTCCAGTGTCTGAACCCAAGCTGAAAACACGGCAGGAGGTTTTCGTTTTAAGCTGCCATGCATTCTACGGTTATTGTAGAAGTCCATGTATCCGTCTAGCTCTTCATATGCATCTTTAAAGGTTCTGAAGTCTCTCTTGCTGAATAGATCGCGTTCCAACAGGCTATGAAAGGATTCGATATAGGCATTCATATTAGGTGTTCTTGGAGGTATACGCTCGTGGATCACGCCGAGACTCTCACACATATCTCCAAACAGCTTGCTCACGAATTGAGGGCCGTTATCGGTACGAATAGTAGGCATCTCATCACCAGGGCGTAGACGGCTTTGTAGCGCATAACAAAGTGTCTGAACGGCATGCTTAGCCTCACAAGATGTTCCCCTGTACTGCTGAACAACGACGCGGTCAAACACATCAATGATGCTGAGCACATAGAAGAATCGCTCGAGCCCACGGACGTAGCCATACTTAATATCCATTTGCCACAACTGGTTGGAGCCTGTAACGACACGGTTTTTCGGCAGCCTGCGCGGATGCGCCTGAACTCGCTGACGTGGTTTTTGAAGAATGCCCAACTCGTTACATAACCGGTATGCTTTCTTTTTGTCTAGCCTCACGTTGTACTTGTCACGTATGCATTGCGCAAGGAGTTTATACCCGTAAACATGCTCTTCGCCTTCGATGAGCTCAAGCAACCAGTCATTGATCTGGCTGTCCACTACGCGTTCGCCATCAAACGTATGAGAGTATCCAGGCACAGGGCGACCACGCCGGTTTTCTGCAGGGCGCTCAGGCGGGCAAGACATCTCTCTTTTCTTTCGATCATAATAGGTGGATTCAGCGATACCTAGAATGCGCAGAACCAATGCTGCTGGCACTCCCCGCTTAATAAATGGTTCTGCTACTTCAAGTTTTTCAGATAAGCGGGGTCTTTCTTTTTTAGCAACTCTCTGAGAATCTCAATTTCGAGTTCCTTCTCACCGAGTACTTTAACGGCTTTTTCATACCGCTGCTCAACCTCCTGCAGCCGCTGCATTTCCTGCACATGTTCGTCAGTAAGCGGAATCTCTTCTGCTGGAATCGTGTCACGGTAATCTCTTATCCACGTACGAATGGTTTCAGGGTGTATGTCATACATGCGGGCAAGAGCCCCCACCTTTATCCCAGCCAGTGCTTCTTTAACTATTTTAAGTTGCGTGTCTTTGCTCAGCCTTTTCCCCATACCGGATCACTCCCTTATCCTAAGTTTAAATTATTGGATGGGAGGACTCCAGTTTAATTAGGGGGCCTAGGAGTTTTTGCAGGTTTATTCAAGTTTGATATGTTACCCGATCCGGGCCGTTGCCTATTTGATAATAAATTTTAAGAATTAAAATGATTACGAGGCCGGGTTAGGATTATTATTAGTAGTTTCCGTCGGCTTATTTGGTGACTTGTCACCCTCACCAGCCATAACAACCGTGCCCTCATAGTACACAGTCCCATCACTTGTAACTAACGACACATACAGTAAGTCACCGGTTGACTTGAACTGTACTTCTCCACCCGAGATACTTTTCTTGCTGCTAGGCAGAACCAATCTCTCATCCAAATAGTCAGCTGTCTTTAGTGCAGAAATTTCTACCTTCTTCCCCTTAGTCTCTCCATTATTCTCGGCAGTAAGATATAATCTTGCAGCCTCGTACACTTGGCGAGCAGCAGCAATATCAGATTTTTCCTTGGAATTACTAATAATATTACCAATCAACGGAACGGCAATTGCCGCGATTACACCCAGGATAACAATAACCGCCAGCAGCTCGATCAGCGTAAAGCCCTTCTCTTCCTTTTTCAGCCTCTTCATTACCATTTGCATATAAAATCTTCCTCTCCTATATAATTGAACAGACTTATAAGTCCGGTCCAAACACTACCGCTAACACAATTCCGGTTGCACTCACAATTCCAACTCCATCTTTCCGATCACCGTTCAAATTCTAATCACTGTCACTGTCACTGTCACTGTCACTGTCACCGTCACTGTCACCGTCACTGTCACTGTCCCTAATCCATGTCCCTAATCCATGTCCTAATCCTTGCCCCACTGCCTGCACCACACCACTAGCTCATCTGCTCGTACATGCTAAACATTGGCAGCATGACAGCGGCGACGATCAGGCCGACGACTCCGGCCAGGAAGACCAGCAGCAGCGGCTCGATCAGCGATTTCAGCCGGTCGACGGTGTTGTCCACATCCGCCTCGTAGAAGTCCGCTACCTTCGCCAGCATCTGGTCGAGCGAGCCTGTTTCCTCGCCAATAGCAATCATCTGGGTTACCAGCGGCGGGAATACCCACGCCTGCTTCAGCGGATCGGACAACGGATTGCCCCGTCGAAGTGAGTCGGCGGAGCGCCGAATATAACGGCCCATCACCTTGTTGCCAACCACTTCCTCCACGATTGTGAGCGACTGCAGAACCGGGACCGAGCTCGCATAGAGCGATGCCAGCGTCCGGGACATCTGCGCGATTGCGCCCTTCTGAGACAGCTTGCCGAAGACCGGGATCTTCAGCTTGGCATAATCCAGCCAGTAGGCCCCTTTGTCACTCCGCTTCATCGCCAGCAGCCCAGCGAGAAGGGCCACAGCAGCCAACACCCAGTAGTACCAGTAGTCGACAACACTGTTGCTAAGCGAGAGAACCAGCTTCGTTATCGCGGGGAGCTCCGCATCCATCGACTCGAACATCTGGACAAACTGCGGCACAACCGAGATCAGCAGGTACACAACCGCAGCAAGCGCTAGCACACCAACAACAATCGGGTAGGTGAGGGCGGACTTGATTTTCTCCCGGGTAGCATGCTGCTTCTCGAAGAAACGCGCCAGCCTGTCCAGCGTCCCGTCCAGATCACCCGTCTCCTCCCCGGCACGGATCATACTTGTAAAGATCGGCGGGAAAATCCGCTTCTGCTCCTGCACCGTCTGCGAGAAGGCATGGCCCCGCAGCAGACCGGCATGCACTTCAATGAGCGCTTTCTTCAGCGGCTTGCTCTCTGTCTGGCTGGCCAATATGCTGGCAGCCTCTACGATCGTAACGCCCGCGCGGATCAGAGTGGCAAGCTGCCGGCAGAAGATTATAAAATGCTGCGGCTTGACCGGGTTGCCGATATAAATCTCCGTCGACAACAGCGTCTTCCGCTTCTCATCAAGCGACAGCACGACGAGTCCGCGCTTACGAAGCTCCTCCACCGCAGACGACTTGTCCATCGCGGACATTCGTCCCTTCAGCTGCTTGCCGCTTGCGCTCTTGACGTGATAGGCAAACTCCGGCATCAGACCGCCCCTTCCGTCAGGCAGGCCTTAGCAGCCGCAGGATCAACGCGTCCCTGCCGGAGAAGCTCCTGCACGGACATATCGAGCGTCACCATGCCTTGTGCCCGGCCTGTCTGGAGCACGCTGCGAATCTGATGAACCTTCTCGCTGCGAATCAAGTTGGCTACCGCCGGTGTGTTGATCATGATCTCGGCCGCACAGCAGCGGCCCGCTCCATCCGGACGTGGCAGCAGCCGCTGGGATATGACGCCCGCAAGCACTGCCGCCAGCTGTCCGCGAACCTGAGCCTGCTGGTGCGCAGGGAAAGCATCAATAATCCGGTCAATCGTCTGCGGCGCATCCGTCGTATGCAGCGTTGCCAGCACCAGGTGTCCGGTCTCGGCTGCCGTAACGGCAGCCCCTATTGTCTCGGGATCACGCATCTCGCCGACAAGAATGACGTCCGGGTCCTGCCGCAGCGCAGCCCGCAGTCCGCTTGCAAAGCTGCCGGTATCCCGACCCACCTCGCGCTGCTGGATCAGCGACATCCGGTTCGAGTGTACGAACTCTACAGGATCTTCAAGCGTTACGATGTGCTTCTTCTGCGTAGCATTGATATGATCAATCATCGCTGCCAGTGTTGACGACTTGCCGCTTCCTGTTGGACCGGTCACCAGCACCAGTCCGTGCGGCCTCGCAGCCAAAGCCTCAACAGCAGGCGGCAGGCCAAGCGAGCTCAGCGAAGGGATGTCCACCGGAATGGTGCGGATCGCCAAGCTGATCTGTCCGCGCTGCCGGTAAGCATTGACTCTATATCTGGATATCCCTTCAAGCTCCCAGGCCAAGTCCATCTCTCCCAGCAGCTTGAACCGTTCCCACTGCTCCCCTTCAAGCAGCCCAATCGCCATTCCATTGATCTCCTCAGCCATCAGGAGCTGCTGCCCTATTCGCTGCAGCTGGCCATGAAGGCGCATGACCGGCGGCGACCCGGCGGCAAGATGCAGATCCGACGCGCTCGCCTTATGCACCTCCGCAAGCAGGACTCTCAGCTTGTCCATATGTTCTTGTTGTCCCACGGCTGTTTCATCGAAGTAATGCGGCATGCCTTCTCCTCCGCTGTCAGTTTGATACCGTCTCACGCAGCACTTCCTGCAGTGTTGTCGCGCCCAGCTTCACCTTCTCCAGACCATCATCCATCAGTTGAACCATGCCCGCTGCCTTCGCTTCCTCACGCAGCTCCTGGATTGTCGCCCCCTGCGCAATCAGCTGCCGCAGCCGGTCATTGAGAGCGAGCACCTCATGTACAGCCAGCCGCCCGCGGTAGCCCGTCTTGTTGCAGCTTCCGCAGCCAGTTCCCTTATGCAGCTTATCGGCAACGATTCCGCGGCTCTTCAAATAAATAGCTTCCTGCTCGCTTGGCTCATAAGCTTTCTTGCAGTCCGGACAGATCCGGCGGACAAGCCGCTGAGCTACAACACCTACCAGTGAAGAAGCGATCAGATACGTTTCGATCCCCATATCACGGAAGCGCGTCACGGTGCTGACCGAATCATTCGTATGCAGCGTAGATAGAACAAGATGACCAGTCAGCGAAGCCCGAATCGCCATCTCTGCCGTTTCCGTATCACGGATTTCACCGACCATCACGATGTTCGGATCCTGTCTCAGAATCGAGCGGAGGCCTGCGGCAAAAGTTAAACCGATGCCCGGATTCACATGCACCTGATTGATCCCTTCCAGCTGATACTCCACCGGGTCTTCCAGTGTCATAATGTTGACACCTTCCTGATTCAGATGGTGCAGCGCCGAATAGAGCGTAGTCGTCTTGCCGCTTCCTGTAGGTCCGGTTATGAGAATGATGCCGTACGGCTTCTCGATCATGCTCTTGAAAGCTTGATGATTATGTGAACCGAAGCCCAGATGGTCCAGCGCCTTCACGCCGATGCTTAAGTCAAGAATACGGAGCACGATTTTCTCACCGTGAATGGTAGGCAGCGTCGATACCCGAATATCAACCGTCCGGTAATCCACCTGCATCTTGATCCGTCCGTCCTGCGGCAGCCTCCGCTCCGCGATGTTCAGCCTGGCCATAATCTTGAGCCTTGCGGTAATGAAGCCCTGCATCTGCTTCGGAATCATCCGCTCGGTCCGCAGCACACCGTCCACCCGGTAACGGATAGCGACATTGCCCTCCCCCGGATCCACATGAATATCAGATACCTGCAGCTGGACGGCCTGCTGAATCATCTGATTGACCAGCCGCACGACAGGAGAGTCTTCATCGGTGATCTCCGTCTCCCGAATCTCTTCCTGACTTGGAAGCTCGACCATCATCTGGCTCATCGAATCCTGCAGGCCGTAGTGGCGGGCGATAGCACGCTGCAGCTCGTCCTTGCTTGAGATAGCGGGCTCGATCCGGAACCCTGTACTCATGCGAAGCTCCTCAATGGCAAAATAATCCAGAGGGTCCGCCATCGCGACCATCAGCTTGCCGCCTTCCTTATGAAACGGGATGGCCTGGTAACGCCGTGCCAGGCTCTCCGGAATAATCTGTGTAATTGTTGGGTCAATCTGGTACTTGTACAAGCTGACATGCGGAATGCCCAGCTGGAATTCCAGCACCTCGATGAGCTGCTGCTCCGTTATGTAGCCTTGGGTTATGAGCAGGTCGCCCAGCTTCTGCTTCGACTTGCTCTGCTCTGCCAGCGCCTCCTGCAGCTGTTCCTGCGAAATAATCCGGCTTTCCACCAGAAGGTCGCCCAGCCTCTTCTTTACGATGGCCATTTGCTGTCCCCTCACCCTCATAACCTCTTAACAATGCTCTAATATGCAAGCGTGAAACCCTTTTGAAATCTAGTTCACACAGCCTATTATTTGGAAAGTGTTAGATTTTTGTAAAATTCATGTTAGACAAGAAATTTGTAGTTAATTGTCGAATATGTTTGTATTCCATTTTGGTCATCTTTGTAAAAATCATTATACAATGACGCCAATAATAAAGACAACCACCAAAAAAACTGTATCTTAATTTGTCTTCGACATTTCTTACAACTTAATTACAACATATAAGTATATACACCTATACTTAGTCCTTTTATACTATGTCTATAAATATGGTGATTCGTTATCATAGATATATCCGGATTAGGAGGCATCTCATGAAAAGAAGAACGTTCAATAGGCTGCTTACACTATTGATTGCTGTCAGCATGCTGTTCGCAGCCTTTGCTGTCACAGGAATTGGCGAGCGTCAAGTGCATGCCGGCACGGGAAAGCTTGTTTCCCTTCTATCGAAGGCGAATGACAAGTACATAACCATTACCAGCACTGAGGCAGCTGTATCCACCCGTTCATCAGATGCCACGGCCGCCGAGCTGTTTGAGCTCAGCACACTTAGCAGCGGCAGCATTGCCTTGAAATCCAAGATTAACGGCAAATATATGACCGTCAGCTCCTCTGGAAGCCGGCTGTCGGCTTCTGCTTCGGGAATAGGAGCCCGGGAGCAGTTCACACTTGTCCACCACACCGATGGCACGGTATCGTTACTCGCATCCAACGATAGATATGTGTGCGCGGACAAGTCGTTAAGCAGCACCACCTATCCGCTTGCCGCCAATAAGACCTCTGCTGAGGCCTGCAGCTTTTTTAAGCTGACCGAGCACCACCCCGTCAAAATTCTGGAGATTACCGACACCGGCAGCTCCGATATTCAATCCAGTCTCAGTCCCATCCCTTACATTGAGGTTGAGACGATGAGCATGAAGCGGTTCGTCGCCCTGCGCGGGGATCTGGACGGCAAATATGATGCTATCTATATCGGCAAGGGCAGCTACAATCCGGAGACCGTACCGGTCACAACTTCTTCCAACCGGGAAAGCTGGCATGATACCAAGCATGTTATGAACGACATCACGATGCTTAAGGCGAATGAGATTATTCAGCATTATATAAATAAAGGCCTGCTCGTCATGCTGTACAGCGATGCAGCCCTGCGAAGCGGCGTGCTCCACCAGAGCCCGCAGAAGGGCAAGCTGTACAGCGCGTTCAGCCGCTACAGCACGCCTGCAGGAGCCCGGGATAATGTGCTCTGGATCAATGAGGACAGACTCACCCGTCTGGACGACCTGCTGACACAGGACGCTTATAACAGACTCCTTCGGCAGCGGCCCAAGCTGGTCCTGAACGAGCGGCCCGTCGATTACAACGTCAATCCCGGCCAAGTATTCAGCACCGGGAGTACATTGACCTTCAAATTCAACGCGGCCAATATTGCCGACTTCAGCCAGCGCAGGCTGACAGTTAATCTCTATATTGGCCTGGATCAGGTACTGCGTTTTACGCCAGACCAGATGGTAGCCTCTGCGCAGGTGACTGGACCGGAGGGCGAGCTGACCTATCGTCTGCCCAAGGGTTATTCCGGTGTTCATTATTGGAAGCTGGAGCTTGTGGACCAGAACAGCAGGCTTAAGGATTTTCAGAGCGGCGTAATCCGCTTCAAGGACGAAACGACCGTCTTAAACGTGCTGCAGGTTATGCCCAATGGCAAGCTGTTCAGCTCCCTGCAGCGGGACGCTACACTTAAGCAGTCCTACTTACGCAAGGCCGGAGAATATGAAATCAAGGTGGATGTAACGGAGTTCAACCATTTTAACAGCAGCGGATACCGGGACCTGAACGGCCGGTACGATATGCTGATCTTCGGCTTCATCGACGAGTACAACCGCTATGCAGGCATCAGCGATGACGCAGCGAAGGCTGTTAATGCATTCATCGGCACCGGCCAGGCGGTTATGTTTACGCATGACACCGTGTTCGGAGACAACAATAACTGGATTCGCTACTTCAAGGACACGACCGGACAGAGAGGCACTCAGACCAATCTGGGCCTGAACGCACCACGGACCTCAACAACCACCGTGAAAGTCAATGACGGACTGCTCACGCAGTATCCTTTCAACATCAGCCATGCCGCAACCTCGGTTGCCAGAACGCATAACCAGTATTTCACCCTCGATCTGGAGGATGACAGCATTATCAGCTGGTACAACATCTCAGGCGGAAGCCGGGACCCTAATGACAGCTGGAACCATTACTACACGTATTCCAAAGGCAATGTCACTTACTCAGGCAGCGGGCATACCTTCCTGAACAGCCAAACCGGCTATTTAGCGGACCCGTTTCCCGACTGGGAAGAGAAGCTGTTCGTTAATACGATGTACCGGGCATTCATTGGAGCAAATCATGCGCCGAACCTGACTGTCTTCACGCCGCGTCCTTACACGGAACAAGAAGACAATTACATCCCGTCCTATCACAGCATCACAGTCAGCTTCAAGCCTGAAGACTGGGATCTGGCCGACCGCCGCGTCTATGTTGAGATCAACTTCAAATCGAACGGACAGGTTGTGCGAAAATTCCAGCAGGCCGATGTCTTATCGGGGTCCACCGTGACGCAGACATTCCCGAATCCGCTGCCCCAAGGCGGTGATTTGACGATAGAAGTAATTGCGCGGGACAAGAAGGGAGCCCAGACCATCAGAGAAGTGCCGGTCAGGATCAAGAAGCTCGAAACCAATCTGAACGTAAGCCGTCATTTGTCAGGCCTGAGAGAAAGCGCGGACGGAAATGGAAGTCCCGTTGTGAAAAAGGGCGAACCGCTGACTATGCACTATCAGCTGGCGCCTATGCCCATACCTGTCCACACGACAACGGAGCCGGAGAAGCTTGTCATTCATCAGGTCTCCTTCCGCGAAGCCTTGCCCGGAGGCATTGAGATCAACTCTCTGCCTTCATGGATGAGCTCCTCGGGAAATATAAATTCCGGCTATACGATCAGCGGTACTCTGCCGGATATAACCTACCGCCTGGCGGAAGACGGCAGCATGTACACGGCTGAACCGGTTACCTTTGAAGTAGGCATCAGGGCGGTCAGCAATGGCAACTATACGTTGGATCAATCGCGGGTGTCCTTCAGGGATATCGGGGAGACCGGGACGATTACGGTCCCGTTCCAGCCGCTGAGCTTCCAGGCCATAACGATGATCGAGAATCTCTCGCTCGCAGGCACAGAAATTGCTATTGGCGACGAATTACCAATGCACCCTTCGTACAGTCCGCCGGACGCTACTTCACCTATCTTTACCTGGGAGTCCAGCGACAGCAGCATACTTCAGATCAATGAGGTTGGAACCGTGAAAGGCATCGCTCCCGGCACAGCTGTCGTAACCGTTCGGGATGCTGTAAGCGGCCTGACCGCGCGGGCAGCCGTACGAGTAGTGGAGACAGGCCTCAGCCTTAGCGGCGGCGACACCGTGATGGCAGGCTCCTCTCTAATGCTGGAAGCTGCGCTGAGACAAACGGCGAATGAAGTCATTCGATCCGATTCGGTAACATGGGGATTCAAGAATGAGGCAGATCGCACGAAGGCTGTGATCGCAGGGGCAGACAGCGGGAATGTGTGGAGACGCGAATTGGCCGGCAAGCAGGCTGGTACTGTGACGGTCGTCGTTCAGGCAACGACCTATAACCTTGCCACCGGCGCTGTGATGCATACCTATACCGCCGAGCATAGGGTTAAGATCGTCAACCCGGAGCTGCGGATTACCGGTCCGACCGAGACTGGGAAGGGCGAGCAGATCAGTCTGAGCGCGAATTGGGTCGACCCGGCCGGTAATCGGGTTAATATACCAGCCAGCATGGTGCAATCCGTCAGCTGGTCCTTCAAGGAAACGGCTGACGATTCCAAGGCTCAGCTGTCTGGAACTGGCAGCTGGGAGCGCACACTGAAAGCAGTAGAAGCCGGCAGCGTAACAGCTGTCATAACAGCGGTCCTGTCATCCGGTGACCGGATTACAGCCGAGCATCCGGTTGTCATTAACGACCGCAGCGTCCGAATTACCGGCCATAACGCACTCGGCATAGGTGAAGCCATTAATCTGGGACTGGAATGGGAAGGCGGCTCACTGCCGCCAGGGAATATTCAGAATATCAGATGGACATTGAAGGAAGAGGAGGCTGCGCGGACCGCTTCAATAAGCAGCCCTCAGACCGAACCTCATTCAGCCGTCTTGACCGGAAGGGATGCTGGTCAAGTAACGGTAGTTGTCCACATCCAGACAACATCGGGCGCTGCCTTCAGCGCTGAGTACGAGGGCTCCGTCATCCGGCTGCGCCTGCCGGCAAGCCGCACGATTACACAAGGAAGCAGCCATTCACTGGCACCCCTGCTGGAGGTGCTTCCAGCCGCCATGAAGAACCGTGTAGAGCCAGAGGTCAAATGGCTCAGCAGTAATACCGATGTAGTCAGCATTACCGGTTCGGGCGTTGTCACAGGACACAAACGGGGCACAGCCACCATGACGGCCATCTACCGTCCAGATCCTTCAAGGCCGGAGATCAAGGCCAGTATCGTTGTTAAGGTCGAACCGTTGCACAGCGGTGATGTGTACTGATACAACCCTCTGGAGGTCCGTATATTTTCGCATTGGAACGAACACATTATGGCTATACCCCAATATGGAAGGGAATAACAGAATGGACATCTATCGCGCTCAAGAAATTGCAGCATCCCCTGTTATGGCCAACGTGACCTACAACGGACAGCAGGTGTATATCCAGCATGTCTGCGAAGAAAGCGAGACAGCGAGGATTTTCCCGCTGGACCAGCCTCAAGCCGAACAGAGTGTGCCGCTTCGCAGCCTGATTGAACAGTAGGTATGATCTCACGACAAACAGGGAAGCGGGCTTCATGCCCCTTCCCTATTTGTATGGGGAGTCCCTTACACGCCTGTCTGCGGCACGGGCAGCTGTCCCTGTACTTGTTGCTTTACTTGTCCCTGTACCTGCAGCTGCTCCTTGATCCCATCCACAATCGCCTGAGCGACACGCCACTGGAAGGACTCATCGAACATAATCAGCTCCTCCTCCGAGTTCGAGAGGAAGCCAATTTCGAGCAGCAGGGCATCCATTGCTGCATCCCGCAGCACCTTTAAGCTCTTGCTCTTCACCTTACGGTCGGGGAATCCCGATGCCCCCAATAGGTGTCTGTGCATCAGCTCGGCAAACGGCCTGCAGGCTTCATTGTAATAGTACGTCTCTGTTCCTCTGACCGAAGGATTTTGCGGAAAAGAATTGCCGTGTATAGAGAGGAATATGTTCGCACCCAGTGCATTAGCCATCGTCCCGCGGCTGCCGAGCTCCACATACGTATCGTCGCTGCGAGTCATGACTACATCAATACCCGGCTCTGCCGACAGCAGCTGTACTACCTTATGAGATAACGATAAGGTGAAGTCCTTCTCCCTCCTGCCCGTTACACTTGCCGCGCCCGGATCTGACCCGCCATGACCTGGATCGATCACGACCAGCTTCTTCCCATCCTGGCCGATCGGCTGTACGGGTGTGTTAGCGATCCCGGCATTCAGGTCAATAATTACATAATAAGCGCCTGCCTCCTCTTTGATCACCTCATAGGGGATGGCCTGCGTCGTGTCTATAACGATCCGGATGGATTGCGGTTCTTTGGAGAACAGAGAGTAACGGATTTTCTTCACATAAGCATCATTCACGGCAATTGAGCCCTGACCTCCCGTAACAAGTGACTGTGACAGCGAAGTGGAAAATACCGCATTCGGAATATCCATAATGATCCGGTCCGGACCTGACATTGTGGAAAATTTCGGCTCTACCGGCTCACTTGTGGATACGATTAACCGGTTATCCGCGTAGCTGATCGTTTCCACCTTCATCTGACCGGCATCTGTGACAGGTGCAGGCACAGGGGCCGCATCCGTTGTCCCTCCCGAATTGGTGCCACCCGGCAATCCCGGCCCTTCTGGTGCAGCTGCCACTGGAGGCAATGGTTCCTGCTGCGGTGCCGCAGGCATTGCCGAGTCCAGCGATACCGTCTTACTCTTATTATCCCAGCCCACCTTCAGACCTAACTCTTCTCCCACAAACCGCAGAGGAATATACGAAGTACCCGAGATTACCATTGGCGCAGCCGTCATGCGCTTGGCCAATCCATTTACGAACGCCTCTTCGTTGCGGACGGTCATCTCAATCTTCTTGTCTAAGGCAAGCACAGTCACCTTCTGTTCCTTCTGCTGCCACTTCACCTCGTACCCAAGTCCCTGCACGACCATTCGGATCGGAATCATAACACTGCCGCTTACGATCGGGATGGTGACACCCGGCAGCATCTCCAGCTTTGTTCCGTTCAGCACAATAGATGCCGTCGCAGGCTCTTGCGCCTGCTTCGCCTGTACCCATGAAGCTTGTCCTGTAAGCAACAGACAGACAGCGATCCAACTGATTATCAATACCTTTAACTTCCTGAACATTTCTTCACCATCCCACAGTCATTTACATATTCATCCAGCCATCTATTAGACGACGAAAATCCCCAAAGGTTGCGAGATTCATGCTGATAGAACGCAATATTGTCAGTACAACAGAAAGAAGCAGGCTCCGTCTGTGCAGACAGTACCTGCTTCCTTCGTTAGCGCAGTACAGCGATATCCGGGTTGGATGATTTCAGCTTCAGCAGAATATTCTTGAAGTTGGATACCGCTACTGTGCATTTCTTGGCTCTCCGGCCGGGCATCGTGTCAAAGTATACGAGGCCCATCTTCTCGTCAACCAGCGTGACTTTCTGCATATTGACTGCGTTGTTTCGGTCGACCTTCTCGAAGACATAACCCGAGTGAAGAAACGTCTCAATAAAGTACTTCAGCGTGCCCATGGCGAAGTATTCATGATCTGAGGTGTGGAACGATACACGGTTAGTCATGCTGTCAAAGGATATGTACAAGAGATCGTCCGCTTCGACATGAACAAATCCAGATTTTCCGTCAATGTCATGAGTAAGAGACAAAAGCATGATTTAACCCATCCCCGCCTAATTATTTCAGCAATTCTTCTGGCGTTTCGTCTTGGTGGACATAAACCCAACTCGCCGTACTTACTACCATTACAGCTAAAGCCGCCAACATGGTGGCCAAACCATAAAATGTACGCTTTTTCATACTATCCCCCCGCTTTCCTGTGTATTAGTGTTAATGACTGAGCTAGCAAAGCGGCAGCAAGAACATCTTTGTTAATTACAGTACTAATAGCTACCAGGAGCAATGCTAATATTTTAAGCAGCGGATAATACTTATGTGGAATCCGCGTTTGACGCTCAATCCTTGAGGGGGCATAAAACAAAACTAGCAGAGCACTTAGGCAATTGAATAACATCACATAGGGATCAGCGAGTTGCACTTGAGCAATAACAATCATCAAAGCAGAGGAAATCGCTATACATAAACCGCCTGACTTGAGATGATATCCACCAGATACCTGTCGAAGTAAAGCAAATGACACAAGTACAATAGCAGTTTCTGCAATTTTACCCGTTATCAGTCCAGCTATTGTCGATATGAAAATGACAGATAATGCGTTTATTAGAAAAGAAATTGAGTAACGGAGCACATTAATACTAGCCGGATGATCAGGCACAGCAGCCTTAATTGATTCAGCCAACCTTTGGGAAAAAACTTGAATCATTTTCCTTACCTCCTTTCCAGTTCATCCGTTTCTTTTTTTATTGAATAGACCAGAAAGATAATCAGGGTAAGGAACATTCCTATTAAGTTAACTACAAGGTCCCTGTAATATAGCATCCCTGCCAAACCAACCAAAATAACAGCGATAAGTGTAGGGATCAGAACCTTTTCCCACTTGAAACGCAGGTCTTCAAAGTCGAAAGTAAACCCTAGCCGTTTCTTATATAAAATCCAGCCAATTAACCAACCGGTTATTCCTGTTAACGCTTGAAGAATGTACGCCTTCCATGAATACACTTGCAACTCGTCTAATGAGATAAACCCAAGTGACAAGAATACTAAGGAAGTTTGCAATACCGCAAATCCTATATAACCAGTCAACACCATCACCATTGACCAAACTAGAGGTATTCTAATAATCGTTACAAAGAAAAATGTGGAGAGGACCAAGTTTATGATTGGTGCTGCCGCCGATAAAGCCAAGATGTCTCTAGCTACATAGTTTTGAAATGAGACTAGCAAGAGCATTAGTACAACATGAGGTAGATAGCGCCGCATATCTAACCGAAATATGTAGAACGACAAAGCATAAATAGCGAATCCCTCAATAGTAGAAAACAACATAAACCAAAGGAATTTCAATCATACCAGCCCCTCAGTATTAATCCTTTGTTTCGATAATCGAGAGCCTTCACTTATCCCCTAAATAGTAAAGGGTTCCTAAATCAAGGCTATTAAGTCCTAGTTAATAGGTTCTGTCTATGATTGAAATATACGGTAAAAGTGCTTATAAATCAATACTTTCCCTTCTTCAAGTGGTTTATAAATATACAAAAGACTCAGAATCGGTAGTTAGCTGCAACAAAGCATGATTGGTGTAGATGTTAACACTTTATGAACTCTCCCTCCCTATAATGACACATTTTTGTAAACGCATACATTTATTTTGTTACCGCTTTCTTTATTTTCGCAGCAGATAGGCTGCCAATAAGAAAACCAGCTCCGCATCCCTGCATCTGCTGGTTCTCATCTGTTCACTGGCTTTCCAGCCACTTGCGGCCGATGGAGACCTTGACCTTCTTGACGCGCGGCAGGCCGGTGCTCTGGCTGGTGAAGACATTTTGATCATAGTCAATGACAAATCGGGACTGTTCGCCAGGTATCGCCAGCTGGCTGCGTGCATCAAACTGCAGGGATGTCTCCCCCTCTACCGCCTTGGTCGAGCCAAGGACAGCGTTAATCGTGATGTCTCCGCGGGCGAAGAAGCCGCCATTCATCCAGAAGGTCGATCCGACCCCGTACAGCTCCGCCTCAGCATCTGTGTAGAAGAAAGCATCCAGGGTGTAATCATGCTCCTTGCTGTAGTCCCCTGTGATAGGCTGGAACGCATCGAATCGGTACACATCGACAGGCCCCTTCGAAATCAGGACCATCAGCTCTTTTCCGCCAATCCCCCTGATCTGTGCATCAACAACCTCTGTTCTGCCGAGTCCGATCACGGTCGCATCGACTGCGAGCTTGCCCTTGATGATAATATCCCCTGTCACCAGGATGTTGCCGCGTATGGTAACGAACTGGTCTTCGTAGTTCTCAACGATCAGGTCGCCGTTCACAATCAGCCAATTCTCAGCAGATTTATCGGTGTAATAGATTCGCTTGTAATCATCGCCCAGCGTGAGCGGGCCTTCGACAATTACCGGCTTGGTCAAGCCTCCCAGCTTAGCCGCAAAATCGCGCACTTCCGCCGCATATCGCTCCTCATCCTCCAGCGTAAGCTCGGCAAGCTCCGGCATAACCGGCGGCGTAAGCCACCCTTCCCCGTCCGGAAGGCCATCCCCGCTGACATCCTCCTTGAACCGCTCGTTAAGTACAGACAGCATGTCGTCCTGCTTCTTCACTCCGCGCTTGAACCTTGCAGCCAGCTGACTCCGTACATTCGGGTTATCTCCGACCGTCAAGGCAGCCTTGTCCAGGAAGGACTGCTCCACATTAATAGAGACAAACTTCTTGTTATCCTTCAGCTTGATACGGCTCGGCTCACTGTGAAGATAACGGGTGATATGCGCAGGGTCGCTTAATGGCACATAGCTGCTGACCCGGTCCTCACGGTGCTTAATACGATCCACTGCCGATACATAGACTTCGCCGTACAGGCCTTCCTGCTGAGCCAGATACGGAAACTGCGATTGAACAGCGAGCTCCTGGCCCAAATAACGGTAGCCGGCCATACTGCTGAGCTTCAGCTCTTCCCCCACATAGAGGTTGCCTGCCAGGTATGGCGAGCCGTTCAAGATTACATCCCCTTCTTCCGATCCGAGCCCATAACGCAGAAAATCCGGGAATGTATCCAGCACAATGTTCTGTGACAGCCTGCGGACCGAGCCGTTCACTTCCGCCTTGGCCGTTACCTTCAAGTAATAATCCAGCTTCTGCTGCCCCGCTTGCAGGTCATTCCCTGTATAGACGATCGACTCGATGTAGCCGCTTGCGCCTTCAAGCCCCGTACCAACGGACCTGTTGTTGAATTCCTTGACAAAATTCTGCAGCTCCGCCATCAGCTCTGCCGGCCGGATCGCCATTTCCTTGCCATTGTACTCAGCTGCGATATGCGCCGCCGCTTCGTTCAGCGCTTTTTCCGCGAGATGCAGACTCTGCACATTGTCCTCGCTCTTCTCCGTACGGTGAGCTCCCCCAATGCTCGCGCTGAGCACGGCCATGCCCAGCATCATGAAGAGCAGGATCATGAATATGACCATCAGGAAGGCCGATCCTTCCTCTTCCCGCAACCGTTTCAACAGCTTGTCCCCCGCTCTCCCTAAAAACCGAATTTGCTGACCAGCTCCAGCTCCATAGGCTCATCCCCATACATATGACGCAGGAGCAGCCTGATTTCCAGCAGTCCGCTGCTGCAGGCGTTCCCCTGCGGGCAGCTCAGCTTGATGCTGGAGCCCCCCGGCTCCTCAGCTGATACCGGAACGACTTCAGCCTGGACCGGAATTTCCCGGCGCACGTTCGCATCCCCGATGAACAGCGCCCCCTTATTTTCCGTATTGCGAGCGATATACACCTGGTGTTCCACCTTCTCTCGCTCCTCATTCAACCGCAGCACGACCTTCGTTCCGCCTGCATCGAGCTGCTCCAGCTCATCCGGACCAAATGTATACAGCTCCGTCATAATGGAGGACATGATCAAATCCCCTTCATCGCGAAGCGAATTTTCGATGCTGATCTTGTTATACGCATTGATTCCAAAGGTAATGGAACCGTATATGACACCGAGTACAACCGACAACAGCGTTAGCGACGCGATCAGCTCAATTAATGTAAAACCCCGCTCATCGGCCGCTCTGTTAACGTATCGCTTCATCGGTAATATAACCCTCCACCTCAGTCCAGCCGCGCTTGTTAGCCGGCTCTGCCGCATTCTTGACCGTGACCTTCACAGGGATCAGATAAGGCGCAATGGCTTTTCTGTCCGCCGAAGCCCGCATTTGCTCATGCAGACTGTCCTGGTACTCAATCGTAATCTGGTAGGTAATCCCGTTAACCGTCGGATTCAGCACCGCTGCCAGCACCTCGGAATGGCCGACAAGATCCGAATAAGCACTGCATGCGGCAGGACGGCACAGCCTTGATGTCAGCGAAGGATGATCATCCGCCTCATCACGCAGGTCAAAATGCCCAGCCAGCTTGTCGTAGCTCTGCTTCTCAATATAGAACAGCGCATTGCGCGCCAGATTGACCATTACCGTCTTGCTCTGATTCCCCTTGGCATTGGCCAGCGACTGGACAAAAAAGCCTGTCATCGTCAACCCGACGATGGATAATATGACCACTGATAGCATGATTTCGATAAGGGTGAAGCCTTCTTCCCCGCTGCGCTGCCGTCTCATCCGCCAGTCCCTTCCCAAAGGTTTCTTATTCCTCTATTTTATCATAGTTCGACAGCTTCCGACTGTCATTTTTTTGTTAGTCGGGCCTTTAGTCAGGGGGCGCCTGCGGTTGACATTTGAACGCGCCAGCGGTATAACAATACTAATCTCAGTAATCTGTTAAATAATGATTCAGTGAAGAGAACAGGTACATCAGCAACGCTTCGCCCAGAGAGTCGGCACAACCGCTGAAAGCCGATCTTAGCTTCTGATGCTATATCATCTCCGAGAATCCGGGCCCACTCCAGCTGACTGCAGGTGACGAACGTTCACGTTCAGCGGCAAGTCCGGACGGCCATCCACCGTTAGAGGGGAAGACGTTCCAATACGTTACATGAGGAGCCGTATAACCTGCGAAGCCAGCCTGTCAGGCCGTGCCTGCAAGCATACGGAACTAGGGTGGTACCGCGAGTCAATCTCGTCCCTTTGGACGGGATTTTTTTGTGTTGAGCCAGGGCATCAACCCGCAATAACCCTTGTCGCACGGGATTTTCAAACCCATACGGGTGATTTTTCAAGCGGCAACAGCTGCTTTTTTAAGATAGGGTCAGGTTTGGTTAGGACCTGCAAGAGGTCGAGAGAGGAGAGAACAGAATGAAGGATCAGGAGCAAAAGGAGCAAACCCACATCCGGGATGGAGTCGGACTCGGCGATATCGTAATGGCCCAGCATCAGTTGAAGGAGGTCGTCGTACGGACGCCCTTGCAGCACAGCAGAGCGCTGTCCGAGCGCTATGCCTGTCAGGTATATCTGAAGAGAGAGGATTTGCAGGTTGTCCGGTCGTTCAAAATCCGCGGAGCCTTCCATAAGATGCACAGCCTGCAGCCTGAGGAGCTCGCGAAGGGAGTTGTATGCGCAAGCGCCGGCAATCACGCACAGGGGGTTGCCTATTCCTGCCAGACGCTTGGCGTACCAGGGAAAATCTTCATGCCAAGCACCACTCCTCGCCAGAAGGTCAGTCAGGTAAAATTTTTCGGCGGTGAGCAGGTTGAAGTCGTCTTGGTCGGCGACACCTATGACGATGCGTATACAGCGGCGATTGCGGTGAGCAGAAAGCAAGGCATGACCTTCATCCATCCGTTCGATGACCCGAAGATCATTGCAGGCAACGGCACCATCGGGCTCGAGCTGATTGAAGATGCGGACACGCTGCCCGACTACCTGTTCGTAACGATCGGCGGCGGCGGTCTGGCAGCCGGGGTTGGAGCCTATGTGAAAAATGTCGCCCCCTCCACCCGCCTGATCGGCGTTGAGCCTGAAGGTGCCCAGTCGATGAAAGCCTCACTGGAAGCCGGCATCGTGACACCATTGGAGCAGATCGAGAAATTCGTGGATGGCGCCGCCGTTAAGCGGGTTGGGGACCTCACCTTTGAACTCTGCAAGGAATTCCTGGATGATATCGTCGCTGTGCCGGAAGGCCAGGTCTGCACCACCATTCTCGAGCTCTATAATGCCAGCGCTATTGTGGCCGAGCCTGCGGGCGCGCTCACCATCTCAGCGCTGGAGCAGTATCGTGAACAGATCAAGGGTAAGACGGTTATCTGCGTGGTCAGCGGCGGCAACAACGATGTCGACCGGATGCAGGAAATCAAGGAGAAGTCGCTTATTCACGAGGGATTGAAGCATTATTTTATGATCAATTTCCCGCAGCGGGCAGGCGCTCTGCGCGAGTTTCTCGACGATGTGCTCGGACCACATGACGACATCACCCGGTTTGAGTATACGAAGAAGCACAATAAGGACAACGGTCCCGCTCTCGTCGGCCTGGAGCTCAAGCACAAGGAAGACTACGAGCCGTTAATGGCGCGCATGCGCAGCAAAGGACTGCAGTTCCAAGAACTGAACAAGGATTCGTTCCTGTTCAATCTGCTGATCTGACCGGCGGAAAATAAGAAGGGAGTCCACAGACGCATCGCGTCCGCTTGAGCTCCCTTGCTCGTTTTTTGTTAGCGTTTGATGTGCTGTTGGGCTGTTGGGCTGTTGGGCTGTTGGGCTGTTGTGCTGCTGTACTGTTGTGTTATCGTGCTGCTGGCTGTTGGGCTGTTGGGCTGCCGTGTTGGCGTGTTGCTGGCTGTTGGGCTGTTGGGCTGTCGTGTTGTCGTACTGCTGGCTGTTGGGCTGTTGGGCTGTCGTGTTGTCGTACTGCTGGCTGTTGTGCTGTTGGGCTGCCGTGTTGGCGTGCTGCTGGCTGTTGTGCTGTTGGGCTGTCGTGTTGTCGTACTTTCGTCCCTGCCCGTTGACTCGCTCAAACCCTGCCTCCTACCGCTCCCCGCTGCCCCTGCAACTAATCTTTGTTCAAGCCTGTACACTCGCCCGGCACTCCTGTTCAATGTACAGTAACACCTTACCAGCAAATCTGCTTCCGCTTCCACCCCACCGCTGCTGCACCTTGCAAGACTCGTGTCCGCTTATCACTTGCTGCATACCGCGCTGTCCAATTCGGGCTCTATTGTGGGCTCTACGTTACCCCGGCCAAAAAACCTGCAAAAGTGCAGGCTTTACTCCCACACTTCATACCCGTAGTTAAATACCTGCAAAAGTGCAGGTATTTTCAGAGTCCTATTGTTCTAATCGCTATTTCGGTTGAAATTCCTGCAGATTTGCAGGCTTTCAACCCATTTGAGACCGGACAGAAGAAAAAGCCTGCACAATCACAGGCTTTTCGTTTTCTTTCGCTATCTCGAGCTGCTCCGAGCAACTTCTGCCTATATCTGCACGCTTGCGCTGCTCCGTGCTGCCTCGGCCTGCTTCGCATGCTTGCGCTGCCCGTGCTGCCTCGGCCTGCTTCGCACGCTTGCGCTGCCCGTGCTGCCTGGCCTGCTTCCGCATGCTTGCGCTGCCCGTGCTGCCCGGCCTGCTTCGCACGCTTGCGCTGCCCGTGCTGCCTCGGCCTGCTTCCGCACGCTTGCACTGCCCGTGCTGCCTCGGCCTGCTTCCGCACGCTTGCGCTGCACCGAGCAGCTTCTGCTTCTGCATCCGCTTCACTTCGCTGCAGCCTGCTCCCTTCAGCACTTGGCAGTGCCTCCAGCATCCAGCAGCCAGCAGCCTACCGGCAGCTTGTAACCCTGCTTCCCGCGCGCTCCATAAACGTGCTGCCTCACGCTGCCTTCAGCCACCTCTTACCACGCATAAGCGCGAGGCGCATCTCCGCCCGGTCCGGGGAAAATCTCGTCCAGGCGCTTCAGCGCGCCCTCGTCCAGCTGCAGTTCCAGCGCGCGCAGCGAGCGCTCGAACTGCTCCGCTGTACGCACGCCGATAATCGGCGCGGTTACCGCCGGATTCGCAAGCAGCCATGCCAGCGATACGACGTCTTCGCCTTCCCCCAGCTCCTTGCACAGCTCCGCATACGCTTCAAGCTGTGCTCTGTGCTTCTCGACCCGGCTCGTATCGCCGCTGCGTTTGCCCGAGCCGCCGCGCAGGGCATTGCCGCCCAGCAGGCCGCCGTCGAGCGGGCTCCACGGGATAATGCCGAGGCCAAACGACTGCGCGGCCGGCAGCACTTCAAGCTCAGGCAGACGGCACAGCAGGTTGTACTTGTGCTGCTCGGAGATCAGTCCCAGGAAGCCGCGGCGCTTCGCTTCACCCTGTGCAACCGCAATATCCCAGCCGGCAAAATTACTGGAGCCGACATATCCGATTTTCCCCTGAAGCACCGCCGTCTCAAATCCGCCCCACAGCTCATCCCAGTTGACATTGCGGTCTATATGATGCATCTGATACAGCTCAATATGATCGGTCTGCAGGCGACGAAGCGAGCCCTCCAGATGCCGGCGAAGCTTGTAAGCGGACAGTCCGCCTTCTCTATTGGGACCGTCATACGGGTCACTCATGTCCCCATAGAATTTAGTTGCAATAACAGTCTTCTCCCGGCGTCCGCCCCCTTGGGCGAACCAGCGGCCGATAATTTCTTCCGTGCGGCCGGCGTTTTCTCCCCAGCCGTAAACGTTTGCAGTATCAAAGAAATTAATGCCTGCGTCAAGCGCCGCATCCATAATGCGGAAGGCGTCCTTTTCCTCTGTATCCACACCAAAATTCATAGTTCCAAGGCAAAGCCTGCTGACTCGCAGACCCGATTTTCCGAGATATGTGAATTTCATATAAAAATAGACCTCCTTTTTTGTTGAAAGCCGTTTGTGAACTCCTGTTTACGGGGTTAATAGTAGTATAACAAGCTTGGGCATTACTTACAAAGGTTCCATACGGTGTTCATACTCTGATGACATTTCTGATTTAAACTACGAGCGGGAGGTGTGTCTTTCCATGTCCTTGTCAAACCTAAATCGTACACAATCATTCACGGGCAAGAAGGTAATGCTGGTGTATGCTTCCTATGGGGAGGGACACCTGCAGGCGGCACGTGCGCTGCAAGCCGCTCTTGAAGACCGCGGCATTAAGCAGACGGTCATGGTCGATCTGATGGCCGAAGCTCATCCGTGGATCAGCGCATTTACCCGCAGCTTCTATATGAAGAGCTTCACCCTGCTGCCGGGCTTGTACGGCTGGGTCTATGATACGACGCGAGATATGCGCCATAACTCACTGTTTGGCGACTGGCTCCATTCCTTCGGCCGTTCCACAATGAGACGGCTGCTCGAGAGGGAACGTCCTGATGCTGTCATACATACATTCCCCATGTTCGTCATGCCGACTCTTCGTACGAAGGCCGATTCCCGGAAAATACCAAGCTGTGCTGTCCTGACGGACTTTGATCTGCACGGCCGCTGGATTCATCCCGGCATTGACCGTCTATACGTGCCCACCGATGACCTTAAGCAGGAAGCTATCGACCGGGGCGTGGCTGCTGACCAGATTTGCGCCAGCGGCATTCCGCTCAAAAGCGGCTTCGATTATATAGAGCCTCTCCCCGAGTACCGGGAGCGCTTCGGCTTCACAGAGAACGAACCCATCGTGCTAATCATGGCGGGCGCCCAGGGCGTCATGCCGGATGTGGCTTCCTTGTGCCGCCGGCTTCTCCAGCATCCCGGGCTTTCGGTTGCGCTTGTCTGCGGACGTAATGCGGTCCTGGCCAGATCAGTCAGGCAATCCCTCGACAATGAGGGTTATGGTTCCCGGCTGCGCATCTTCGATTTCGTCGACCGGATTCACGAGCTGATGGCGATTTCCACCTGCCTGGTCACCAAGCCAGGCGGCTTAACTCTGGCAGAGGGGCTTGCGGCGGGGCTTCCCATATTCCTGTACCGGCCTGTTCCCGGCCAGGAAAGACGCAATGCCGAGTACCTGGCACGCATGAAAGCGGCGGTTGTCTGCAGCCGGCCGCAGGAGCTGGTGGAAGAAATTGTGAAACTAATTCGCCAGCCTGATCGTCTACATACCAGTAAGCAAGCTTTAGCCGCCCTGCAGAAGCAGCAGGCGGCGGAGACGATCGTAACTGATTTCCTCGAAACTCTTCAAGCCTTCGAAGACCGGGGAATCTCGTCTCCACCGTCTCCGAAGCAACGGAAACGGTTATTCCGATTACAAAGGGGTAAGCCTGGTGGCATTCAAACGTAGCATCGCATTCGGTCCGGAAATTATTCTGTTTTCGATCATTCTCTTCTTTATTGAATTTGTAAGAGGCGCTGTCGCAATCAGCTTCATTCCCATCTATGGCGAGAAATCGCTGGGCCTGTCGCTTGATATTATCGGCGTGGCCATAACCGCGCATTATTTGACCGACACCATTCTTAAGATTCTGATCGGCTGGCTGCTCGACCGGATGTCGGTACGAACCGTTGTCCATGTTGGACTGCTTATATCGCTGCTCGGCGTTGTCCTGCTGGGCTTTGCCGAATATCCTTGGATGTTCATCATGGCAGCGGCTATTTACGGCATCGGCATATCGCCGATCTGGATTGTCTGCTTGACCAAAGTAACCGAGGAGCGCCGGGCCACCCAGATGGGCTATCTGTATACAATCTGGTTCATCGGCCTTGGCGCCGGCCCAATCTGCTCCAACCTGCTGCTGGATTACAGTCCGCGGCTGACATTCTACCTGCTCGTTGGCCTGTCTCTGGTCGCTTGGGTGCTGTCGCTGTTCATCAGCAACAGGCAGGAACGCCGTGTCGCAACGATTCCATTCAGCGAGCAGCTCGCAATTCTCCGCGAGAAACTGTCCCGCATGCGGCTGCTTCTGCCCGGCATGATTCTCCAGACGACAGGAGCCGCGATGCTCGTGCCGATCCTTCCGAGCTTCGCCGAGAAGCAGCTTGGGATTAACAATTCCCAATATTCCATCCTGCTCGTTGCCGGAGGAGCCTGCACGATTCTGGCCCTCATGCCGATGGGCCGCTTAACGGACCGGATTGGCGGACGCAAGTGGTTTCTGGTTGGCGGATTCTCAATCTTCGCCTTGTCACTGGGATTCCTGGCTACGACCCCGCCTCTATGGCAGTGCGTTGTGCTCGCTGCCGTGCTCGGCATATCATACGCAGCCGTGCTGCCCGCCTGGAATGCCCTGCTGGCCGCCTATGTACCGCCTGCACAGCAGGGGCTAGGGTGGGGGATATTTTCCACGGTGGAAGGCATCGGCGTCATGGTCGGACCTGTGGCCGGCGGCGTAATTGCCCAGCTGCAGAACGAATCCAATGTCGTCTGGATCAGCGCCCTGCTGTTCGCAATAATCGGGGTGTTCTACATCCTGTTCCCCGCCAGCCTGTTTACCGGCGGAGAAGACAAGCGCAGCGTATCCTGACGGCATTGCCGTCAGGCTTTATTATGAATACAATAATAACTATCACAATTTTTATCGAAAAAGCTGGTGAACATGATCGACATCCAACAATGGCTGCAGGAATTGAAACAGCTCGATAAAGAGCAGCTGCAGCAAACCATCGAGAGTTATTCCGCTTTTGGACCCCTGCCGGGCCTTCTTCTTCCGCTGCTGGAGGCGTTCTTGCCATTCCTCCCGCTGCTGCTGTTCGTGGCGGTGAATGCCAATGTGTACGGGCTATGGCTCGGCTTCCTGCTGTCGTGGGGCGGCGTATCGGCCGGTTCGATCCTGATGTTCCTGCTGGCACGCAAGGTTGGCGGCCGGTTTGGCAGCTGGCTGCAGAAGCGTTATCCGGCGACTTCCCGCTTCTTCCACTGGATTGAGCGCAAGGGCTTCACGCCTATCTTCCTGCTGGCCTGCTTCCCGTTCTCGCCTTCGTTCCTGATTAATCTCGCGGCCGGGCTCAGTACAGTGAAATTCCATACCTTCATGATTGCCATTCTGATGGGCAAGGCTGTCATGGTGTTCTCCATATCACTGCTCAGCTTCGACATCACTGATCTGGCTAGTGAACCTTGGCGCATCGTCATTGCACTTGCCACTATAGCCATCATGTGGTTCGGCGGCAAGCGGCTGGAGGCACGTTATCAATAGCGGATAAGCATCTGCCCGCTTCGTATCTCACAGGAAGCTTGAGCCAGACATAAGATGCGGGACCTTGAGGCACACTTAACCGGGAAGACTGGTGAAAGGAGTGACCTGTCATGTCTGGCGAACAACCGTCACATAAGCAGCGAAGGGCGGCGCAAGTCCAATCCAAGGCGGATCGGACAGGCGTCGGCAAGGACAAGGCTTCCCGTATGCAGTCTGAAGCGGATCAGGCAGCTTATCCCAAGCACGGCCTGTAGTCCGGAAGCGAAGACCGGTTATCATCCGCTTGTATCATGACTACCAAGGAGGCCAGCGCAATGAACAAGGTTCAGAAGGACAACCAGGATATGCTGCCAATGTCCGGCGAAATGGTCGAGGTTGACGGCGTTTATATGAACGAGGCCGGCCGGGAGGAGCATCTTCACCGCGGGCAGCATTTTCCCTCTGATTTGACAATTGGACCGACCGAATGGAAGCTCGTCGAATACGCATTCGATAACCATCATGACGGCCGTACGGACCCGCGGCTTGTTGCCAAGAATGAAAACGAGGACAAGAAGGGGTTCATCGCTACACCGAAGCAATTTGTAGAAGGTACAGATCACTGATCGTTTCATACTTCTGACAAGCAAGCCCCGCCGCCCTTCCACACTAGGAAAGGCAGCGGGGCTGTATTCATGAAGGGCTGCAATCCGGCAGTCCGCAGCATTACCTGCTGCTCGTACAGTTAATGTTCCTTGCGTTCCTCAATCTGATTCACCAGCTTGTCGAGCCGCCGCAGCTGATAAGCATATTCGAACAAGGCCGTGGCGACGAAGATCAGCCTCTTATGGCCGTCCGGATTCGCGCTGACATAATGCGTCAGCTCGCTCACGAAGAGCCCTTCACGCCCTTCCTCCGGCTCAATCTGTGCGCTGTTCTTCAGCTTGCCTTCGGATTTAAGCAAAATTTGCTCATGATACTTCGTGAGCTCCTCCAACCGCTCATCGAAGCGTAATGACCACTCCTCTGCTCCCGGCGCCGAGAAATAATGCTCTTCGATCGCATCCAGCAGGTCTTCCCCTTTGCGCAGAGCCTTGATCATCTGCTTCGACAGCAGCAGCTGCCTGGCGCGTTCATGCTTGTTCTCCGGCCGTACCGAGCGCTCCTCCTCAAACAGCGAATACCGTTCATCGAGCTTCCGCAGCGTTCCGTTCAGCCGGTCCTTCTCTTCCTTATGCACCTGCTCCTTAATTTCGTTGGAGATCGCCGTCCGCAGCAGAAGCGACAGCTGTCCGTATGCCTCCCGGATTTGATCGATGAACTGCTTCTTGGGGCGGGGCGGAAAGAGCAGCACATTGACGAAGAAAGCACATCCCATACCCGCCATGACCATCAGGAAGCGTCCCAGCGCATAATCCCAGCCCTCCGAGTTCGCTTCCATAACGGCCACGACGGTTACGAGCGTAAGGCCGATCGCACTCTCCATCTTCAGCTTTATATTAAGTAAAATGACTGCAATACATACCAGCCCGACCGATATTGGCGTACTGCCCAGCACCTGTACAGACGCCAGCGCAATGATCGCGCCCAGCACATTGGACTGCACCTGGTCCAGCACCTGCTTCCAGGACCGGTAGATCGATGGCTGTATCGTAAATATGGCTGCGACCGCTGCTATGATTGGAGACGGAAAATGAAACAGTCCGCTCACGAATATCGCCAGCGCAACAGCGACCCCTGTCTTCAGCACCCTGGCTCCGATTGTCATATTCCGCACTCCCTTCTGTAAAGATTGGCTTATTGGTTATGTAGCAAGTCTTCCCCCGTCCCCAGCTGAAGCAGTGCGCTGGCCGTCTCCCGCCCGTTAATGACCAGCACCACTCTGTGTTCGCCCGGATAGTGCTTTCGCGTCGAGAGGTCTGCCCAGCGGTGCGTTCTTGCGCCCTCTATCATCGAACCGCCTGGAGATGTTTTATCCGTGAGCAGGAACAGCTTCCGGGATGTCTTTCCGCTGGCTTTCACAAAATAAATACCGTACTCGATTCGCAGCCGTACGGACTCACCTTCACGCACCCGCAGCCGGTAGGAAAGCCCGGTCTGTCCTCCAATAGCAATCCGTTCAGGCGTTACCTGCCACGCAAGCACGTCGGCGAGCGGCCCGCCCTCTTCGCTGTCCGCATAACCGAACAGGCTCATGATGTCAGGATCCGCAGCACGGATAAGCGTCCGGCAGCCGTGACGGATGATCCAGTCCGTATGCGGATGGATCCCCTGCCACCGTCTGGCCGTCTCAATAACTACCCCAGGATGATCCTTGGCAATGTCATTCAAATTATTCGCCACGCTCTTGCGCACATACAGCGACTCATCCTGCCTCAGCTTCTCCAGTATAGGTAGCAGCGGTGCCGGATCCTTCTTGAAGGCGGGCAGCGCCTGCGCCCAAGGCAAGCGGGGACGGCAGCCTTCGCTTGCCAGGCGCCTCACATGCTCACTCTCATTCTCTGCCCAGACCGCCATCTGGCGCAGCATCCGCTCCGGTTCCCGGATGAGAAACGGACGGACAGCGAATTCCGCTGTCGACCCCTTTGTGAACCTCTGCAGCGCCTCCATCGATCGCTCCCAATGCTCGGATGCAAGGCCATACTGCTCTACAAAATCGGGAAATATAAGATGCGTAAGCCCGCGGAACCCTCCCTCGATCTTATACAAGATATCCAGCGCCCGGTCATAATCGGCTGGCAGGTACTGCCCCAGCAGGCTGGAAACACGGCGGGTGCGCGCTTTGAGCTCCATTGTTCCCCACGCTTCATCCAGCACCGCTCGCTCAAATCCTGCCGCGTCAAACGCCGGTTCTGCATCTGCAGCAAGCTTAGCCAACCGTCGGACAAAGTCCGGGCTGTATTCATTTTTTAAAGGCTCGGCCATCGGTTCATCTCCTCCTTCCGCTATTATAGCGGAAATGCAGCCGCCCTCAAAAACCCATGTTATCTTTTACCCGTATTGTGATAAGTCTCACATTGAATCGGGATAAGTTTCGGTATAGTGGTGGTATCATCTTCCGGAAGGAGAGAAAAACAGCATGATAAACCCACCGCTGGCGTATCACGTTGCGATTACGAGCGGATTGGATCACGAGGGCCTTTACTACGGCCGGACACTGGACACATTTATCCGTGAACACGACATGATGCGCGAGCAGATCGCCGGGCTGGTTGCCAGTGCTGCAGTGCTTGGCATGCCGGATAGCGGGCGCAGAGGGTCTCTTAACGTTACGGCCGCAATAGGTGAGCTATACCGGCATGTCCGGGCTTTCACAAGACAATGGGAATTCCATTCGTATCAAGAGGATCAGATTTTATTTCCGGTACTAATCAAATATATGAGTATAGACAGCGTGCCCATCACAGCAATGGAAGAGGAGCATCGGCAAATCCGTACTGCATTAGCCAAGTTCTCTGAGCAGGTTATGGCCTCTACGCCAAGCAGCAATCCTGCCGCTGTGCTGCCCGCAGCCGAGCTGGCCATTGAAGCGTTCCGGCTGATAACAGACCACTTCGACAAGGAAGAGCGCGTGCTGTTCCCGATGGTACAGACGATGCTGACTGAACGCGATATGGAACTGCTCGACAAGAAGTTGGAAGCGATTACGATGATTGCGTCCGAGCTTACCGTCCTGGAGGTCGCGGCTGCATATCCGGCATCCGTCGAATTGTTCCAGCGTTATGGAATCAGCTACTGCTGCGGAGGCGGCAAGACACTCTCCGAAGCAGCAGGCAGCGCCGGCATAGCGGAAGAGACGCTGCTGGAGGAGCTTCGGTCGGTGTGCAGGAACCGCTGGACCGAGCCTGCCGCCGAGTGGGACGAGATCGGATTGTCCGAGCTGACCGCCTATCTCGCAGACATGCATCATAGCTACCTGAAATCCGAGCTGCCGCTGCTTGTGGAGCTGTCCGGCAAGATCGTCCGCAAGCACGGGGAGCGATACCCTTCAATGGAGGCTGTCCATGAGCGGATTGGCGAGCTGGAAGGGCTTCTGGGCCGGCAGATGGAAGCAGAGGAAGAGCAGTTGTTCCCGCTTGTGCGCGAATACGAAGCATCCCGCAGCAGCACTGCGCTGGAGCGGATTGTGCGCCTTCACCCGGCATTCGAAGCGGACAACCGCACGACCAGCCAG
Organism: Paenibacillus sambharensis; assembly: GCF_003233845.1. Taxonomy (GTDB): domain Bacteria; phylum Bacillota; class Bacilli; order Paenibacillales; family Paenibacillaceae; genus Paenibacillus_I; species Paenibacillus_I sambharensis. The sequence goes on from NZ_QKRB01000058.1 coordinate 29,391, forward strand.
ATCCTGAGCGAGATCCGCGGGCTGACGGACAACTACGCAGTCCCCGAGAAGGCCTGCCGCTCTGTAGCCATGACCTACCGCAAGCTTCAAGAGCTTGAAGCTGAGCTGTACATTCACATCCACCTGGAAAACAACCTGCTGTTCCCGCGTCTAGCGCAGTAGCTGCGATAATGTCGGGATACATTACTGAATATGGGATGTCCTAATGTCATCGAACATGGCGAAGGGACATCCCTTCTTGTATTTCAGAAGTTTCGCGTGCTGCAATTAAAATCCGTAGGTAATGGAGCTTGGTGTTAACGCACTGAAGCTCTTAACATGCAGCATATAATTGCCGTTGATACGACACTAAATGGTGTCTATTTTTATAATGTCACCGAACAGTGTTTAATACCATAATGGAAACTGATTCATCCCTTGTGTTGTCTATTGGATAATGAGACTCTGTTCCTCTATTATCTCAATTTGTAACCGGAGGCCTAATATAGACTATGAAACTCAGATCGATTGCGCTTATTCTATCAACATTGATTGTAATTGCTGCACTCAATTTTACTATCTACGCAGCAGCAAATGGCAGTAACGAAGATGAAAAAGGGCTAATCAGGCAGATATCGGGGAGAAGCTAATCAGGTTTGACAGAGTTCAGAACCGCAGATTATTACAGGGAGTTCTTTAGCAGTGATTTCGTCTTAAAGATACACACCACGCTCCTTCATCGCTGCGGTATCGGCAGGTGCACCGGCACATCAAAGATCATAATCAATATTGTTGATATCGGTATAGACAACGCATATGCGGCCAGCGGATATCGCGAATGAAGCCACAGCATAGGAAACATGATGCAGTCGAACAGGATGGACCACATCAGGTTCCAGCCATGATTGTACGCGATTAAGTTAGTGAATGTAAAAAAGCACTCCGTACCGGCATACAGTCCTATCCAAAGCAGATAATGCAGAGCGATCTTGGAGCGGCCGCCCCCCTTGGGATAATTACTTAGGAACAGCAGTGCGGTTGCCGGGAAGGTTATAAGCGTATGTATATATTCCGTAAGTGAATGGTTAGGCAGAAAATCCGGACGAAGCTCCCACAGCAAATAGCCTGCACATATAAAATTGTACATGGCATTGCCAAGCGCCATATACAGCATGGTTGGATGGTACAGCTGCCAGTTCTTCAGGTCAGCCCAGCGCCATACAGCATATATGGAGAACAATACGATGACAAAATGCATTTTTTCTCACCCGCCCATCCCTTAATCTGTCTTATCCTGCCCTTATCTGCCAAGTAAATGCATGAGCTCACCCAAGCGAATGAAATTGCCTGCCTTCGTTCAAGTTATGTTCACGGGAGGTGATAACGATGACAGGACGCAACAATAAGCCCAAGAATAACGGACCTGCTTCAAGCCCAGGACGACTGGACCAATTCGGGGACAAGCTGGCCGAGGATACGGAGATGAAGCCGATGAAGAAAGGCGGCAAATTTTGTTAGGTTAGTCTGAAGATTCTTCGGCATCATGAAAATTACTGCAAAAAGAAGCCGGGGGCATGAATCTGCCTCCGGCCTTATTCAGATGCTGCTACCGTTTGCTTTCCACCTGCTTCGTTAGCCGTTGAGTGCCTCTTTGTATACTGGCAAACCTCTGCCGAAGGCCTCGATCATCAACTCAAGCGTCTTATTCAGATCAAGCGGAAGACCGAAGCCTCCTGCCCTCTCCAGCTCCGCAAAACCATGCAGCATGCTGCGGAAGCCCCGCACTGCATGCAGTGACGCATCCCCCTCCAGCCCGAAGCAGGACATCTGCTCCTGAACAAGCTTGACGATAGCACTGGCAGCCTCCCCCACCTGCTGCTCGGCGGGATCCGGAGACCGCAGTACTGCCTCATAGAGACCTGGCTGCATGCGCGCAAAGCTAACGTAGGCCCGGCTAACCCGGCGAAGACCTTCCTCTCCTGCATGCCCTTGCGCAGCATCTGCCATAGCTGCTTGCAGGCGGTTGAGCGCCAGGAGGGTAAGCTGCATCCGCAGTTCCTGAAGCCCGTTAATATGATTGTATAACGACGGTGACCGTACCCCCAGCTTCTCCGCAACCCGGGCCAGTGTTACTGACTCGAGTCCTTCTGCATCCGCAATCTCTACAGCAGCCGCCACGATAATCTGCTTATCCATTCCAATCCTTGGTGTCATCCTTTATCAGCTCCTTACCTGCGATGCTCTTCGCATCAGCTTCTCTTCAAGCTCCCTGATCGCTAACTGCATCGCCTTCACCGGTTCCTGAAGCATCCGGCCATGCCCGACACCGAGAAGCTCAGGCTTCAATTCAGTCAGTCTTCTGGCGCTCACAAGCGCTGTAGACACATCCCATGTGGCCATAGCCGGGAACGGGAACAGCAGCTTCAGGCTGCCGGATACCGCAATGCCAGCACGCGTCTGGAATGCATCCCCGGCAAGCAGCGTTCCGCAGCGTGTATCCAGGAACGCCATTGAGCCTGGTGTATGTCCCGGAGCAGCTACTGCCCGCAGGCTTCCCACCCAATCGCCATCCTCAAGAAGCACATCCGGCACAGCGGGCGCCTTCTTCGGTACCCCGCCCCGTATCATCGTCTGCGCTTCATGCAGGTCCAGAGTCCGGTCACCGGCGAGCAGCCGCGCATCGCGCCTGGATATATACACCTTGACGCTGTCGCCCAGTTCCCGAACCAGCGCTGCAAGCGCGCCAATATGATCATCATGCGCATGAGTCAGCACAATGCGGCGGAGCGGTTTTCCCGATTGCCTTACCTGCTTCATAATCCCTCCTGCCGAATAGGGAAGCGCGCAATCCACCAAGGTCCAGTCCTCTGCTTCTTCAACCAAGTAACAATTTACAGGAAACAGCCTGGGCATGAAGGAAAGCTGCAAACCGCTCGCATACCGGGTAACGTTCATAATCTATCCTCACCCTTCCACAAAAACTAATAACATTAGTTTTAGATTACACGATTTCCTTGCGTTTCGCAAGCAGGCCTTCCGATGGCATGTCCGACCATTAAGCGGTACCGCAAACACAAAGACGGGAGGCCGCAGCCTCCCGTCTTCCATAATAGTTGCTATTCATCATATAGAACCGCTGTAAAACAGCTGCTTAAGTGAAGTGTTGGTTATCTTGCCATCAGGCTGATTACAGCCGCCCAGAAAGGCAGACAAAGCATTACACCATTCAGCAATCCAATGCCGATGCTTCCTTCTCTTCTGACCATAAGTCAACGCCTCCTTATTCCGGCTAGCCAGCTCTAGGGTAAAAGTTAGTATCAAGTATGCCTTTGTATATTACATATTAAACGTGGCGACCAATTATGTAACCGATTTCAATATTTTAAAAATTCGCTCATTTTTGGACAACTCCTGCTTATGCTAAAAATAAAATGGTTATCAGCCGGCCGGGCATCATATCCTGAAGGAACTGCGAGACCCTGTTGCTCCTCTGTTCCTCCGTTCTTTTATACCTAGTGTAGCATTTAAGTCAGAATCGCACTGTGCCGAGCGTCACTATTCTTGTTAAACATTGGCACCATTGAACTTTGACCTGATTAATTCTTATATAACCCAGCATATGCAAAAAAGAAGAGAGCTGTCTCTGCGCAAGCAGATTCAGCCCTCTTTACTAACGCCCAAATTTCATTAATGTGCTACACCGTTATAGGCCATAATCCACATGGAAGCGAGGACGATGGTCAGCACGATGACCAGACCCAGAATAAGCGTCATCAGGTTGTATCTAGGTTTCTCTTCCTCGTTCAGATGCATGAAGAACAGCAGCTGAACGATGAACTGAAGAACCGCGGTAACCAGCAGGACGACGATGGTCCCGGTCCGCTCAAGCATGCCGTTCAGAACCACGACGAGCGGAATGATCGTCAGCACAATCGACAGGAGGAAGCCGATCGTGTAAGACTTGAACGAGCCGTGAGTATGCCCGCCGCCATGCACCTCATGACCGTGACCTTCAGCTGCGCCGTGGCCTTTCGCAGAATGCTGCGCCATCTTACATCACCCCCATCAGGTAAACGATCGTGAAGACAAAGATCCATACGACGTCAAGGAAATGCCAGTACAGGCTGATGACATTGACCTTGCGCTTGGTAACGCTTGTGATGCCTCTGCGGGACAGCTGCAGAATAATGGCAACCATCCAGACTAGACCCAGCGACACGTGAAGGCCATGCGTGCCGACCAGCGTGTAGAAGGACGACAGGAACGCGCTCGTTCCGATCGTTGCGCCTTCATGCACCATGTGCACGAATTCGGTAATCTCCAGTGCGATGAAGGAAGCACCGAGCAGTGCGGTTACGATCAGCCAGCCAATGAGGCCCTTGACGTTGCCCTTGTTCATGGACAGCACTGCAAGGCCGCTCGTATAGCTGCTCGTCAGCAGGATGAAGGTTGAAGCGATAATGCCGGGCATCGCGAACAGTTCATCAGCCGTCGGGCCGCCGTTCGTGTTGCCATGCAGAACGATATAGACTGCAAACAATGTACCGAACAGTATACAGTCGGTAATCAGGAAGATCCAAAAGCCAAAGGTGCGCATGGATTCAATATCATGATGGCCGTCATGGCCATGCTCGTGACCCTGATGCGCGCCTGCACTTGCTTGTGCCATTATACCGACCCCCTAGCCGCGGCTTCCGTACGTTTGATGTCGTCCACCGGGATATAATAATCCGTGTCATAGTTGAAGGAATGCGCCAGCATGCAGATCGCTACGCCTGCAAGGCCCGGGATCGCCATCCACAGCCAGTCGAACACGAAGCCGAAGCCCGCAATGAACCAGAAGAACGACTTGATGAATGGAATGCCCGAATTCTTCGGCATATGAATCGGTTCGAGCGGCGGCTGCTGCTTCGGCGCTTTGCCTGCGGCAATCCGCTGCTTCTCTTCCCACCACTCGTCCTGGCTGCTAACCTGCGGAAGCGTGGCGAAATTGTACAGTGGAGCCGGTGAAGGAATCGACCACTCCAGCGTACGGCCGTTCCAAGGATCGCCTGTTGTGTCGCGGTCCATGAATCGGATACTGTGAGCAATCTGCCATACCTGGAACAGGAATCCGATCCCCATCAGGAAGCCGCCAATCGTCGAGACAAGGTTAAGCTCCCACCAGCCGCTGTCCCATGTATACGAGCTGACCCGGCGGGTCATACCCATCAGACCGAGGATGTACTGCGGCATGAAGCAGACATAGAAGCCGATGTTCCACAGCCAGAACGCCCACTTGCCCAGCTTCTCGTTCAGCCTGAAGCCGAATACCTTTGGCCACCAGTAGGCCAGACCTGCGAAGTAGCCGAACGCCACGCCGCCAATAAGCACCTGATGGAAGTGTGCAATCAGGAAGTAGCTGTTATGGAACTGGAAGTCCGCAGGCGCCACGGACAGCAGCACCCCGGTCATCCCGCCTACAATAAAGCAAGGGATGAAGCCGATCGTCCAGAGCATAGGGGTCTCGAATGTGATCCGTCCACGGAACATCGTGAACAGCCAGTTAAACACCTTGACCCCGGTCGGTATCGCAATCAGCATCGTCGTTATCGCGAAGAAGCTGTTAACGCTCGCTCCCGAGCCCATCGTGAAGAAGTGATGGAGCCAGGTGAAGAAGGAGAGAACCGAAATAATCATCATCGCAAACACCATCGACTTATAGCCGAACAGCTTCTTGCGTGAGAAGGTTGCCACGATCTCGGAGAAGATACCGAAGGCTGGCAAAATAACAATATAGACTTCCGGGTGACCCCACATCCAGATGAGGTTGATATACATCATCGGGTTGCCGCCGCCGTCAAGCGTGAAGAAATGCGCGCCCAGGTAGCGGTCAAGGAACAGCAGAGCCAGTGTAACAGTCAGAATCGGAAATGCAAAGATAATCGTGATACAGCTCGATAGTACGGACCAGGAGAACATCGGCATTTTCATAAGAGACATGCCAGGTGCTCTCATCTTCAGAATCGTAACGATGAAGTTGATCCCTGTCATCAAGCTGCCTATACCGGATATCTGGATACCCCATATATAGAAGTCCTGCCCGACCCCGGGACTATGTGACATCTGCGAGAGCGGCGGATAGGCCAGCCAGCCCGCATCCGGCGAACCGCCGATAACGAACGACAGGTTGAACAGCATCGCCCCCCAGAAGAACAGCCAGAAGCTCAGCGAGTTCAGGAACGGGAACGCGACGTCACGCGCTCCGAGCTGCAGCGGCACCACGATGTTGAACAAGCCGAACATCAGCGGCATTGCCATGAAGAGAATCATAATGACGCCGTGCGTCGTAAAGATCTGATTATAGTGCTCGGGAGTCAGGAACTCCATCTCCGGCATCGCCAGCTGCGTCCGCATCAGCAGCGCATCGACGCCACCGCGGAACAGCATCAGGATCGAAGCAATAATATACATAATACCGATACGCTTGTGATCGACTGTTGTCAGCCATTCGCGCCATAGCCAAGTCCATTTCTTGAAATACGTCAGTATGAATACGATGGCAATCATCGTCAGCGCAATACCGACGTCAGCCCCGTAGATCAGCGGGTCGCCCGTTACAAAAAACTCGGAAGCGAATTCTTTAATATTCTCCCACATAGATGCTCCACCCCCTCCTTAACGGTGGCCCGCATGCTCATCCGTCTCCGAATGGTGATCATGCGAACCTTCAGCCGGCACTTCGAGATCCTCGGATTTCGTGTCGTCTGCTTTTACATCAATATCGTTATGGTCTTCGCCGTGCTTCGTCTGTTCACGCGGTTCAACCTCGCGTGTCGTAAGACCATGATTATGCGAAGCGGCATACTTGGTTACAATCTGCTCGAACAGCCCTTCAGGGAACGCGGAAAATGTCTGAACCTGGGACACGCCCGGCTCTGCCAGCTCTTTGTAGCCATCCAGTGTCAGGATTGGAGCCTTGCGCTTAATCTCCTCTACCCACTCTTCAAATTCCTCATCCGAGGTCGCATTAGCCGTGAAGCGCATCTGGGCAAAGTCCTTGCCGCTGAAGTTCGCGCCTGAACCGAAATATTCGCCCGGCTCATCGGCCTGCAGGTGAAGCGTCATTGCCATGCCGGACATGGTATACAGCTGACCGCCAAGCTGAGGAATCCAGAACGAGTTCATCGGTGCATCCGATGTCAGCTGGAAGCGGATCGGCGTATCCTCAGGGAACTGAACATAGTTAACGGTTGCGATTCCCTGCTCGGGATAAGTGAACAGCCATTTCCAGTCAAGCGATGTTACCTGAATCGTAATCGGCTCCTTATCGGAATCAAGAGCCTTCGAAGGCTCCAGTGCAAAGGTATAACGAACCGTTACGATAGCCAGAATAATAATGATAATAATCGGAATCCCCCACCAGATGGTTTCCAGCTTCGTGCTGTGCTCCCACTCCGGCTCGTACTTAGCCTTATTATCCGGTCTTGCGCGGTACCGCCAAATAATGACTCCTGTAATAATCAGCACCGGTACGATAATAACGAGACACAACAGCGTGGATATATAAATGAGGTCTCGCTGCTGTTCGCCAATCGGCCCTTTGGGGTCGAGGACAATCATCTTGTCCGTGCAGCCCGCCATCAGAGCGGCCATCAGGGCCAGCGAAGCAAACGTGCCCAGCCTCCGAAGCCAACTACTTTTCTTCATACTATGAATCATCTCCTTATGGCCGTCCTTATAATGGGGTGTGGCGAAATGCACTCCCCGTTAGACATTACCAGAGAGTAAAATCACCTTCTGTGACTAAAATAACAGATTACATAGATGGAGTCTCCCTAGTTAACAAATGCGTCAACGAAAAGACGAAAATCCGTAATATAACGTTCACCGATTTGACGATTGTTTAGCAAATGGAGGATTTGGCGGGTGATTTAAACCACAGTTGATGTTTAGCGGGAGATTAATCATAACCCCTGTCACTCCGAAATATACATACAGCAATAAGCCCTGAACGGAGCGTGATAGCTGTGCCCGCCAAAGCGCCTTTGCCCCCGTGGAATGAGCATTTATTCTGGATCGGAATTCTGGAGGATCATGCGGTGTTCGTGATTGACCATCTGTCAGCGAGGGAAACCCGCTGGATGGAAGCCGCCAGCGGTTACCGAGCGCCCTTTGCTCAACTGCGCACGCAGCTGCAGACGTTGGACCCTGCCCTCCCTGTGAGCGATGAACGAATGATAGCGTTCGCCCGCAATGCGCAAAGCCTAGCCCATAGCTACTATCAGTTTGAGGGGGAGCTGCAGCGGCGCCGGATTGAGAACACGGTGGATATCCAGCTTATGCCCGTCTATTTTAACGGTACCCTGCTTGAGAATGAGGAGTATCTTCGAATTCTTGGCTATTACGTGAGCGGCAAGCCGTATCCGCCGATGTCACTTCACGCCTTAATTGATATGTGGCTGGAGGATCAGCTCGGACACGCGATCCTGCTCTCCGATCACATAGATCCCACAGAGCTGCCGCTGCTGCAGCAAACTGGCACATTCATTGATGCGTTCCAGGCCCATATGGCCAAAAACCATGCGATCGGAGGCTTCCTGCGGTTTACGCCGCCCGGCTTCCCTGCACAGCGCAAGTTTGCCGTTGATGTATCTGTAACTTCCCTCGCGTTCTATTCATTCGTGGAGCAGACAATTGAACGTTTCCGCCGGGATGAGGTGCTGGGCAGACTCACCTTGCGGTTTCTCGAGCATCATCTTCCGGAAACCTGCTATTTCCTTTACCAGCTGGCCCGGTTCGATCCGCGCATCGTTCCACCGGAGAACTGCTATCTATGGAAGCCGCACGTGTCCGAATAATCTCTTCCTTCTATAATAAGAGACATCAACAACAAAGAGAGCTGCATCGTCTATTGACGAAACAGCTCTCTTATCATTGTCATTCACTACCCTCAGCTATCGAGCAGCTTCAGGCCTTCCGCATTCTTCAATCAGATAATGTCACTGTTTGCTTCATCCCTGCGCTTATGAACAAGATGGATGGCCGTGCCGATCGTGTAGATGAACACACTGCCGACCATGAAGCCGATGCCGAGCATCAGGCTCAGATTCTGGTCACTGAAATGGGACACATTCCAGAGGCTCATAACGACACCAATCAAGAGTGCCGACCATGCCATCACATTCATAAAGGAAAAAAGGCGTCTGACTTCCTGTCCGTTCCGCTCGCGCCCGTTCGCATTGATTGTCCTTGTTGTCATCAGGATCACTTCCTATCGCAGTTGTAAGGGTTTTCGTTGAACTTAGTATACCACATTTTATGTGGTTGTGTTCAAAAAATGTTCAAATTTTGATCAAAATTCAGACACTTTTTATTACCCTTACCAGGAAGGACCCAAACGAACACTTTCCTTACCACTCTAGTGCCGCTCTGTGGCATCCCCGCCAGCCCGCGATGCACGACATCCTTTAGCTCAACCGCTTGTCGAATGGCTGCCGGCCAGATTTAGTTACGCCGGTTCCCATTCGTATCGGATTCGACAAATCTATTTCCACACAGCACTCTGATTGCTTACTAGCTCCCTTGCTGTCGATTTCCCGGGAAATGAAGGCGCCCGCCGCCATGATTCGAATCAACCGCCCAATATTCCCGTTACCGGTCCAGCCCAAAAATCTCCGGCCGCCCGCTGCACGAGCGGCTTGTTCTGCCGCCTGCAGCTGAGGCACCGGAGATATTCAGTAACGGATCATCCTCTAAACGACAGCTTCTGCCGGCCAGTCGGCCATCGTTCGAGCTGATCAGTTGTTCAGCCGACAGCTGTCTTTTTCCGGGAAACAGAACCACTTTGCGGCTTTTGCTGTTCGCAGGCCAGACAGAGTCCGCTGAACTCAATATAGTAACGCTCCGCGCGGAAGGACTGATCAGTCCCTGCCATCAGGAACGGGGATAGTGGAAGCTCATAATCCGATATGCAGCCGCACGCTTCACAAATCAGATGATGATGCGGCTTCATATTGATGTCATACCTCGATACCCCGTCACGCTGAAGATAGAATTCCTTGACCATGCCATGCTTCTTAAGCGTGCGCAGTGTATTGTAAATCGTCGTCATGCTGACATAATGCGGATTTACTTGAAAGATAGATTGATATAGTTCTTCCGCAGACGGATGAGTCAGGTGATTGTATAAGTGTTCCAATATAAGCTGCCGCTGTGTCGTCAACCGGATGCCGCCAGCCTTCAGTTTATTGGCCGCTTCGGCAATTTGCTTATTCATATGCTTCCCTCCTTGAATTCGGGCGAAGCTCGCAAGCTGTCTTCCGCCTCCGCGCTTATACGCAAGCCTCATCTTAACCTCTGTTTGGCATGAAGCCGCTGATATCTACGCCAAGACCTTGCGCCACGCGCATGCCGTACTCTACATCCGCACGGAAGAAGTTGCAGATCGCACGCAATTGAATATCCTGGTTGGTCTGCTTCAAATCGTTGACCAGATTGGCGATCAGATGGTCGCGCTCTTCATCTGTATATGAACGGTATTTCTCGCCTGCTTGTGTAAAATCATCTGTCTTCTCGATCTTCTTGCGCCCTGCCGGTCCAGTAATCGGCGCTTCGCTGTCGCGGTACGCAGGATCTTCCTTCGGGCTCTCTTCATAGCTGTTCGGCTCATAGTTCACCGGAGAATTATCCTGATTCACATTCATCGCACCGTCGCGCTGATGGTTACGTACAGGAGCGTACGGGCAGTTAACCGGAATTTGCAGATAGTTTGCGCCCAGGCGGTAGCGCTGCGTGTCCGGATAGGAGAACAGGCGGCCCTGCAGCAGCTTGTCTTCCGAAGGCTCAATGCCTGGTACAAGCACGCTTGGGGAGAATGCGGACTGCTCCACTTCGGCGAAGAAGTTAGCCGGGTTGCGGTCGAGCGTCATCGTACCAACTAGATGCAGCGGATACTCATCCTCCGGCCATACCTTGGTCGGGTCAAGCGGATCAAAGCTCAACTGGTCCAGGTGCTCAGGCGGCAGCATCTGCACATGCAGCTCCCATTCCGGGAACTCACCGTTCTCAATATGCTCATAGAGGTCGCGTGTTGCATGGTTGAAGTCCCGTCCCTGCATCTCACCGGATTCCTTCGCCGAGAAGTTCACGACGCCCTGCTTGGATTTCCAATGGTATTTCACATAGGTTACTTTGCCTTCGGCATTGATCCACTTGAAGGCGTGAACGCTGAACCCGTCCATCTGGCGATAGTTTGCAGGCGTTCCGTTATCCGAGAACAGCCATGTCAGCATATGAGTTGATTCTGGCGATAAGGTCATGAAATCCCAGTAGCGGGCAGGCGTCTGCAGATTGGTATCTGGTGATGGCTTAAGCGAATGAACCATGTCCGGGAATTTCATCGCATCGCGAATGAAGAAGACCGGCAGATGGTTGCCCACGATATCATAGTTTCCTTCCTGTGTGTAAAACTTAACGGCAAAACCGCGCGGGTCGCGCGCTGTCTCCGGTGAGCCCACCCCATGAATAACGGTAGAGAACCGGACGAATACCGGGGTCTGGATGCCAGCCTCCTGCAGAAAATGAGCCTTCGTGTGCGCCTTCATGCTTCTGGCTGTACGGAATACGCCATGGGCGCCTGCTCCGCGGGCATGTACCACACGCTCTGGAATCCGCTCACGGTCGAAATGCGCCAGCTTCTCAAGCAGATGGTAATCTTCGAGCAGCGTCGGGCCATTTTGTCCTGCGGTACGTGAATTCTGGTTGTCTCCTACAGGAGCGCCTTGGTTCGTTGTCAGTCGGTTTATCATAGTTGAAGCACCTCTTCTTTGATTTTGAATTAGACTTGATCTAAGTTCTTGTATAAGTGAATTATACACGGAGACATCAACCCGTGCATGATGAGTGAATGAAGCTTATATGAAGAACAGATGAAGATCAGCAGGAATATGAAGATGACTATGTAGCAGCTAGGCTTACCGGATGTCAGCCATCCGGTAGCCGGCGCCGCGCATGGTAACAATATATTTGGAAGACACCGCTTTGTCCCCAAGCTTCTTGCGCAGGCTTCTGACATGCACATCTATGACATTGCTGCCGCCGACAAAGCTGCTGCCGCAGATGCGCTGCATAATTTCATCACGCGTCAGAACTGCGCCGTCCGCTTCAAGCAGGTACAGCAGGACTTCGTATTCGGTCTTCGTCAGCTCAATGCGGTCATCCCCGCGGTATACGGACATACGCTTCGCATCCACCTTCAGGTCCTTGTACATAATAATAGAAGGATCGCTTCCAGCCGACACAGTGGACTTCAAGGTCTCCTGCTTCGTCAGCATGCGGAATATGGCGTACATGGCTTCCGATACTGGACAAGGCCAGGCAATAACCTGTTCGCCTGTACGTTCACCGCCATCAGCCGAGCCATTGAGCGCACCCCTGTCCGCCAGGTAGATCGAACGGGCGGCGATATCCGGATGAGATACGAAGGCCTTAATATTGCCGTAGTCACCGTACACATCCTCTGTCACAAAATCAAACAGATACATGTCAATGGCAGGCCCGCTCTCAGTCAGTGATTCCAGCTTGCGGAACACCATCACATCGAAGCAATTCGCCGAGATTTCACGAATGAGGTCATACATCCGGTCAGGCACCGGCGAAACCACGGCAATCCGCTTGGTCTGCGAGCATACCGGTATACCGGCAGGCTGGCGGTAGCCGAAGCCCTGTGCCTGCCTGTAATAGGGCGCCTCCAATTGACCTGCTGCAGAGGAAGTTAAGGTTTCGAGGTTTTGCATGCCGGACACACTCCTTCTAAGTTAATGGTTGCTTCATGAACAACATAACCCGTCTCTTCTGCGACAGCCTCCATCCACTGCTGCGGCACGTCAGTCATCACTTCATCCACCCGGCCGCATTTAATGCAGACAATATGATGATGATCCTCCGTGCGGGCGTCATAGCGGCTTGCCGCTTCACCAAGCTTGAGCTCACGGATCAGGTCATTATCGGTCAGATAACGGAGCGAGTTGTAGACCGTTCCATACGCGAAGTTATGGCCTGCTGCACGGAGACGTTCAATTACATCTGCAGCAGTCGGATGGTCATGGGCCTGCAGAATAATATCGTAGACCGCTTTGCGCTGGGTCGTTAGATTGATTTTCATAGGGTTCACCCTCAGTTTTCAATTTGAATTTAGATTTAGTATAAATTCAACGAGTGAAAAATGCAAGACCTCTCATTGAACATTTTCCCCCCGTAAACATTATTCCTAAAAGACATTATGCCTAAAATATCGCTTTCTAATAAAAGACGGCCCGCCTCTAATCAAGGCTGCAGCCGTCTTGTTTCATTTTCCCCTGTTAACCATTAACTGCGTTACTTATGATCTCCCGAGAAGCTGCTTCAATTCACTGCGCTGCTTGCTGAGCCGTTTGAATTCCTCCTCCAGCTCCTGTTCCACTGCACCGCCCGTTCTCCCCTTGGAAGCGGGGACGGGCACGCTGAGCCTGCCCAGCACTTCAGTTAGCCGCGTCTCCACTCGCAGCAGCTCCTCTTCCATCAATGCCGTTCCTTCATCATGCCCTTGTGCCGCCGCCTGCGCCTGATGCTCCCGGTACTCCTGCAGCGTTCCATCGAAGCTGGTCACCTTCCTGTCCTCGATCTCCACGATCTGGTCCGCGACAGACTCTACAAACCGCCGGTCATGCGAGACGAACAGCACGGTTCCTTCATATTCCTTCAATAGAGATTCCAGCGCCTCAAGCGACGCAATATCAAGGAAATTAGTCGGTTCATCGGCGATGAGCATGTTCATATCACTGAGGAAAACCTTGGCGAATGCCGCCCTTACCCGCTCACCCCCGCTCAGCACGCCTATCGGCTTGAAGACATCGTCCCCGCGGAACAGCAGCCTCGCCAGCACAAGACGGATAAGCTCAGGCGGATGCACGGCCGATGCGCTCACATTGTCGATGACCGAACGGGAAGGGTCCAGGATATCCAGGCTCTGGCTAAAATAACCCGGCTTTACGGCCGGGGGAATCCGGACACCATCTGCACCCTCAAGCAGGGTGCGGAGCAGTGTCGTCTTGCCGCAGCCGTTCGGTCCGATCAGCGCGGCCTTGCGCCCGGCCAGCAGCCGGAACGACGCATCCTGCCAGAGCAGCCTGCCGCCAGCATGAGCCGACAGCCGTTCCGCCGTCACAACCGCACGATTATGCAGCAGTGCCGCATTCGGGATATCCAGCTTGATGCGCGGCAGCTCACGCGGCTTCTCTACCTTTTCCAGCTTGCTGATCCGCGTCTGCAGTGCCTTGATCGCCTGATGAACCCCCTTCTGGGTGGTTCCCTTCCGGTCCTTGAGCAGCTCCGATTCCTTCGTGCTCATCCGCTTGGGCGGCTTCAGCATGCTCCGGGCCTGCCCGGCCTTCAGCTGAACGGCCTGCTCAAGCTGTTTCCTCTTCTCGGTATAAGCCTCAAACTGCTGCTCCTGCCGCCTTCGCTCCTGTTCCCGCTGTGCCGCATAATCTGAATATCCGCCCTTATACACCTTGACCGTCCCTTCCTCCAGCGACCAGATGCGCGTGCACACCCGATCGAGAAAAGCGCGGTCATGCGATACCGTCACAATTGCACCAGGATAGCGGTTGAACCGCTCCTCCAGCTGCACAATATGCGCCGTATCCAGGTGCATTGTCGGCTCATCGGCCAGCAGCAGCTCCGCATGGCTGGCGAACGCCCGGTCGATTGCCGCTGCTGTTTCCTCTCCCCCGCTTAGCTGATGTCCAGCCTGTTCGGCTGCCGGGTCCGCTGAACCATCCTTGAACTGCGGAATCAGCGCTGTCCCCGCGTGCGTGGTAACCGTCCCGCCATCCTGCTCCAGCAGCCCGGCAAGAATGTGAAGCAGCGTTGTTTTACCTGTTCCATTAGGCCCGACCACCCCGATCCGGTCTCCTGCCCCCACACGAAGATAGTCAATCCGGAATAAATGCCGGTCGCGTACTGACGCCTCCAGCTGATGAATTTCCATTAACGTATGCATATAACCCAAAAACCTCCTTATCCGCTCAGGACAGGAGGTGCGCCGCGATCACGATATGACCAAAGAAAAGCTGACAAAACAGAGAATGCCAGTGGGCACAATGGTGTCCAGGCAGACTGCTGCTGTGGCTCTTAGTCCGTCAAAAATGCGCGCACGTATCCCGTCCGAAAAAAATTGCAGTACATGGCCGTATTCGTTACAGCCTCTGCTAACCTTTTTGCATGACAACAGGATTTAGTAGCACATCGGACTAAAGGTCACCCTTTCCTTGTTTATTCGCCACCATCGTAACCGATTCTTCTGGAAAAAGCAAGGAGGCAAGTGCCCTGGCAATACCATAGAAGTGCCTATGCACAGATTCGACCGCAATATTTTACAACAACCCGCAAATCTTTACGGTAGTAAACACCCGTCCCCTTCTTCTA
This sequence comes from Paenibacillus sambharensis, assembly GCF_003233845.1. Taxonomy (GTDB): domain Bacteria; phylum Bacillota; class Bacilli; order Paenibacillales; family Paenibacillaceae; genus Paenibacillus_I; species Paenibacillus_I sambharensis. The sequence continues at coordinate 44,817 of NZ_QKRB01000058.1, forward strand.
TGATAAGGATATACTAAGGTTCAGGAAGAAAGGATGATGTTGATGCGTCACCATACATTTGCACCAACTCCGCCAATGGGCTGGAACAGCTGGGACTGCTACGGAGCGGCTGTGCGCGAGGAAGAAATCCGCGGCAACGCGGAGTATATGGCCAAGCACCTGAAGGATTACGGCTGGGAATATGTCGTCGTGGATATCCAGTGGTATGAGCCTGGAGCCGTCTCTTCCCAATACCGGCCGTTCGTGCCGCTCGAGATGGATGAGTTCTCCCGCCTGATGCCTGCCGTTAACCGTTTCCCGTCTGCAGCGGACGGCAAAGGCTTCAAGCCGCTGGCCGATTATGTACACAGCCTTGGCCTGAAATTCGGCATTCATATTATGCGCGGCATTCCGCGCCAGGCTGCCCATGCAGCCACTCCGATCCTTGGCACGTCGGCTACGGCGCGCGACATCGCGCACCCGAACTCCATCTGCCCGTGGAATACAGACATGTATGGTGTGGATGCCTCGAAGGAAGGCGCGCAGGAATACTACGATTCGCTGTTCCAGCTGTATGCCGAGTGGGGCGTTGATTTCGTAAAGGTCGATGACATCGCAGCTTCCCGTCTGTACGATGCCCATCTCGATGAAATCGCTATGATCCGCAGGTCCATAGACAAGTGCGGACGCGACATGGTGCTCAGCCTGTCCCCAGGCCCTGCGCCGCTGGAGTATGAGCAACAATTTACAGAGGGAGCAAACATGTGGCGGATGACGGATGACTTCTGGGATCTGTGGCATCTGCTCTACGGCATGTTCGAACGCTGCGAGAAGTGGGCGCCATATGTGAAAGAAGGCTCCTGGCCGGACTGCGACATGCTCCCGCTCGGCCATCTCGGCATCCGCTCGGTCGATGGCGGCGGCGCGGACCGCTGGACCCGGTTCACGAAGGATGAGCAGGTGACGATGATGTCGCTCTGGTCGATCTTCCGCTCCCCGCTCATGTTCGGCGGCGAAATGAGGGATAACGACGACTGGACGCTGTCCCTGCTCACCAACGAGGAAGTGCTGCATCTGCACCGCACCGGCCGTGAAGCGCGCCAGCTGTACCGTGAAGGCGACCGCGTCGCCTGGGTATCCGGCAGCGAAGACGGCAGCACCTATGTGGCGCTATTCAACGCCGGCGACGAGCCTGCCGAGGTCAGCGTCACGCTGGAGCAGCTTGGCCTGAGCGGCACTGGCGTTAAGGCACGCGACCTGTGGCAGCGCGAGGATCTGGGCACAGTGGATGGTAAGCTGTCAAAGCAGCTCCAGCCGCATGCGTCTATGCTGGTGAAGCTGACATATAAGAGTACGTGACATATAACGCGATGCTGGTGGACAGGCGGGGCAGTTTTTCATAAAAGCGGTCTTGCTATTGTCATAGAGTGTAGCACTTTTTACAATTCGTAAATTCGCTGCTATACGGCCTTGGCACACAAGAGCTTGGGCCGATTAGCTATGTTTAGATGAAACATAAGCAACTACGCCATGTTTTCTCGCTACAACTTCCATACGAAGGCCGGGTAGCACCTCCGCCACCAGCTCTTCTTTTTTATCAATTGCACAACTTACTGTCATCCATTAGCTCTAAAGTATCTATAGTGCAGGAAGTGTTCAAGTGGTTGAGCCTACTACAAATAACAATTAGGATTCGGTGCTTCACATCGGTCTCAAGGCATTCTTGTAAATAAGCAGCGCAAAAATTATGTAGATTGTCACCACGTTCAGCTATGGACCTGTCAGACTAACAGCTTGGTCCCAGTCAACAGTGATTGAGTCCATATTATTTGCCTTATGGACTTCCTATGCCAGTCCGGTATCGTTCTCTTTGACCGGCTAGAGAAACAGCATAAGACAAAACGCAGAGATACCCTTATTCCTTTGCTTGTAAATATAAAGCTTCAATCACTTCCTCGATTGCATCATTCTGTATTTTCACCCATCTAGATTTCGCCTTTCGATAAACTAACATTGAACAGTTTGATTCACATCCGTTCTCCTTAGTCAAGACATAATCGTATCCATCATAATTGGTCTCGAAAAGGACAAGCTGCAACTCTTTATTTGGATTAACAAACCAGCGTTGAATTATCGTATCTTGTCCTAACCCGAACCAATTGTAGGTGCCAATGGTTGTAAAATAACTAGTTTCCTTGGAATAATTCCAATTCAAATAGGATGGGGAAATCAGAACTTGTTTTATGTTTGAATCATCCTGAATACGTGTCATGGTATACTGAAGACATAGTAACTTAAATAATACAAACGTGCTTATAAAAATAATTGTCAAGCGTGAAAGTTTTGAAAGTCTAAATAGTAAAACAAAACACAGTACTAGAATACAAGTGAACCAAATAAATGGATCTCCCCTGTGAATGAGGTCTAACTTGTATTCCTCTTGCGAAAATGGATACAATAATGCAATGCCGTTATGTGCATAATCTAATAAAAGATGCGATAACAAGAGAATCACTGCACTTGTAATCCACAAATATGAAAATGAAAATCCCCATTTCCAAGCTTTTAAAGGCAAGCCAAATATAACTCCAGCCAAAGGTAACATTATCAAAGAATGTCCATATAAATCACCAAAATATTTAGTCAGGTCGGGAGAAACACCAATAATACTACCACTCAACATAATTTGTATATATTCTTTCCGTGTAGCTGACTTCTTAGCATAAAAAGCAGTCGAGGCAATCGCACCGACTGCAGCATGGGATAACAACTCCATATATATTCAGTTTCTCCTGTTTTTTGATATGTATTTACACTCAATCATTTAATACAGTTTTAACCTTATCAATTAATTGATCTGCTTCTAATTCACCTCTTAAATATTCATTTAGATACGGCTCAGTCAAATAATTATATCTCGATAACTCTTCAAAGGTAAACACCGGTATATCCTGTTCTTTTACTTTTAGATCAGGATAGAAAGCTTCAAAACTAAAATCATATTGTTGATTTCGAATACTCTGTTGCTCAAAATTATAAGTACTAAACCATCCGAATGTTCCCGCGTCATAATGGTTGTTGTATTCTTTTATCATATAATCTATAAATAACCATGCGCTTTCTTTGTTGTTGCTTTTCTTTGAGATTGTAATCATATCCCCAGGAATGACATAAGAATAGTTGTCTCCAAAATGAGGAGCGCTTGTAATACCGTATTCAAACTTGAATTGATTCTCGTTATTTGCATACATGGCATCCAATTCATAAAGACCTACGAATGCCATTGCAACATCTCCATTGAAGAAATCCTTAATAGAAGAGGTATTTAACTTTAAAGTTTCTGCTTCTTTCAAATAATCGATGAACGGGAACAAACGAGTCTTGCTTATAGTTACTAATCCATCTTCTTTTACATAGAAATATCTATCAGAAGGGTATGATGTTGCCGCCATCGGCCGTCGACCAGCCGTGCACTTCCAGCGCTCTCCCGCTGTTCGCGTTAATAATCTGATAATAACCATTGCCTACACTGACGAACCGCCACAGCTGGTTATCGCCGCCGAGGTCATTCCACTGCGACACATTCGCACCATTCTCATGGGCAAAATTGTGCACCTCCAGCGCCTGGCCGCTGTTCCGGTTAATGATCTTATACAATCCTTGATGCGTGGCTGAAGCTGCACTGGCCTTCTCCGCAACCGGTGTTGACGACATCATAAGAGCTGCAATGGCGAATAACGAAATAACTTTTTTGAACATGATTTCCTCCTTGGATTGAAATGATAAACGCTTACATTTCTGAGCTTGCGATTTGAACTTGCTGTATTGCCCCCCCTTCCTTCGCTTTCAGGCCATATTGTACCAAAACAAGCATCCATTATAAAGGCGAAAGAAAAAGGCCTCGTACCACTCGGTAAAACAAACTGCCTCGAACTCTTGATCCGAAGCTCGGCACAGATCCCACAATTTGGTATAATAACCTTACATAAGAAAGGGGGCATCAGGATGATTATTGAAATTATCGTGATCACGCTCATAGGCATCATACCGCTCTATGCCGTCTTAATATGGACCTACTTCAACCCGGAAGACAGTATTCTATTCGGTAACCGCTGGAAGTATAAAGAAGAACCTGAGCCGTCCGACCTGGCGGTCCGCTACGTTAAGGGTGCTTCTCTCTTTTCCCTGATTGCGCTGACTGTAATCCTAGGCCTGTTCATTCTTGGGCACACGTAATAGCGCTCCGGGAGCGAAGCAGTTGTTCCATCCCGGAACGCATTCATTTTCGGACAACATTACCCTAACTGGATTGCTGTTCCCCCGCAGTCCCCTTCACCCATATATCCTTAAAATCAACCCAGCCCAGCGGATTGAATTTCACATCCTGCAGGGTCGGGTGGGACAAGGCGCTGACGCCCTGGCAGGTCAGATAGACCGCTGCGCAGGCTTCGCCCAGCCGGGATTCAACCCTCTTGAACTTTCGATTACGTTCCGCAGGGTCCGCCTCTGCCACCAGCTCCGCCGCCTGCACGTCCACGAGCGCCTGCAGTTCATCGCTCATTGCGCTGCGCAGGAAGCTGTTCGCAGACAGCAGATATTCGAACTGCCGCAGCAGTCCGCCCCGCAGCACCGCCTCAAACAGGATCAAGTCAGCCTCACTTCTGATCGCAGGGTCCATCATATCTCCCCAGGAGCGAATTTCCACCTCCAGCCGGATGCCGATCTTCCCATAGGCCCGCTGCAGCCAGTACGCCGTCCGGGCATGCCGTTCATAGGCGTACAGCTTCAACACCCGCCCCGCTGCTACGCCGTTGCCGGCATAGCCAGACTCCAGCAGCTTGGCTGCCGAAAGGCTGGGATCATACCACTTATCTCCATCACCTGCCTGAAGCTCCAGCATGAAGCCTGCCGCTGGTCCAGCGTGCGGATAGCCGAGCTCTTCCGTAAGCGCCTGCCGGTCTGTACCATGCACCAGAGCCTGCCGCAATGCAAGGCTGCCGAGTGCGCCGTCCTCCCGCCGCATATTCATGATAAGCACCGCACATCCCGTCAGAAACCGCTGCTTGAGACCGGACGCTTGCCGAAGCTGCTCGTTCGCCCCTTCACCCGTCTGTACCAGCACGATGCCCGGATCGACCTGCAGAGCCAGCTCACTCTCCGACAATGGCACCCGGATGATCTCAATCCGGTCCATCAGACCGCGTTCCGCATAATACGAGGTGAATGCCTCCAGCACGATCATGCCGTCCGTCCGCTTCACCACGCGGTATGGGCCTGCCCCCGGCGGCAGCTCGCCACCCAAGCCGCCGGTCAGGTTTGAGCCTCCCGGTTCTCCGCTCCCTGCCGGGATAATTGCCGCTCCGGTATGGCTCATGAAGACGTCGAACATGTAATTGGCCTTACGCAGCACAACGGTTACGGAGTAGCGGGATTCTGCCTTTACCTCCTGCACATCCCGGCACAGCCAGCTGTGGCTGTAAGACCCTCCCCGCAGCAGCCTCATCAAGGTATAGACTACATCCTGAGAAGTCAGCTCCGCCCCATTGTGGAAGAGCACGCCCTTGCGCAGGTAGAACGTCCAGCAGGTGGCCTCTTCATTCTTGTCCCAGTGATGGGCAAGCCCCTTCTTCACCCGTCCAGCGTCACCGTCATAGTCAACCAGCGTCCGATGAATCTGTTTGATCAGGTGCACATCCAGCCCGTAGAAGGCATTAGCCGGATCCAGCGTGACGATGGGCCGGAATACCGGAAGCCGAAGCGTCTCCTTCAAGCCGTCATCTGAAGATTTGGCAGCCTCGTAACCGAAATACCGGGACAGCCATTCCATAAAATGCGCCCTTGCCCCCGCCCCGGCATGCTCTCGCAGCCAGACAAGCGCCTCCTGCACGCTCCCCTGCTTCACCACAGCCTGGGCCGCCTCAACGGCCAGCTGATCCCTGTTCTTGTAAAAGGTCAGCTCCGACGCATGCCCGCGTCCGCGGCCCGAGACAATATGCAGCCACTGCTGCTTCTCCATCTTGGCCAAAATCAGCTTCGCATTCCGTGCTGTGCAGCAGAACGCCTGCGCGATCTCCTCCATCGTGACGCGCCGCTTCTGCCCGTCCTCCACATCCGGGAAAGCTTCCCGCAATCTGATATAATCCTCTGCCAAGCGCATCCGTCTTCTCCTGCCTCTGTGTTAAAAGTCGAAATAATAGCGAGCTGATCTACCATTTTTACCTCGCCCTCCTGCCGGTAAGATAGCTTTACAGATAAGATGAGTAACTTGCAGGAAGGTTGAGGCCGAGGTGTCAACAGTCATTACCGAGAAAATAGAGGGTGCCGTCCCTCTTCAAACGAGCTCCCGCTCCATGCCGCGCTCCTTCACGATCCTGCTCAGCAGTATTGTGCTGCTCAGCGTGGGGCAGAAAATCTATGAGCTTGTGCTGCCGCTCATGATCTATGAGCTGACCCGCTCCGCGGTCGCCATGACGACGATGCGGACGGTCGAGCTGCTTCCAAATTTCCTGTTCGCGATCATCATCGGCGTGCTCGTGGACCGCGTCAACCAGAAGCGCTGGGCGCTCTGGATGGTCGGCGCTCAAGCGATACTGCTCACTGCGCTCGTATTTCTATTCAAGAATGCCGTATCCCAGCTAACGATGTACTATATTATCGGCTTTCTGCTGATGACTTTCAATTACGGATTTTTCAACGTCCAGGTGAGCCTCACCAAACGCACCGTGTCACCGGACAGACTGACACAGGCCAATGCGCGAATCAGCTTCGTCGAGACATTCGTGACTATCATGGGACCGGCCCTGTCGGGCGTGATTTTCCTCATATCGGACTTATCCGACGGCATCCTGATGACGGCCATTCTATTCATGGTCTGCACGCTGCTGCTTACGAGGCTCAGGCTGGACTCTTCTGACCGGACTGACGCTGGCAGCGCCGGATCTCAAGCCATCCTGAAGAAGAACAGCTTCCTCCAGGACATCCGGGAAGGCTGGCAGGCCTTCGCCGGCAACCGGCTGCTCTTCATGATGACAATGTTCGTCATGCTGCTGAACTGCTCGGCCACGGTCGTCAACATCTCCATTGTGTTCTCCGCGAAGGATGATTACGGCCTCTCCTCTTCGGCGCTGGCTTTGACGCTGTCAGCTTCCGGGCTGGGCGGCATCGTGGGCAGTATGCTGGTGAGCAGGCTGAGAACGAAATACGGGCTTGGTAAAATATATGCGCTTGGCAACCTCCTCTGCGGCATCTCCTACGCACTGCCTGCGGTTGGAACAGCCTTCGGCGTAATTCCGCTCGTGCTCTCACTGTTCATGTTCGGGCTTGGCAGCACCGCACAGGCCGTCATGCTCTACGCCTTCCGCCAGGAGCAGACGCCGCCCCATCTGATGGGCCGTATTGCCGGGATCACAGGCACGCTGTTCCGAGTCGGCATGCCCGTTGTCATGTACATCTCCGGCTTCATCATTGCGCAGCATGGAACGGCGATTATTTTCGTAACGGCCGGGGTCTGGAATGCGTGCTGCTTTCTCCTGCTGCTGCGGTCCAGACTCTGGCGGATCAGGTAGGCTCTCGCAGGCCGCAGCCCTATAAGCAGGCGGGGTCCAGCATAAGCTAAATTGGCTGGCATATACCGGATTGCCCCCTTAACACCACAAAAAAACCGCCTTCCCCTCAGGGCAGGCGGTCTGTCACCGGATGCATGAATATCGTTTGGCACTATCGGCTGCGCAGCTTTCCCTTCTGCTTGGCGCTAAGGAAGAATAACGTTCCCACCAGGAATAACCCAAGGCAGACATACATCGCAATACCGGAATATTCGGCATTGAACAAGGTCACATTCACCAGGATAACGAACATCATTACGGTTAGTGTAGTGTATAATCCGATGATTTCCTTCATTACACTCTACCTCCTGTCCGGTAAAATCAGTGTTATAACCTATTTACCCGAATATCAGGTTCTGCAAAAGCCCTTCCCATATAGATGGCTGGACGCGGCACGGAAGGTGACCACCCTCTGTAAAATATGGTACGATAAGGGCACTAATCTTGTATGGAACGGGGGCAGTCTACAGTGTCCAAAATCATATCACCCGCTTCGCCGTATGGCGTTTACGGCTTTCGCTTCTCAGGCGGTGCAGGCGCATCGCTGTATGAACTGTTTGCAGTTGGACACCAGTCCATCGCCCCGGCGGACAGCTACAGCTGGGACGGGCTCGAGCGGGAGGACGGCCCGCTGCTGCTGCTGCAGTATACCGTTTCGGGTGCCGGTGAAATCGAAGTGGAAGGACGCAGGTCTTCAGTGCCAGCGGGACATGCTTTTCTCGTGGAGATTCCCGGGCAGCACCGGTACTACTATCCGCGCGGCGGCAGTGAGCCGTGGGTGTTCTACTTTGCGCTGTTTCGTCCGTACGGGCTGCTTACCCATTGGGAGGACATTAAGCGGCGATGCGGGGATGTAGCAGCCTTTGATCCGGCCGGTTCTGTCCCCGCTCTGCTGGAGCATCTGTATAGAGAAGCTCGGCAGCACCGGATATCCGATGCCTACCGTGCCTCAGCGCATGTCTACCAGCTGGTAATGGAGCTGCTTCATGCCAGCTCGGAAGACCATACTGCAGGTGAATCCGCCTCGGGGAAAATAACACAGGCCGCCGAATGGATACGGCTGCATTATGATCAGATCAAGTCCATAGATGAGGTTGCTGAGCAGGCAGGCCTGTCGAAGTACCATTTTATCCGCAGCTTCACCCGGACGGTCGGCTGCACGCCGAACCACTATCTCACCCGGGTCCGGCTGGAACGTGCTATCACGCTGCTGCGCGAAACCGAGCTCCGCGTCGAAGACGTAGCACAGGCAGTCGGTTACACGAGCGGCAGCTACTTCATCAAGGTATTTCACAAGTGGGTCGGCTACCCGCCAGGAGAATACCGCAGCGGCCGCCGCCACCAGTCGTTCAGCCACCTGTTCTTCCAGTAAGCCGCTGCCACCTGTCGTTCAGCCGCCTGTTCTTCCAGTAAGCCGCTGCCACCTGTCGTTCAGCCGCCTGTTCTTCCAGTAAGCCGCCGCCACCTGTCGTTCAGCCACCTGTTCTTCCAGTAAGCCGCTGCCATTAATCCTCTCTTTCCCCTCAGTCGAATGTGCTTATACTGTGTTTATTACGCACCGTCTCCATTGCTAATGCGATGTTCAGGGAGTCATGCCTGCAAAGAACCCGTAATCTTCCCGGTTGGTAAGGCGTGCCTTTGCAAAACGCCTAGGATATTCCCCAAAACAACGAGCAAGTCTATGCCTGCATTATTTATGGCGGGCAGGACTTCGCTTTAAAAGGGCCTAGGCCCCATCTTACCCCACTGGCAAGGCGTGCTTTGCAAAATACCTGCGATAATGCATCCTTTTGCCATGGCTCATGCGAGCACCAAAAAATACCTGCGATAATGCATCTTTTTTCATGTCAGCTGTCCGCTAAAACATCTCTCGGCTCTAATACCTGCATATTTGCAGGAATTTCTCCAATAATGAGCGATTTAGCCTAAAATACCTGCACTTATGCAGGTTTGGTGCAGCCATCGCTAACATTCGGGGAAGACAGGCGGGCAGCGTGTGATTCTTGCGGTGGACGTAAAGGCAGGCTTGTAGTGTCTGATGCTTGCGATGAGTGGAAAGACAGGCGGGTAGTGTCTGGTTCTTGCGGTGAGTGGAAAGACAAGCTTGCAGTGTCCAGTTCTTCCGGGTGAGCGGAAAGACAGGTTTGCAGTGTGTGATTCTTCCGGGTGGGCGTAAAGGCAGACTTGTAGTGTCTGATGCTTGCGGTGAGTGGGAAGACTGACTTGTTGTGTGTGGCTGTTACGGTGAGTTTAATGCAGCTCTACTAGCAAGAACGTTACCTGAAAATGCTGCTGAAGACCCTGCTCTAGCATCGCGTTACCCGTACATGCTGTCCACCACTCTGCGTTACCACTAACGTTAACCGTACATGCTGCCCACCACTCTGTGTTAGCATTAACACCAACCGAACATGCTGACGACCCTGCACTAGCATTAACACTAACCGGACACGCTCCACCACCCTGATTAATCTCCTTCGTAGAGATTCAGCATCCTTGCCTTCATGGCTGATTCCCCCGCTAATTCCCCCACCAGCACAACAAATTCATTCGAGTAACCTCGCCTGTGAAAAAAATCACAAAAACCTCTTGCATATTTCTTCCCGCGGATGTATGATACTAAGTACAAAGACCTTGTGAATACAATCACATAGTTGAATGGCTTGATTTAAGAGAGCACGCAGAGAATACAGAAGATCTCCCGTATCGACGTGGAACTAAGCTGGCTGTAACAAGCAAACCATTTTTATCTAACCAGATTTGTGAAATCATTCACTAAGTTGCCTGCTTAGATCCACTCAACTTAACTGCCCTCTTGGCTCCTGTTAATAACAATTACCGCTATATCGCAGTCCGCTGATAACTCTGCACCGGTTTAAATAGCCGGTCACTCTCAACACCCAACTTTGTGAAACTTTTCACCACATTCGAGGAGGATTTTACTATGAACACTAACATGACCAACACTACATTTACCAATAACTCCGATACCGAACCGTTGAAAATAGCCGTAATCGGCTGTACGCATGCCGGTACGGCTGCCGTAACCCAGATGGCGAAGCTCTATCCCGACGCCCGCATTACCGTTTATGAGCGTAACGATAACGTCTCCTTCCTCTCATGCGGCATCGCGCTCCATGTCGGCGGGGTCGTCAAGGATGCGGATAAGCTGTTTTATTCGAGTCCCAAGCAGCTTGCCGAGCTGGGTGTCATGACGAAGATGCGCCACAACGTGCTCAGCATCGATACAGAGACCAAGACGCTTGAAGCGCAGAACCTGGAGACAGGCGAAGCCTTCACTGACAGCTATGACAAGCTTGTTGTAACAACCGGCTCATGGCCGGTTATCCCGAAGATGGAAGGCATTGATCTTCATAATGTCCTCCTCTGCAAAAACTATGCACACGCACAGACGATAATCGAGCGCGCCAAGACAGCCCGCAGCATTACTGTTGTTGGCGCAGGCTATATCGGCATCGAGCTGGTCGAGGCCTTCGAGCAGCTGGGCAAGCAGGTGACACTCGTCGATAATACGGACCGCGTCCTGTTCAAATATCTGGACCGTGAATTTACGGACCGTGTAGAAGGCGAGCTGGAAGCGCGCGGCATCAAGCTGGCACTCGGCCAGAGCGTGGAGTCCTTCCAGGGAGGGAACGGTTCCGTTGAACGTGTCATCACCACCAAGGGCGAAATCGAGAGTGATCTGGTCGTTCTCTGCATCGGCTTCCGGCCGAATACAGAGCTGCTCAAGGGGCAGGTCGATATGCTGCCAAGCGGTGCCATAATCGTTGACGAGTACATGCGCACGAGCAAGCCGGATGTCTTCGCTGCAGGCGACAGCTGCGCTGTCTACTACAACCCAACCCAGTCGCATGCCTACATTCCGCTCGCCACGAACGCTGTCCGGATGGGTACACTCGTTGCACGCAACCTGATGAATCCGACACTGAAATATATGGGCACTCAAGGGACGTCGGGCATCAAGATTTATGATCTGAACATTGCCTCGACAGGCATGACCGAACAGGCTGCCGAGCAGGCCGGCATGAAGGTCAAGACCGTAACTGTTCTTGAGAATGACAAGCCGGAGTTCATGCCGCATTTTGATGAGGTGATGCTGAAGCTGGTCTATGAGGAAGACGGCGGCCGGATCGTCGGCGCACAAGTGCTGTCGGAGGCCGACCTCACGCAGTCGGTCAACACCTTGTCGGTCTGCATCCAGAACGGCATGACCGTCGATCAGCTCGGCTTCGTCGACTTCTTCTTTCAGCCGCACTACAACAAGCCGTGGAACCTGCTGAATCAAGCGGGCCTGCAGGCGATCTGAACAGAACCCTATACCTGATTTTGAAGGTTAGCCATCTGATACACGAGCCTTGCTTTCCTTTCGGGCAGCCGCGCTGTCCGAAGGTTTTTTACTCTAATCTGCCTATAACACACGCTCGGCAAACCACATACACCAAGGAGTGGAAAAGGATGGACCTACCTTATATTGAAGCTGCGGTCATCATCATATTGGGTTTCCTCACAGGAATCGTGCTCAGTGCGAGCGGAATTAAGATCTATACCAGCGGAGTTCATATCCTCCTGGGATGCATGTTATGGATTCAAGTTTCCATCTTAGATAAGCGTTCCCCCAGCAGGAACCATCACCCTATAGACCGCAACCGCACAAAAAGCCAGCCGCCGGCTGAAATGCCGGCGGCTGGCGCATGTAATACTCAAGAGGTATTATTGACAACGCATTAAATCAAATCAGCCTTCTGCAGAAGGTTTCTTACCATGGTAGCAACCTCTGCTCTTGTAATATTATCCTTTGGAGCAAGCTTATTGTTGCCCTTGCCCTTTACGAGACCATTATCTACGCAGAGCGCTGCCGCTTCTTGCGCCCAAGCCCGTATAGCACTGCCATCCTCGAATACGCTTAATGACTGGCCTGCATTTTCACCGTCCGCTGTCAGACTGGCAATACGAGCTGCTCTTGCCACCATGGTCATCGCTTCTTCGCGGGTGATTGGCTGATCTGGAGCAAATACGCCTTTGCCATAGCCGTTAATCAGCTCATACTTGGTTGCCGTATTGACATAGGCGGCAAACCAATCAGAGGCCTGTACATCCGTAAAGCCTGTCTTGCCCGACGCCGGCTTCAAGCCCAATCCGCGTACAAGTATCGCCGCAAATTCGGCACGTGAGATATCACGCTTTGGCTCAAATACCCCTTCGCTCACGCCAGAGATTACCATACGGGAGCCCATGTCATTCACAGCCTCTTTGGCCCAATGCCCCGCCACATCGGCAAATTCAATTGGATTCCATACTACGGAGTACAAGCTGTTCGTCAAACTGTTGATTTCCGCGTAGTATATGCCGTCCTCAACAATGACTCTAGTAGGTACGTGACGCACCACGCCGTCCGGGTCCACGACTACACCTGTCGTAATCTTCGAAGGATCAACCCCCGCAGGTATCGGGATACGCCGCTCAATATACTGCTTGAAGCTGTTCAGACTTACACTTGTACCATTGTAGCTGGCTGTTATTTCAAAGGAAACGCCAGGTACCACAATAACAGCCTTCTGCTTGCCGATCGCACTATTAATTGCTGCTTGCTCTGCTGCGTTCGGCTCGGCAATGCGAATGGTCATTTTAACATCTTCATTGTTAATACCGCTGCCAAACTGCTGAATAACTTGGTCAATTAACATATCTTTCGCCGGTAAAATATAGATTGCCTGGTCTGTTCTGATTTCAAGCACAGACGACTTCGCTTCCATAGCCTTCACAAGGGCCGCATTCAACTCGATATTAGAGACCTGCGAGCTTTGGCCGCTGACCGGCAGCATGACGGTTGTTCCGGTTTGACCGGAATTCAGTTCATCCTGCAGCTTCTTCGAATCAATTGTAACAACAAGCTCCTTCCGGCCATCCTTCTGTCCTGAAGCAATGGAGCCTGGGATCTCCTTGCTCTGTCCGCCAATAACAACCGGCAGTGTCGAAGATGGAGCTGCTGCTGGCGTGTTAGTGCCGCTGCCTGTTCCCGTGCCTGGTCCTGTCACTGGAGGTACCGGCGTCCCGCCTGTTTCTGTTTCCGGCTCTGTTACCGGAGGTACCGGCGTCCCGCCTGTTCCTGTTTCCGGCTCTGTTACCGGAGGCACCGGCGTCCCGCCCGTTCCTGTTTCCGGCTCTGTTACCGGAGGCACCGGCGTCCCGCCCGTTCCTGTGTTTGGCTCTGTTACCGGAGGCACCGGCGTCTCGCCCGTTCCTGTGCTTGGCTCGGGCACTGGCGTCGCCGGTGTCTCGCCTGTTCCTGTGCTTGGCTCTGTCACTGGCGGTGCTGGCGTTTCTCCGGTTCCTGTTCCCGGCCCTGTCTCCGGTTCCGGGACCTCGACCGGATCAGGCAACACAGCGTTAAATGGCCTGCGTATTATATTTGAATCCTTACCACCCTCCAAAAGGTAGAGATACCCTCCGTATACAGCCAGACTCTTCGGATAGTGGAACCTGTATGAATCGTCCATACTCGTCCAGTTAATCCCCTGCTGGAACGGACTCATCTGGCCTTTCCAAACGTACTGCCCGTATGGTGTTTCGCTGTCCAGAACATAGACATAACCTTCAGCATCTATAACAATAGATGCTCCTTGCCGCGGAGCTGGCTGATCCTGCCCGTATGCAAACGGCTGGTTCACCCACGTGTTTGTTCCATCTCCTACATGTAGACTGATACCTTCGTAGCCCGAGATAACAGAGTATATAAATCCCCCATGGACGGTATACGACATAACATGACCATCAGCAGCAGGAGATACATCTGCCCAGCTAGTTCCATCCCAGCGTGCGATAATATTGTTATAGAACCACTCATATTGATCATTCCGGTAGATGTAGGTGATATTCTGATATACTTTATCTCCATCAACCACAAGCTCTCCAAAACTGCGGTCAATTTCGCTCCCCCAGCTTGAATCAGGAGTAGATACCTCAGGAATGTCTTCACTGATGATAGTCCAGCTCTGGTCCGGCTGAAGAGCTATAAGTTCATAGTGCGAGGTGCTGTCACCGAACAGATAATAATATCTGGAGGCATAGAGCGTACCATCACCCGATACTGCAATGCCTACAATTTCTGAATATTCTTCTTCCGGATTAGCAGGGATCAGGGGAAGCTCTGTCCACAGGTCAGCGCCATCTGTTTTCTTATTGATCGTCATCCCGAAAGCGGTATATAGTGTGCCGGTTGAAGCATCAATGGCAAACTTGTCGGTTCTGAGCGGATTTGTTTCCGACGACTGCGCATATGTTTGCCATAGCGACTGCTTCTTGACAGTGACCACAATTTGCTGTGAAGCAGTCTGTCCGTTCAACGAAGCCGTTAACGTCAGTGTCACGTTCACATCCGTTTCATATGACGCTGGACGATTGACAACAGCCTTACCGGAGGCTGGATCAATAACCAGAGCGGGATGATTGCTTTCCCACGCAAGTGTTGTTCCGAAGTCTCCTGCTGACGGCAGTATAATGTCCTGGGTTACCCAGTGCTGGGAATCCATATGAGCATAAGCCAGATTCAGATCGTTGGCTGACTCCGTTACAGCTTCTTGATCCGTCATCGGGTAATTCGTACGGAACAGTACCGCATCACCGGCACCTTTATTTAATCCTGTCATTGCACCGTCGCTGAGTTCCGATGTACCTACGCCATACCAGCTGTCTGTATTTCCTGCTAGGGCACTGAGGAAAACACCGGGAAGCAGAGATTCTTTTGTAAACTGGACATTTTCGGGGTCCGTGGTGTTCACAAGGTAAACCACCGATTCTCCGTTCTCGTATACCGCGACGGCCAATTGGTCCGGTCCCAGTTCGACAATGTCCATTGGATGGCTGTCGGCTGCTGCAAATCTCGTTGACCACAACAAGCTGCCCATGCTGTTATATTTGGCAAGGAATGCACGGCCGCTGCCCGCTGCGAGCTGTCCGTCCACAGAATCAGACGTGCCCGTTATGATCAGTTCCCCGCTCTGTGTCTTGATCATCTTATTGAGATCCTCACGCTGCGAACCCTCATAGGATTGTGGAGCCTCTAGCAGGTCACCTGTCAGTTTATCGAATTTAGCAAGGAACAGATCGTAGTCGCCCCCGCTAAAATGTTGAAAGTCATGCTGTGAGGATGCGGTTTGACCCATCACGACATAGCTGCCATCCATCTCTGCAACAGCATGAGCACTGTCGGTGCTATTGCCGCCAAAAACCTTCGTCCAGACCGGAACGCCATCAGCCGCCCGCACTTTCATAATAAATGCGCTGCTGGAGCGGCTGGACTCGGATAGACTTCCATAGTTTTTAAAGCTATTTAGCCCGGCAAAGATTCCCTCATTAGCCCTTGTGCTGCCTGTAATAACGTAGTGACCGTCCTCTGATTCAATTACATCATACGCATCATCGTGCGTGCCGCCCTTATAGACCTGAAGCCACTGCTGATTGCCGTTGGCATCCAGCTTTAACAGAAAAATAGATCCTTGACTAACCCCAGCAGCTATATAGCCGCCTTCAGACGTTGCCTTAAGCGCAAGTCTGCCGTATTGCTCGATAGGCAGGTTAACGGATTTCTTCCACTGCATAATGTGCTTGCTGTCGTATTTAACAAGCATCAGCATGGTGTAACGAATATCCTTCTCCGTGAATACACCTGCCAAATTGCGGTCATAAGACCGCGTATTAATTGCCGCAACATAGCTGCCATCAGGCTGAATCGCCATGCTCATAGCTCGTTCATCGCTGGAACCGCCAAAAGTTTTGACTGTGTAGCTTGGTGCGGACGGCGTTGTTATTGCCATGGCATATGCCGACACAGGCACTAATCCCTGGAACGGTAAAGCCAGCGCTAGCACGAGTGCAAGCGTCTTTTTCTTGTTTCCTCGCATTGATGTTCCTCCCAAGATGTTGTTGGAAACCCTATTTGGTAATACCTTTTATTAATCGGCACAAATTTACAGATAGTGAAGAGGTCTTTCAGTATATTTTTCCTACTATCAGGTCAATGATTTCGAACAAGCCAGCCCAAAGAAACCAAGCCCGCCAGGCAAGGCCTGACGGGCTTGGTTTCTTTACTATGAAGTACAATGCAATAGATGTTCCCCTTAAGCCGAAGGCTTCAGGTTCTCCCCATCACTGTCCTCAGCAGCTGCGAGCTGCTTGCGGTAGACCAGCCTGGAGATCGAGATGCTGATCTCGTACAGCAGGAACAGCGGCACGATGACCATAATATCGGACAGGAAGTCCGGCGGGGTTACGGTTACAGCGATAATTACAAGCACGAAGTATGCCAGCTTGCGGACCTTGGCCAGCTTCATCGGATTCAAGATGCCGAGCTTCGTCAGGAACATGACCACGGCCGGCATTTCGAACAGCAGCCCGAACGGCAGTGTCATGTGGATCATGAACGTGAAGTACTTCTGCGCCGTGTACATAATGGTGAAATCATCCGCGGCCATGTTTTGCATGAAGTGCAGTACCATCGGGAACAAGATAAAATAGCCAAACGATATCCCGACCAGGAACAGAATGCTGATCGCTGGAATGAACATCAGTGTGGACTTTCTGGCTTGATCCGGAACGGCCGGCTGAACGAACCTCCATACCTGATAAGCCGCGATTGGCAGGGTAACCGCTATGGCCACCACACCGGCAATCATGAAATACACCCACAGAACATCGGAAGGGCCGAGCACGGCCAGCTTCTGATCCATTCCCCTTACCAGCCAGTCATAAATATCCCCGACATAGAGGAAGGCCGCTGCCATGGAGACCACAAAGGCAATCAGCGTCCGGATCAGCCTTGACCGCATTTCCTCCAGATGCCCGAATACATTCATGTCATTGGCGTTCTTATCCATCTTACTTGTTAGGCAGCGCGGCCGTCTCTACCTTCTCCGCGTCCTTCTTCTTCTCGTCTTCGTCGTTACTTACAAGGCCTCGGGTGGCCGATTTGAACTCGCTCAGCGTGCGTCCAAACGCTTTGCCCAGCTCTGGAAGCTTGGATGGTCCAAAAATAATGAGTGCAATCACCAAAATCAGCAGCAGTCCAGGAATACCAATGGAACCGAATGGCATGATGTCATCTCCTCTTCATGAATGTGGATTAGATACAGCCGCGAAAGCAGTTCGCGGCTGTAAATGGTTAAACACAGTTAATAATCAGATTGGAGCAGTCAGGAGCAGCGGTTTGTGAAGCTTGCTTAGCCCAGCTTAAAGCCGGAAATCGCTACAACGCCACAGCGCGCGATTTTGTCGCCCGGACGGTGCGGCCATGTGCTCGTCGGGTTGTTCAGGTCCGTCGTCATTTCACCCGGATGCTGGATGGACAGGAACAGCGTCTGCTCATCCGGCGTGAAGAACGGGCCGGTCAGCTCGGAATGAACCGGGCCGGAGGCGAACTGCATCGCTACACCTTTGTTCGGTCCGACAGTCGGAATAACGAACAGGCCGTTGTTCATAAACGTTTTGTACACGCCCGTGTTATGGCTGCTCGTCGAGATATCCGTTACCACCCACAGGTTGCCGTTCGAATCGAACGCCAGGTTGTCCGGGGAGCTGAAGCCGGATTGTCTGCCGCCAGCTGCGAAGATTTCGAAGTCGAACTCAAGCGCGCCGAGATCGTCGCCATTTTCGAAGATACGTGTAATATGACCATGGATGTTGCCATGCTTGTCATTGTTCGTGTGGCAGATGAAGACCGTGTTATCGAAAGGAGAAATTTCAATATCCTCCGGACGGTCAGTTGGTGTGCCGCCAACGAGCATAGCCGCTTCATGGCAGTAAGTCACTACATCAGCCTGCGACTTGAATTTCTCCTTCATCTCAGGCGTGCCTTTCTCGAGCGCCTTCGTCACCGCTTCAATCGTCATCGGCAGCCATTTGCCCTTCTTCAGGTCCGCCACATACAGCGTGCCTTCCTCCAGCAGCTTCGCGTTACCGCGGCCCAGGGAGGCATTATATTTGCCATTGCTGACAAATTTGTAGACACAAGCATCCTTCTTGTCATCGCCCATGTACACAACAACGCGTCCATCCTTCGCAACACCCATCGCCGTGTTCTCATGGTTGAAGCGGCCAAGTGCCGTATGCTTCTTCAGATACCCTTTGTCAAACGGATCAATCTCAATGACCCAGCCATAATGCGTATCCGGAAGCTTCGCTTCTTCCGCTGTATCCGAGAAGTTCTCTTCACAGGAGAGGACCGTGTTCCACAGCGTTACGCCGCCGGAACAGTTGGCAAATGTGCCCTGAACCGTTGTAGCACCGCTAACTGCCTTAGAACCTTTGGCCGGGCCCGTCAGCTCGAACTTGCTGTAGCCATTAATGCGGCGGGCATACTGGGAACGCGGATCCATTTTCCAAGTGCCGTTCGAATCGCGGTACACTTCAATAACAGACATACCCTGATAGTACAGAGCCTTATCAACCTGCTCCTTCGTCGGCTTGCCGTCAACATTGCCAATCTGGAAGAACGTTACATATTCATGGTTTGTTGCCAGCAGACCGCGCGAGCTGGAGCCTTGAAGCGGGAAGAAGGCATTATAATCGCAGCCCGAACCGAACTTCTCGCCCGCCTCGTTAATTACATCGTCATAAGCAGCTACTACGTCATATTTAAAGTTTTTTGGAAGGATTAATTTATCTTCTTTGGAAGGTTCGATAGGGTCAAAATAGCCGCTTACGCGGTTCGTGTTGAAGCCGAACAGATGGTCAGCTGTCTTGGACGCAGCGGAAGCCTTGCCCTCCAGTGTGCCCAAACCTGCAGATGCGGCTGCCAGTGCAGCTGCGCCGGTACCAAGGTAGGAAAGAAACGTCTTGCGGTCAATGTTCTTGCTCAAAAGTGCTCAACTCCTCAACAGTTTTAATACCCTCGAGGACAAGCATACTGCCGCAGTGTAAACGTACGTTAACGTTTGTATTGTTATTTTGTTAAATAAATAAAGGATTTTGTCGAAAAGAGTTAAGATTATTAAATATTAGGGCTTAATAACACGGCTTATTCCGTGAATTCATAGGTATCCGGCGTGAATGCTATATAGGAAATCATGTTATCAGTTATGTTCCAACCAAATGCAGCCGTCAACTCCGGGCTACGAAAGAACGATTCCACTATTGAGCGATTCAAAGCTGGGCTATAGGGTTCCGGCAGACATTCTCCGGATTGCTGGAGGTTAATAACTATAGGTGAAGCGCTAGAGAAATCCATTTCTTGGAGGCTGGTCTTTTTCAGATCAGGGTGGCGTTTAGAGGTATAATGGACCTCCAGATTCTTCATATCATATATCAGACTGAAAGCGGTATCCTCCCTTGCTGCCGCCTTAAGAAGATCGAGAGCAAACCCGATTTCCGCTGACGGCTTCTCCAGATAAGCTGCCGCCCGTATGAACCGTTCCATTGAATCACGATCATACTGATCAAGGTCCATCAGCCATTGTCCATCGCCGTTGTCCAGGTATTGGACGGCTGCCGGATATGAAGTATTCGTCATTACGGGTACCGAAAGCGTCTCCCCCTGATAGATGGTCGGGGTCTCCTGCATGAATTCTACAATCGCATTTCGCCCTGTTCGGTCACATACCATATAGTGAAGACGGGAGGTCGGATTCACAATTCGTACACTAGCAGCTGTGTCGATCACTTCCTCGACAGAAGCGCATGTATCCAGCATAAGCTGGATCCACTGCAGCTCACCAATGGCCGGTTTGTTCTGATCCTGCGGGTAGGTGGACGGCCAGAGCGTTGTCTGTTCAACCACCAAGCCTGCCTCATTCATCCCTCCATGGGGCAATTCCTTCCCAATCTGCGAGACGGTCAAGCTGCCATACTTACTGACCCATTCCATTGGAAGATCGGGCGGCATAATCATGGCCGACTTCATCAGCCCCTTTGGATTCGTGAAGAAGTAAGCACCATCATAAGGGACGTCCTGATTCTTGCCAAGATAATCCCAGCTGGAATGATTGATATAAACGGCTGTGCTCATGGATTCACCCTGCCTTCCTGTACCTTGTTTAAAAGTTCTTCGACCCTGCCGTCTTTAAGTCCATCAAGGATGGCATCCACTATCACCCCAACCCGTTCATCCCCCTGTTCCAGAGCTGCAGCTACCTTCTCGAGACGAATCTGGTCCGCAAGCTCCCTGCGAAGCCGCAGCTTCTTCCCCTGGTAAGGAATGATATCCTCTTCCTCTGCCCCTTCTGTTTCCATAGCGGATATTTTCTGATCCAGCAGCAGCATATGAAGCTCAATCTTGGCGAAGGCAGTCAGGTGCTTTGCATAATATTCGTCATCAACAAGCACCACCTCCGGAACTGAAAAATAGTTCGCAAGTGCCTTCAGCCTTTCCAATGGAATAGGTCTGCGCTTCTTGATCCAATCCGAAAACTGCTGCGGGGTGATGTTTAACGCACGCCCTATTCCAGAATAAGACTGCTCGTTAAGCATAACTAAATACTCTAGTACCGTCCTGGTAGTAAGCTTATCCCTCAAAAGAAACACCCCTTGACATAATTTATGTCATTATCGTAGCACCCGACATAAATTATGTCAAGAGAGACGAAGCCTGACTGATTCAGTTGAAACAATTGAAGCTGGCTGCTCTTTGTTGCTGACTGGCAGGGTAAATACAATATGTGGTATCTTATATATAATTAATATATTTATATAATAATTGGATAGAAAGCAGGTTTAGTTCATGTTCTGGTCACAGCTTTGTTCAGGTACGTGCAAGCGGAGGAGTTTGTATGCAGTATCCTTATTAATTATTTTGTGCCTAGTTCTTGCCGGATGCACTTCCGAGCCTCCCGCCTCCAAAGGGAAAGTGAAGGTTATGTTCTGGGATGAAGAGCAGTTTTTTCGCGAATATGGCAACCTGTTTAATACGCTGTATCCGGATATTGAAATCGAAGTCGCTGACACAGACAGCTTGAGCAGAGGAGCCGGTATTGATCCCAACACAGCCCTGGATGAATATATTGAGCGGGAACAACCCGATGTGCTGGTGCTCGATAAAGTTCAATACAAGCATCTGGCCTTGGACAACCGGTTACTGGATCTCGAACATATTCTGCAGGTTGAAGAATTCCATGCCGAAGACCTGCTCCCATCCGCACTCCGTCTGCTGCGTAACATGGGAGGCGGAACCTTGAAAGGACTATCCCCCATCTTCAGCGGAAGCGCGATCTATTATAATAAGGATTTGTTTGATAAACATCAGATCAGCCCTCCTTCAGGCAAGCTGACTTGGAGGGAGCTTCTGGAACTGGCCTTGAGATTCCCGGCTGACGGACAGGGCGCTGACAGAACCTTCGGCTTTGAGTGGGGTTCGTCCGACCCCTTCGATCTTGGATTAGTCATCGGAATCAGACAAGGACTGGACTTCGCCGATCATTCAAGGGAAAAGCTCGTGATGAATTCCCCGAGATGGAGAGAAATCCTCAGCATAACGACTGAAGCCTTCAAGTCAGGTGCCATTCATACTCCCGAGCATCTGGAGAAGCAGGAGCTAGCTGATTCAAATCTTGCCAGGAATCCGTTCGTGACGGGCAAAATAGCTATGGCATTGGCCGGACCGGAACTGGGCTACTCCCTTGGCCAGGCCAAGCAGCTGATCTCTGGCTACACGTCCTTTAATTGGGGAATGATCGCAGAGCCAATTGATCCGCAAAACCCTGATTATGGCTCTATCACTCTGCGCGGGATCTATGCGGTGAGGGAAGACAGCCAGAACCGTGATGCCGCCGTAAAGCTTGTAGAATTCATAAACAGCGACCAGATGGCCAAGGCATCATCACGCACGGACTCATGGAATCTACAGACCAGGACCAAATACAACAAGAACAGCGACGGCGTGAGCTATGAACCGTTCTATGCGCTGGATATCCAGGAGCAGCCATTTTATATCAGCATGCCGCCAACATTCTCAGGACCGTTTATGAAGCTGGCAAGTTCAGAACTGCGTAAGGTGGTCAACG
Organism: Paenibacillus sambharensis; assembly: GCF_003233845.1. Taxonomy (GTDB): domain Bacteria; phylum Bacillota; class Bacilli; order Paenibacillales; family Paenibacillaceae; genus Paenibacillus_I; species Paenibacillus_I sambharensis. Next base: position 67,408 of record NZ_QKRB01000058.1, read on the forward strand.
GAGAGCAGGATATTGAAGAAGCAATCAGAGAGATTCAGCTGAAGGGCCAGGAGGAGCTGGATAAAGCCCACCTAGTAGAGCGTATGGCGGAGGATAGCCCGGATGATGGGCAGGATACATGAGAGATATCAATCAAGGTTAACTCAGGAATTTTGTGGAAATAACCCCCTATAGCTGCACTATATTCTACTAAGGGGGGTGCAGAATGGTTGAACATGAACCAGCCGGCTTTTGGATACGACTCGGCGCCACGCTACTTGACGGGCTTATAATCGGCCTTCCGCTGGCCCTTCTTGGAATGATGATTACTGGAATGCCTTCGGAGGATGAGCATTTATCGGATTTTCTATCGTTCCTGTACGGCCTGCTGACGCCTATCCTGTGGGGTGGCTATACCGTTGGCAAACGGATATGCGGGATTCGGATCACAAAAACAGACGGGGATCCGCCTGGACTCGGCACCATGCTGATGCGAAATATAGTAGCCGGTATCGTATATGGCCTTACACTCGGCATTGGCATAATTGTGAGTGCCATCATGGTAGGCGTCAGGGAAGACAAACGGTCTCTGCATGATTTTATCGCGGGCACGGAAGTCATACGGGATTGAACAGACGTCCGAATAAAAAAACTGCGGCCAGCGTCATACCTCCATACGCTGGCCGCAGCCATTTCCACTTACTTCCGATGCATCTTGAACTCCAGGAACAATTCATTATAATGGGCCAGCATCCGCTTGCCCAGGTTCCGGTAGACCTCCAGCCGCTCTGTCAGCTCCTCATCGGGATAGAAGCGCTCATCCTCGGATATCTCCTCAGGGAGCAGCTCCATTGCCGCCTGATTCGGTGTGGAATAGCCGACATACTCGGCGTTGCGGGCGGCATTGTCCGGCTCCAGCATGAAGTTAATGAACTTATGGGCACCCTCGATATTACGCGCCGTCTTCGGGATTACCATATTATCGAACCACAGGTTGGAGCCTTCCTTCGGAATCACGTAATCGAGGTTCTCGTTCTCGCCCATAATCTCCGCCGCATCGCCTGACCATACCACACCTGCTCCGGCTTCCTCGCCTGCCAGCAGCATCTTGATCTCATCGCCCACGATAGCCTTCACATTGGGCGTAAGCTCATTGAGCTTGCGCTTGGCTTCCTGCAGATGCTCTTCATTCGTATCGTTCAGCGAATAGCCAAGGCTGTTCAGGGCGAAGCCCATCACCTCGCGCGCACCGTCGACGAGCAGGATCTGATTGTCCAGCCGGTCATCCCACAGATCATCCCAGCTCTCGAATTCAATGCCCTCCGGCAGCAGCGAAGCGTTATAGATAATACCCACCGTTCCCCAGAAATAAGGAATCGAGTACTCGTTCCCTCTGTCGAAGGACAGGTCCAGGAACCTCGGATTGATATACTTCAAATTCGGAATCAGGCTGTGATCAATCGGCAGCAGCAGCTCCTCTTCCTTCATCTTGCTGATTGCATACTCCGAAGGGACTGCAATATCATAGGTTGTGCCGCCCTGCTGAATTTTCGTCAGCATGGCCTCATTGGAATCAAAGGTCTGGTAGATGACCTTGATTCCCGTCTCTTCCTCAAACTCCGCAATCAGCTCGGGCTCAATATAATCGCCCCAGTTATATACCGTCAGCGTGTTATCGCCCGAGTAGCCCTGCTCCGCATTCAGGTAAACGACCAGGTACTGCAGGCCAAGGGCAATGATAATGACCGACGCAAAAATCTGGACCAGCTGCTTCATTTGCCCGCCTCCCATCCGACCTGCTTAGCGCCCCGGCGGTTAATGAAGTAATAGCCGGTTACAAGGATGATTGTGAACAGGAAGATCAGTGTCGACAGCGCATTAATGGACAGCGAAATCCCCTGCCTTGCCCGCGAGTAAATCTCCACTGCCAGCGTCGCGTAGCCGTTGCCTGTTACGAAGAACGTAACCGCGAAGTCATCCAGCGAATAGGTCAGCGCCATGAAGAAGCCGGCAAATATGCCCGGGCGGATAAACGGCAGAATGACCTTCGTCAGCACATCGAGACGGCTTGCGCCGAGGTCCCGGGCGGCATCTACCAGCGTCGGGCTCATTTCCTCCAGCTTCGGCAGAATCATCAGCACCGCGATCGGCACACTGAACGCAATATGCGACAGCAGTACGGATGTGAAGCCGAGACGGATGCCGATCATCGTGAACAAAATCAGGAACGAAGCGCCGATAATAACATCCGGGCTGACGATCAGCACGTTGTTCAGCGACAGCAGCGCTTTTCTTCTGCGGTGCCTTCTGACATGCGTAATGGCCAGCGCACCCACGACGCCGAGAATGGTTGAGATCGCAGCCGACAGCAGCGCAATAACGAGCGTGTTCAAGACGATGATAAGCAGGCGTGTGTCCTGAAACACCTCCGCATACCATTCCCACGTGAATGACTCAAAGCCGTGCATCGTCCCGCCGCTGTTGAAGGAGTAGAACATCAGATAGAAAATCGGTGCATACAGCACCGCAAACACGGCAACCAGATACAGGTTCGCGGGTCTCCATTTATTTCTCAAGCTCGATCCCCCGCTTTCTGCCGCCGGTCAGCACCATGATAGCTGCCATAGCTATGATGAGGAATACAGCGATCGTCGCGCCCATACCCCAGTCCTGTGTAACGAGAAAATGCTGCTCAATCGCCGTTCCCAGCGTGATCACGCGGTTGCCCGCGATGAGCCGGGTGATCATGAACAGTGACAGGGCCGGGATGAAGACGGCCTGGCAGCCCGCTTTTACCCCGTTCATCGTCAGCGGCACCACCACGCGCCGGAAGGTCGTCCAGCCGCTCGCACCCAGGTCACGGGCCGCATCAATCAGTCCGGTATTCATCTCCTCCAGCGCATTGAAGACCGGCAGGATCATGAATGGAATGAAGATATAGACCGAGACGAACACGAAGCTGAAATCGGTGAAGAGGATCTGCTGGCTCCCGATGCCCAGAACCTCAAGCAGTGCATTCGCTGCCCCGTAGGTGCCGAAGATGCCCAGGAAGGCATACGCCTTAAGCAGCAGATTGATCCACGATGGCAAAATAATCAGCATCAGCCACAGCCGCTTATGCTTTGTCTTCGTCAAGAGGTAAGCCGCCGGGTATGCGATCAGCAGCGAGAACAGCGTGATCAGGAATGCATACCAGAATGAGCTTAGCGTCATTTTCATATAGACGGGCGTAAAGAAGTTCGCATAATTGGCGAATGTAAAATTTCCCTCGATATCAAACAGCGAGTAATAGACGATAAGGACAATTGGAGCCACGACGAACAGCAGAATCCATAAGCAGTATGGAATCAGATAAACATTCTTCAGGCTATTCCGCATGTCCGGCTCCCTGATAGGCCTCCAGCCGCTTGTCGAAGGCTTCCTCTGTCTCGCCATGCCGCATGATATGAATCGCTTCCGGGTCAAAGGCCAGGCCGATCTCGGCGCCGACTGTCACCCTGCGGGTCGAATGCACCAGCCACTCATTGCCTGCGGAGTCATAACAGCAGATCTCGTAATGCACGCCGCGGAACAGCTGGGAATCAACCTTAACCCGAAGCTGCCCGGCCTCCGGCTCCGTCACTTCCAGATCCTCGGGACGGATGATTACATCCACCGTCTCATTCGGACGGAAGCCGCCATCGACACATTCAAACCGCCGGCCGGTAAACTCGACCAGGTAGTCCTCCAGCATCGTGCCCGATACAATGTTGGATTCCCCGATGAAATCCGCTACGAAGCGGTTGATCGGCTCATCGTATATATCAATCGGCGTGCCGCTCTGCTGGATCTTGCCGTGGTTCAGCACGAAGATTTCGTCCGACATCGCCAGCGCTTCTTCCTGGTCATGCGTGACGAAGATGAAGGTAATGCCAAGACTGCGCTGCAGCTCGCGCAGCTCATACTGCATCTCCGTCCGCAGCTTCAGATCGAGCGCTGACAGCGGCTCATCCAGCAGAATCAGCTCCGGCTCATTGACGATGGCCCTGGCTATCGCCACCCGCTGCCGCTGACCGCCTGACATCTCAGAGATTTCACGGCTCTCATACCCCGCCAGGTTAACGAAGCGAAGCGCCTCCCTGACCTTCTCCGTTATGACCTGCTTGTTCAGCCGCTTGATGCGCAGCCCAAACGCCACATTCTCAAACACATTCAGATGCGGAAACAGCGCATAATCCTGAAATACGGTGTTCACCTGACGCTTGTTGGCAGGAACCCGGTTAACATTGCGTCCGCTGAGCCAGATGTTGCCTTCCGATGGTTCCGTAAAACCAGCGATGAGGCGGAGTATCGTTGTCTTGCCGCAGCCGGACGGTCCAAGCAGCGTGTAAAACTTGCCGCGTTCGATTTCGAAGCTGACATTATCCAGCACGACCGTATCGTCGTCGTACCGCTTTGTCACACCTTCAAACCGGATGATCGGCTCTCCCTGTCCTCCCATGAATCCTATCCCCTTCTCTAGTAACTATTCCCGTGAATTACTATACAATAATTGTGTCTCAGAAAAAATGACATTTTTCCCGCCCGCCCAGAAGCCAGCTGTTAACCAGATTATGCATGAGTGCCCAGCAGGGTACCGCTCAGCAAATCTCCTGCAAGCAGCTGGTAGTCGGACTTGACCTGTTCATAATACTGAAACGACAGTTCAAGCAGCTCATCGCAAAACCGGCTCCAGGCTTCGTCATCCATTGCTGCAGCAAATGCATCCTCGAAGCTGTGTGGCACATACCCGGCATGGAAGCTGTTATCTGAACGCGCATGGGCGAGCGCATACGCCTGGCCAGCGTGAGACAGATAGTTATCCAGATCCTTCTGGCCGCCAAAGCCGCCGACATCGGTGTAATCTCCCTTGAAGGGAGAGATGCTGCGCACAGCGTACTCCACGTTATCTAACGTCAGTACGCCTGCATAAATGTCCTTATCACCGGTCAGCGCATCATGAGCCGCTCGCGCCCGCTCACCATGCCGCTGTCCGAACAGCTCTACATACCGCTCCCTTAGCGCTTGATCCGCAGCCAGCATCGGCGGGGAAAGCTGCTGTTTTACATCCAGAAGAATATCTCCGTCCGGGCCATCCGGCGAGCCTTCGAGCAGCACATGGTACCGCGTGGTTCCCAGGCTTGCCGTACCCTGGTTGATCCGGTAAGCCACATCCTTGATACGCCAATAGTTAGAACTCACCGACAGCCTGTCCTCCGCAAACTCAGCGAGCGAAGCCGGGTAGCTGTGCCAGGCCGTCTCGAACCGCTGCCGCTCCTCTTCACTTAACGCGCGGTACTTCGTCTTGCGCCTGCGGAGCACCCGTTCTCCGTCCTTTACCTTCGTCCACTTATCGAGCAGCGATGCATGGCTGCCCTTAGCCAGCTCCTTCATCACGCGGCGTGTGAAGCCCTTCAACCGCTCCTTGGTCAGCTCGGCCGTTGACGGAATGCTTGCGCTGCTCACATCAGCCAGCGTGCTCCGGTAGGCATCCAGGAAGACCAGCGCACTCTGCTTCAGCTCCTCGTCCAGCAGATCGGCCAGCTGTCCGCTGTTATCCCGCTCAAGGAAGAGACTGGTCAGGAAACGGAGCAGGTCCCAATAGAAGGGACCGATGAAGGCGCTGTCCAGATCATTAAGATCAAATACACATTCGCCTTTGCTGTTATGGTAGAAGCCTACATTCTGAATGTGAGCGTCGCCCTGCACCCAGGTCGTAAGACCGGGCTGCCCCTTCCATTCTTCGGGAACGATTATGTACTTGGCCAGATCATAGAAGAAAATATCCGGCGTCCCCCGAAAGAAGGAAAAGGAGCTGGCTCCAAGCTTCTTGAACTTCAGGTCCTTCGTCTCCCTATCGTTATAAAAGGCATTCGCCTGCCTGATCTTACTGGCCAGATAGCTTTTTCTCGCTGCCCCTTTTGGAGCTTGAACTCCCATGCTGCGCAGCTTATTCCTATTCTGCATCTTTCCCGCCCCCTGTTCATGCTGTTTAGCTTCTTTAATGATTAACCTACTAAACAGTTTACTAGTTTTCCAGCAAAAAGGAATGCCTCCACGGTTTGGACACAAAAAAACTGTCCCGGCTGCTCTAACTCTGAGCCGGGACAGCTTGCAGTTGATCTATTCTTCACCGCAGTACCGGCAGACAGCATAGCCTGCCTGACCAGTCATCTGCAGCTTGATTCAAACCGTTACCTTACAAGTGAAGCTTAACGAAGCTTCCAAGCGATATCGTTCAGGCGCAGCTCGTTGCGGAATGCAGTCGGAACCGTGCTCTTGTCGATAACAACACATTCGATGCCAGCCATCTCAGCGAAGTCCTGCAGCATCTCGGTTGTTACCACATAGGAGAAGCCAGTGTGGTGAGCGCCGCCAGCGAGAATCCAAGCTTCTACGCCGTCCTTCAGGTTCGGATGCACCTGCCACAGTACACGTGCTACCGGCAGATTCGGCATTGCTTCCTTAGGCTCAACAGCCGTAACTTCATTAACCAGCATGCGGAAACGGTTGCCCATGTCGATGATGGATGCGTTCAGGGCAGCGCCGGAGCGGCCGTTGAACACCATACGTGCCGGATCTTCCTTGCCGCCGATTCCCAGTGGATGTACTTCCAGTCTTGGCTTGTCGACTGCGATAGTCGGGCAGATCTCAAGCATGTGGGAACCAAGAACGAGCTCGTTCTGCGGGTCAAGATGATACGTGTAATCTTCCATGAAGGACGTGCCTTCGTTGCCTGCAATGATCTTCATCAGGCGTACGAGAGCGGCTGTCTTCCAGTCGCCTTCGCCAGCGAAGCCGTAGCCGTCTTCCATCAGGCGCTGAACTGCCAGGCCCGGAAGCTGCTTCATGCCGTGCAGGTCTTCGAAGGTTGTCGTGAACGCTGTAAATCCGCCTTCTTCAAGGAAGGAACGCATGCCGATTTCAATACGGGCTTGTTCAGCAATGTTGCTGCGCTGTGCGTCATCCTTGACTGCAATCTCATACTTCTCAGCATACAGCTCCATCAGACGGTTCACTTCTTCGTCGGAAACCGCATTGATGCGCTCAACCAGATCGCCGATGCCGTAGGTGTTAACGGACCAGCCGAACTTGATCTCAGCTTCAACCTTGTCGCCTTCGGTAACTGCTACATTACGCATGTTGTCGCCGAAGCGGCAAACCTTCAGCGTGCGGCTTTCAGCGAACGCAGCCGCTGTACGCTGCCAGCCGCCGATTTTGCCTTGAACCTGCTGGTCTTCCCAGTATCCGACAATGACTTTGCGGGCGATGCCCATGCGAGCGCCGATGAAGCCATGCTCACGGTCTCCGTGTGCTGCCTGGTTCAGGTTCATGAAGTCCATATCAATGGAATCCCAAGGGATATCACGGTTGTACTGGGTCGCCAGGTGCAGCAGCGGCTTGTTCAGAAGCGACAGGCCGGAGATCCACATCTTGGACGGCGAGAAGGTGTGCATCCAGGTGATAACACCTGCGCAGTCAGCATCGCTGTTAGCATCGATCATAACTTGACGGATCTCTTCGGTTGTCTTCACAACCGGCTTGAATACCACTTCATATGGCAGACCAGCCTTGTTCAGGCCTTCCACGATTTTGCGGGAGTGATCCGCTACCTGCTCCAGCGTCTCAGGACCGTACAGATGCTGGCTTCCTGTAATGAACCAAAACTTATACGCTTTTACGTTCAACATGGTTAAATATCCCCCTTGGGTGTTGGCATTATTTAAAAACAGCTATAATCACAGGAATCGCTGCGAATCCAACGTTAGCGGGATGCAGTATCTTCCTTGATCGACTTCAGTACCTTCATGACATTGTTCCCGCCGCGGCCAAAATAATCATGAAGCTTGGTGTATTCCCCGTACAGCTTATCGTAGACCGCGACATGCTCAGGAATCGGCTTGTAAGATTCCTCCCGGACACGGGCCATCTTGCGGGCGGCATCCACGATGGAATCATAACCGCCGTTAGCCCTGCCGGCCGCTACGGCGCCAAACATAGCCGCACCCAGTGCAGGCGTCTGCTTCGATGCCGCAACCTTGATCTCACGATTCGTAACATCCGCGTAGATCTGCATCAGCAGCGCATTCTTCTGCGGCAATCCGCCGCATGCATACAGCTCGATAACCGGCACACCGCTGTCCTGGAATGCGTCCACGATCTTCCGGGTGCCGAATGCTGCTGCCTCCAGCAGTGCACGGTAGATCTCTTCCGGCTTGGTCAGGAGCGTCATCCCGACAAGCAGGCCGGTCAAGTCCGTATCGACAAGGACGGACCGGTTGCCGTTCCACCAGTCAAGCGCGAGCAGACCGGTCTGTCCCGGCTTATATGCCGAAGCGAGTCTCGTCAGGTATTCGTGAACGCCGATGCCTTCACTGCCTGCTGCTTGCTTCACATAGGCCGGCACCGCTTCTTCCACAAACCACTCGAAGATATCGCCTACTGCCGGCTGCCCGGCTTCATATCCCAGATATCCGGGAATAATTCCGTCCTCCACAACGCCGCACATGCCTTCAACCTCGATCTCCTTCTCACCCAGAAGCATATGGCAGACCGACGTGCCCATCGCCATGACCAGCTTGCCGGGCTCCACAACGCCCACACCCGGTACGGCTGCATGCGCATCGACGTTGCCGACAGCAACCGCGATGCCAGGACGAAGTCCCATTGCCGCTGCCATCTCTTCTGTCAGCTCGCCTGCCTTGCTGCCGAGCGGCAGAATGCCGCCGCGCAGCTTCGTCTCGGTCAGTTGCTCAAGACGCGGATCAAGCGCCTTGAAGAAGTCATTGCCGGGGTAGCCGTCCTGCTTGTGCCAGATCGCCTTATACCCGGATGTGCAGCTGTTGCGTGTGAAGCTGCCGGTCATCTTCAAGACGACCCAATCCGCTGCCTCCAGGAAGCGGTCGGCCTTCTCATAGATATCCGGTGCTTCGTTAAGTATTTGCCAGATCTTCGCAATCATCCATTCCGATGAAGTCTTGCCGCCGTAACGTGCAAGAAACTTCTCGCCGCGCTTCCTCGCGATCTCGTTGATCAGGTTCGCTTCCTCTTGAGCGGCGTGGTGCTTCCACAGCTTAACCCAGCTGTGCGGGTTATCTCTGTATTCCGGCAGGAGGCAGAGCGCTTCGCCCGCTTCATTGACCGGCAGCATGGTTGTCGCTGTGAAATCGATTCCTAGGCCAACCACATCAGCCGGGTCCACACCGGATTCCCTCATGACTGCCGGTACCGACCGCTTCAGCACCTCCAGATAATCACCCGGATGCTGCAGCGCCCAATCATGCCCCAGCCTGACACCTGATCCTGGCAGCTTCTCATCTATTACATGATGCGGGTAAGGTGTTACGTGATCCGCAACCTCCGTACCATCTGCAAGGTCTACCAGGACAGCACGGCCGGACTGCGTACCGTAGTCCACTCCGATTGCGTACGTTGTGCTGCTCATGCTCCACCTCCGCCGGTTATCCGTTCTCTGTATGGTGAGCTGCCCTATTCCCGTTCACTCACACGGCCTGCAGAGCAATTACTTGCCGCTACCGGTGCCTTGACCGTAGTAGGCGTTCTTGCCATGCTTGCGCAGGAAGTGACGGTCCAGCAGGTCCTGGTCCATCGGCTGAACCTCAGGATTCAGGTGTGCCGTACGGTGACCAATCTTGGCAACTTCCTCCAGAACAACCGCATTGTGAACAGCCGTGTGCGCGTCCTTGCCCCATGTGAATGGAGCATGGCAGTTAACCAGCACGCCCGGAACCATGTCCGGGTCGATACCGCGTTCACGGAATGTCTCCACAATCACATTGCCGGTCTCCAGTTCATAAGCGCCCTTGATCTCAGCTTCCGTCATCAGACGGGTGCAAGGAATTTCTCCGTAAAAATAATCCGCATGCGTCGTACCCAGGGCAGGAATGCCCCGGCCCGCCTGCGCCCAAGTCGTTCCCCAAGGCGAATGGGTGTGAACAACACCGCCAATGTTAGGGAAAGCCTTGTAAAGCACTACGTGGGTCGGTGTGTCGGAGGAAGGCTTCAAATTACCTTCAACCACCTTGCCTTCCAGGTCGACAACGACCATGTCATCACGCTTCAGCTCTTCATAAGGGACACCGCTTGGTTTAATGACGACCAGACCGCTCTCACGATCAATGCCGCTGACATTACCCCATGTAAACGTAACCATTTTATACTTGGGTAGATCCAGGTTAGCTTCGAGGACTTCCTGCTTCAACTGCTCGAGCACGATTTGTCCACTCCTCTCACAAAGACAGTAATTGATGGTCTCATTATACACTTGTACGTACCTATCTTCAAGAATTAATTAATATGTTCATAACTGGTACATACAAGTCCTGAAAAAAGAGCTACAGCACCAGCTGCGGCTCCTTGGTGGAATCCCGGATAATGAGCTCCGGTTCGTATAGAATATCCTCTGCCGGCATAGTCCGGCGTCCTTCTATTAAATCCAGCAGCAGCTCGGCGGCTGCAGCTCCCATCTCGGTCTTCGGATGCGTCAGCGTCGTCAGCTTCACCTCGGATGCCACCGCAAGCGTCGAGTCATCGAACCCGATCATGGATAAGTCATCCGGCACACTGAGCCCCAGCTCCCTGACCGCTCCGAGCAGCGTAAGGGCCAGCTCATCATTGTAGCAGACGAATGCCGTTGGACGGTCCGTGCGGCTCAGCATAGCCTTCGCTGTCGCAACCGGCTTGACTTCCTTTTCCTCTGATGTATAGAAAGTCACAGCATCTGGAGTCATTGGCACCTGATATTGCCGGTGAGCCCGGACGAAGCCCTTCATCCGGTTCGTGCCCTGCAGGTCATCCGTCTTGAAGAATCCGGCTATCCTCCGGTGGCCAAGCTGGATCAGATGCTCCGCCGCCTTGAAGCCGCCCGCTTCATCATCCACCTTCAGACAAGGGCAGTCGAGGTCCGAATACCGTTCGTTGATCATCAGGAACGGCACCCTATGATCCTGCAGATTCAAGTATTCGTGCAGGTTCGGATTGCCCTGCGCACTCTTCGTCGGCTCGACGATCAAGCCGCTTAAGGGCTGTCCCAGCATCATCCGCAGGCTCTGTGTCTCCCTTGCCTTGTCGTTATCCGTGCTGGACAGCAGCAGGCCGTAGCCCCTGCTTCTCAGTACCGCTTCCGCGCCGCGGACAATATGCGGGAAGATGTAGTCTGATATATAGGTCGTAATCATCCCCACAGTCTGTACTTCCCTCTGGGGCCGGGCTCCTGTGCGCGGCGAGACGAAGGTCCCCTTGCCCTGAAGCCGGTACAGCCAGCCATCCTTCTCCAGCTCGCCAAGCGCCTGCCTGACTGTCTGCCTGCTCATCACATACTTGGCAGCCAGCTCATGCTCGGAAGGCATCTGCTCATTCGGCTTCCATTTGCCGGCCTGCAAGGACACCAAGATTTCGTCCCGCAGCTGCATATATTTTGGCATTTCCCTAGTTCCCATTATTCCACCCGGGCCCTTCCTTTATTTACAGTCATTATAGCACAGCTAACTTGTACGCACATCTGAAATATAAGGCTTTTTCCTTAGTAATAGGACTTTCACAACAGCTTCCGCACAAATAACTTTCCATAGTTTGAATTCATTTCCCATTTCAAGGAATTATAAACGATACAGCTTTGCACCAAAGGCGTGAACACGCTTTGGTTCTCATTCTTTTTCTTGGTTTCCTGGCCGCTGCTCCATGCAACCGCTCACAAATTATACCAGAACCACTTGCCAAATGCCCATATGTGGAGTAAAGTAAACTTAAATGAACTCATTTTAAACTAATATAAACCTAAAAGGAGTGCTGGACAAATGGAAATCCGTTACGCTTCCCATCCTAATGAGGTTAAGAGCTTTGATACTTCCCGCCTACGCAAGGAATTTCTGATCGAGTCTCTGTTTACTGAGAATCAGCTGAACCTTACGTATACTCATGTGGATCGTTTTATCGTTGGCGGCGTTCTGCCGGTGAACGGTTCGGTTAAGCTTGATGCTGACAAGAAGGAAATGGGTGCAGACTTCTTCCTCGAGCGCCGTGAGATCGGTATTATCAATATCGGCGGAGCAGGTACGGTAACCGTGGACGGCACTTCCTACGATATGGAAACCAAGGATTGCCTCTACATTGGTCTTGGTGCCCAGGATGTAACCTTTAGCAGCAAAGATTCATCTTCCCCGGCCAAGTTTTATTTCAACTCCGCACCGGCACATAAGCAGTACCCGACTGTAAAAGCTTCCATCAGCGAAGCGAATCCGAAGCATCTGGGCAGCATCGCCAATTCAAATGAACGCACGATCTATCAATTCATTCACGGCGGCGGCATCCAAAGCTGCCAGCTGGTCATGGGTCTTACCATGCTGAAGCCGAACAACATGTGGAATACGATGCCTTGCCACACCCATAACCGCCGCGCCGAGGTGTACTTCTACTTCGATATGCCGGAAGACGGCGTAGTCTTCCACTACATGGGCGAGCCACAGGAAACCCGTCACCTGGTCGTGCGCAATGAGCAGTCTATCATTTCGCCCAGCTGGTCGATCCACAGCGGCGTAGGCACATCCAACTATACCTTTATCTGGGGTATGGCCGGCGAAAATCAGATTTTCGACGATATGGATATGGTAGCCATGAAGGACCTGCGTTAATCATCTCTAAATCGTTATGGTACAATTACCTATAAAATGTACACAGAACGGATGCGAATCAGGTGAACCCATTACGACGATATGAAGCCATTATGGAACAGCTCCTTGCCAGCAAGGAGGTTACGGTTGCGGATTTAAGCGACCAGCTGCAGGTGACAGGCAAGACGATCCGGGAGGATCTCGCCAAGCTGGAGGAAAGGGGCCTGCTGGTACGCGTGCATGGCGGTGCCGTGCTGGCTCAGAGCGAGCAGCTTGGCATTCTCTCCGTCAAGGAGCCTGTCGTCAAGCACAGCGATGAGAAGGCTGAGGTAGCGGAGCGCGCGCTCCGCTATATCGAGCCGAAGGACATTATTGCGCTTGACGGCGGATCAACGACGCTGGAGATCGCCCGCCGCCTCGACAACATACCGCTTACCGTTATCACGAATGATGTCTATATCATTGGCGAGCTGGCGCGCAAGCCCGATATCCGGCTTGTTGTTCCCGGCGGCTACCGGGTTCGCAATATGCTGACCGGACCGGAAGCTGAGAGCTATGTCCGCAGCCTGAATGTCCAGAAGGCCTTCCTGTCCGCCACCGGTGTCCATCCGGAGTATGGCTTCTCGATCTATACAGGTGACCTGATCGCCTTCAAGCGGGCGCTGCTGGAATCGACATGCACCACTTATGTGGTGGCCGACCATCACAAATTCGGACAGTTTGCCCTGCGCACCTTCGCAGAGCTGAAGGAGGTCAGCCGGATTATAACGGACAGCGGCCTGACTGAATCAGCAGCCCAGCCTTATACAGAGGCCGGTGTCGAAGTGGAATACGGCGACCTGCCTGCGGATTGAGGATCATCTTAAGATTATGAGGATCAGTCTTTATTTTATATAGAAGAAACAGCTCCATATCACGACAGATTGTTGATATTATGAGAGTGAGGGAACGGACATGGGCATGTTTGACTTATCGGGTAAAGTGGCAGTTGTAACAGGGGCATCAGGCGGCCTCGGACAAGGTATGGCAGTCGGTCTGGCAGAGGCTGGCGCCGACATTGTTGCCGTATCCAACAGCGGCAGTGAAGAGACGGTTGCGATGATAGAGGCACTTGGCCGGAAGGCTGTCGATCTGCAGGCTGACCTCAGCCAGCCGGAAGGTCTTGAGGATGTGTTCAAGCAGGCGCTGGAATTTGGCGGCCGTGTCGATGTGCTTGTGAACAACGCGGGCATCATCCGCCGCACACCAGCGGCAGAGCATGCCTGGCAGGACTGGCAGGATGTCATCGACATCAACCTGAGCACCGTCTTCTACCTGTCCCAGCTGGCCGGGCGCCATATGCTGGAGAGAGGCAGCGGCAAAATCGTCAATATCGCCTCCATGCTCTCCTATCAGGGCGGCATCAATGTCCCTGGTTATACGGCGAGCAAGCACGGTGTTGCGGGCATTACGAAAGCCCTCGCCAATGAGTGGGCAGGCAAAGGCGTTCAGATCAACGCGATTGCTCCTGGCTATATGCTGACGAACAACACGAAGCAGATTGTTGAGGATAAAGCGCGGTACCAATCGATTACCGACCGTATTCCTGCCGGACGCTGGGGCACACCGGATGATCTGAAGGGACCGGTCGTATTCCTCTCTTCCTCCGCTTCCGATTATCTGAATGGCCATGTCATGTGCGTCGACGGCGGCTGGATGGCTCGCTAACGCGTTTGGCCCGTCCAAGGCGTCGGGTAATAGAAACAGAGAAGCGGGCCGGCCTGTCCGGTCCGCTTAATTCGACTACACGGAAGGTGTGCGTCATGAAAAAATTGCGACTCATTGAACAAATCCGCGAGTCAGGCGTCGTAGCCGTACTCCGCGGCGATTCGCCGGAGGAAGTCGTCCGGATGGCCGAGCATGCTATCGAAGGCGGTATCAAGGCAATCGAGATTACGATGACCATCCCATTCGCGCTTGAAGCCATAACTGCGCTGGCCAAGAAATACCAGAGCAGCGACCCATCAGCAGATAATTATGCTATCATCGGCGCCGGCACGGTGCTTGATCCAGAGACGGCACGCGCAACGATCCTGTCGGGAGCCGAGTTCGTCGTTGCCCCTGCCCTGAATCGTGACACGATTATGCTCTGCAACCGGTACCGGGTACCGGTCATGCCTGGCGTTGTGACGATCCAGGAGATCACGGCCGCGCTTGAGCTTGGCGTTGACGTCTGCAAGCTGTTCCCGGGCAGCCTGTTCGAGCCTTCAATCGTCCCGACGATCAAGGGGCCGCTCCCGCAGGCCAACCTGATGCCGACAGGCGGCGTCTCCCTGTCGAACCTCAAGGACTGGGTCAAAGCCGGCGTATTCGCTGTCGGTATCGGCTCCGACCTGACCAAGGAAGCCGTCGCCAAGCAGGATTTCAGCCTGATCACATCCAAGGCTCAAGCTTACATGGAAGCTTACCGTGAGGCGGCTGGGAAGTAACTTGCTGCCCCTGTGTTACTTGCCACAATATATCTAAACCACGTGATAGATGGGGTAGCTAATGTAAAAAGGAACCCATATACTAAACACCATTTTTAAAGTGTTCAGTATATGGGTTTCAATATTACTTTTTATCTTCACTTTCATGTTTAAAAATAAAAGAAGTGAAACACTCATTATTTGAAATTATTTGCAAATTGGAGTTCCCATGATTTATCCGGATCACTAACAAAGATATCTACTGTCGAAGATGCACCAACAAATGGAGTAGTAATATTCACTCCTTGTGAATTTACAGGATTCCAGTCACTTGGTGCATTGTAAGACCATGTATCTCTAGTAGGTTCGTATGTTACCTGTTGACTCTCTATACGTTGCCTTGACAGTCCTACAGTCCCTAAATTCACTTTTCTGTTGGCTAGCCTTAATATTGGATCGTTCCTTTCCCATCCTCCTGTAGCTTTTATTAGTTTCCAATAGGTACCTGGAACATCGGTGTATGTAATCTTATCAATATATATTCTTGAGTAGGCTTTTATACCGTAACTACTATCATTTTTAGAATCATATCGGTCGCTATCATAGTTTGTAATAGAAGTTACAGCATAAGATTCTACAGTATCTCCATTTACGGAGGTGCTTTTTTCAAGGAGTTGCGCTGTTTTGAGCTTTTTCACTTTAAACCTCATTTTCTTTCCGTTTTTTGAGGTCATGACTATATTTGTTTTTGTACTAGTGCCTTCATCCAATACCAAATCTGTTAATCCTTTTTCCGCACGTTCCTCTAGAATTTTCAGTTCAATGATTTCCTTGTTTTTAATTAGTATTCGACCCTTTTTCTCTCCTGCATTTTTTCCTTCTGCATTACCAGTTAGCGGTGACATCAGAAGAACCAAGGAAGACAACACAAAAATAAAAATACTTTTCCTCATCACTCACACTCCTTATTTTGTAGTTGCAAACATATTATAATACCAATTGAAGGTAAATCAAATAAAAATTAAACAATAACAACCTTCTTACTATATAAATTTATTCTATATAGTTCAAATTAACCAAATAAATTTAGCGACTAGAATTGTTTAAAGTCATCCTGTAATATAGAAAAAAATATGTTTTAGGGAAGGGGACATTATGCCAAGATATTTATATTCCGTTATCTGGCTGATAGGGTTCTTGGTTATTTCTTACTACTTCAATCCTCTAAAATTGGAGTTGTTAGAGGAAATAGCCATTACGTACAACATCAAAAATCATCTCTATATTGAATTAATGTATGTATTTATGGGAATTTATATTTCTTTGTTATTTATTAATTTAAAAGTAATTGATGTTAAATACCCTTATCTTCTAGTGGTCTTTTTACCATTATTTATTTTTTCTGTGATAAAATATTTTGTAACAATCCCTGTGAATTTTGAAATGATAAGTATGATCTGTGGCCTGTCTTTAATGATCGGATTGTTTCAACTCAGAAACCCTTCACCTCCACCTAATCGTTAGTTAGGATATTCTTAGCTTAGTCAATTCTAACTTTGCCTTTAGTAATAATCGATTACTCTTCTATTAAAAATTACGTTGCATAAGCCAACCCCTACTCTTTCCATCCAACCTGTTGGCAGTTCTATAACTGAGAAGGAAACGCTGCAGGATTTTAAGACGCTGGTGAAAAACTGCCTTATCCCATCGCTGGAATTCATATAAATACAACTCGTAGAGGACTCATTGATGCGATGTGGGAAGCTAAAATTTCTCAAGCAGAGTTTAGGCAGATCCTTGCCACCGTTGACTCTACTGGACTCTCTCATTCTGAATTAGTTAAAGTTATAGGAGACGCATGGATGGATAGGAATGATTATGAGACTTGGGAAATGTGAGAAATCTCTGATATCTTACTATGTGTGGTTATGTTTACCCCCGCTAAGAACAATGACGGGGGTATTCTTCTCCCTTATGTCCTTCAAGCTATTAACTCAGTCTTACTGCGACTTCCCACCCGCTCCCTGGAATAACGCCTCCACACGCGCCAGCAGCTTTTCATTATGCAGATAATAATGCCCGCCCACTGCACTCGGTGTGAAGCTCAGCTTCCTCTCTTCACCCTCAAAGAGCGACACCTCATACAGAAACCCCGTCCGACCCTCTTGATTGGGATCTGGAACGAATATCATATCTTTCACTTGATTAATCCAGTCCCGCACCATAAGTTCATCCGAGATAAGCTTCCTGTCCCCTGTTGAGCCGTCCAGAATTTCGACAGCCTCCACATTCGATATTGAACCAGGGTAAAATTCATGCAGCCTCTGCGTCTTGAGTTCCGCCTTCCCGGGGGGAGCTTCGGCCGAACAACCAGCCAGCAGCACGATGATCATCAGCAGCCATGCTGTTCTTTGGGACAACTCTATATACGGAACACCTCGATTGGTAATATTCTTCCATTCAATTTATTGACGAACGGGATCCCGCCAAGGTTGCACCCTCTCCCCCATTGCACGGTATTAATCCTTCAATAGGTGAAAACTCTCCCTGAAGCGGATCAGCTGGGCAGTAAGGACGGCGGCAGACGCGCAAGCCGCCGCTTGTACCGTAACGAATGCCTCTGGGGTCGTACCCAGCTTCTGGCGGTACCACTGCAGCAGATACAGCGGCCCTTGTCCGCTTCCGCCTGCAAACATACCGAAGAACAGATAACACAGCGCGAGACAGAGCCCGAAGGCGTTATGCTTGAACAAGGCAACCAAGGCCGCGGTAATCTGCATATACAGCATAGCTGACACAAACCCTGCCCAAACCTCAGCAGCATCAAAGTACTGACGAAGGACGGCAGCGTACAGACCCGCATATAGAAGACTTAGAAGCAGCGGTCTTAAGGCACCTGCCTTCCACGGCGCTGCAGGCAGTGTAATCCACAGCTCCTTCTGTTCTGAACTGCCAATCTGCGACATGAGCCCAAGCATGGGAAAGGCCAGAGCGGGATACAACACCAGCGCGGTCATCTCTTTGGAAAACTGCTGCGATGTAGTCCCGGCAATCACGGCTAACAGCCACAGCAGCAGCGGAATGACAAACAAAGGCTTATGGGCTGTCCAGACATAACGCCACTGCACTAGTTCCCGTTTAACCACACCATATAACCCTCCTCCAGAGTAGGCTGAACCAGCTCGGCGCCCGCACACGGCTCGTCCTGCGCAATTATCCGCAGATTATACCCGCCCCCGATCTGCTGAGCAGCATCCGTAATGAATAATGCCGGATTGCCGAGGAGCCGTTCGTACTCCTCTCTTCCCGCATACAACCCCCAGACCCTCCCGCTGGCATAACCGGTGACAGAATGCACATGCTCGTGTGCTTCCAGCCGTCCCTGCTTCATGAGAAAAACCCGGTCACAGGTCATGGTGATATCCCCCGTAATATGCGTCGAGAGCAGAACAGCCCGGTTAAACGCAAGGCGCTTGACCAGATTCCGGAAACGGATCCGCTCCTCCGGGTCCAGACCCGCAGTCGGTTCATCCACAAGCAGCAGAGACGGCTCATGCAGGATGGCCTGCGCAATACCGAGCCGCTGTTTCATGCCTCCCGAAAGCGACCGCACCTGCTCACGGGCCTTATCCGCAAGGTTAACCTCATGCAGCACCTCTTCTGTCCGCTCTTTCACCAGCCTGCTGTCCATTCCCCTCATGCTTCCTATATAAGATAGATACTCGCGGACCGTTAAAGCGGGAAACAGCCCGACATGCTGAGGCAGATAGCCGATCAGCGAGCGGATATGCTCCATATTTTTGCGGCTCCACTGTACGCCGTCCAGAGTCAGCTTTCCTGTTGTCGGCTGGTGATAGGTGGATAAAATCCGCAGCAGCGTCGTTTTGCCGGCACCATTGGGGCCAAGCAGGCCCGTTATTCCGTTCGACAGCGTGAATGACGCTTCGTGAAGCGCAGTTTTACGGCCATATGCCTTCGTCAATTGTTCAGCTACCAGCATGCTTCAAGTCCTCCAATACCTGCTCTGGTGTGAGCAAACCTTGTGTCTCGTTATACCACTTTCTAATAAGCCTTTCCTTCTCCTCATCCGGCAGAGGAACGTACTGCTCGCGCAGCTGCTCCATAAACGCCTGGCCGTACACATCTTCATAAAATGAAATTTGCGTATTCTCAATATCACCGGAGTATAGGTCAATAAAGAGCATGATTCTCTGATGAAAATCGCTGCTAGCGTAGGGAGGCTGAGCTAGAAATAACACATCCAGCGTCAGTGAAATGCTGTCCGGAGAGGTAAAATATTCGTCCGGATTCGCAGAAAATTCATTAATCGTCGTCATGATAACCCCACGGCCCGGCAGCTCTGCTGTTTCAGCCAGTCTGCTTCTGGCCTCTTGTACGATCAGTTTATGGGCATTATGAGTCCTGACCGCTGCTTTCTGTGAAACAAATGCGGGTCTCAAAAGCCCGCCATCTTCCACATATTCACCATAAAAGATCGTCGGGCCATAAGCCTGCCCTTCCCAGACACCCTTCCCGGCAGGGCTCAAATTCGTGTGTATCTGACTGCTCTCACTGCCCGTCACTTCAATCCGGTACCTCTCTTTCCGGCCGCTATGATACGGATCTAGAGCTTCCGCCGGATGCATCGGGTACCAAGGCAGAACAGATGGCAGCTCGGCAAAATGGGGGCCAACGGATTCGTAAGTCTGTGTTGCTGCAGTAAGCTTCAACCGCCCTTCGCGGGACGGCAGCTTAAGGGTCAACAGATCCTCCTGCTGCGTATAGGCGATGCGCTTGTCTCCAAGCATAACCTCCTTCACTTCAAAATCATCCCACAGCGCAAACGAAATCGTACCGTTCTCCGCCTCCAAATCCGCTTCATAACGATAGGACAGATCATGATTGCTCTTGCCATGCGTTATCTTCATATATACATGGTCAACCGAATACTGAAGCTCCTTCTCGTCTATTGGTGCAGCAGGAGCGTAAGAGTAAACCGACCAGCCCTCGTCCGTCAAGTAGGGGACATAGGGCGAGAAGACTGGCAGAATCAGCGCCCCCGCCATGCAGACCAGGGCAAACTGTCTCACTGGCCGTGTCCACGTCAGGCCGGTATAGGCACCGATGATCACCACCGCGGCTACCGCCCGCTGAATGAAGAAGCCCCTGTTTACCCGCTGACTCTCCATATCATAAATCCCCATGACCAGTTCAATGTTTGGGTCTCCCACGATTAGCCAGCCCGTAACCTCCTTTGGCACAATATCGCCCAATACCATTGCGTTGTAAGGCATAATCAGAAACCAGGCCAGCGCAATCAGAACGTAACTGTACAAGCTGCTGGTAAGGCTGTACAGCACATAACCGAGCACGGCGGATAAGAAGAACGGAGCCCACCAGCAGAGCACTGTGTACAGCAGCGCATGAGGCACTTCATGAATCGTTTCACTTCCATGGACTTCCAGAATGTAGAGGACGACCGCCGTGAAGAAGATCAGATAGAATATTCCGGTAAGCAGCATCCAGAACAGGAGCTTGCCCAGCCGGTTGCCTGTAAAGCCGGGTAAGGTGCGAACCAGCTCCAGCTGGTACCATCGCTGCTCTCCCCGTGCCTCTTCAGCTCCGTACAAGAAGAACAGAAGGCTTGTTACCATAATGAAATAGACCATACCCGGCATAACATCCAGCCCTGTCAGGTTGGCACGCGGCAACACAACGGAACCGCCTATACATCCGGCAAACAGTATCAGCCATAGTGGAGAACGAAGTAATTGCAAACATTCTTTAACTATTGTGTGTCTCATCGTCAACCCTTCTCTAATAGGAGTGCGGCAAGAAGTTTCTTGGCATCTTGTTAGGTTAACGACAGACTTATGGAAAAATATTTACAATTCACCTAGAAAAAGGAATATTATGAACAAAAAAAGCCGGTCCACGACTATCCGGGACCAGCATGTTTTCCACCTGTATTCATCTATGAACCGTTAAGATCGGGCAAGACAATTCGCATTTCTCTTCCCGTTTAAACCGCCCGCCTCATTTCAGATCCTCCGCTACCCCAGCAGCGGCGAAGCTTCCCCTATGTGCAGCAAGGTCAGGCGGTGCAGCGCTCTGGTGCAGCCGACATACAGCAGCTTGGCATCGGCAGGGGAAGCGGTGTAACGCCCCTCATCCACATCCGGCAGCAGCACGGCATCGAACTCCAGACCCTTGGCCATGTACACCGGTACAACCGATACGCCGCCCTTGTAAGCCTGCTGCCCTTCGAGAATCAGGGAAACCTCGACGCCTTCCCGCTCCAGCATGCCATGCACACTGCGGCACTCTTCATCCGTCCGGCAGATGACCGCGACCGTCCGCATGCCGCCTGCCACCTGCTCCTCAATATACGAACGGACCCGCTGGTCCCGTTCATCCGTGCCCGCACAGCGGACAACCTCAACCGGTTCCCCGCTGCGGAAGACCGGCTGCGCCGCCGGCAGCCCTGTATCCGTATAAGGCAAAATCGTGTTCGCAAACTCGATAATTTCCAGCGTTGAGCGGTAGCTCTGCTTCAGCTCATGGTAGGAGGTTTGCTCCGGCTTGAACAGCTCCGACAGTTCCTCCCACCTGTGAATGCCGCGGTAGGCATGAATGCCCTGCGCGAGATCGCCCAGGATCGTAAAGGACGGCTCATTCATGAATGACTTATACAGCTCGACCTGCAGCGGCGAGATATCCTGCGCCTCGTCCACGACAATGTGATCGAGCATCCGCCCCTCAGCCGCATGGATCTGCCGGTGTATCCAGCACAGCGCCGCCAGATCCTCCTGCCTGACCACACCCTTCTTCAAACCCGCCTTGGTCTGTTCCGCAATGGTCTGCGGAATTCCTTCAGCCGCCGCTACAGGCGAAGCCTCCACACCGAAGAACCTGCGGTACAGCTGCAGCGCCGTCACCTCGGGCAGCTTCTTCAGGAAGGTCCGCAGCCGCTGCTTGCCCGTCTTGCTGCGTTCCTTGCGCTTCTTCGGGTCCGCAATCTTGCCAAGCTCCATCTCCAGCCAGCGGTTCAGCCTCGCAACGAGCCGGTCCCGGCGCGCTGCCAGCGGATACGGCCTATATTCCACCTCAAACCATTCACGGAGCGTCCTGTACGGCAGATGACCGCCCTCCCAAGGCTCGAAATCCAGCTCCGGAAGGTAGAACTGCTCATATTCGCGCAGCCAGCCTGCCAGCAGCTCCTTGAATACCATCGAGCCCTTGTAGCGCCCTGAGGTCCATTCGCCTTCCTCCGGCCTGGCCGCTTCAAGCGAGAACCAGCGTTTGCCTTCCTGATCGTCCTCTGCGAGACGCACCTCGTCACCAAGCAGCTCCAGCGCCCAATCCGTGAATGTCGTCTGCCGTACATTCCCGACGCCCAGCTCCGGCAGCACCCCGGATATATAATCGAGGAACATCGTATTCGGCGCAAAAATAATCATCCGGTCCGCGCGCACCTGGTCCTGATACTGGTACAGCAGGAAAGCCAGCCTGTGCAGCGCCACTGTTGTTTTCCCCGATCCTGCCGCCCCCTGGATAATAAGCGCCCTCGCACGCGGGGCACGGATGATCTGATCCTGCTCGGCCTGAATTGTGGACACGATGTCGCGCAGCCGATTATCCTTCTTCTCCCCCAGCCTGTAGAGCAGGAACTCATCGCTCAGTCCCAGGTTATCGCCGCCTCTGACATAGCTGTCCACGACGCGCTGGAGCACCTGTTCACGGATCGACAGGTTGCGCTTCAAATGGATTTCGCCGCCCACAATCCCTTCAGGCGCTTCGTACTCAACAGGCTCGTCACCTCCCGTGAAGGAGTAGAACAAGCTGGCTACCGGCGCCCGCCAGTCAATAATATACGGCTGCCCGGTCTCCTTCTTCTCCATGCCGCGTTTGCCGATGTAGAGCGGCGCCGCACCGTCCTTGCCCTTCTCGTGAAAATCCAGCCGACCAAAATACGGCTCAATCTCCAGCAGCTGCAGCCTTTCCCGGCTCTCCTCGCGCTTGGCATCGAGCAGCTGCTCCACAAAATCATTACCATAATACCGCGGGCCGATCCCCGCTAGCTGCTGCCTGACTTCCTCCAGCGTTTCCTTCAGGCGTGTGCTTTCCTCATGGTAGGCACTTTGAACGTCCATTCAGTTACCTCCTATATTATCGTTCGTCTGCAGACCTTAATCATTGTGCCACATTCTGCTAAGAAACAATAGACTTATATTCAAAAATTTGCTATGCTGTTGATTAGAGGGTTGCCTAAAATAATTAGAACGCATGTTCGGTTTTTGGGGAGCTGTTCGATCAAACTGTTTATGAGACCGGCTTCTGAAGAAGCCGGTTTTTTTGCGTCCTAGGAACCGTACTTGCAGACTGAAACAGCATGCAGCCCGCAGACTTCATCTATTCCTTGGCCCGCCCGAATACGGCCAAAATCACTTCCTATCCTAGAAGAGATGAAAGGAGAACTTGAAGATGAGAATAGCCATGCTGTCACCTATTGCCTGGCGCACGCCGCCCCGCCATTACGGCCCATGGGAGCGTGTCGTTTCCCTGATTACGGAAGGACTTGTCAAGGAAGGGATCGATGTCACACTCTATGCGACCGCCGACTCGCTGACATCGGCCAAGCTTAGGAGCGTCTGTCCTGCAGCCTATGAAGAAGACAGGGAACTCGACCCGAAGGTTTGGGAATGCCTGCATATTGCGGAGGTTATGGAACAGGCGGATGAATTCGATATCATTCATAACCACTTTGACTTCCTGCCGTTATCGTACAGCGGGCAGATCCAGACGCCTGTCGTCACAACGATACACGGCTTCTCCTCGCCCAAGATTCTGCCGGTCTACCGCAAGTACAATGCAAGCTCCTACTATGTCTCGATAAGTGATGCAGACCGCTGCGCCGAGCTGAACTACATCCGGACAATCCATCATGGCATCGACCTGGAGGCATTCACGTTCAACCCGCGGCAGGGCGATTATCTCGTCTACTTCGGCCGGATTCATCATGACAAGGGCACACGTGAGGCCATTGAAATCGCCAAGCGAACCGGCATGAAGCTGGTGATCGCAGGCATTATCCAGGATCAGGACTATTATGATGCTTATGTAGCACCGCATCTTGGCACCGATATCACGTATATCGGCTCCGTCGGTCCGAAGGAGCGCAATGAGGTGCTGGGAGGCGCTTATGCGCTCTTGCATCCGATCCATTTTCACGAACCGTTCGGCTTGAGTGTTGTCGAATCCATGGCCTGTGGCACCCCTGTGCTTGCCTTCCGCAAGGGCTCGATGCCCGAGATCATTGAGAATGGACGCAACGGCTACGCCGACGATACACTGGATGAGCTGGTGCGGCGGATTCCCGAAGTCAGCGGCATCTCGCGCGAGGGCTGCCGGCAGCTGGTGGAGGAGCGCTTCAGCCAGCAGCGCATGGTTAGAGATTACATCGGAGTCTATAAGGAAATTATGGACAAGCATGGTGGTGTGATTTCTAGGGGCGGGTCACTTACGGTTGGCTAGAACTAGACAGCTAAGCAGCTGAGCATCCTGATTTGGCATTGTACTGCCGCCGGGATGCTCTTCTTTGTACAAAAGGCACAACCCCCGGTCTTCTCCCGTGAAACCAACCCGCTGCAGGCTTCGTCTACTTCTTATACGCCGGACAAAAACCGTGCAGCCATGTTTTAGCAGCGGCTGGTACGATTAATTATAGCTGAGGTGATAGCCAACACTATGAAACCCTTATCCCTGTCTGAGATTAATTTGCGCGATCCCTTCATTCTCACAGACGAGAGAACTGGGGCTTACTATCTGTACGGTACTGACGGTGCGACCGCCTGGTCGGGCAAGCCAACGGGCTTTGATGTCTATATCAGCCGGGACCTCGTCAGCTGGGAAGGGCCTGAGCCTGCTTTTCGCCCGGATGAGGACTTCTGGTCGGACCGTCACTACTGGGCACCAGAGGTACATCAATGGAACGGACGCTGTTATATGTTTGCCAGCTTCAAGTCGGAGCAGCAGACACGCGGAACCTCCATTCTTGTATCGGACAGTCCTGTCGGGCCTTTCATTCCGCTGTTCGGCGGCAAGCCGGTAACACCCGATGGGTGGGAATGCCTCGATGGCACGCTGCATGCAGATGATGAAGGCCAGCCCTGGATGGTGTTCTGCCGGGAATGGGTGGAGGTGAAGGATGGCGAGATGTATGCCGTGCGCCTGTCTCCCGACCTGAGCCGCGCCGATGGTGACCCAATTCTGCTGTTCAAAGCCTCGGATGCCCCTTGGGCAGTAGCGGTTGGCGATAACAAGGACAGCTACATCACCGATGGTCCTTATATGCACAGACTGCCTGACGGTGAGCTGGTCATGCTCTGGTCCAGCGCCGGTGAACAAGGCTATACCATGGGACTGGCCCGCTCTTCAGGCGGTATCGAAGGCCCATGGACACAGGATGCTCAGCCTGTATTCGCGAAGGACGGCGGTCATGGCATGCTGTTCCGCACCTTTGAAGGAGAGCTCTGCCTCACCATTCACATACCGAACGCCAATCCGCAGGAGAGGCCGGTTATTTTCAAGGTGAAGGAAGAAGGCAGCAGGCTTGTGATTGAAGGACAGGCTGGGCAGTAGATGCGCAGAGAAGCGGTTGTTATACTGGAAGCCCTTGTTGCGCTCTATCGGTTGCAGAGAGCGTCCGCTGCCGCGTTCCTGTCGTACGGTTCTATCCGCTATGCTGTGTGGAGGTTCAGAGTGAAGCGATTCAGTCATTAAACCTGGGTTCCACTGCTACAGATCTGCACGACCCTACTAAACAGGAGGTATCCATTATGAACAAAATATTCCGCTATTCCACAGTGCCGCTAATATTGCTGCTGATGCTGCTGGTCAGTGCCTGCGGCGGGAATACCAACACCAACGCGCCGGCTGAGCCGCCTGAGAATTCAGCTGTGGACCCAACCGACAATTTGACCAATGAAACAACAGGCAATGATTCAGACACTGGATCAGAGGCTACGCCGGGCAATGCGGGCACGAATTCGGGCGGGACTGAAGGCAGCGCGGCCGATGCAGCCGATGAGAATCCCGATACCGCTGCCGGTTCTGAAGATGCACCTTCCTTCTTTGGTGAGTGGACAATCAGCAAGCATGTCGGTTCAACCGGAGTATCGACCGAACCAAACAGCGGTATTACCGGACTGACAGTGGTTTATAATGCGAACAAAGCATCTGTTGGCCAAAATGAGGTTCAGTCCCCTGTCTATGAGGAGTATGAGATGACGAAAGAGGCTTTCCTCATGGAATACCGTGTGGAGCTTAGCGACATCGGTATCGAGTCCGAATCCGTCAAGACGATCGTGGTGGCCAACTGGAATGGCGGAGGGAGCTTCATCATTCTGCGGGATGAACAGCCCCCGATTGTCCTGATAGACGGCAACTTCTACGAATTAGAGAAGGCGGAGTCGTAAGACAGGCATCTGCCAAGAGAATAGAACAGGAAGACGAAATAATAAGAAACCGTTTCTTAGTAAAATGGGCCTGCCATTTACGAAAGGAACGGTTTCTTTATGCATTCTATATACTATTTTTAACTTCATCTACCGATGCTAACGAGATGACTTCGCCCCCGAGCTCTGTTCTATGAAAGCACAGCCGCAACCAGCCGCTCCGCGATCAGCTCATGGCCCGCCGCGCCCGGATGGACAAGGTCGACGGACAATCCGGCGTAGTCCGGCAGAAGGTCAAGTCCGCTTATGTAGCTGAAATGCGGCGACTGCAGCTTCTGTACCGCCTCCTGCACAATTCCTCGGTACTCGGCAGCTCTCGGGTTCCCGGCAGCATCATGGATGCAGCGGAACAGATCGGTTACGATGACGGGACGTTCACCGGCACCGTCCGCCAGCACGCGCAGGAACCGGTTCACCGCCTCCTCGAACCTCGCCGGCTCCCACAACCGGATGACATTAATGCCCATCTCCACTGTTGCCAGATGCCAATCCTTCCTGCCCGCTATATACCCCGCCATAGCCTCATCCATCTGGGCACTGCCGGCCGAGCCCATGTTGATCAGATCCATCCCCAGCCTGCGTGCTGTCCGCATCGCGTAGGTTCCGGTCGGCTGTACCGAATCGCCGCCATGTGTAATCGACGATCCGTAGGCCACCATAGTCTTCCCTGGCAGCTGGTCCGCACGCGGCCGCGTAATGTTTCCTTCTATCCCAACCAGCCTGCACTCCCAATCATACGGCAGGACGACGCGTACGACTTCAGGGTCAAAAGCCATCCCCTGCTCCTTCGCCAGCCGCTTCAACACATCCATATGAGCGGGTCTGCGGATTGTAACAGCCACAGTGTCTGTTCCAACCGGTACAGGGGTCTCCGCATACATGCCCTGGAACATGCCAAAATAGACTTCCGCTAGGCCATAGGCAGCCGCTGCTTCCGACTCTGCCCGCCGCAGCAGCACGGCCGCTTCCTCGCCCTTCATGACGAACCGGATCTCACAGCCGCAGGTGTTGAACGCTCGCTTCTGCGCATCCTCGTTGATCCGCTCCCGGACATCTGCCGGTACCCGGCTCAATCGGTAATCTCCCTGTCCTGTCCGTTCCGCTTCCGCCACATTGTGCAGCAGCACTTGATCAAGCACAGATGTCATCCTTTCTTCTCCCCCTTTGCAGCTCGTGACAATAGCACTTTGCTTCCCTGCCTGTTTCCATCTCACAGTCCTGCCGTCCAAATAAACAGGCTGCCGGTACACGAGAGGTACCAGCAGCCTGTGTTCGTCAAAATTCTATCTGCGCTTACTTCAATCCGCTGGTGCTAATCCCCTCGACAATATACTTCTGGAAGGCGAAGAATACGGCGATAACCGGAATCAGGGTTACAACGGACATGGCGAACATGGCGCCCCAGTTGGAGAGGGTGTCATTATCCAGGAACATCTTGAGTGCCATAGACACCGGATACATCTCGGGCTTGTTCAGATACAGCACCGGACCAATCAGGTCCTCCCAGCGCCAGTAGAATGAGAAGATAGCCGATGTAGCAAGCGCCGGGGCGATCAGCGGCAGAATAATCCGGTAGAACAGCCTGAACTTGCCGCAGCCGTCAATGGTGGCCGCTTCATCCAGCTCATGGGGCAGTGTCCGAATGAACTGAACCATCAGGAAGATGAAGAACGGCGCCCCGAAGAAGTTCGGAATTATGATCGGCAGGAATGAGTTCAGCCAGCCCAGCTTGGCAAACAGAATATACTGCGGCACGAGCACGACGTCATGAGGCAGCATCAAGGTAACCAGCATGATGATGAACCAGAAGCTCTTGCCCCAGAACTGCAGTCTCGCAAACCCGAATGCGATAAGCGCTGAGGACAGCACAACGCCAATCGTGGACAGAACAACAATGATCAAGGAATTCGAGATAAAAGTCGAGAAGGTATAACCGCCGATTCCTTTCCAGCCTTGAACATAATTCTCCCATATCCAGGGGGAAGGAATCAGAGATTCAGCTGTCGAGAAGATCATGGTACTCGGCTTGAATGAGCTCATCACCAGCCACAGCACAGGGTACAGCATGAGCAGCGCGCCGCCTGCCGCCAGGATATGATACATCACCAGTCTGACCGGTTTGCTTCTCATGTCTAGTTGCCCCCTTTCGACTCATAGTGAACCCACATCCGCGAGCTGCGGAACAGAATAGCCGTTATGATGCCAACGATAATCAGCATGACCCAGGCCATAGCCGAGGCGTAGCCCATGTCGAAGTACACGAACGCCTGACGGAACAGGTAGAGGGAGTACAGCAGCGTGCCGTCAAGCGGACCGCCTTCACCCTTCGAAATAATGTAGGCTGGAACGAAGGTCATGAATGCGCTGATCGTCTGCATGATCGTGTTGAACAGGATAACAGGCGTCAGCATCGGAATCGTGATTTTGAAGAACTTCTGGAAGCCGTTTGCTCCATCAACTCCCGCTGCCTCATACAGACTGCTTGGGATATTCTTCAGGCCTGCCAGGAAGATCAGCATGGAGGAACCAAACTGCCATACCGACAGGAAGATCAGCATCCACAGCGCCGCAAGCGGCTCAGCAAACCAGCGGACAGCCCCGATGCCAAGCGTATCCAAGAAGAGGTTGACTACCCCTTCATCGCCGAACAGGTTGCGCCACATGATAGATACAGCAACACTTCCGCCGATGATGGAGGGCAGATAATATAATGTACGGTATAAACCGATTGCCTTCGAAGCCCGGTTCAGCAGCATCGCCACCATCAGCGCGAAAGCGAGACGGAGCGGTACTCCTGCAAAGACATAAATTAATGTTACCTTCAGTGATGTGGCATACTTGCTGTCTGACATAAACATTTCCTTGTAGTGTTCGATACCTACCCATGAGGGTGTCGTAAACAGATCATAGTCCGTGAAAGATAGATAAAGCGATGCGATTACTGGGATTAACGTAAAACAAAGGAACCCGATGACGAACGGCCCGATAAAGGCATAGCCCGTCAAATGCTGTTTCCATGCCACTTTCATTCGTTCCAACTCCTACTGCCCTAGGCACGTATGGGATTTCGGCTGAAGCTTGCCCGGCCGGGTGAGACCAGCCATGAGGCTGGCCTCCCGTCTCCGGGTTATCCGTCGGGAATTATTTATTTATTCTTGCCAAGTACGGCATTGGCTTCCTGGCGGAATTTCTTGGCTGCTTCTTCCGGTGTTATCTTCTGGAAGTCCATCTGTTCGGAATAGCTCTTCAGCATGTTCATGATTTCCGCAGCACCTACCGGATCCGGCGGATCCATCGGCGTGCTGTTTTCTTCTGCCCATGCCACATAGTCGAATACCTTGGCTTGCGCTTCATCCAGATCCGGCTTAATGGCTTCCTTCACAACGGAGGATACCGGTACACCGCGCTCGCCTTTGATCAGTTTGTTCGCTTCCACGCTGTTTACCCAGAAGTCGATGAATTTCGCCGCTTCCTCCTTTTGCTTGGAGTTATTCGAGATGGCAAAATACATGCTTGGCTTCAGGTAAAGTCCCTGCTCCCGGTTTGGCCCCGGCATATGCAGCATTTCGAGAGGCACACCGGCAATCTGTTGAATCGAAACATACTGGTTCGTCCACTGCCAGATGCCGACGCCCGTACCTTTAACCATCGGGTCATCCTCGGGACCTTTAATCTGTGCTTTCACATCTGGCGCAGGCGCTGCACCGTACTTCACAAGCTCTGCCAGCCGTCCGAAGAATTCAACGAACAGGGCATCATCTTCATAGCCGAGTGCATTTCCTTCCGCATTGTACAGATGCTGGCCCTTGGTGCGGAGGAAATACCCGAAGAATACCTCCGGACGCATACCGGTATCGAAATAAAGACCTGTGTTGTCCTTCACCTGCTTGGCGATCCGTACGTAGTCCTCCCAAGTCCAGTTCTCATCATCGATCTCTTCTACGCCCGCCTTCTTAAGCGTCTCCGGATTATACTGGAACTGAACGGTATTGACACCAACGTTGAACGCGTAGAGCTTGACGTCCAGCTTGCCGCCGGCAATGGCATTTTCCGAAATGTTGTCCACATTAATCTGTTCGCCAATGTAAGGCGTCAGGTCGGCCAGCTGTCCTTTTTGCGCATACTGGGTGAAGTAGGAGATGTCCATCTGAATAATATCCGGAAGCTCGTTCGCTGCCGCCTGCGGCGCGAGACGCTTCCAGTAGTCATCGAAGTTCGCGTATTCCGGCTCAATCGTTACATGAGGATTCTCCTGCTGATAAAGCTTGATGACTTCAAGTGTGTAATCATGCCGAGGCTGACCGCCCCACCAGGCCATCCGGAGCTTAACCGGCTTCTGCTCTCCGCCTTCTCCGCTGTTACCGCTTCCTCCATCGTTGCTTACATTACTGCCTCCGCCGTTGCTGCCGCCGCTGCATGCTGCCAGCGAGAACACAAGCGTAAAGGCCAGCATAATGGTCAACCATTTTCTCATGTTTGACGAGCCCCTTTCTCTTATTTAGAAATGATAAGGCTTACATCTTTAATTTTAGCTATTTTGGTCACATTCGGAATCCAAAAAACCGTTTACATTGTTTAAAAAACAGAGGTCTCGTCAAATGAGTGTCTTTTTGTAATCGGATGGAGAGCAGCCGGTATGCTTCTTGAACACCTGGCTGAAGTACTGCGGGTTGTCGCCATACCCCAGCCGGTCCGCCAGCTCATAGACCTTCACATCGTCGGCTTCGGCGATCAGCTCGACCGCTTTTTCCATACGCAGCCTTGTTACATAATTGGAAAACTTCTCGCCCGTCTCCTTCTTGAACAGCTTGCCGAGGTAATCCGGGTTCATGAAGAGAATTTCACTTGCCACCCAGTGCAGCGACAGCCGGGACTCGCCCAGGTTCTCCAGAATGCAGGAGATCATCCGGTTCACCATATCGGAATGCTTGTTGCGGTGCCTCTCGTAATTAGCCGTGCAGACTTCCCGGATCGACTGGAACATGAACTCGCGGATGGCCTGCAGCGTATCAAGCTCATCCAGTACCGCAAGCCCTTTCAGCCGCTCATGAATGCGGGAGGGCTCTCCCTGCCTGGCACAGGCCACATAGATTGGAATGACGTAGGATTTGGTAACGGCTGTCTCCAGCCGCAGCTGCGAGAGCGTCTCAAATACATGGCTCAGCTCACGCTCGGCATCCTCCCAATGCCCGGATTTCACATACAGGCACAGCTGTTCCTCGTCATAGATGAAATCATCGTCTGAGCGGCCGGGCCCCGCGTCGATGTCCTGCTTCGTAATCAGGCTGCCTTCCCCCAGATAGAACCGGTGCTCCAGGCATTCCAACGTATCCCGGTACATGCGGCGCGCGCCTGTAATATCATCGGGATCACTGACAGCCGCAGTTGCTTCGAGCTTGTAGTAGCGCCGGAAGGTGCCGCGGATTTCGGCAACGAGCGCATACAGCAGGTCCGTCTCACTCATATCGCGGATCAGCAGCAGCACCTGCTTCCCAATTGTGGTGCTCAGCAGCAGCACCTGTTCACCGAGCAGGTCCTGGGCAATATTCTTGAGCGCAAAGATATGTTCAAATTCATACTCCCCTTCAATCTGTAACAGCAGCAGCCGTACCTTGTCATGCTCGACGGGAATGTTGAACAGCCGCCTGAAATTGTCCCAATCCCTGCGTCCGTAGGTCCGGTTCGTTACCAGCTCCTTCAGGAACTGCTCTCGCGCATGCGGCAGCACCCGCTTCAGCTCCTCCTCCGTCTTCTGAATGAAGGCCTCCTTGCTCTGCTTGCGGCTGAGCCGGCCGGCCGCCTCCTTCAGAGCATCCTCAATCGTCTGCTCGTTGCAGGGCTTCAAGAGATAATCCTTAACCCCGTAACGCATGGCCGTGCGCGCATAATCGAAGTCGCTGAAGCCTGAGAGCATGATGAACTCCATGTCCGGGTCCGCTTCCTTCACCTGCTCAATCAGCTGCAGGCCGTCCATGCCCGGCATCTTGATATCGGTTATAATGATGTCCGGCCGTTCCCGTTCAATGCTTGCCTTGGCTTCTATCCCATTGCGGGCGGTGCCGATCAGCCTGGTTCCGCAGGACGCCCAGTTTACGATCGCCGAGATCCCGTCCAAGATAATTCGCTCGTCATCCACCAGCAGTACCTTATACATGAGAACCCCTCACTTCCTTCGGTAATCGGATGCTGACACAGGTGCCTTCGCCGCGCTTGCTGCGAATGCTGACGCCGTAAGACTCTCCGAACAGCAGCTTCACCCGTTCGTTAATATTGCGCAGCCCCACGCCTGTGCCCTTCGGTTTAACCACGCCCTGATTCAACTGCTCCAGCAGCGACTCATCCATTCCCGGACCATTGTCCTCAACGCTGAGTATGATGTGGTCGCCTTCGTCGGTGGCCGAGACCTTGATCTGACAGCACTCCAGCATCTGCTCCAGGCCGTAGTTGACCGCGTTCTCGACAAGCGGCTGCAGCGAGAGCTTCGGAATGCTGTACGGCTTCAGTTGATCGGGGATCTCCAGCTCGAATGCCAGGCGCTCTTCGAAGCGGATTTTCTGAATGTTGATATAATGGCTGACAATATCCAGCTCCTGCTCCAGCGGGATCAGCGGCTCCTTCAGGCCGATGGAGGTCCGCAGCAGGTAGCCAAGGGATTCCACCATCACGGAAATCTGCTTCTGCCCGCCCAGCTTGGCCGTCCAGTTGATCGTCTCCAGCGTGTTATATAGAAAATGAGGGTTGATCTGCGCCTGCAGCATCTTGAACTCGGATTCCTTAATCGACAGCTGCTTCACGTAATTCTCCTTGATCAGCTCGTCAATCCGCTGCAGCATAATGCGGAAGTTGCGGTGCAGCTGGCCCGCTTCATCCATTGGCATCAGCTTGTCATCCGGTTCCTCGGTGTAGGTGAAGTTGCCCATCTGCACCCGCTTCATCTTCGTGTTCAAACGTTCGATCGGATCGGTGATTCCTTTGGAGAAGCGGAATGAGAAGATGACAGCAGCAAGGAACAGCGCGCCGAACAATACAACCGAGAGCTGCTTGACCGTCACAATCCGGTCGAAGATATCGTCGTACGGGATCATGGTCAGATAAGTCCAGCTCGTATATTCGGAAGGGACATAGGTCATGAAATACCGCTTGCCGTCCCGGTCGATAATCTGGAAGCCCTGCTCTCCGGTGCCCAGCGCGCTGAGCCCGGCGATTGTTTCCGGCGGGTCAATCGGGTAGACCATCCGGTCGCCGTTCAGGATGATGAAGTCAGCCTGCCGGTTGAGCCCCAGCGAGAAGTTGCGGATCAGCCGCTCCATATCAATGCGGATCATAATTGTACCGAGCTGCTCCAGGCTGAGCTGGTCGAAGGAACGGATCAGCCGGGCTGCCCCCAGCGCACTGTCATCCTCATTAGGAAGTATCCAGGTATTCCCGCCATCGTTGCCTGCCGTCTCACGCTTGATCCTCCGCAGCTGCTTGCCGGTTGTTGTCACCCGGTTGACGCCTGACGAATATTCTCCGTTGAAGGCATCCGTGATCTGATAGGAGAGAACATACTGATCAAGGACGCCGAGGTCAATCATCCGCTCCCTAACTTGGGCAGATACCAGGAAGTTGTCGTACTGCGAGCCGCCATTGCGGATCTTCGTCAGGTTGCTCTGTATGGATTCATCCGTGGCAATACGGTAGGAAAGCTGCTCCATCTTCCTCAGTTCATTTTCAATACCGACAGAGGTCAGGTTAAGGGCTTTCGCCGACTGCTCGTAAATTTCCTCATCGTAGATCTCAAAAGCATACTGCTGAATCAATACAATTAGAATGCCGACCGTCAGCATCACAGCCGAGATCAGCACGAACAGCTTGAATTTGATGCGAAGCTGCTGATAAAGCGTTTTCAATCGGGGCAATACAGCTTCCTCCCTCCTGGTGCTTCTCTCCTATTGTAGCAAAATCACCCCAGGAGGACATCATACTGTGGGCATGATCTGGCGGTGTTGCGGTGGCAGCTTTGGCGGCTATGAGAGGCGGCAAAAGAAGGGGCCCGGACCATTAAGGCTCGGGCTCGTGCTTTATACTACTCTGCTTGCTTCTTGTTTTCATTGTCTAGAAGAAATTGAATCTCCTCTTGCAGCTGCTTCATTGCAGTATCTATATCCCTATCTCCATTAATAATCGAACGAATGGCCTCATCACCCAGTGCATATATTTTTGTGTCTAAATGTAAAGGGATAATCGGATACACGATCTCAATAGGTCTTAATTTATAAAAGGCTTCTATATTATGCGAGCTGTCCATTGCTTTAACTACATCTTCATTGGCTATTAATTGATCCTTTATCCCGGATCGCAGCAACGTATTTGCAAACTCTTTACTGCCTATATACTCAAGAAATTTAAATGCCGCCTCCGAATGGTTCGTTTTCGAATAAATGCCGAACATATTATTTACATAAACGGATGGACTTTGATCCGGTGTTGACGGGTCAACTGGAATAGTGACCAAATCCCATTCGAAATTCGCCTTCGAAAAGTAAGTCATAGCATTGGAATAATCGGTGGTCATAGCAGCATTACCGAGGAAAAATAGATTATCCGCATAAGGCTCGCCTTGTGATCCCCCGCCTGTTGCAAGAAACCCTTGTTGCACGGAAGATGAAATTAACTCTATAATTCTCTTCCATCTATCCGAATATAGCGTTATGTTTCCGTTGCGATCTGTATAAGTCATTTGACTGCTTAACGCAATGTCAGTTGCTAAACTGAACAAATTACGGCCATTGTAATAATATCCATAGCTCGCTGAATTATTAGAAGCCGCATTTGAAAACTTGGACGCAAGTAAGAAGACGTCCTCCCATGTCATCTGATTAGTTGGATATGCAATATTGAAATGGTCAAACATATCTTTGTTATAATACAACGCTTGTCCAGTAAAGGTAGGGGACACCGCATATAAACTCCCGCCGCCTTGCTTCCGTAAATAACCCGTTACGTTCTCACTTATTTCATTTAGACCGCTGTCCTTGTCAATATACGGATCCAGGTCAAGCAGCAATCCTTCCTCAATAGCATATTGAATGTTGTCTACCAATATAATATCAGGCATTTCAGACTCAACTAAGGTTTTAAACTCTTCATTTGTTAAGCCATCTTTGTAATGGGGGTCAAGTGGTATTACTTCGATTTGATATTCCGGGAATTTTGTTAAAAATACGTTTCCGTATTTACTAAAAAACTCATCTGAATTATCGTACATTATTTTCAAACCCACAGAACCATCAGGCAGTTGGTTAGAGCATGATAAAAGCAAGGTACAAGCAAGTGACAAAATCACCGCAGTAAATAAACTCTTTCTCCTCATTATTTTTGATCTATTCATTCATGGGTCCCTCCAAATTCTGGTATATTAGTAGAGACATCTGGAGCCAGCTAAAAGTTTCAAATAGACATGAGAAAACAAGCCACTCCACTTGCTATAACCCTTGATCATCTGCCGGCTGCCCACAGCGGAAGCTTGAAATTATAGGTTGATGGTCTTTCCATATCATGGTAACATTACCTTAACTTTATTGGAACGGAGGGTTACGTGTGGTAAATCACATCCGGTTGCGTAACGTATGCATCTAACTGCAGCTGTACGTTATCTCTGCCTGCCGGCGGAGGAATCGGGAGTGGTCTGCCTGCCCACGGATAACCCTGTTGATCTGACCTTTCAAGGATGAGCGGTCCTTCTCTGCCACTTGGCGGCCTGCTGCTCCTTGTCCTGTCATGTATGAACGGCGTCACCCTATACGAATGGCACCCGGCATTCTCCATTTCCGTTCACTCCGGCACAGGCAGCGATATGCCTGTGTTTTTCTATTTTCTAAATGCGAGCGAAGGAGTGGTTACAGAATGAAAACTGTGGATCGTGATGAAGACGGAAGTGTTAAGCAGGAGCTCATCAGAGCTGCAAACGACAATGGCCTCCTGCTGAATGAGGATGATTTGGAGCTCAACGAGTCGGGAATGGATTTCCTCGTCGCTTTCGCGAAGGATCTAGAAGGCCAGAGCTGGGTGCTGCGCAAGCCAAGAAGAGCGGATGTATGGGAGCGGGCACTTAATGAGCGCAATGCGCTGAATCTGGTTCGCCGCTACCTGCCGGTACAGGTACCCGATTGGAGGATTTGCTCGCCTGAGCTGATCGCGTATCCGCTGCTCAGCGGCCAGCCGCTGGCTGTTGTGGATCCCGCGGGAAGCGGTTATCTGTGGCAGGTTGAGCAGCAGGCCTTGAATGATTCGTTCTTCAACTCGCTCGCAAGAGCACTGGCTGCCCTGCACAGCATCGATCACGCTGCCGCAGCCGAGGCCGGGCTTAAGGTTAAGCAGCCGCTCGAAGCCCGGGAGGCATTCGCGGAGCAGTTCGAAGAGGCAAAGCGTTACTTCGATATCCCCACCCCTCTTCTCGAGCGATGGACGATCTGGCTATCCGTCAGCTCGGGTTGGCCTAGCCACTCGGTACTGAACCATGGCGATCTGCATCCGCCGCATATTCTGATCGACGAGACGCAGCGTGTAACAGGCTTCATTGACTGGACGGAAGCCGAAGTTGGCAATCCGGGGAAGGATTTTGTCATCTATTACGCCCTCTTCGGTGATGACGGGCTTCGTGACCTGCTGAGGCGCTACGAGCTGGCAGGCGGGAAAGTGTGGCCTGAGATGGCCCAGCATATCGCCGAGCAGTGGGCGGCCTATCCGATCCAGGTAGCCGCATTTGCCCTCATGACCGGCAAGGAATCCGATATGGAGATGGCGCAGAATATGATTGACGGCTGGCAGGTTTAGCTGGCTGATAAGGCACTGTAGCTGCACTTACACACAAAAGAGGCTGTTCCAAGCGCCATCTGAGATGGCGCGGAACAGCCTCATCATTTTTCGTCAGGAATACCGCAGTCAGCCCTGCTTGCCTTACCCGTGGAACTTCACCAGATCCGCCACCTGCACCGGCTGGCCTGTACGGATGGCCTTGTTCGCCGCAATGCCCGTCAGGATCGAGCGTGCTCCGTCCGTGTGGTCGGCCGCGCGCTTGAATTTGTCCTCTACCGGAACGCCGAAAATATCATTCAGCAGCACCGGATCGCCCCCGCCGTGACCGCCTACGCCTTCCTCCACTTCAACCTCATAAGGAGCGCCGAACATCGGGAATACATGGATGGACTTGTTCTGCAGGGCGCCTTCCAGCGCCTTGTCACCGCCTGAGTTGACGTAAGACTTCTCTACAATCTTCATCTCGATGCGGCCCTTCGTGCCGTTGAAGGCAATCTGATAGCCCTCCCAAGGCATATACGCATTCAGGGAATAGGTCAGAATCGCATTGGTCTTGTAGCGGACCATCACGCCCATCGTATCCTCAATATTGATGCCGTCGCCGAACACGCTCTGATCGCGGCGGTAGCCGTCCTCGGGACATCTATTACGGCACCCTGGTAATCCGGTTGGAGAAAGAAGGACGATCACGGAAAGCTGCAACCGCCGAGGTTTTCCATTTTACCTCTCCCTAGCAGTAATGGTTAAGTTACGCAATTAACATTGACAAAAACAATATTTGAAAGATACTATAATTATGTGAGAATAAGGATAAAAAAAAGGATGGTGTTTTGTATTGAAAAGGCTTTCACTCTTGATAGCTGCAGTTGTACTCTTGGTTGTGGCTTTCCCCTCAACCTCACCTACTTTCGGGGCAGCTAATTTTCCAAACACAGGCACGACAGGGCTCACGGGGTTCGCAGGGAATGCCAAAAATGAATATGGCGTTTACAAGTCTGCTGTCACAGGCGGCAAAAACGGCCAGATCATCTACATCAGCAACCTAAATGATCTGCGGACGCATGCAGCCGGCAATACTCCCAAAATTCTTGTCATTGAACGAAACATTTCGTCGTCCACACTGCAAAAAGTCAATTTCGGCGCAAACAAAACGATCGTGGGTTCATATGACAACCACACCCTGACGAACATACATTTTCGCTCCACTTCCAACTCGGGCAATGTCATCTTCCAGAACCTTACCTTCCAGCATTCTGCCAACATCAACGGAAATGATGATATCCAAATGTACATAAACTCAGGTTCGAACTATTGGATTGATCATGTCACGTTTGCGGGACACGGCTACAATCCCAATGGTAACGATCTGGATAAACTGCTTTATATCGGAGATCGAGCGGATTACATTACAATTAGCAATTCCAAGTTCTCCAACCACAAATACGGAATCATCCTGGGTCATCCTAATGACGGCAACAGCAATTATAATGGCGTGCCTCATGTGACCATGGCCAATAATTACTTTGAGAACCTGTACGTTCGTGGTCCAGGGCTCATGAGATACGGATACTTCCATATCAAGAACAACTATGCGAACAATTTCAACCAGGCTATTACAATTGGCGAAAAAGCACGCATTTATTCGGAAAACAACTATTTTGGTGCCGGTGCGGAAAAAGGAGGCATTCTTGATGACAAAGCCAAAGGTGAATTTACCGATACGGGCAGCACGC
Source organism: Paenibacillus sambharensis (assembly GCF_003233845.1). Classification (GTDB taxonomy): domain Bacteria; phylum Bacillota; class Bacilli; order Paenibacillales; family Paenibacillaceae; genus Paenibacillus_I; species Paenibacillus_I sambharensis. Next base: position 106,530 of record NZ_QKRB01000058.1, read on the forward strand.
CGGCCTTGACCGCTCCGAGATCACCAAGAACGAACTGGAGACCAAGCAGCAACTACAGTTATGAAGTCCGGGATGCAAAATATGCACGCGAGTTTGTGACCAAATACGCAGGCTCGTCTAACACAACGCTTGTCTTTGGTAAATAAACTTCAAGTCTGCTTTGAAGTCCATACGAGAAGCTTTTACAGGGTGAATACCGTAAGTTGCCTATGCGTATAGGCCCCTTTAGATACACCTCTTTAAGATAGGATAACCTGGCAGCCGTTAAAGACATGTAGTTAACTAACCAACTGTTTAAGAGTTCCTATGGTGCTCCTAAAGCCACAAAAAAACGAGGCTGTTCCAAGCGCCATCTGAAATGGCGCGGAACAGCCTCGTGATTTTACATAATGGATCAGCAACCAGTCCCTGCTTGCCTTACCCGTGGAACTTCACCAGATCCGCCACCTGCACCGGCTGGCCTGTGCGGATGGCCTTGTTCGCCGCAATGCCCGTCAGGATCGAGCGTGCTCCGTCCGTGTGGTCCGCCGCGCGGTTGAATTTGTCTTCCACCGGTACACCGAAGATGTCGTTCAGCAGCACCGGATCTCCGCCGCCGTGACCGCCCACGCCTTCCTCCACTTCAACCTCATATGGAGCGCCAAACATCGGGAACACATGGATCGACTTGTTCTGCAATGCGCCTTCCAGCGCCTTGTCACCGCCGGAATTGACATAGGACTTCTCGACGATCTTCATCTCGATGCGGCCCTTCGTGCCGTTGAAGGCAATCTGATAGCCCTCCCAAGGCATATACGCATTTAGGGAATAGGTCAGAATTGCATTGTTCTTGTAGCGGACCATCACGCCCATCGTATCCTCAATGTTGATGCCGTCTCCGAACACGCTCTGATCGCGGCGGTAGCCGTCCTCATGCTCGGCATCCAGGTACATCGCCTTCAGATGCTCGTTCTCATCCAGATGCAGCGCGAACGGGTCCCCCTTCGCATTCGGATGCCATGTCGCCCGGTCGTAAAACTCCGTCACGCCGCGCTGCTCGGCATTTTCCCGCCCGTAGAACAGCAGGTCTCCGAACGCAAACACTGTCTCCGGCTGCGATCCGATCCAGAAGTTCACCAGGTCAAAATGATGCGTCGACTTATGTACCAGCAGCCCGCCGCTGTTGCGCTTGTCGCGATGCCATCTGCGGAAGTAGTCCGCGCCATGCTGGGTGTTGAGCAGCCATTCGAAGTGTACCGAGGTCACCTGTCCGATCACGCCATCCATGATCAGCTCTCTCGCCTTCGTGTGATGCGGCGCATACCGGTAGTTGAACGTAACCCGCACATTCCGCCTCGTGCGGTCCACGGCATCCAGGATTTCCTGGCATTTCTTCTCATCGACTGTCATCGGCTTCTCGGTAATCACATCGCAGCCCAGCTCCATCGCGCGGATGATGTAGGTATGATGTGTCCGGTCCACGCTGGTCACGATAACCGCATCCGGCTTTTCCTTCTCAATCATTTCATCGAACTGGTGCGGCTTATAGGTGTTGACCGCATGGTAGCCATGCTGCTCTGTAAGCCGTTTATTCGCGTAATCCATCCGCGTCTGATTCATATCACAAAATGCCGTCAGCTCAGATGTCTCATTATAATCCTTGGCAATCGCCGCATAGAAGAATTCCGCCCGTCCGCCGGAGCCGACCAGTACATACCGTTTTTTCCTGCTCATTGTCGTTGTCCCCCTCCAAGTCTTGTGAACCATGTACCCTCAGATTACCGCAAAAATGGAGCCATTACGCCGCAATAATTGACTTCTTGCACCAAACCCCGCATAATTTGCGATAAAGATGGGCAGAAGGAGGCCGCTTCGATGGGGGAACAGAATGAATGGCTGCAGTTTGACCCGCAGGGATCGTTATTCTCGCTCGAGTATATTGAACGGACCGGGCCATTCCGGATGGCCACCGATCATTATCATAACTTCTATGAAATGTATGTGCTGCTGTCAGGGGAACGGCGGTATTTCATCCGGGACCGGTCCTACCACATTCAGCCGGGGGATATCGTACTCGTGGATAAGCAGGCGGTCCATCAGACCTCGGATGCCGGATCGCCGTCTCATCAGCGGATCGTCATCTACTTCTATGAAGCGTTCCTGCGCCAGTACTACAAGAATGAGGCGGATTACCTGCTAAGCGTCTTCAAGCGGGAAAATCCCGTCTGCCGCCTGCCGGCCAAGGCCCGGCTGCAGCTGGATGCCGTGAGCGAGCGGATCATGCAGGAGCTGCGCGCCCGCGCGCCCGGCCAGGAAACCGCCATCCGGCATGCGGTCGTCGATCTGATGCTGCTGGCCGCACGGCATGATGAGCAGGAAGAGGCGGCACCGCCGCTTGATACGCCTCTGTACCGCAAGATGACGGAGATCGCCCAGTTCATCAACAGCCATTACACAGAGCCGCTGACGCTAACGGAGCTGGCGGGCCATTTTCACATCAGCCCCTATTATCTGAGCCGCATGTTCAAGCAGGCGATCGGCTTGACGCTGAACGAGTACCTGAATATTACGCGCATCAAAGAAGCCGAGCAGCTGCTGAAGGACACGGACATGAGCATCCTCGACGTATCGGCAGCCGTCGGCTATAATAACTTTTCCCACTTTGGCAAAATGTTCAAGAAGCTCACCAAGGTTTCGCCTCGCACGTATAGGCGGGGTTAGTGCGGCGTCCCGGGCCTTATAACCCTAATCCCAGCTTCAGCCTCGCTTCATCTACCGCTGCCTGCCCGGACCGTTCCGCTTCAGCCACTGCTTCCTCAATCGTTAATTCTCCTGCTATTGCCTTGTCCAGCACGGCCTGAGCGGCTGTCTTGAAGGCATCCAGGATTTCCGGTTCAATGACCAGGTACGGGTCAACATGATGGGGAGCGGGCTTCAAGGCATAGAGCGGTGACAAATCATGCTCGCCCACCGGAATGATGTAATCCGTGATAGCAGGAAGTCCATAGTTCGGCTGATTCCGGGCTACCAGGCGGCTGTTCACCGGATCGCTTACGATAAATTTTAACAGTTCAGCAGCTTCCTTAGGATGCTCCGCCGCAACGGATACACCAAATATATCGTAGACGGCATAAGACGTTGAATATACCGGGTCCGCAGGATCAGCAGGCACAGTTACCATCCCCCAGTCCATCACCTCTTCCCCGCTCTGCCTCGAGAACGGCTCCATGCTGTAAGCCACATTGTGGGAACCGACCGTCATTGCGGCATCCTGTGTGAAGAAAGCCGGGGCCTGCATCGAGTCCATATCTTCCCCTTTATCATAAACAGCGCCTGTCCGGAAGGCTTCGACTGCGTAAGACCATATTTTCCTCCAGCTGTCCGTATTCATGGTTACCTTGTATGTCTTCGGATCCATATAGGACAGCTGCTGTGCTTCTCCAGCCTGGATAATGAAATTCAGCGTTACGTCCCGGTAATAATTCATCTGCAGTCCGTACAGGCGCTCCCCTTCGGTCGTCTCGGCAGGAAACTGTGAAGCCAGCGCGAAGACATCCTGCCAGCTCATCCCGTTAACCGGGTACGGCACCCTGTACTCGTCAAACAGCGTCTTATTGAAGTACAATGCCGCACTGTGGAAGGTTGGGGCCAGCCCATACAGCTGACCATCCGGTACGGCTGCTCCCAGCAGAGCTGTGACGACCGGAGACAAGCCCTCGGCAAGCTCACTTCCATTGTCCAGATAGGAGATTGCCCGCAGCTTTCCATCCTGGGCAGCTCTCTTGTAAGCTTCGGTTCCGTTCATGTATACGAGGTCCGTAGTACCCGCCTTAGCGGCATCCAGCTCCAGATCCTGAACAACCTTGACCTGAATGTGGGGAAATTTCGTCTCAAATGCATATCCGTACATCTTGTTAAACTGCTGGATAGACGGGTAGTTCACCGTGATGGTTACCGGCTCGTCGGGCTCAGGGCTCCGGCAGCCTGCCACAGCCAGCATAAAGACAATCATGATTAGTGCGGTTCGCATGTGCAGCCTCCATTATAAAAAGGGTGGGATAAACCCACCCTCCCGCTTATTACCAGGATGTCGAAGCGTAGTCCTGATCGTAGGAACCGCCGCTGTAATAGGTTCTTGAAGTTGTGTTGAGTTTGTAGCTTCCCTTGGCGGAGTACGTCTTATCCTTCGTATACCAGGCTGCTTCTTCACCCTTGGTCGTAGTGGATACTACCGCCGACTCCAGCTGTGAACCCGAGGAAGTGGAGAACACGCCCTGAACATTCAGCTTGGTCATCTTCGTATTCGTGGTTCTCGCATACGACTTGCCTCTTACATAGGTGGTTGATCCCTGGCTGTAATCAATGTAGGCATTCGTGGTCACATCCGGATCAACAGCGGCAAAGGCTGGCAGGGCAGCACCAACAAGAGCAATTGCAGTCACAACCGATACAATAAGCTTCTTCTTCATTACATACACGCTCCTCTATAAGTTATGAATACGGGCAGAACATTCTGCGCATCTGGTTGTGTAATGCAGTACCTCCTTCCGGGCGGTATGAACAGCGAACTGCATATTCTGGGCTGTCTATGTATGTAAACGGAGCAGCTTAAGCTTCCGTGTACATCGGGAGAGATTATTAAGGGCGGCTGCCGGCCAGCTCTTGCCCGGCTTCCGACAAGATGATTTCCGTTGCGGTATCTTCCTGAATCAGCCGAGTTACAACTTCCTCTACAATGGCGTAAGCCTTGGTCGATTCCTCTGTGCCTGGGGCACTTCCAAGCTTGTAGAAAGCCTCCATATAAGCATCCTCTGCTTCGCTCATCGAGATCATGGATGTCAGGATGGAAAATCCATAGGAAGACCGGTATTCCAGCTCCGCCACCCTGTCCGACATGAAGTACTGCAGCAGCTCCCATGCCGCATCGGCATGGACTGATGCCGCGGGGATCGCGAAGAATCCGCCCGCTGTCATGGAACTTCCATTATCAGGATCTGCGGAATTTACAGGCATAGTCACCAATCCCCATTCCATGCCTGACTGCTGTTCCAGCATCCGGAACTCTTCGTATGATACGGCTTGCATGGCGTATTCCCCTGATATGAAGGGATTGGTGCCGCTGCTGTTTATCGTATGGACCGCAATTCTGCCATCCTTCAACGGCTCACGTATTAAGTTAAATACTGCTTCCCACTCCGGGCTGTGGAGAGTTGGACTATCGGCCGTTTCATCCCAGACCTGAAGATTCTGCAGCCGTCCCATATCCATCACCCAATCCGCTGCAGAAGGATAGGCAAGTGACAGGCCCCGGTCAAACCGGCTGGCGAGCGCTATTAACTCATCCCAGGTCATCTGATCGGAAGGATAGTCGATCCCCATGTCATCAAACAGCTGTTTATTGTAAGCAATTGCCCTGGAATAGAAATTGGACGGGAGTCCATACAGCTTGCCCTTGCCATACTGCTTCGTCAGATCAACCACACTGGCCGCTAATGTCTCGAGCGGATAAGAATCACGCTGAATATATGTGTCGAGTTCCAGCAGGAGGCTGCTGTCGATGAATTCCTGATAATCGTCGGCAGGTATGTACAGAAGGTCTGCCGAATTCTCCTTGGACCACTGTTCCGCTGAGATCTGCTTCTTCGCCATCTCATTCATCGGAACAACAGTATACTTGAGCCTCGGGTACTCAATAGACAACAGGGATGCATACCGCTGTTCGAAGAGTTCTTCAGACGTGTAGCCTATTGTAAGACTGACCTCTTCCTCCCTAAGATCAGGGCTCTCTGCAGCACAGCCGGTCAGGGCAAGCAGACATATAGCAATTATAATAAGCGGGGTCCGAACCAGGGAGCACACCTCTTTCAGAAAAAGGAATATTAAGGTAATTGATATTAATAAATTATAATATTTGGAAAATTTCGTATATAGTTCTTAGTGCCTATATTTCGTGTCGAAAGTCTATGTTTGTTCACCATTCTGCCAATAGTATATTATAATCCACAGCAGTAAATGGAAAAGGAATAAGATTAGTCTGACACCATCCAAAAGGTTCATGACCGCCCAGTTTTTCTTGCAATCTAAACGATTGACTAATCTGACGGGAGGCAGCAATAACTCATGGATTTGATCCTATTTATAATCGCGCTTGCCGCAGTCTTCGTGGTCTACTATCGCAACCGAAATAAGGACAAGCTGTATCAGAGCCTCAGTCTCCTAGCTATCCTGAATATTCTCTATGTCCTGATGCTCATGACCATGCCCGACGTCAGCGTAACCTATATGCTGTTTTGGAGCATTGGCAGCGGCGGTCTTACCAAGCTCTTCATCCTCTATAGTTTCGCCGCCATGGTATTCGGGCTGCTGCATCAATCGGCCAACGATGAATAGGTGCTTGCAGCATACGAAAGGGAGCAGCACGCGGCTACTCCCCACTCCATTCTATATGAAACCGCGCTAGAAACTCCTCCATATAACGATGCCTTTCTTCCGCAATGGAGCGGGCTGTGGCGGTGTTCATCAAGTCCTTCAGCTTCAGCAGCTTCTCATAAAAATGATTAACCGCCGGACTTTTGCCGTTCCGGTATTCTTCCGATGTCATCGATATTCGTGGCTCGATGTCCGGATCATAGATGGGGTCACCCTTCCAGCCGGCATAAACGAATGTCCGGGCGATCGCTATTGCTCCAATCGCATCCAGCCGGTCCGCGTCCTGCACCACTTTACCCTCCAGCGTACGCATCGGCGGATTGCTTCCCGCATTGTAGGACATCGTGGAGATAATCTCCATGATATGCCTGCTATCCACTTCCGAGATGGGCTGCTCCTCCAGCCAGTTCTTCACCTTCTGCAATCCAGCTTCCTTGGACGGGTTCAGCTTTTCATCCGCCACATCATGCAGCCAGGCGGCAGCCGCGCTTAAACGCTGGTCGGCCCCCTCAAGCCGGGACAGCTTCCGCGCCATGGTTACGACTCTATGGGTATGCCACCAGTCATGACCTGACCGGTCATCACCCAGTTCCTCCTTGGCAAACTGCGCAGCCGCTTGAAGCACATTTTCCCAATCCGTAGCGTCTCTGCTTGCTTCCATTTGCTTCCCCCTTGTTCTGAGCTGCCGGACTTTTACCAGCTTGATTATTAATTACAATTATCCCCCCACACTCTTGTAATTCCACACCACCACCAAGCTAAGTCTGCTCGCCCGCATGCCTGGATGCCAGTCTGTCTACCTACTCGCCCGCATGCCTGGATGCCAGTCTGTCTACCTACTCGCCCACCTGCCTGTCTCCCCGCCCGCCCGCCTGCCTGCCTGCCTACCTGCCTACCTGTCTGCCTGTCTGCCTGCCTCCCCGCCTACCTGCCTGTCTACTCGCTTACCTACCTGCCGCCGCATATTCCTGCGAATATGCAGGTTTTGGCTTTAGTTTGAGCGAGATCAGACCATATTCCTGCGAAAATACAGTTATTTTGCGCTGTACTTGCTGATACGGAAGAAAAGCCTCTAAATACCTGCACATTCGCAGGAATTCCTCCAGGCCGAGTTACCAGGGAACAAATACCTGCACTTCCGGCTAGGCCCCCTAAAACCGGAGTCCTGCCCACCAAAAATAATGCAGGCATAGAATTACTCGTTTTTTCGGGGGATTACATCGCTTTATGAAAAGCTGAAGAATCCTCCAGTGTCTGAACCCAAGCTGAAAACACGGCAGGAGGTTTTCGTTTTAAGCTGCCATGCATTCTACGGTTATTGTAGAAGTCCATGTATCCGTCTAGCTCTTCATATGCATCTTTAAAGGTTCTGAAGTCTCTCTTGCTGAATAGATCGCGTTCCAACAGGCTATGAAAGGATTCGATATAGGCATTCATATTAGGTGTTCTTGGAGGTATACGCTCGTGGATCACGCCGAGACTCTCACACATATCTCCAAACAGCTTGCTCACGAATTGAGGGCCGTTATCGGTACGAATAGTAGGCATCTCATCACCAGGGCGTAGACGGCTTTGTAGCGCATAACAAAGTGTCTGAACGGCATGCTTAGCCTCACAAGATGTTCCCCTGTACTGCTGAACAACGACGCGGTCAAACACATCAATGATGCTGAGCACATAGAAGAATCGCTCGAGCCCACGGACGTAGCCATACTTAATATCCATTTGCCACAACTGGTTGGAGCCTGTAACGACACGGTTTTTCGGCAGCCTGCGCGGATGCGCCTGAACTCGCTGACGTGGTTTTTGAAGAATGCCCAACTCGTTACATAACCGGTATGCTTTCTTTTTGTCTAGCCTCACGTTGTACTTGTCACGTATGCATTGCGCAAGGAGTTTATACCCGTAAACATGCTCTTCGCCTTCGATGAGCTCAAGCAACCAGTCATTGATCTGGCTGTCCACTACGCGTTCGCCATCAAACGTATGAGAGTATCCAGGCACAGGGCGACCACGCCGGTTTTCTGCAGGGCGCTCAGGCGGGCAAGACATCTCTCTTTTCTTTCGATCATAATAGGTGGATTCAGCGATACCTAGAATGCGCAGAACCAATGCTGCTGGCACTCCCCGCTTAATAAATGGTTCTGCTACTTCAAGTTTTTCAGATAAGCGGGGTCTTTCTTTTTTAGCAACTCTCTGAGAATCTCAATTTCGAGTTCCTTCTCACCGAGTACTTTAACGGCTTTTTCATACCGCTGCTCAACCTCCTGCAGCCGCTGCATTTCCTGCACATGTTCGTCAGTAAGCGGAATCTCTTCTGCTGGAATCGTGTCACGGTAATCTCTTATCCACGTACGAATGGTTTCAGGGTGTATGTCATACATGCGGGCAAGAGCCCCCACCTTTATCCCAGCCAGTGCTTCTTTAACTATTTTAAGTTGCGTGTCTTTGCTCAGCCTTTTCCCCATACCGGATCACTCCCTTATCCTAAGTTTAAATTATTGGATGGGAGGACTCCAGTTTAATTAGGGGGCCTAGGAG
>NZ_QKRB01000059.1 GCF_003233845.1 Paenibacillus sambharensis
TGTTTATTGCATACTAAAAATGCCGAAGATTGCAGCGTAAAAATGCTCAACTAGAAAGCAAAAAAGAGACACTTGTCAGGATCCCAACTTCCTCCTATCGTTAAGTTTGACGAGAACTAGCGAAGGAGTTACGAAAGGATGCTGAAAATGCCTCAACAACAATATATCAGATTTTTACGGGAAGCAGAAGGGCTTTCGGTAAACGAAATTGCTAGAGAAATGGGCATACATTGGCGGACAGCCAAGAAATATGCGGATCAGTCCAACTGGAATGAATCGCTGAAGAAAAAGAAGAGCAGAAGCCCGGTCATGGGGCCGTTTATGGATATCGTAGACACCTGGCTGGAGGAGGACCGCCTGCTCCCACGGAAGCAACGGCACACGGGAGTGCGAGTGTTCCAGCGTTTGCGAGACGAGTATGAGTTTACCGGCGGACAGCGTACCGTGCTTGCTTATGTAAAGAAGCGTAAGGCAGAATTGGCTCTGGAACGCGCCAAAATCTACGAGCGGCTCGAGCATCCAGCCGGTGAAGCGCAAGTGGATTTCACGACGATTGAGGTGAGCCAAGACCAGGAGCTGCTGACCTATAAACTGCTGGTCATCTCGTTTCCTTACAGCAACGCAGCGTACGTTTATCCGACCCCAGCAGAAAACCAGGAATGCTTTCTGGAAGCGTTAAAGCAATGCTTCGAGCAAATTGGAGGGGTTCCTTCTCGGATTTGGTTCGATAATCTGTCTGCTGCGGTTGTACATATTGAGAAGCATGGTGAACGGCAATTAACGGACGGGTTTCAGCGATTTTGTGCGCATTATCGGTTCGAAGCAGTGTTCTGCAACCCGTACAGCGGACATGAGAAAGGACATGTTGAGAATAAATGTGGGTACTCGAAACGGAACTGGGCTGTCCCGATCCCGATTTATGAGAGCCACGAGCAGCTTGCTGCTGTGTTTGCTAAGCAAGCCTTGCTAGACCAAGAGCGTACACACTATGCCAAGGGGCAGCGAATCGCTGACTTGTGGGAAGAGGAACGGGCAAAGTTACTTGTCTTGCCGGAGGTGGCTTTTGAAGCCTTTCGTATATCTGCTGCGGCGGTCAATAAATACGGAGAGATTCGAGTGGATGAAACCACCATTCCTATGCTGGGACTGGTTCAACCAGGAAGCCAGGTCATGATCCAAACCTACTGGGACCGCCTGGTTATCCTCAATAACAACCACCAGCTCGTAAGAGAAATCCCTCGGCCTTACACTGGCAAGACCGCTGACATTCCGTGGGAACAAGTCTTTACTAACTTGCTGCGCAAGCCGCGAAGTGTGACTCACTCTCAGTTCATTCGCATGCTGCCGCAAACGTTGCAGCTCTATGCTACGGTAAAGGAACTAGATATGCGCAAGGAACGCCTCCTAGCCCTAGCCCACTGGAGCAGCGTGTACACGATGAGGGAAATAGAGGATGCTCTCCACCTTCTCGGTACAGAAGCTACCGTTGAACGTATAACCGCTGTTCTCGGCATGAGGTCAGGCAGTCGGGATATACCGTCCGTTTTAGAGGAGACAATCTCACCGCCGAGTACCAAAGTGGAGTTTTCACTACAGCGCTATGACAAGCTGACGGGGGTGAGCTGACATGAAGCCAGAACTGGCCGATTTGTGCCGGCAGCTGCGGCTGGCACATGTCGTCGAACATGTTGCGCTGCAGCAGGACGAACAGCTGCATGGTGTGGTTCTGCAACTGCTAACGGCTGAACTGGATGGCCGCAGGCGTGCGAAACTGGGTAAGCTTGTCCAACAAGCTGGATTCCCACATATTAAGACCTTTGAGGGCTATGTGTATGACCACATCTCCTTTCCAAGCGGCAGCAGTCCCGCCATGCTGCTGGAACTCGGGTGGTTGGAGCGTAAGGAGAACCTGCTGCTCATGGGGGCAGTAGGCACCGGAAAAACGCATATGGCTACAGCACTCGGCGTAGAAGCATGCCGCCAAGGCAAGGCGGTGCAGTTTTACCGCGCTTCGGATCTAGTGGCTTTGCTGCAGGAGAAGTTTGCCTCAGGAACGGTGAACCGATTACGGGAGAAACTGCGAAAGGCTGACTTACTCATCTTGGATGAGGTCGGTTATGTACCTTTCAGCCAGACCGGCTCTGAGCTATTGTTTAATGTGATTGCCGACTGTTACGAAAGACAAAGCGTGATTGTAACGTCCAACTTAGAATTTGGCCAGTGGACGTCGATTTTCGGAGATACTAAGCTGACTTCCGCTCTTGTGGACCGGCTGGTACACCATGCTCATATTCTCTCATTCACGGGTGAGAGCTTCCGCTTCAAGCAAGCGATGGAACGAGTCCCCGTATAGCTTCATATCCTGGCAAATCTCTTAGGCACTTTTTGCTGCAATATTGAGCACTTTTTGCTTGCAAAACACACCCTGCACCACCTAACCGCATCGCGGCCGGAAATCTGGGAGGCTAAGATAAGAGCTATCTAAGCCTCCCAGATTTCCTTAAGGTGGTGAGGGTTCGTGAATGCCTGAACGTTATAAGAAATCCCCGCGAGAAAATTTATTAGAACCAAAAATACTTTCTTAAAGGACGAAGTTCAGGATGAATTATGTTCATGATAATGAGATATTGTCATATCAAATTGAACTTTCAAATCAAGTTATCACTTTTAAAACAAAATATAATGATGAAATTATTGAAATTATCTTTACTGGGGTTATGGCTCACATGTTTGTTAATGAATTGCCTGGAAGCATCATATTAGATATAGGCGAGTATCCAGTCTCCTTATTTATTGAGGAAAACCAAATACTACTTGATGAACGAAAGGATTATTGTTGGCCAAGATATTATGATAATGTAGAGAACTTGTATGCATTATTAATAAATGAAGGATATGTATATTACATTATTTCTTCATCCTATGGGTTAAACGGATGGATACTAGCCAAGAAGGTTGAAGTTAAGAAACTCTAATTAGTTAAGTAATAATATTAAAAAGGCATAGAACAGGAACAGTATTGTAATGTATCTCGAAGAAGGCGGGGACATCTTATAACACCGTATTCACGCGGCGGGCCTGGCGGCCCTTGGTCTGCAGAGGTTTTTCGAGGAAGCGAAATCAGCAGACAACCCTGCACTGGCTAAGTCTTCGACCCGGCGATCCGATCGCTTCGCTTAATCGGTTTGCAGCTTAAGCCAGTGAGGGTTCGTGAATACATGCACGTTATGTGAAATCCCCGAAAGAGCGTGTGACAATGAAGCAGGAAATAATAATCATAAAGAGTGAGAGTGAATTTATAAAATTTACTCTAAGTAATGTAATAGGATTTCCTGAACAGACTTCTTTCTGGGGGGGGTACGAAGTCTCAGGTAATGTTGAAATAAAGAGCGGGAACTTCAATGCTAGTGGAGAGCTCTGGTTCACTACCGGTGAACTGTACACCTTTTATAAATCATTACTAACAGTCCACCAGCATTGCTCAGGTAAAGTGGAATATAGTAATTTTGACCGGTCCTTAAATTTTGAACTGCAGTATATGCCAGGAGGAATTATCGAGATTAAAGGTCGCTATCAAGAACATCCAGATAGTATTAATGAACTAATATTTGAAATACACTCTGACCAGTCATATATAAATAATACTCTTGAAGAACTGAAGGAACTTATTAAGGACTATGGAAACCTACGTGGGATTATTCAGGAAGTCGGGGACATCACATAACACCGCATTCACGCATCGGGGCTAACGCCCCTCGGTCCGCAAGAAGCATTTCCTGAAGCAGCCAAATCAGCGGACAACCCTGCACTGGCTAAGTCTCCGACCCGGCGGACCGATCGCTGCGCTGCATCGGTCCGCAGCTTAAGGCAGTGAGGGTTCGTGAATGCAAGAACGTTATCTGAAATTACTGTAAAACTATTTAATGGAGGGTTTTTCATAGATGTTGAGAAAATTTAGAACCACTATTATAATTGCCTGTTACTTATTAATCATATTGGGATGCTCCTCAGATGAGAATAAACTTATAGGCATATGGAAACCAAGTGACGAAATGAATGAAACTCTATATGAAGATCATGTATGGGAATTTAAACAAGACCAATTAACTATAAAAGACTCTGATAAAGTATATAAAGGGTCATATGAAATCAATAGTGACAAGATAATTATGAAACTAGTGGATGCAACGGGGGACAGGAAGAACGGATTCGGGCTTTATAAACTGGATGGGAACAAACTTACAATTAAAGTGAATGAAAAAGGCGAGGAGTATTACCCGTCTAATCTTAATGATGAGAACGGATACGATCTAATATACCTAATGAAAAGTGATTAATCTAAATATTTGTGATGTAACTCAAAGAAGACAGTAACTTCAGATAACACCATATTCACGCTGCGTCGCCTGACGGCTCCTTGATCTGCCAGAAGTAAATTCGAGGAAGTTGGTTCTAGCAGATAACCCTGCGAGGCTAAGTCTGGCGACACGGCTAGGCGATTGCTTTGCATAATCGCAACGGCAACTTAAGCCTCTCGGGTTCGTGAATACAACAACGTTAAGCGTCATTAAAATTGGGCGAAAGACTAACAAACACATTGATGAAGGAATTAATGAACGGGCGGTAATTTCCTTAGCGGAAACTTTGATTTAAGTTCGTGGGCAGGCCTCTGAATATGGATTGCTTCCTTAACGGAAGCAGGGTAATTGAAATTTGATAGCCATTCATACGAAGTCGCCCATTTTAACAACGCCTAACACCGTATTCACGCTGCGGGCCTGATGGCCCTTGGTCTGCAGAGGTTTTTCGAGGAAGCGAAATCAGCAGACAACCCTGCACTGGCTAAGTCTTCGACCCGTCGATCCGATCGCTAAGCTTGATTGGTTGGCAGCTTAAGCCAGTGAGGGTTCGTGAATGCCTTAACGTTATATGAAATGGTCGAAAAAGCTGACAGTGAGGGAAGAAACAATGAAGCACGAAATGACATTATACCCCGAATACTTTAACTCATTAGTATCGGGGCACAAACGTATTGAAGTTCGTTTATATGATGAGAAGCGAAGAAGAATAAACATCAATGATTCAATAATCTTTTATCAGTTGCCAGGTAAATCTAAATCAGTAGAGGCTGTTGTTAAAGAGTTGTTGATTTATAAGACCTTTGAAGAATTATATCGTGCCCATCCTTTTAAAGAGTTTGGCTGTGAAGGCTGGAGCATGGATGAGATGATAACTGGTACATATGAGATATATAGTCCAGAGCAAGAAAAGAAATGGGGAGCCCTAGGGATTAGAATTGAAATAAAGAATTGATAGCATATCAAAGAAGTCGACCACTTCATATAACACCGCATTCACGCTGCGGGCCGCTGTCGCGGCCCTTGGTCCGCCCGAGGATTTTCGAGGGAGTTGGAACAGGCGGACAACCCTGCACTGGCTAAGTCCGTCGGACCCGCTCGCTTCACTCATTTAAGCCAGTAAGGGTTCGTGAATGCCTGAACGTTATCTGAAATTCCCCAAAACATCTAAATAAAAATAATGGAAGTTGAGACAATGAGGATAAAAATATTGGGAATTCAAATTCATAAAAAGAACAAAATAATGGTTACTTTTACATGCCCAATCGGTGAAGGCATTGGTGTCTGGAAATCTCAAGAAAAAGTATTTATAGGCACTGATGTGGATGTTGAGTTGGATGTATCTGGAATCTTAATTTTTAATCAGGATGTAGTCTGTGTTGAAGAAAAAGAAGAAAAGATATATTTAAAGGACAACCAGGTACACATAAGAGGTAGAATTGAACAGATAGAATGGGATAATATTCTAACGGTTCGATTAGGAAAAAGCATATTATTAATTGAAGTAGAAGATATCGCTATTTATGAAGTAGATAAATGGATTGAGATAAAAACTAAAGAATTAGATTTATCAGAAGTTATTTTTTGAGTTATTCGAAGAAGTGGAGAACTTCACATAACACCATATTCACGCTGCGTCGCCTGACGGCTCCTTGATCTGCAAGAGGTTTTTCGGGGAAGCGCAATCAGCAGACAACCCTGCACTGCCTAAGTCTTCGACCCGGGAATCCGATCGCTTCGCTTGATTGGTTGGCAGCTTAAGCCAGTGAGGGTTCGTGAATACATGCACGTTATATGAAATTACTGCTGGGGATTGATAAACCCTTAAAGAACGGAGTACAAACATGTTTGAAAACTTCGAGTTTAAACCAGGGAAAATAACATATAATCCATATAAATTAAGCCCAGAAGATCTAACAGATTTAGAATGGGTAACGGAAGACATGGTACAGATTGAATATCCTAATAGTTACATTTTAGATGTTGGCTGGTATGGTGATGCATCTAAAGGTAACGGAAAATTTGTTGTATACATTATTAAAGAAAAAAACTGGGAACAACCAGTATATAGAGAAGAACATAAAACATTAGAGGACTTATATGAGAGAATGAAAGGAATTATAAAAACAATCACCAATATCTCTACTAATAATGAACAGAACATCGAATGAAACTCGAAGATGGCAGTAAGTTCATATAACACCGTATTCACGCGGCGGGCCTGACGGCCCTTGGTCTGCAGAGGATTTTCGAAGAAGTGGAACCAGCAGACAACCCTGCACTGGCTAAGCCCGTCGGACCCGGGGCTAACGCCCCTTAAGCCAGTGAGGGTTCATGAATACATGCACGTTATCGGAAATCTGCAAAAATCATATCTAGCAGGTGATTCAATGGAGCATTGGAGACAAAATACAATCTGGTTTGAACAAATACCTAACGATCAATTCATTCAATTAGATTTAAAGAAAGAAAAGTTAACAAATCACAACATACAAGACATTGAGTATCTAGCTCTCTGGTATCACAAGAATAAAACTCGTGATTTATCAAATATACCTGCTTCAAGTAGACTTTTATATCTGGAGCTAAATTGGTCTAATATTCACAACCTTAATGCAATAGACAGATATAGCAATTTGAAGAGGTTAGAATTGCACTATTGTACAAAGTTGCAAAACGATAGTGGTTTGTCAAATATCTCTAAAACTTTAGAACATCTGCATATTAATCAGTCGAAGAAATTAGAGATTTCGGTTGAACTTTTGTCGCTAAAAAACCTTCGTGTTCTATGCCTGAATGATTGCGGTCAATTAGAGAATCTAACCTTCCTTAAAGAATTTCCAAATCTAATAGATTTTCGATTTGTTAATACTAGCGTACTGGATGGTGATTTGGTACCAATAGTTGAACACCCAACCTTAAGAACAGTGGGGTATTTAAACAAACGGCACTATAACATTCGAGAAAATGAATTGGAAAGTAAACTAAAGGAAAAAGGCAGTAATAACTATAAAGAAGTAATATACAGGGACGAAAACTCCACGTTTAAATATCTAGATTGAATGTGTTTCATAGAAGTTGCAGACTTCCGATAACACCGCATTCACGCATCGGGGCTTACTCCCCTCGGTCCGCTTGGGGCATTACGAGGAGGCGGATTCAGCGGACAACACCTGCGAGGCCAAGTCTTCGACCCGGCCGGCGATCACTTCGTTTGATCGCCTCGGCAGCTTAAGCCTCTCGGGTTCGTGAATGCAAGAGACGTTATAAGAAATAGCCGCAAAAGCATAAATCTTTCATCACAGCTTAAGCTAACTGGCAATTATGTGCAACTTCCAGGGAATGTAAAGGGCTAAATAAAGTAAGGAACGAGGAGGCATACATTTCATGGGAGGAACAAATGTATGGGATGCAGAGTGGGAGGTTAACGAAGAGCAGGCGCGGACGCTGATCGGCAGACAATTCCCTCAGCTGTCATCGAAGCAAGTGAAGCGATTGGGCTGGGGCTGGGATAATACGGTTTTTCTCATCGGTAACGAGTACGTGTTCCGGTTTCCAAGAAGAACGATTGCAGTTAGCTCGATTCGTATGGAAGGGAAGCTGCTGCCGATGCTGGAGGCATATATGACCATCCCTTATCCGAAACCGTTGTTTTATGGCGAAGCAAGTGACGAATACCCTGCACCATTTCTTGGCTATGCCTACGTGCCAGGAGATTTCCCCATCGGTTTGACGGAAGAACGCCGGGCTTTATCGGCAGAGACGCTGGCGAAATTTTTGCGGAGATTGCATGAGTTTCCGGTGCAGGCGGCGCTGAAGTGCGGAGTTCAGCAAGATCATCGAAGTTTGACAGACATAGCATCGCGCAAAGTGAAATTGGCGGGCTTTCTATCGAAGGTGGTTGAACACTTGTCGCCGGAGGAGTCCGGTGTGTTCGAAGCGTATATTAGCAGGTTACAAACGAACCGTGTCGAGGCAGTGAATGCAATGCTACATGGCGATCTTCATTTCAAGAATATTCTTGTGAATGAGAAAGGAATCGTTTCCGGCATCATTGATTGGGGCGATCTGAGCGTAGGCCATCCGGCCTGCGATTTGAGCGTTGCTTACAGCTTTTTGCCACCTTACGCTCGCGGCGTGTTTTTCGAAACATACGGAGGAGCGGACGAGGAAACGAAGCTGCTGGCGCGGCTGATCGCGGTATACATCCCCGTACTGATCTTAATGCAAGCGGTCGATGATGGGAATGAAGCGATTGCGGCAGAAGCGAAATCTAACATCATGCGGGCACTGTCGGATTAGGCTCATTATTTCGATGCGGCTATGGGATATGGCTATTGGCACCATTTTGTCGTTTAAAAGCCGTGATAAGGTACGATTTGCCTTCTCTGATGCCGCTTTATTTGTAAAGGAACACGAATTTGAACAACAGAGTAAGTCATTAAGCTAACGGGTACGATAGCTGAATGTTGCAAAGAACATACTTGTAGGTAATTCGAAGAAGGCGGCTACATCTTATAACACCGCATTCACTCATCGGGCTGGCGCCCTTGGTCCGCAGGATGCTTTCAATGATGCCGTTTGCCGAGGACAACCTCCTACGGAGGTTCGTGAATGCGAGAGACGTTATACGAAATCTGTGGGGGGAAGACATGAAAGACAAAAAAAATGAAAAACCGAGGACTCTCTTCATATTGTTCATATCCATTGTGGTTTTATTTTTCATATATACATCTTATAAGCAAAACGTTATTGATCAAGATACTCTAGTATTATTTGTTTACGAAGATAAGAATGAACCGGATAAGGATGAGATACTAATTAAAGGCATTACATTAGTTAGCTTTAATCCCCGTCATGAAAGATTTCATATC
This sequence comes from Paenibacillus sambharensis, assembly GCF_003233845.1. Taxonomy (GTDB): domain Bacteria; phylum Bacillota; class Bacilli; order Paenibacillales; family Paenibacillaceae; genus Paenibacillus_I; species Paenibacillus_I sambharensis. The sequence continues at coordinate 9,233 of NZ_QKRB01000059.1, forward strand.
ACAAAGTATCCCACGTATATTTTGATGAACAGTAAATCCGAAGAAATAGAGATAATTTCAAATGAGATAAGTGACATAAAAGAATACATGAATAAAAGATAACTCATAGATTATTCGAGAGAGACACAGACGGCAGCTAAAGCCTCTCGGGTTCGTGAATGCGTAAGACGTTATGCGAAACCCCTGGGAACAAACATAAAAAAAAGGTGCAGAGACTATGAATAATAAAGAGTTTGAATCGCTCATTAAGCAACCAGCCAATATCAGATATGAGTATTTTATCAAGCAGGTCGTCGACCGAGAAGAGGTTTGGGGATTATACGATGATGGTTGGGCAGCAAGCGCTGACGATTCGGGGAATTATTTATTTCCTTTTTGGCCTCGGAAAGAGTTTGCTGAATACTGAGAAAATGACGATTGGAGTGTTTATAAAGCAGAAGCCATCGATCTCCAAGAATTCATTGATACTTTCCTAATTCAAATGTTAGCAGACGGGGTTAGACCCTCTATATTTTTCAATAATGATGATTCGGCTGTATTAGAAGTGGAAGTGCTTAAAAATGATTTGGAAAGAGAATTAGAGAACTATTAATGAGACCGGTAATGTTGAAGTATCTCAAGGGAGTCAGGGGCATCGCATAACGTTCAGGCATTCACGAACCCTCACTGCCTTAAGCGACCTACGAGAGCGGCCGCGATGCGGTTAGGCAGTGCAGGGTTGTTCGCCTGTTTATGCTTCCTCGAAAATCCACGGGCGGACCGAGGGGCGCGACAGCGACCCGATGCGTGAATATAGTGTTAGCTGAAATTGGGCGAATCGAGGTGTAAATCATGGAAGAAGTTCGATTAATACAAGATCAAGAAATAACATTTAATCGTTTCATTAGCTATCTTAGCAACGGTATTAAACACTTTCGCAACGTCGAAGTACTAACTGACGGTAAGCTGAGGAATCAAGATTTAAGTGGAATCACATTTGAGGCCTGTTATTTAGCCTTAGATTTTACAGGTTCGAAATTTATTGGTTCGAGATTTTTTGACTGCAACTTAAAGACATGTATTTTTGAGGAAGCAGATATGAAAGATGCTCAATTTATCAATTGTGCACTGTGTTCTGTTAATTTCAAGAATGCTCTAGTAGAAGGAATCGTATTTGAGGGCAATAGTTTTCACGCGACTCAGTTGAGTATTAAAGATCTAGACAGAATGATTAAAGACGGAGTTTAAGTTATTCGAAGAAGTGCCCAACATCAGCTAACACCGCATTCACGCTGCGGGTCGCTACCGCGCCCCTTGGTCCGCCCGATGGTTTTCGATGAAGAGGAATCAGGCGGACAACCCTGCACTGCCTAACCGCGTCGCGGCCGGTCACTACGTTCCCTTAAGGCAGTGAGGGTTCGTGAATGCCTGAACGTTATCCGAAACATCCCAAAGTGCAAATAGAAATGGAGGATTATCATTCATGATAAACTTTATCCGCTTGATTAAATCTGGAGAAGGTTTTACTACTGCCTTGGCTATGTCTGTTAGAAAGTCATTGAATACTGATGTAGTTTCGGCGTTACTTACATCAAAGGAAAAAGACCTACCACTTTCAATACCTCAGATAGAATCTCATTATTTGGCTGGTGGCAACATAAAAGAGTTAGTCAATGCATGTGTAAAGATGCAGGACATGCAGATTGAATATAATGTAAATGAGTTAATGGCATTGGACCTTGGATATCGGAATATTGGATCTCTTGTAAATGGATTTAGCATTGCAAGATCTAAGTATCCATACTTAACTTTTAAAGAATATACAAAAAGATATTTCTTGGGCGAGGATGTTATAGACAAGTCACTTTCAGATAGTTTTATACCTTGGAAGGAGACTAAGTCTTGGCTTGTACGGGTGAATCATGGTCAATTAACATTAGATGAAATTCAAAAATTAAAGATACAGGAAATGAATAATGATATTGAAATGTATGACCCGATTACAGATAAATGGATAAGTATAGAAGATCTTTGAATGTGATACACAGATGCCTGATGCTTCGGATAACACCACATTCACGCATCGGGCCTAACGGCCCTCGGTCCGCGCCGTGGAGTTTCGAGGAAGTTGGATCAGGCGGACAACCCTGCACTACCTAACCGCATCGCGGCCGTTCCCTTTGGTCACTTAAGCCTCTCGGGTTCGTGAATACAACAACGTTATAAGAAATGGGGGCAAGTGATGAATACAATCAATAACAAAGCAATAATTGGTTTGATTACTGTGTTCATGATATTTAGTGCTGTTATTTTTTACTCGTATTTAACAGACGACTCAAATGGGAAATTTATGGATCAATTATCCATGCACCAGAAAATAGAAGAACAAGATATTGATAGTATTAGAATGAGTAAAGTTGTACTTATTAACTCGACTTTTAAACATATTGATATAAATTTAAATGACGATCAGATACAGAGAATCATTAGAACATTTAATTCATCATCTCCGCTAGCAACAAGTTGGAAGGATTCATCAAGCCCAAGCATTGTTTCAGGAATTGCTATTCGATTAAAGAACAGATCAGAAGTGCGAATTCAATATGATAAAGAGAATATCTACGTTACAAGAGGAGAAGTGGATTATCTCATCGTGAGCAATCAATTAAAGCAAATATTTGAAGAAGAATTAATGAACAAGGAGAACAAAAACATATGAAGGTATATTCAAGAAGGCCCCCACATCTTATAACACCATATTCACGCTGCGTCGCCTGACGGCTCCTTGATCTGCATTTAGTTATAAACCAATAATTTTGTGAGTGTACCGAAGAAGTCGGGGCATCGCTTAACAACGTATTCACACAGCGGGCCTGACGGCCCTTGGTCGGTAGAGAATCTTCGGAGAAGCGGAATTAGCAGACAACCCTGCACGGGCTAAGTGGATCGGCTACACTTAGTTGGACAGAAAAAATAAGGGCTTGTAGAATAGACCTATCATCTTAAGGAGCGGATCACTACAATGCCAAAACAACAACGGCGTACCTTTACCCCAGCATTCAAAAAACAAATGGTGGAGCTTTATGAAAACGGGAAGTCGAGAGCAGCGATTGTGGAGGAGTATGACCTCACAGCTTCCGCTTTAGACCGCTGGATCAAGCAAGCTCAGACAACGGGTTCCTTCAAGGAGAAGGATAATCGATCGCCAGAAGAAAATGAGCTGCTCACTTTACGAAAAGAGAACGAGCGCCTGAAAATGGAGGTGGATATTTTAAAGCAAGCCGCGCTGATCATGGGACGAAAGTAGCTATCATCCAAAACAACCTTGATAAATACTCGGTATCAGCAATGTGCGACGTCCTGCAAATCGCAAGAAGTACGTATTACTATGAAGCGAAAGAACAACCGAATGAAGACGATATAACGGAAGCCATTGTGGGGATTTTCCATAAGAATAGAAAAGCGTACGGTACACGCAAGCTTAAGGTGAAGCTCCAAGAACGCGGAATAGTCGCGTCCAGACGCCGCATTGGCCGGATTATGAACGAGCAAGGGTTGGTTTCTACCTACACAGTGGCTCAATACAAGCCCCTTAAAGCTGCTTCTAATGAAGCAGCAACGGCGAATGTTTTGGACCGTGAGTTTGAGCAGGAGGAAGCCAAGCGCTTCGTTGTCAGTGATCTGACCTATGTGAAGGTTCAAAACCAGTGGCACTATATTTGTGTGCTGCTCGATTTGTTTAATAGAGAGATTATTGGCCATAGTGCAGGTCCAAATAAGGACGCTGCTCTGATTTCCCGTGCGTTTGCAAGCGTTGAGGGCGATTTACGCGAGATTCAATGGTTTCATACTGACCGGGGTAGCGAGTTTAAAAACCAAAAGATTGACGAGCTGCTAGGGACGTTTGAGATTGGCCGGTCCCTTAGTAAAAAAGGCTGTCCATACGACAATGCTGTAGCCGAAGCCACCTACAAAATCATGAAAACAGAGTTCGTGAACCAGATGAACTTCCAGAGTCTCCGTCATCTAGAAGTGGAATTATACGATTACGTTAATTGGTTCAACAAGTGTGTTTTGCAAGCAAAAAGTGCTCAATATTGCAGCAAAAAGTGCCTAAGAGATTTGCCAGGATATGAAGCTATACGGGGACTCGTTCCATCGCTTGCTTGAAGCGGAAGCTCTCACCCGTGAATGAGAGAATATGAGCATGGTGTACCAGCCGGTCCACAAGAGCGGAAGTCAGCTTAGTATCTCCGAAAATCGACGTCCACTGGCCAAATTCTAAGTTGGACGTTACAATCACGCTTTGTCTTTCGTAACAGTCGGCAATCACATTAAACAATAGCTCAGAGCCGGTCTGGCTGAAAGGTACATAACCGACCTCATCCAAGATGAGTAAGTCAGCCTTTCGCAGTTTCTCCCGTAATCGGTTCACCGTTCCTGAGGCAAACTTCTCCTGCAGCAAAGCCACTAGATCCGAAGCGCGGTAAAACTGCACCGCCTTGCCTTGGCGGCATGCTTCTACGCCGAGTGCTGTAGCCATATGCGTTTTTCCGGTGCCTACTGCCCCCATGAGCAGCAGGTTCTCCTTACGCTCCAACCACCCGAGTTCCAGCAGCATGGCGGGACTGCTGCCGCTTGGAAAGGAGATGTGGTCATACACATAGCCCTCAAAGGTCTTAATATGTGGGAATCCAGCTTGTTGGACAAGCTTACCCAGTTTCGCACGCCTGCGGCCATCCAGTTCAGCCGTTAGCAGTTGCAGAACCACACCATGCAGCTGTTCGTCCTGCTGCAGCGCAACATGTTCGACGACATGTGCCAGCCGCAGCTGCCGGCACAAATCGGCCAGTTCTGGCTTCATGTCAGCTCACCCCCGTCAGCTTGTCATAGCGCTGTAGTGAAAACTCCACTTTGGTACTCGGCGGTGAGATTGTCTCCTCTAAAACGGACGGTATATCCCGACTGCCTGACCTCATGCCGAGAACAGCGGTTATACGTTCAACGGTAGCTTCTGTACCGAGAAGGTGGAGAGCATCCTCTATTTCCCTCATCGTGTACACGCTGCTCCAGTGGGCTAGGGCTAGGAGGCGTTCCTTGCGCATATCTAGTTCCTTTACCGTAGCATAGAGCTGCAACGTTTGCGGCAGCATGCGAATGAACTGAGAGTGAGTCACACTTCGCGGCTTGCGCAGCAAGTTAGTAAAGACTTGTTCCCACGGAATGTCAGCGGTCTTGCCAGTGTAAGGCCGAGGGATTTCTCTTACGAGCTGGTGGTTGTTATTGAGGATAACCAGGCGGTCCCAGTAGGTTTGGATCATGACCTGGCTTCCTGGTTGAACCAGTCCCAGCATAGGAATGGTGGTTTCATCCACTCGAATCTCTCCGTATTTATTGACCGCCGCAGCAGATATACGAAAGGCTTCAAAAGCCACCTCCGGCAAGACAAGTAACTTTGCCCGTTCCTCTTCCCACAAGTCAGCGATTCGCTGCCCCTTGGCATAGTGTGTACGCTCTTGGTCTAGCAAGGCTTGCTTAGCAAACACAGCAGCAAGCTGCTCGTGGCTCTCATAAATCGGGATCGGGACAGCCCAGTTCCGTTTCGAGTACCCACATTTATTCTCAACATGTCCTTTCTCATGTCCGCTGTACGGGTTGCAGAACACTGCTTCGAACCGATAATGCGCACAAAATCGCTGAAACCCGTCCGTTAATTGCCGTTCACCATGCTTCTCAATATGTACAACCGCAGCAGACAGATTATCGAACCAAATCCGAGAAGGAACCCCTCCAATTTGCTCGAAGCATTGCTTTAACGCTTCCAGAAAGCATTCCTGGTTTTCTGCTGGGGTCGGATAAACGTACGCTGCGTTGCTGTAAGGAAACGAGATGACCAGCAGTTTATAGGTCAGCAGCTCCTGGTCTTGGCTCACCTCAATCGTCGTGAAATCCACTTGCGCTTCACCGGCTGGATGCTCGAGCCGCTCGTAGATTTTGGCGCGTTCCAGAGCCAATTCTGCCTTACGCTTCTTTACATAAGCAAGCACGGTACGCTGTCCGCCGGTAAACTCATACTCGTCTCGCAAACGCTGGAACACTCGCACTCCCGTGTGCCGTTGCTTCCGTGGGAGCAGGCGGTCCTCCTCCAGCCAGGTGTCTACGATATCCATAAACGGCCCCATGACCGGGCTTCTGCTCTTCTTTTTCTTCAGCGATTCATTCCAGTTGGACTGATCCGCATATTTCTTGGCTGTCCGCCAATGTATGCCCATTTCTCTAGCAATTTCGTTTACCGAAAGCCCTTCTGCTTCCCGTAAAAATCTGATATATTGTTGTTGAGGCATTTTCAGCATCCTTTCGTAACTCCTTCGCTAGTTCTCGTCAAACTTAACGATAGGAGGAAGTTGGGATCCTGACAAGTGTCTCTTTTTTGCTTTCTAGTTGAGCATTTTTACGCTGCAATCTTCGGCATTTTTAGTATGCAATAAACA
>NZ_QKRB01000060.1 GCF_003233845.1 Paenibacillus sambharensis
TGTTTATTGCATACTAAAAATGCCGAAGATTGCAGCGTAAAAATGCTCAACTAGAAAGCAAAAAAGAGACACTTGTCAGGATCCCAACTTCCTCCTATCGTTAAGTTTGACGAGAACTAGCGAAGGAGTTACGAAAGGATGCTGAAAATGCCTCAACAACAATATATCAGATTTTTACGGGAAGCAGAAGGGCTTTCGGTAAACGAAATTGCTAGAGAAATGGGCATACATTGGCGGACAGCCAAGAAATATGCGGATCAGTCCAACTGGAATGAATCGCTGAAGAAAAAGAAGAGCAGAAGCCCGGTCATGGGGCCGTTTATGGATATCGTAGACACCTGGCTGGAGGAGGACCGCCTGCTCCCACGGAAGCAACGGCACACGGGAGTGCGAGTGTTCCAGCGTTTGCGAGACGAGTATGAGTTTACCGGCGGACAGCGTACCGTGCTTGCTTATGTAAAGAAGCGTAAGGCAGAATTGGCTCTGGAACGCGCCAAAATCTACGAGCGGCTCGAGCATCCAGCCGGTGAAGCGCAAGTGGATTTCACGACGATTGAGGTGAGCCAAGACCAGGAGCTGCTGACCTATAAACTGCTGGTCATCTCGTTTCCTTACAGCAACGCAGCGTACGTTTATCCGACCCCAGCAGAAAACCAGGAATGCTTTCTGGAAGCGTTAAAGCAATGCTTCGAGCAAATTGGAGGGGTTCCTTCTCGGATTTGGTTCGATAATCTGTCTGCTGCGGTTGTACATATTGAGAAGCATGGTGAACGGCAATTAACGGACGGGTTTCAGCGATTTTGTGCGCATTATCGGTTCGAAGCAGTGTTCTGCAACCCGTACAGCGGACATGAGAAAGGACATGTTGAGAATAAATGTGGGTACTCGAAACGGAACTGGGCTGTCCCGATCCCGATTTATGAGAGCCACGAGCAGCTTGCTGCTGTGTTTGCTAAGCAAGCCTTGCTAGACCAAGAGCGTACACACTATGCCAAGGGGCAGCGAATCGCTGACTTGTGGGAAGAGGAACGGGCAAAGTTACTTGTCTTGCCGGAGGTGGCTTTTGAAGCCTTTCGTATATCTGCTGCGGCGGTCAATAAATACGGAGAGATTCGAGTGGATGAAACCACCATTCCTATGCTGGGACTGGTTCAACCAGGAAGCCAGGTCATGATCCAAACCTACTGGGACCGCCTGGTTATCCTCAATAACAACCACCAGCTCGTAAGAGAAATCCCTCGGCCTTACACTGGCAAGACCGCTGACATTCCGTGGGAACAAGTCTTTACTAACTTGCTGCGCAAGCCGCGAAGTGTGACTCACTCTCAGTTCATTCGCATGCTGCCGCAAACGTTGCAGCTCTATGCTACGGTAAAGGAACTAGATATGCGCAAGGAACGCCTCCTAGCCCTAGCCCACTGGAGCAGCGTGTACACGATGAGGGAAATAGAGGATGCTCTCCACCTTCTCGGTACAGAAGCTACCGTTGAACGTATAACCGCTGTTCTCGGCATGAGGTCAGGCAGTCGGGATATACCGTCCGTTTTAGAGGAGACAATCTCACCGCCGAGTACCAAAGTGGAGTTTTCACTACAGCGCTATGACAAGCTGACGGGGGTGAGCTGACATGAAGCCAGAACTGGCCGATTTGTGCCGGCAGCTGCGGCTGGCACATGTCGTCGAACATGTTGCGCTGCAGCAGGACGAACAGCTGCATGGTGTGGTTCTGCAACTGCTAACGGCTGAACTGGATGGCCGCAGGCGTGCGAAACTGGGTAAGCTTGTCCAACAAGCTGGATTCCCACATATTAAGACCTTTGAGGGCTATGTGTATGACCACATCTCCTTTCCAAGCGGCAGCAGTCCCGCCATGCTGCTGGAACTCGGGTGGTTGGAGCGTAAGGAGAACCTGCTGCTCATGGGGGCAGTAGGCACCGGAAAAACGCATATGGCTACAGCACTCGGCGTAGAAGCATGCCGCCAAGGCAAGGCGGTGCAGTTTTACCGCGCTTCGGATCTAGTGGCTTTGCTGCAGGAGAAGTTTGCCTCAGGAACGGTGAACCGATTACGGGAGAAACTGCGAAAGGCTGACTTACTCATCTTGGATGAGGTCGGTTATGTACCTTTCAGCCAGACCGGCTCTGAGCTATTGTTTAATGTGATTGCCGACTGTTACGAAAGACAAAGCGTGATTGTAACGTCCAACTTAGAATTTGGCCAGTGGACGTCGATTTTCGGAGATACTAAGCTGACTTCCGCTCTTGTGGACCGGCTGGTACACCATGCTCATATTCTCTCATTCACGGGTGAGAGCTTCCGCTTCAAGCAAGCGATGGAACGAGTCCCCGTATAGCTTCATATCCTGGCAAATCTCTTAGGCACTTTTTGCTGCAATATTGAGCACTTTTTGCTTGCAAAACACAAGGCCTACTTCCGCGATCATGCGCCGGAGTCAATGGACAGGACCGGCGGAGAAGTGGAGCAGATGGATTTGTTTTAGTGTTTGTTGGATCGGTGCACGTGGTGTTTTTGATGGAACGGAGGGTGCGAGCCTGAATAGGCTGCGGCCCTCTTATTTTTGTCTTAGTTGGCATTGGCTATATTCAGCTAAATATCGGAGTCATCAGCTACAACCGGTATTAATGGCGATAAAAATGGGTCATTTTTTTCTTCAACGTTTCCCCTCGCAAGAACATATACTTTAAACTCATTAGAATGTTTTGGGTGCTCATTATTAAAAACATAGAGCATGCCATATGAACCAGGAGCAATAATCCCTATGTTATTCATTATTTCTGCTGGACTAAATTTTGATGAAGGCTCACGATTCCATAAGCCCGTCATCCAAAGATGATATTGTCCATTTATCGCCTTCATGTCTAACACATCTACATTCGGTTGTAAATCTTCAATATACTTTTTAACTTTTTCATAAATGTTTACTTTTCCCCCGTTACCTGCCTCATCACCAGTGCCTTCTATAACAACCGCCCAACCATGGTATTGATACATATGTTCACCTCATGAGTCGTATAAAGACATGCTACCAATCATGTAAGTACTTTCTTTCGGATACTTATAGAAAACGCAACTAATCACGACCTAATTCTATCGGGTCTTTATAGCAACAATCACTCTTGTATGGTAGTTCTCAAGAATAGCATGGTAAAATCGTTTGATTGTGTGTCATGACATCAAATCTTCTGCTGGTTAACCAGTAGGTATATTAGCTAGTTTTAAGCCGAATCCTGTTCCCAGCCTATTCATTACCGCAACCCTTACAATAATTAAAGATGACTCCTATGTAATATAGGAATCATCTCCTAAGGTTAAAGTCCTAACACTCTCGGTTTCGGATAACTGGGCAACATTATATTCTCCCCAGTAGCTACTTTCATGCTCTTCAAAGCATATGTTTAAGAGGTTTTGTAAATCCTTGGACACAAGTTCCATATCATCAATACTTATACCAAACTTTAAATACCTATTCGTCATGGTGTCACCATTAAACTTGGTCTTTTAAGAGCTTGTTCTACACTCTCATAAAGCATAAAACTGACAGGGCGACTGCTCGGCCTTTTGGTTTTCATGGTAGAAACTGGTTATCTAAATTGTCTTCCAGGTTTTTATGCAACGATAGTGCCGCTAGCTACAATTATGAGTTAATTATTTCGTTCCGCATCTTACAAATTAGTTCGTCTTCATCCATTGTTATAGGATATAAATCACCATCTTCAAAAAGATTTTTGGTAGCTTCGTCATAACTATCGGCATATTCAATAACGTATGATTTTAACTTGTTAATAAAGGTTAATTTAAGATATTTCCCTTCAGATTCATAAACAACAGAATTATTGATTACTTTTTCCTTGTAATTTAGTTCTTTAAATAATGAAATGATTTTATTTTCAACTGTCTCCATGTGTCACCTCTACTTTTTATTCTAAAGGATTTCCGTCCATATCAAATCTTTGTGTTCCTGTACTGCCTGAAGATATTTTATAGTATGGTACATCCCCATGATAACTACTTCCCGGATGGTACTGTAGTATTCTGTCACCACCCCAATTAATTTTAAAGCCTCCACCTTCTTCAAAAGGCACTCCTGTATAGTTTCGACTCTTATTTAGTGGTGATGGATTATACCCATTATCATTTAGGTACTTATAAAGTTCTTCAGGTGTAACCCCTTTTAACTTACTAGGGTCATTCAAGATGTCATCTAATCCTTTAATATTGCTTAAAACATTACCAGTCCCCTCAGCCTTCTCATCCATAGCCCGCAGGTAATTCTCCTGCACGGCATTCTTCTTGGGCGGCAGCTCCTGCTTGCCTCCATCCATGAGGCGGACATCAGGCATTCCCGGGCCTCCTGCGGGAGCAAAATTCAGCGGGCGGAGCCATCCGGGATCTGCCAGCCGCTGACCAGCGAGCTTTGCATTGTCCAACAGCATGACTGCGCCCTGGCGGATCTGAATGCTTACGTCATCCAGACGGGTCCCAGCCTTCCCGGCGACAGAGATGACTCCCCTTGCGCTCTTGAGAGCCACGCCGCCAGCAGCGGCATAGACAACCTCACGGCCCAGCGTCTCGCCAATTAATCTGGCCTGTTCGTTCGGAGAAAGTGCAAAGAATTCTTCCGCCGTCATCTTCAGGTTGGTAGCCTTATTATTCACATACAGGAACGGGTCGTCTATCAGCTTGTTCGTTTCATTATAGATATCTATTGAAATCTGCTTGGCGCCTTCGCCTATTGCCTTGGCCGTTCCCCACGGATCATCGTACAAGTCATAGCCAAATGAAGCGATACCCATTACCCCGGATTTGCCGCCCTCGTACAGTCCTTCTGCGAGATCAATGCCCCAGAACCTGGGCTCTGCCGCATTCGCATCCTGGATCTCCTTCAGCTTCTCGGCCGCAATATGCCAATCCCAGTAGGGCAGCCCTTCGAATGTAACCGGGTGAAAGCCTTTCTTCGCCACATAAGCGAGGAAGTCTAGTATATCGGCATCCAGCTTGTCCCCGGAGAACAGCTGATCCACATCCACCAGCTTCTTGCGCTCAGCACCATAGGCTGCTATCAAGAGGTTCAAATTGTCTATGTTCACCGGCTTCGGCTGCGAATTCCGGACATTCAGCACAACCAAGCTCACCTGTTCTATTACAAATTCCGTAATAGCGGCTAGGATCTGAGCTGAGCCTGCTATTAACTGCTGCAGAGTCTCTGCTGCCCGTTCTTCAGCATCATCTATCAGTCCCGCTATCTGTGGCAGCAACCCGCCCAGCTTCTTAGCCAGCAGCTGGACCCGGACATCTACTTCCTCCCAATCCACCGGCCGGAAAGCTGCTTCATTCACCGAACGGCCGGCAAGCTCCTCCACAGCCGCTGCCCGGCTTATCAGCTGCCGCTCCGCATTGTCGTAACGCTGCACTGACTGCAGCACAAAAGACTCCAGCCGGGCTATCCGCTCGGTGATCCGGCTGGCATCCGCAGCCGCTTGGGTTAACCTGCTATGTATGCCGCGCCTTGCACCAATTGCGCTATCCAGCCTATTCTTCACGGCCTGTACATGCTGGGGCACAGGGGAGAGCCTTCGACCTGCTGTACCCAGCTGTACCGTGCTGCTACTCACCTGGGCCAAATCGATTATCAGCCGCTGCATTTTTCTTCTCACTTCCCTGTCTGTAGCACTCTTGCTTCCATAGCAAACCTACTTATTCGCTGTTCTTCCATAAATAACCTCCCGTAATATCTGCACAAAATTGGACAATTTTTTAAAATGTGCAATTCCCCAGCTTAATAGGAAGGAGATTAACGAGTGCCCGGTTAGAAACGATCCTGCCGCGCTCGTAATACTTTCGCCCTGTTCGTAACGGCATCACTAAGCGAAAATGAATTCACACATTGTTTATTCCATTCGACAAGTTAGGAGCAGACCGAAATGGCAATTGTTCAAATCAGATCCACCAACCCGCAGTTTTCGTTTCTCATTAAGAAGAACCCGAACACCGGCATGATGCTGCGCTCGGTTCGCAAGGGCATGGCTTATGGCTGGTACACGTATGACCAGACCTATAATGTGTATTTCAAGGATGCGGACAACGAAATTTCCTATAAGCAGCACGAGCAGGAAAACTTCGAATACCTGAATGTCTCCAGATACAACACGCCGCTGTTTCCGCTTAATGCGATCAATGAGTTTTTCTCCGCACCGCTGAAGGCGCAGGCTGAACGGGATGTGGAAGGGTACGAGCACACCTTCTTCATCAGCATGATCCATATTGAACGGGACCGTTACATCGAGTTTTTCGAGAAGCACTTGAAGGATTTCTCGTTTGCGATGACCCATCAGGCTCACAAGAGCTATTCGCTGACGATCACAACGAACAAGAGTCTGTATCAGCTCCTGCATGCCGTAAGTGTGCTGTGCCTGTTCCTGTCAATGTTCGGCAATGAATACATCGATATCTCGGACAGCATCCTCGACAAGTACATTAAGAGCGTGAATGTGATCGATGCGCCGTTTTACATACGCAGTCTGTTCGTCCGCAACTTCCTATCCTCCAGAGACCGGTTCCAGAAGTACAAGGCGGAGCTGGAGAAGACGGAGCGGTACGCTATTCAGTTCGCATATGGCGGCACGGCACTGCAGCGGAGAAATTACATTGGAAGCGCCCTGCCGTTCAACAAGTCGATCCTGGATGTGGGCTGCGGGGAAGGGTTCTATGCCATTCCGTATGCCGGGAAAATCGAGGGCAGCTACTACGCGATCGACATCAACGAGGAGCTGCTTGAGAAGGTGAAGCGCAAGGCGGAGACCAAGGAAATCGACAATATCGTCACCTTCGCCTCGATCGATCTGTTCCTGGAGAGCTACAGCGGCGAGCAGGTTGATGTGATTTTGACCGAGGTTATTGAGCATATGAGCCAGGAGGAGGCCAGGCAGCTGATCCATCAGATCTGCAGGCATGTGGATTTTGACCACTTCATCATTACGACGCCTAACGCGGATTTCAATCGTTATTACGAGCTGAGCGATTTCCGGCATGAGGATCACAAGTGGGAGATGGGCGAGGAGGCGTTCCAGCAGTGGATGCGCGAGGTCATACAAGAGGCAGACATGCAGGCTGAGTTCGTGGCCGTTGGAGATGGCGTCAATCATATACGAACGACTCAAGGTGTTATTTTGAAGAAAAGGGGGGCTTGACCCGTGGAAATTCAGACGAAGGTTCATACGATTATCATGCTGGTCGGCTCAACCGAATGCGGCAAAACGACGTTCGCCAAGGAAGTGCTGATCCCTGGTCTGCGTTTTCAAGATGCTGAGCGGAACATCAGGGCTAACATTCAATACCTCTCCTCTGACCAAATCCGGCAGGAGATTCTCGGTTACGAGTACGACAAGTACGATCAGGTCATGCTGGAGGCCAGCGAGCAGGCTTTTCATATGCTGTTTGAGAGATTGAGGATGGCGACGTCCTTCCCGATTAATGCGGAGTTTGTGATCGTCGATACGACAGGGCTTTCCGAGGATTTTCGGGCTAAGGTGAAGGAGATCGCGCATCAGAACAACTATAATCTGGAGGTCATGGTCTTCGACTACCGGAAGCGGGATGACTACTATGCATCGGAGCGCTCGAAGAAGCTGATCACGAATCATATTAACCGGCTGAAAAAGGATGTTCTCGGAGCGCTGCCCCGTGAAGGCTATGCCAAGATTCATAGAGTGAGGGCGAAGGATTTTTATAACCCTGAAGAGGGCAGGGCCAATCCTGCGTACAAAATCGTCATTGAGGATATCGATGCGTATCTGTCTACCGTGCTTCCTCAGGACCAGCAGTACATCATGATCGGCGATGTTCATGAATGTGTGGATGATCTGAAGGGCCTGCTGCTTGACTATGGCTTTAAGCTGGATGAGAACAAGCTTATTGCACCGGAGAAGCTGAAGAACACCCGGATTGTCCTCGTTGGGGACTGGATCGACAAAGGCAAACAAACAAGAGAGATCATTGAATTCCTGCATGCTAATCAGGAATACTTCTACCTGGTGATGGGGAACCACGAGAACTTCGTCGACAAGTACTTAAGGGGCGAGGTCAAGGGAGCCGATCAGGAGCTGCTGCAGACGTACTTTGATTCGACGCAGGTTCTGATGAACGACAAGGAGCTGCTGGGAAAATTTCAGCAGCTGGTTTCGCTGTCGAAACCATTTTACCGGTATGTCGGGGCCAGGGGACCGTCCTTCTTCGTGACGCATGCGCCGTGCAGGAACAAGTATATCGGCAAGCTGGATACGAACTCTGTCCGGCACCAGCGGAACTTCCGAATCGACCGGGAGGCGCCGCTTGAGGAGCAGCTTGCTTTTCTGAAGGAGGAGGCGGTCAAGATTCATCCGTTTCACATATTCGGGCATATCGCAGCGGGGCAATCGTTCCGGATTCGCAACAAGCTTCACATCGACACAGGCAGCGTCCACGGAAATCTGCTGACATCGGTCAGTATGACGTATAAGCCGTTCATCAAATCCCGGAAGTCCCGGCACACGGTTATAGCGGAGGAGCTGCAGGTTCTCTTCAAGGAAGAGAAGAAGGTATCGGTCCGGGATCTGGGGGAGGATGAGGTTCGGAGGCTTCATTACTGCTCGCGTCACAAAATCAACTTCATCTCCGGTACGATGTCCCCGGCGGACAAGAATCAGGAGACGAACGAGCTTGAATCGCTGAGGCGGGGGCTTGATTACTTCCGGGAGCGCGGCGTGGATCAGGTCATCCTTCAGCCCAAATATATGGGATCCAGATGCAATGTGTACCTGCATAAGGATGTGGAGCAGTGCTTTGCGGTAAGCCGTAACGGCTACAAAATCAATCAAGTGGATTTATCCGAAATCTACAGCAGGCTGCTGCATAAGTTCGGCGGATATATGGAGGAGCAGCAGATCACGATGATGGTTCTGGATGGAGAGCTTCTCCCGTGGAAGGCGCTTGGCGAAGGGCTGATTGCACGGCAGTTTAAGCCAATTGAGCGAGCGCTGGAGACCGAGCTTGCCTTCCTCCAAAACAACGGATTCGAGCAGGCTTACGGCCAGCTGGTGGCAGCCTATGAGGAGAGCGGATTCGAGCAGGACCAGCACCGCATGCCGAAGGCGGCCTTGAGCGATAAATATGGCGCAAGCACCTACCAGACCTATAAGTATGTTCACGATGTGCGGGAGACCTTTGTACCTGTAGATGAGCATATGGAGGCTTATCGCACCTATAAGCGGCAGCTGGAGCTGTATGCGCAGGATGAGCAGATGGCGTACAAGCCTTTTGCCCTTCTGAAGCTGATATATGAAGACGGGCGCGAACAGATTCCAGAGTGGAAGACCTCTGAGATGTATGCTTTGCTGTCGGAGGACGAGGCACTGACGCTGGAGCTGTCTGACCCTGCCTGCTATGAGGCGGCGGAGCGTTATTTTGCCAAGCTTACGCTGGAGAACCAGATGGAGGGCGTCGTTATCAAGCCGGAGGTGTGGAACGGGAAGACGGTGCCTTATATGAAGGTGCGCAATCCTGATTACCTGTCGATCATCTACGGGTATGACTACAAGTTCCCGCATAAGTATCGCAAGCTGCTGAAGCAGAAGAACATCAGCCAGAAGGTCCGTACGTCGCTGAGTGAGTACAAGCTGGGGCTGCAGCTGCTCCAGGTGCCGTTCGAGGAGATTTCGCCGCAGCATGCGGCTTACCAGGAAATCGCGGCCAGCCTGCTGTTCGAGGTTGCGCAGGAGCGGGAGATTGATCCGCGGTTGTAATGCTCTGCGAGGTTAATTTATGCATAGGAAAACATTACTCTCTTCGAGTATTGTTTTCCTATGAAGTTCTTTATGAGGTCAGGTGATGAACGATGAAGCAATTTTTCGGTAAAGTATTTCAAGCGCCCTGGTCGGGGAGAACCCCGATTTATTCGTACATACGAGAGCAAGGAGATGCGGTGGACGGCTCCCTGCCGGATGATGAAGATTTCTTGACCGGGAGCGGCATCCGCTGGGCAGCAGGGGCCATGGATGGAGTCCTCGGACATCACGCCGCTCTAAGCGGGAATACAGACGATGTGCGTGAGCTGGTCGAGCTGCTGGCCAAGCATTCACTAAAGCCCAGAACGTCCACTCGAAAGGCGCTGTACAGCATGGTTGTTTCGTCCAATGTAGGCGGCTTGATTGATGACGTGTTGGATGAAGCGCGCAAGCATCCCGGGATGCAGCTGCAGGCGCTGTTTGATGAGGCCAGATGGATGGTGGAGCATGGGACGCATCGTAACGTTGTGAAGTTTGGTATTGCGCTGCTGGGATTATTTCGTAATGAGCAGGTGAAGGAGCTGCTTCTTACGGTCGGAAGGCATGAGGAGTTTACGCTCTATGCGGCGGTTGCCATTCAGAACGGCATGGAAGACAGCAACGAAGTGCTCTTCGAATTAGCGAAGCATGTTAACGGGTGGGGGAAAATCAACATCGTCGAGAGGCTGGAGCCGAGCAGCCAGAAGATCAAGGATTGGCTGCTGCGCCACGGCTGCCAGAACAGCATCATGAACGAATATCTGGCCTGTACTTGTGCTATGAACGGGGAGCTGCATGTGGCGCTGGCTGGCGGCCAGGTTGATGGGGAGCTCTTCGATGGAGCGACGGATATTATACAGGCACTGCTGAATGGAGGCCCGGCCGAAGACATCGACGACTATGAGCATGCTCCGCAGGTGGTTTCCGATTATGTTAGATTGGCAGGCGATATGAGTTCTACCGCGAAGCATCTGTCCGTCCTGATGGGCATCCGCGACTTCCTGGAAGTGGACGAAGGCGGCGAGCAGTGGGCAGAGCGACTCTCTTCGGGCTGGACGGAGGAGCAGAGAGCAGGGGCCTTGGAAGCATGCCAGAGGCTCATTGCTCAGTATGAATGGAGAAGCGTTGTAATGAAGGCCGTTGAAGCAGGTGATTCGTTGGAACGCTACTACGGAATCCGATGCGCCCGGGAGCTGGGGATCGCGTTCAGGGTTTGAGGTTGGTGAGGGATATAATAACATTCATAGTGAACATGTTATGAGGTTACTGACAGGTGGCTACCGTTTTGCGTGAGATGAGCAAAACGCCGAATTAAGTATTGTCCAGGAAATATTAACGAGGAGTGCGAACTTAAATGAAAGACTTGTCGATCTATATACCCTTTGTTACAGCGGTATTAGCAGTCATTTTGGGGTATGTTTCTTATGTTAAACAAAAGAAACAAGAACGTTTTTTTGCTCAAGCGCAAGAAAATCAAGATAAAGCGATTGGCCCCATTAGAAAAGAGTTACTAAAGATTCAACGCGAAAGAAATTCCAAAAACAGGATGACTATGATTCTTGCCTTCTTCACAAAGTACAGCGATCCAGAGTCTCATCTCTATAAGTTAGCCAATAAGCGTTTAATTAAATATTATGAAGAAACAGAGGCTTTCTTCGAGACCTATCTTGCTAAGCCTAATGTAGAAACCCTCGACAAATTTGAGAAACGATTCACAGATTTAACCAATACGATTGAAGGTGATTTTTGGGAAAATTTCAACGCGATTTATAAAGAACACCGATGGTACCGACATCTATGGAACCATTCTTTTATCTACAGATTACTTAATGAAATAACCCTAACGCTTTTTGAAGCTTTTAAATGGTTACTCATATTAAGCACTATTGCTGTAGTCCTTGGTCTCACCAAAGAAGATATGCGAAGATTAATCTTAGATAATTGGGTAACGGTGGTTGTATCTTATCTTCTGATTCTCATGTTTGCTGCCCTCTTTGGGGGACTATCAGCTAGTGCTTTAGCAATAATGGGTAGTGACTATAAAAAGAAAAAGGTATGAAATGGTACTAACCTAATTTTATCTTGTTCTCCAACTATGGCAGCTGAACGTTTATCTTATATCGAATAAGCTGTTCTGTAGTAAAGGTCGGCGTCTGGTCACCGCTGTGTTTCTATATTAGCAAAACAAGAATTGCAAAGCTCGGCGAACCGCAATTAGACCTGTCCCTTTTCTTGTATACCGTGCCAAGCGTTTACCTTCCTCCTTGCCTTAATCTCGTAATAATATCGTTATAATTCTCTCTCAACGAAGTTATCTGGTTTCACTAACTACGATTTTAGATGGGTACAAGAGCATTTAAGAGACGCCGTCAAGGTGTCTTCTTTAATTTTGCTATTGTTTTAATAACGTATTCCCACTTCCCTCCAAACAAAGTACAATAAAGACAGTGAATAATTACTTAAGACCTATATCGTATGGCCCCTATTTAGTCGAACTTTGAGGTAATCTTCAAATACATGGAGGCATAGCAATGAATACAACACAATCTCCGCATCTCATTGACATTCTGAAAAAATGTAGGCAATCGTCTAAAGAAGCCGTTGAGAACTTGGAGAGTTTCAGCGAGTTTAAGAAATACATGCACGTTCCAAGGCCGGTTGAGGCAGAGCTCGAGCAACGGATTAATGAAGCTTTTCAATCGCCTAGAGCTTGCCTGGTATTGGTTTGCGGAGGAGTGGGCGATGGTAAGTCACATATCTTATCTTATCTTAAGGATAAACACCCGTTTTTAAAAGATGAGTCTGCTTTCTACCTTCATAATGATGCTACTGAAAGTTTTGCCCCTAAGAAAACTTCTATTGAGACGCTGACTACTATACTTCAGCCTTTTTCCGATGTTGGTCTAGAAGCCGGAAGTACTCGTAATATTGTACTAGCTATCAATCTCGGGGCTCTAAATAACTTCATCGATTCTGAAGAGGGCAGTGCTTTTACCCGATTAAAGGAGTATGTTAAGCAGAAAAGGATCCTGGAATCTGTAATTGACGAGGAGACGAGTCCAGACGACCAGATTTTTAAATATGTCAATTTTAGCGATTATCATATGTATCAACTTACGGAGAGTGGGCCTAAGTCTGATTATATAAAAGGCATTTTTCAAAAGGTTACTCAAAAAACAGATGACAACCCGTTTTATCAGGCGTATTTGAGAGATTACGCAGACGATCGTGAGCTGGCTGCGAGAAACCCCATAATTCAAAACTATGAATTATTACAACATGAGGATGTTCAGGATAAGATTATTCATCTCTTAATTCAGATAATGATAAAGGAAAAGCTGATTATTTCAACTCGCGCCTTACTGGATTTCATCTACAGTATGCTTGTCCCATCGGTTATGGAGAATATGAGTCATAAGCGTGTTTCCGAATTTGTTCTAGAGCTGGACTTTCAGGAATATGTGGGCTGCTTGCTTCCTTTCCAAGTTTTCGAGAAAGCTGATGCATCTTCATTACACCAGGCGATTGATCGAGTTAACCCCACCAAAATTAGAACAGAACAGCTTGATCAATATTTAATTGAATTTAAGTCTATCAAAGACGGAAACTTGTTGTTCATCAATCACATCGATATCAGTCGGTTGCCCTATTTTTCAAATTCAATTCTCCAACACAATCCCTGGAGCGGTTCGTCTCTCAAAGATCAAGGGTACAAACAACGTTTGATTAAACTGTTTGTTTATCTTTATTACTTTATTCCAAAAGTAGAGCATAATTTCTTTCGCGATGAAACATTCGAGAAGTTTATGATGTATTTATTCCACTGGAATAAGAGAGATATCGGTAAATTAGCAAAGCTTTATAAAGAGGACGTAAGTGATGCAATCTATAGATGGAATGGCGAAACTAATGGGGATCTAGTGTATGTTCAAGTTGGGCAACCGCAGACGCAGTATTATTCACTTCAAAAGTTGGAAATCGAACCGCATATAACACGAAACAGTCCACTTGAAGACAAGGAACTATTTAAGTTTCTGACAATGATGACTATTCAATTCAAAGCAAAGAATACAATATATGTTTCAGATATGGAATTTCCCACTATTGAAATTGATTTTTCGTTATATCGCTTGTTAATTAAGATAAAGAATGGTTATCGTCCAAACAAAAAAGACAAGTTCCAATTCATTAAGTTTGTAGAATTTATCGATAAATTAAGTAATGCAGGGTCTCATGTGAATGAAATTATCTTTGAAAGCAAACAGTTTGGTAAATCGACTAGATATCGATTGCAATATGATGAAACATTTGATCAATACTCATTTATGGAGACGTGAAATTATGAGCTACCATCTTAACATAGACAAGATCCGAGAAGAATTTAAGTTTGAAAGTTCGATAAAGCATAACCCCAAAATGGTGTTCGAGTATTTACCTTACACAACAAAATTCAAAGAAACACAGTATAAATTTAGAGAAGTTACCGGAGAATTTATGCGCCTGATCGGCCAAAAGAAGTTACCAGAGGCCGTTGACGCAAATAAGTTATTGAACAATGTACTTGACTCTATTACGTTTGCACAACCGAATCAGCGCGGGGAATTTAAACAGATGGTTAAAACTCTATTTTTGGATGAGAATGACCAGCTTTATCTGTTTCATCCTCAAACCCTGTATTACATAAATACGTTAGAGAATGAGAATAAGAAGTTGGCAATGTTTCTGTACAATGTTCTTTGGAACCAAAATGAAGCTTGGTCTGTTGATTCAGCTGTCCAGAAAGAGGCTGACTTAATGAGTGCATTGCTCTTTAGGTCTCTACCTGAACTAGCTGTTGTTAATGATGCGAAGAAAACTTATGCTGTTATGCTTCCTGAAATCTCTGAGTTGTTTAATAAGGATTTTCAATGGCTTACTTCAAAGAGTGAGCTTTTTACTCAGCAGGTTGAGAAAATAGTTACCTATTACTATTTCTTCTATGTCACACAATTTGCACTTCGAAACGAGTTATTGTTTGCTCCCGTAGAGCAGAAGATTCGTCCCATCTATTTTACCTTCGAGGAAGAAGAACGTTTATCGAAGACACGGGTAAGCTATGAATATGGATGGAAAAGCTTGGAGATATCAATTGGTCGCATGTTCTCTCATATCAATTTTCTGAAGATGTTGAATTGTGCAACCAACAACGATGGCGATTCAGCAAACAGTACCCCTTTGTCATATCAGGATATCGCTAAATATGTTTGCCTAATGAGTGAAGAAGAACAAGTAGTGTTGGAAAGTGAATTGGATAGATTGATAGAGGAGTATAAGGAAAAGTTATCTGGTGACAGTAAATGGATGCTAATGGGTACTGTACCAGATCGTTATGACCTATCTCCCCTAAATAAAATGAATCATTTGTTCCACATGATCGATCACCAATTTAATCAGTCTTCCAGGTCAAAGCCTTACAATGAGTACAAACAGTGGTTTGTGCATTTTTGTCAAAAGACTTTTTTGAAGTCGCGAGGTAGGTCAGGGAAAATGTTGATTTTGGATACAGATTATTTGTTATTTATGACTAAATTGATGATCAAAGATGAAAATAAAATTCGTCTAAAGAAGCTTTTTGAAGAGTTTGAGGCTCGTGGCATGATATTTGATCGAGATACGCAAACGGCTATTGTTGAGTATTTCAAAAAAATAAATCTGCTTGAGAAAAAAAGTGATAGTGGGGATGCTATTTATGTCAAAGCATTTTTATAATTATCTAGCTGAACGGATTGTCCATTTTTTTGGGCAGATTAATATTCAGCCTGGTGATAAATACCATATACAATTTGAACGTACAGAACAAGTAGAAAGTCTTGTCGAAGAGATAAAGAAAATGTCTTCAGCGGAACCCTTCTCTATCCCGACCGAAGGAGGGGATTACCAATCTTTTTGTCTGATATGTCAGAATAGTAAAGTGCTTATTGCTTCAAACTCGGATGAAGTAACCCCGGATTTCTTAACAACTCTACGGAATAAAGTTGGAACTCTAGAAGAAAGTTTCAATGATAAGGCCATGTTGTTAATTCATAACTCAAACCTTGATAGTCTAGTTGAAGGTATGACCTCGTTCGCTAAAGAAGGTATGCCGTTTCATATTAATCTAATTGAGGAGAATCTCCATGAAATGATGGTGGACTCAAAGCTCACTCCATCGGAAAAGCAAATTTTAAAATTTAGTATGGAGACGAACAGAGCTCAACAAGGGATCCATGAACAAGTGACTTTGTTTGATTATGAGAAGATCCTGACTGTCCTGAACAATGGAAAACTTGAGCTTGATGATTATAAAGATTTTGGTCTGTTTGTAGACTCTGAGCTATTTGAGACTCCTATGACAGATAAGCAGATCCAAGGTCGATTATCTGAGAACCATAATCTCTTTAGCCATGTAGAAATGGCCCATCAGTATGGCCCTGTCGATATTAGCTTAGAAAGACATTTTGATGAAAACGGCGTAAAGATTTTATCGGCATTAGATTGGCAGTCAACCGACTTTGGAAACGTAAGACGTTCTAACCAGAAAAAATTAGAGGGGAAGGGACTTGAGTATCTTGAGGCAACAAAAAAGCTGACTTTGGAAGGGTTGGTATATTGGGAAAGAGCGGATGGAGAATCGAAAAGTAAACAACGAAAAAGAAATATTATTGTATTTAATCCAGAGCAACAAAATACAATTACTATAGAACTTCAATTTAGTGATTTCATCAAAGCACAACATATTAATGACAATCTCATTAAACATAAAATTAATTCTGAACCGTCAGGCAAGAAGCTAAAGGTAGTATTGTCCCATGAACCTGGGGAGACAACTTTTTATGGTGTGAGATATAAAACAGAGGTTTCTCCTACCTACGAATTTAAGATCGCAGTTGTTGAGACTACAGAAAAGCTGCTTCAGGCGATTCAGACTTCTTATACGATTAACCTCGTAAAAACGAAGTCCAAACATTCTAGTATTCTAATTCATTCTGACAATGAACAATGGATATTTAACAAAGATGAACCTGATGTCAAAAAGGTCGAACTCGCAGATGAATTTGAACATAATCAGTTCGAAATCACCGATTCCGAAGAATTGGTAGTTTCGAAAAATGCTGAACATTCGAACGACGAGGAACATATCCATTTCGCTATTAAGCTACCTAATACTACAATTCCGCTCTCTGTTCAGGATGTAGTCGAACGCCCTGTTCCGATTGGCGGATTTAATGTTTGGAAAATGAAGAGGGAGAAACAAGAGCACTTTGTATATCGGCTTGAGAACGATAAGATGAAAATCGTCCAAGGTACACGAGAGACTTATGCACAAGGAGAGTTTAAGAAGAACCTTGAACGAGAACTTAAAATTATTGAAGATAACCATTTATATTTTATAGAGGAAGCTGGCGAACTTTTCCCAGCGCAAATCAACGTACCAGACTCTGTTAAAGAGGCATATATTGATTTACTTCGCTATTTTCGTGACAACCAGTTGCTTCCTAGCTTAGCATATCTGGATAGAGAATATTATGTGTTAGCTAGGCGCTATGTTGAGGCATACATTAAGGAGCTAGATCATTTAAAAAATGGACAATCGTTGAACCAATCACAACGTGATTTAGTCTTACTGGGTACAATCCGGAAAGGACTTAAAGACCCAGAATGGTTATTTACGCCTCTTCATCCGTTGAATCTAGCCTATCAGATTCAGTTAAACGATCTGATTAGTAAAGAGATAATAAATGACGAATTGCTTCGTTCCTTAAGATCTACTCTCCTTATGCCGTATGTATCTTTTAATAATGGATTATATAAAGCGATCGAGTCTGTCGATTCCTATGAGTGGACAATATACATTGACCAAAGTTTGCCGAGGTTCGAGTCATCTAAGATGTTTGTAAATAAGCTTGTTCAAGAGAAGATTGAGGAGTTTACAGAACACTTCTCGTACTTGTTTGATCTAGATTACCGTGCTCCATTAAAAATCAACACAATTAATATGGGGGATTGTCAAGAGATTCTGCAGGGGCTATTCGAGTACTACAAGCGACAACTCAAGAGAGAACTAGTTAAAAGAGAGCTATTACCAATTGAGCTACACATATACGCTGAGAAGGGTATAAATAATGTATTTGAGGAAATGTCACAATATACAGATGCTGAAGAAATTGCACGAAATTTCAACCTGAAGTTAGAATTAGAAGGATACCATCCCGAGGAACTGCTCAACATTTTTCGTGACCAGGTGAAATTTTACTCGCGTGATTTAGCAGCCAGTGAATATGAATATAGTCATATAACATTTTATCAAATGAGTAAGATTGAACAGGTAGCTACAAGCAATGCATCTGAAATGATCACGGGGGTCTCTCTATTTGGTCTGGTATCTGGTATTCCATCCGTATTTATCAACCAAGATTATAAGACAGGATTTGGAACCAAATACTATAGAACTACTGAAGCTCCATTACTTTCTCTAGTACCCAAACTTAACTCGCTGCTGCGTGTTGCACAGACGCTAGATAATTATCAAGAAGATATGAATATTGTAACGGCGATTTCTGCAGAACACAAAAAGAAGTTGGATGCCGTTTATGATACAGCTCACTGGGTAACATTTATTGAACCAAAGGTGGATCTAAGTTTCTTTAAAAATAACGATACACAAAAGGATCTTCTAGTTATACATTATAGTGACCAGTATACCTCTTCAAGTGGTTTTGATGCGATTACTGTAACCAGGCGCTCAAAACAATATCAACGGCTAATTAAAGAGTTCTTATTTTCTCATGAAATTACTACAACTGATGAGGTATTACCACCAATCATTAACTTCTTTAATGCTATTAATGGGAACTGGCTGCTTCGCTTGTTGGCACAGAAAAATCAATTTCCTAAGGAGAAAATAAGTATTCTGTCAGCTGTCAAACTAGCATTAGCTGCTTTCGCCCATCGAGATATCATATGGATCCCCATATCAATGGAGGAAATCTTACGTATTTCCGGCGGAACAGGGTTACGACAGTCTGAAGGACTTTTCTCAGTTAGAAACCTGGGTAAGTTCGGCTCATACAGTGATGATCTGCTACTCATTGGTGTTGAACAACAAGATAACGATCTGTTTGTACATCTCTACCCTATTGAAGTTAAGATCGGAAATAATCCACCTTCTGTTTATGAGAAAGCTTATAAACAAGTTAGTGAAACGAAGATGCTTCTTCTTGATTATTTAGTTGCAACAGAAGAAGATCCATTCAAGGCGAAACTATATCGCAACTTTTTTATACAGTTGGCGATTGCAAGCGCGGAAAAAATGGATTTGTATGCGATCTGGCCTGAACAATATTGGGGAACTATAACAAATAGTAGTTTGCGGGAAAGACTGCTCAATGATGATTATAGTATTACTAATGCTCTACAAGAGCATATTGGAGATGGTGCTGTCATCTCCTTTAGAAAAGACTGGTTTTTCACAGAAGTAAAGAGAAAAGATGATGTGCTTGTGTTTGATTATCCGGAAAGAAGCGGATATGATTTCATTATAAAAGATATTGAGGAGATTAAGGAACATATTCAGAGCGAATATGGGGACATATCTGCTGAACAGTTGCTATCCAGACTATATCTGCCGATACAAACGGTACAGGGTAAGTCTGTTGAGATTGAAAGTGAATATCCTCAAAAAGTTGCTGAAAATAACTCGGATTACGCTATCTCAAAAGAGACAACGGGTTTAATCGATTCAGTGAATACGTTACGGGAAACATATCCTAACAAGCCAATGGAAATCCTATTCGGACATAATGCACAGAATCAAGAAGAAATTAAATGGTATCCCACGTCGACAGATAAGGTGATGCACACTAACACAGGTATTATCGGGACCATGGGTACGGGAAAAACTCAGTTTACAAAGTCGTTGATTACGCAGCTAAGTCGAAATAGTATAGATAACGTGAACAAGACACCGATTGGAATTTTAATATTTGATTATAAAGGTGACTACATTAAACCTGAATTCACAGAAGTTACAGGGGCTAAGGTTTATGACCTTTACCATTTGCCATATAATCCGCTTTCGCTGTTTGTCACGAATCCACCTCGACCGCTGCTCCCTGTTCATACTAGTAGTTCGCTGACGGATACTATTTCAAAATCTTTCACGTTAGGTCAGGTACAAGTAAACACTCTTAAAGGGGTTATTATGGATGCCTATAATCAAAAAGGCATACTTAAAAATGATGTATCAACATGGGGAAATCCAGCCCCGACACTAAGTGATGTCTATGACATTTATTCTGGGCGAGAAGACTTTAAAGTGGATAGTTTGTATGCAGCTCTCCAAGAGTTGTACGAGATGGAGGTTTTTGAACCGGATTCATCAAAAACTATACCATTATTCGATATGATTAAGGGAATCACCGTAATTAATCTATCAGGGTTTAATCCTAGTATTCAGAACTTAGTAGTGTCGATAACTCTAGACGTCTTCTACAATCAAATGCAAATGCAAGGGCATAGCTCAATAAATGGCAATTATCGCGAAATTAGTAAAATGATCTTGGTTGATGAAGCAGATAACTTCTTGAGTAAAGATTTTACTTCTATTAAGAAGATACTCAAAGAAGGTCGTGAGTATGGCGTAGGCACGATTTTGTCTACACAGTTCCTAAGTCATTTCTCAACTTCTGATAATGACTATGCCAATTATATTTTGACTTGGATTGTGCATAACGTCTCTGAATTGTCTGCTAAGGATATTCGTATGATATTTAATACACAGAGTAAGGCAGAGGAAGAGAACATTTCGAGCCGAATTAAATCGCTACAAAAACACTACAGTATTGTAAAAGCAGGTGCTGGTCAACCAGTTTGGATGAGGGATCGAGCTTTTTGGGAACTAAACAAGTGATTTGTTTTTGATATTTATAAAGTGCCTGGCATATTTAAGTCTTTTTCTAAATCCTAGTACTACAGTGGATTTAGAAAAAGACTTTTTTCATAAAAAATTACTTGATAATAAGGATCTAAATAGTTGAACATTTGTTCGTCCTACGTTAAAATACATTTACAAATCAAATTATTACGTACGTAATTGGGGGGATCGCGAATGAATTTTAGTTATACCTTTCCTGCTCTAAGAGGGATACAAGCTGGTAGAGAATTTTACACCGTCATGTGCCCATTACGTCTGATACCGAAGATCTTCCTCTTTGACGAAGAAGAGATCCCCGCAGAACATCGGGCCCAGCGGTTAATGAATAAGGCGAGAATTCCGGATATAACAAATTATATTCTGGAGAATCCAAAAGACTATATATTCTCCTCACTGACCGCTTCTGTTGATGGGGAAATGAGTTTCAAAGAAGCCTCCACTGAACTTAAGGATATAGGTTACCTAACCATATCGCTCGATTCTAGATTTTTGATTAATGACGGTCAACATCGTAGAGCGGCTATAGAAGAAGCTCTGAAAATTTCCCCTGATCTCGGGGACGAAACGATATCGGTAGTGTTTTTCCACGACTTGGGGCTAACACGATCTCAACAGATGTTTTCAGATTTAAACCGTCATGCAGTTAATACTACTTCCTCAATTGGTATATTGTATGACCATAGAGACCAGCTCTCATTAATTACAAAGGGGTTAATATCTAACATACCTTTACTGGAGCGTTACACAGATCGTGAGAAGGTCTCTTTGTCTAAAAATTCACCGAAGCTATTTGCGCTTAATCATATTTTTAATATGACTTCTCGCCTTCTGAATAAACGTAAAGGCGATATGGTCTCTGAGCAGGAAAGAAAATATGCTACGGAGTTTTGGAGTTTGTTATGTACTTCAATACCAGAATGGCAAGATGTTTTATTGAAGAAAATATCACCTAGAGATCTACGTGTCCATTCGGTTGTGGCGCATGGAATATTTTTGGAATCCTTAGGCATTATAGGTTACTACCTTTATCAGCATCACCCTGACGAGTGGCAATCCTTCATAAAAAGACTCCATATTATAGATTGGAATCGTGAGAATAAAACGGACTGGCAGGGGAGAGCTTACAGCAATACTGGTCGGATTAATAAAAACGGTGAGACAATACAGCTCACTGCAAATTTAATTAAGTCAAAAATTGGCCTCCCCCTCACAGAGCAAGAACAGAACATCGAGAACAGATTCAAGGAGGCCTTTAAAGCATGAGTAAATTGGAACTTAATATTTTTAATACTGATACGAAATTTATAGAAGCCAAAAATTTAGTGAAAGAAGTTTATCTAATGGATGCACGTCCTTGGGTAGTTGGTTTTAGTGGGGGCAAAGACTCTACTGCCGTAGTTCAACTTGTCTTTCAAGCTCTTCTAGAACTCGACCCCTCTGAACGTCATAAAAAAATATACATCATTTCTTCAGATACCCTTGTTGAGACACCTCTTATTATTGATAAAATTACTCGTACCTTAGGTCGTATCCAAGAGAAGGCCTTGGAACTAGGGTTACCTATTGAGACTCAGAAAGTACGTCCGAAAGTTGAGCAAACCTTCTGGTCATCCATTATTGGGAAGGGTTACCCAACTCCACGTCAAAAATTTAGATGGTGTACTGATCGTTTAAAGATTGAACCTGCAAACCGCTTTATACTGGAAAAAGTCGATCAGTTCGGTGAAGTGGTAATGTTACTCGGTGTGAGGGATTCAGAAAGTTCTACACGCGCAGGGGTCATGCAATCCCATACAATTGAAGGTAAGAAGCTTATGCGCCACTCGACCTTAAGAAATGCGTTTGTATTTGCTCCTATCCGGTCCTTTGATGTCGATGATGTGTGGGAATACTTACTCCAATATGAATCCCCATGGGGAGATGATAACAATGAACTGCTTGAACTCTATCAAAATTCTAGCAGTGAATGTCCTTTAATCGTGGACAAAGAAGTAAAAGAGAGCGCGGGTTCCTGTGGGAATAGCCGCTTCGGTTGCTGGACCTGTACAGTAGTGAGTGAAGATAAAGCGCTGAGCGGCTTTATTAATAATGGTGTGGACTGGCTACGCCCACTTTATGAATTCAGAAACTTCCTGGTGAAAATTAGAGAAGACCAGTCCAAAAGGCAGAAACAACGTATGAACGGAGAAGTTTACCTCCTCCCTCATAATGAGAAAATAGAAGAGTGGCATATTGTAGTGAAGAAGAAAGAACTCGGGGGTTACCTTGAAAAAAATCAAATTAACTTAGCTACTGTTGAAGATTTGAATATCATAATTGAAGATGAGGATGGTTCCTACAAACGTTTCGGAGTTGGTCCTTTTACAGTAAAAGCACGCGAAGAGATTTTAAGGCAGCTATTACGAACCCAAAAACAAATAAGAGAGCTACATGATCCAACGATCGAGCTGATTAGTTTTGAAGAATTGAAAGTTATACGTAAATACTGGCATGAGGACCTACAGTGGGAAGATCGCTTGCCATTGATAGTTGAAGAGGAAACAGGAAAAGTTTATGACTGGAACCATAATGATCGTCCCGTGTTTAAAGATGACCAGATAACTGATCTTGAGACAATATGCAAAGAAGAAGGCGTTAATATGAGCGTTCTTAAGCAATTAATATCTGTAGAGAAGGACTATTCTGGTGTAAAAGTCAGACGGGGGTTATTCCAAGCATTCGATAAAACGCTTAAACAAGACTTTTTACATTTATAAAGGTGGACTAGCCTCTCATGCAGATTACAAAATTGCTGTTGAATAATATTGGAGCTTATTACGGGAACCAAAACATGTTCGATTTTAGAACAAATAAAGGTCAAAATGTAATCCTTCTTGGAGGGAAAAATGGTGCTGGGAAAACAACGATATTAGAATCACTTAGAATCGTATTATTTGGTTCGATGGCTTATGGTTTTGTTAATGAAAATGAGCCTTATTTTCGCAAAATCTCTTCTTTATTAAATCGAAAAGCATTAGAGGAAAATGTTAATTCTGATTTCCGAATAATTCTCAACTTCACCTCTACTGAAGAGTTTGAGTTGAATCAGTATACCCTAACTCGGAGTTGGAGAATAAAGGGTCAGAAGTTAAAAGAAGACTTTTATGTTGTTAGGAATGGAAAGGCATTAAGTAATCAGGAAACTTCAGATTTCCAGAATCGTTTGAGAGAGGAAATGCCCCCACGACTCTTTGAACTATGTCTATTTGATGGGGAGGATATCTCTCGAATTGTATCAGAGGAAAAAATTCCCGAATATCTTGGCGAGTCTGGGAGGATTCTGTTTAATTTGGACCTCTTCATGAACTTAGAAAAAGATCTACAAACTTATCGAGCGCAGTTTACACAAAAAAGTAGCAGTTTAGCAGAAGAGATTGCCGAGCAAGAGAAACTGGAAAAACAGATTGCGGATTTCCAACAGAGTGTAGATGATAAAGTGTCTTTAATTTCGGCCGAAAAAGATGAGATCAGTCTACTTAACGATGAAATTAGACAACATAAGCGAGATTTTGATACTCACGGTGGGTTGTTACACGAGCGGAGACTTGAACTTGTACAGAAGGAAAATGAAATTGAAAATCGGCGAAAAGCTAACTCTGAACGAATTCGTTCCTTTACTAATACTATTCTTCCTTTTTACATTGCGCGAGAATTATTAGGGAAAGTGATCAAGCAGTTAGACCTAGAGAGGGAGAATGAGTCATTCGAGTATGCTTCTTCAGCTCTGGAAAAAAGTGAAATATCTAAACTGATTTATAAGTTACAGCAAGCAAATTCAAAACATACTGTAGATCTGGATATCGATCAGTTACATAACGGTATCTTAGACATTATGAGGCCTGAAAACATTAAGCTGTTGCATCGGGCTTCTTTCGAGCAACGAAGCAAAATTCATAACATCTACAACCAAATTAAAATGATAGATCCTAGGAGTTATCTTCAGCTTTTTGACCAAAATTCAGAGATGTTGGTTGAAGCTCAACGAATTAGAAGGGCAATTGAGTTGAATGACAAGTCGAGTGAATTCAAAGACTTATTAGAGCAGATTGAGGTAAAAACGAAGAGGGTTGAGCAACTGCGCTTACTTGTTGAACAACAGGAAAAAGAAATTCAAGAGACAAAAGATATTATTAATATACAATCCACAGCATTAAGTAAAGTAAGAAATAAAATTCGTGACCATTACAAAGCTGAGGATTCATATGTCATGACAGAGAAGTTGTTGATTGTCAGCAAACGTTTTAGAGAAAGACAATGGCGGAAAAAATTGGATGATGTTATTAATGAGGCAACAAAAATGATTAACATCCTTTTCAGAAAAAAAGCCTATATTGAGCGAATATATATCGATCATGCTACCTTTGAATTATCTCTCTTTGATCGTCAAAAACAGGAAATTACAAAGGAACGTTTGTCAGCGGGCGAAAAGGAAATGTTAATGCTCACTGTTATTTGGGCCATGTTTAAAGTATCGGGTTGGAAATTACCCTTTGTCTTTGATACTCTTATGGGACGCTTAGATCAAGATCATAAGAAGGCTTTGATTGAGCATTTTATACCAAAATGCGGAGAACAGGTCTTGATGTTCACTACTGACTCGGAGATTACAACAGAGCATTTTAATTTAATCAAGGATATTACCGCGAGGTGTTATACTTTGGATTTTGAAGAAAAGTTCGACAGTGTAAGCATTGCTCAAGGACGCTACTTTAACATGAGTCAGGGAGAGTAACTACAATGAACTTTACTTTGAAAACTTCTAAGTATGCAAAGGAAAATCTTACACAATTACAAGCATCGACTGGTATTACACCAAATATATTAATTCGATACGCCGTTAGTCTCTCTTTACGCAGCAATGCATCTGAAGAAAAGGTTGAACCACCTATCAAGGATTTCTCAGATGGACTGGTATTGAACAGAAACACAGTTACTGGTGAGTACGATGATGTTTTTAAAGCTCTAATTATACAATACGCTGAAAAAGAAATGACCGATGAAGAATACTTCCCTGGTTATTTTAATGCTCATCTTGAGCGAGGAATTCGCTTGCTGGCTGCTGAGTATAAGAGTGCTGGTAACTTTGAACGCTTTATTCGGGCGTTATTACTCTAAGGATGAAGGGGATATAGATGCTCTATTTAGATAATAGTGCTACTACTAAGATCCACCCTGAGGTGCTAGATGCGATGATGCCGTATCTTAAAGAAGAGTACGGTAACCCATCAAGTAAGTATTATTCTCTGGCTGAGAACGCTAAAAAAGCAGTTGCAAGAGCACGGGAACACGTAGCTGCGCTTTTTGGGTGTGATTCCGATGAAGTTGTCTTTACGAGTGGTGCAACGGAGAGTAACAATATGATTATTAAGGGTGTTGCCGATTATTATGGTAGTTTAGATGATGCAAATAATTATTTACTGACTACTAAGGTTGAACATCCATCTGTAATCGAAACTTTCAACTATTTAGGTGATCGGGGTTATGAGGTTTCCTTCTTGGAAGTTGATCAGTATGCTAGAGTTGATTTTCAGAAAATAAAAGAAGGTATTGAGAAGAGACCTCTGCTTACTTCGATTATTTGGGGAAACAATGAAGTGGGTTCAATAAACCCGATTAACGAGATTTCTGCTCTCTTTGAAGAGAATGGTTTATTCCTACATACGGATGCTACTCAAGTAGTGGGAAAGGTACCAGTTAATCTAAAAGAGACGAAAGGAATCCGCTTTCTATCTATGTCTGGACATAAAATTGGCGGTCCAAAGGGAATTGGGGCTGCTATTGTTCGCAAACAATCGAACGAGATTTTTACCAAAATCACACCTCTACTGCATGGTGGTGGTCAAGAAAATAACTATCGTAGCGGTACACTAGCAGTTCATAATATTGTAGGCCTTGGTAAAGCTGCAGAGCTTGCATTAAATAAATTAGAGCAAAATGTTAATCGATTAAATGAGCTAGAGAACTACCTGATGAATATATTAAAGAGTAATTTTTCCGGGAGAATTAAGTTTAATAGTGATGTTAAAAATAAGATACCTGGATTGATTAGTATACAATTTATCGGAGTAAATAATGAGCTGTTGCTTAAGAAGCTATCTAATTATGTAGCCCTCTCCACTGGATCGGCATGTAGCGCTACTAAGCCAAGTCACGTTTTAAGTGCCGCAGGCAAGTCGCTAGGAGAGATACGCCAAACAGTCCGAGTCACTCTAAGTCCGAATTTGAGTGAGAGTGATTTAGATTTCTTTAAACAGATTCAATAATAATACGGAAGCACAGGAGTACCGGGCGCATGATTTTTACCGGAGTATTGAGCTGGTGAATGTGGGGGCGCTGCCGTTACTGCCGAGTGCGACCACGCTTGTGGAGGAGTTCTTGGACGAGCTCATCATGGACAGCCCGGAGAAGGCTTATGAGTGGTCGACACGCCCGAGAGGGATGGATTTATCATGTGCCGCTGCGTCGGCATATTGTGCGGAATGGATTTGGTGAATCTGCATGTGCGTCTCGATAGAGAGCAAGGGAGCGGATGTGCTGCAAGCCTCGCTATTCCAAGAAAGTTTAACGATACAAAGCTACGTTTTACATCAACTTTCAGCTCTTGTTCTATGAATCTACTGTTTAATGTAAAGATCATTGAAACTTTGGGTGCCTCGTTGCAATATGCATATGCTCGATGCCATGGAGTGAGAAGAAAAATGCTTCGAGTCAAGGAACAAGTCTGATTACAAAGAATGAACATGGGGGGACGCAATGTCTGAAGGTAATGGAAGACCGCCAATTCCTGAAGATATAAAGCGGGAAGTTCGTCAGAGGTGCGGATATGGTTGTGTTGTGTGCGGGAATCCTTTATATGAGTATGATCATATAAAGGAGTGGGCTGTTGTAAGGGAGCATGTTGCAGAGGATCTTACCTTATTATGCGACCAACACCATAAAGAAGTAACCAACAAACTTCTTCCACGAACAAGAATAATAGAAGCGAATAAAGAACCCTATAATATTAAAAATAAGGCGAGCAAACCGTACATTTTCCATTATAGTGGAAATAATTGTATTATGGACATAGGGTCGAATATCACTGAGTTTAATACTTCAGAGGAATTAGATGATATAAAAGTATCAATGATAATGATCGATGGAGTGTCTTTGTTAGGTTTCCGCATTGAAGGAACTAATTTATTAATTCATGCAAATGTTTTTGATCGACACAACCAATTAATTCTCCAGATATATGATAATGAGCTTGTATATTCGATATCACCCTGGGATATAGAGTTTAAAGGTAACAAACTAACAATTAGAGAAGCAAGCAGAAAGATATTATATTCTGTTCGTTTTGATACGCCTGATCGAATCACTATTGAGAGTGCTAACATTTATTATAATGGCGTCAAATTAGATGTTACTAAGTCTGGTATAAAGATAAATGATAGGATAAAATATTCAGGTCAAAAAGGAAAGGCTTTTGTACATCCTGGTTCCGCAGTAGGCGGAATTGTGATTGGTTACCCTTCGGTCAGTCTACCAGCTATTCTTGTAGTTACCGATGTGGATCGATACAGTTAGTTAAAGATTATTTGCCTATTCGAAGGAGCATAATATTAGCAAGGTTACTTTCAAACATTTGGTGAAGGCTGGATTTCTGAGCCTGCTTCCTTCGTCCTCGAAAAGAAAATGAGTGACGAGCATAAGTTGAAGCAAGCAGGAGTATTAATATTATTACTTAAAATTAAAATTAAGTAAGTATTTGGTGTAATTATTGATATGGAGTTGTCTACATTTGATTGAAAATGAGGAGCATTATACTGGGAAGATACTTACTAAACTAGACAAACAACGAGTACCCGTCTGTCACCGAGGAGGAAGCGCAGGCTGAGCTGGCACCGAATGATTTTCTCCGTTCTAGCTATCTCAAGCTGGCGGATGCTTATAACCCGACGTACAAGACACTCATTGAAGAGACGACGCAGCAGCTTGTGGCGATTAACAATATTCTTGAGTCGATTCATTCGCATGTTGGCTTCCGGATTCGGGACGCAATCTGCTTCTATCTGATCTACAACGAGCAGGCTGGGCTGATGACGCGTGAGCAAGCCTTTGATTATCAGCTCCTGCAGAAAATCCTTCCTCGCATCCAAGGCAGCAATAAGGCTGTGCGGCAGGTGCTCCTGCAGCTGCTTCAGATCACGCTGGGATCAGCAAGAAGGCTTGATATGAGCAGTCTTGAAGAGGATGCTTCAAGTCTGTGGAGGAATGTAGACCAAGCGGTTGAAGGAGCGGCCTACGCGCAATCCGCCCGCAAAATCGTCTTTATGCTGCGGAGGTTGGATGAAGATGGCTTCACCTCATACTGGCTCTCCTAACCGCACGGTTGAGCTGCTTCGCATCGAGACGAACTGGTTCAATCTGTACCTGCAGGGCAAGCCATTTCACCCGACAGTTGAGGCGCTGCAGCTGCACCGCCGGGACGACGCGGGATGGGTGGAGGCGCGGCTGCAGCCGCAGTCGCTGCACAGCGGGCTCGAGCTTCGCTCGATCGCGCTTTTTAACCCGGAGCAGCAAGCCTTGACGGATTGGCAGGCGGGGGATGCGTGTCCGCCGATATTTTTTGAAACGCAGGGCTATGAGCTTGTGGTCGAGCTGGAGGATGACGTGGCGCTCACGTTCTACCACGATAACCAGCATGTGCGCGAAGCAGTGCTTCCGAAGGGACGGCGGCTGCTCAGCGGGGTGCTGAATTTTCAGAACGAGGTCGGCTATACGGAGCTTGAGCTTAGGCGAGACGGCAAGCCGGTGTTCCGGCTGCAGCTGGAGATTTTCCCATCCAAGATGGACTACCAGAAGGACTACGAGGCGATCCTCCATGAGGTGAATGGACAGATCTATAATCTGTCGTTCGACTTCCTGCGCAGAACGTTCCAGCTCACCGGCCTGCGGGAGACGCGCCACCAGAGTATGACGGAGTTCTTCGTGATTCTTCAGCATGTGTTCCAGCAGCTGGTGCAGACGATCGAGCGGATGCAGAGCGCGCCTCATCACCGGATGCGGATGGAGAATCGGTTGGTGGACGCGGCACGGGTGAAGAAGGCTGGCCGGGAAAATATCGCTTTTCTCGCAAAACGTCCTCATTATCTCGCTCAGGATAACCAGAATGGTCTGCTGCGGCTGGGCAATCAGCGCTATACGCCGACCCATGTGCTGGAGACGAAGCGTCATGTGGACTATGACACGATGGAGAATCGTTTTGTCCGCTGGGTGCTGCTTCGGATCGAACGCCGGCTGCGCAGCATGAAGCTGCTGCTGAACAAGAAGGACCGGGCGCCTGACCCAGTCCTGATGAACAAGCTGAACCGGATGCAGAGCGATATCGGGCGGCTGCTTAAGCTGGATTTCCTGCGGGTGGGCGAGATGCGCCAGATGACGGTGACGCTCGTGCTCCAGATGGCGCCGGGCTACCGGGATGTGTACCGCTATTACCTGATGCTGATGAAGGGGCTGTCGATCCAGGACGATCTGTTCCGCCTGTCGATGAAGGATCTGGCGCAGCTGTACGAGTACTGGTGCTTCCTGAAAATCCACGAGCTGCTCAGCCGCAAGTACGAGCTGGTCAAGCAGGATGTGGTGAAGCTGAACCGAGGCGGCCTGTTCGTTACGCTGCAGCGGGCACGTGACTCCAAGATGGTGTACCGGAACCCGAGGAACGGAGAAGTGTTCACGCTGTACTATAATGGTCTGCCGCCAGGGGATAAGAGTGTGACGGTGGGGCAGAAGCCGGATAATGTGCTGACGCTGAAGAAGCAGGATGCGGCTGTGGAGTACAAATATATTTTCGACGCGAAGTACCGGATCAACCCGGCCTATGAGGGCACGTCCTACCGAAGCACCTACAAGACGCCAGGCCCTCAAGAGGAGGACATCAACACGATGCACCGGTACCGGGATGCGATTGTGTATCAGGCGAGCCGGGAGCAGGGGCAGCCGGAGGCGGAGCGGACGATGTTCGGCGCGTATGTACTGTTCCCGTATCCGAATGAGGAGGAGTACCGGGCGCATGATTTTTACCGGAGTATTGAGCTGGTGAATGTGGGGGCGCTGCCGTTCCTGCCGAGTGCGACGACGCTTGTGGAGGAGTTTCTGGATGAGCTCATTATGGACAGCCCGGAGAAGGCCTATGAGCGGTCGACCCGCCCAAGAGGGACGGACACCTATTATGCGGATAAAATGAGCGGCAAAACCGTGCTCGTCGGAGCACTCAGCCGTCGGGAGCAGCTGCAGGATCTGCTGACGCATCGATTTTATCATGTGCCTTTGCGGCATTTTGTGCGGCATGGGGATTTGGCGAACCTGCAGGTGGTGGGCATCTACCAGTCGAGTACGCTGTTCGGTCCGGAGCAGGCGGGCGTAAGGTATTACGGGCGGATCAAGTCGTGGAGCATCCTGCCGAGGGACAGATCCATGAGATTCCGCTGCGCCGGGGTGCGCCAACGGAGCTGTATGTGAAGCTGGAGGTTGAAGAGTGGAAGGTTAGGCGACCGCCGATCGTCCCCGGCGGGCACGGCGTGCAGAGTATGCTGCTGACCTCGGCGTATATGTTCCAGCGGGCGAAGGAAGTGGCCGAGCTCCGGCTGGAGACGGAGGAGCAGCTGCGGCAGTGGCGGGAGAAGCGCCGCCTTGGCAGGCTGAACGTGAAGTGGGACCGCTATGAGGTCGATCAGGCATCGGAGCTGGAACGGCTGGATGTGGTGGAGGAGTAGAGCAGAAGCACGCTAGGAAATGGCGAACTTCTGCTTTTTTCTTGTCTTATCTCATGTCTCCACTCTTTCTTTAGCAAGATTTTAACAGGGATATACAGGAATTTATGGGGATTAAGCGAACTTTAATATGCTTATGAAACCGGCTTGGTACGGCAGAGGACAAGGAAGTGGGACAGGTGTCACGGTTGGAGATAGATTTCGATGGGGTAGCCCAAAGTATAAACACGTTACATAACGGAGCAGTGAACAAGCTGTCGTCGGTGACGGGCAATGTGCGCAGCATTGGAAACGGCGTGGACGGTCAAATCAAGGCCAGACGCGGGATCGGCGGCAGGCTGAGTCAGGCGGCAGCCGATGCGCAGAGCATCCATCAGAAGCTGATGAGCGTTGAGACCTTCATGAGGCAGTCCAGCGACCGCTATCAGACGATGGAGAGGCAGATTCAGCAGCGAATCGCGATTCTCGGCACGATCGGTGTGATGTCCGCGAACCTGGATGCTTTCAACCGGATTAGTATATCTGACCTG
This sequence comes from Paenibacillus sambharensis, assembly GCF_003233845.1. Lineage (GTDB taxonomy): Bacteria > Bacillota > Bacilli > Paenibacillales > Paenibacillaceae > Paenibacillus_I > Paenibacillus_I sambharensis. The sequence goes on from NZ_QKRB01000060.1 coordinate 32,093, forward strand.
GAGCTCAAGATTGCGGGGCTTGAAAAGAGGCTCACTGCCTTCATCCCGGCTTTGTTTGACCTGATTAAGGACAGAGACAAGCCGCTTGATATCCGGCAGTTGCTTGTGATGGCGGGAAGTTTCGTGACAACGATTGGAGAGCTGACGATCCGGCAGATACAGCTGCTGGTGAAGACGGTCACGACACCGCTGCCCATTGACGAGGACATGCTGGAGGCGTTAAATAGAGAGCAGTACCTGTATCTCGTGCGGCTGTCGATGAAGGAGGGCCCGGAGGGAGACTGGGCAAGGCAGCAGCTGATCGAAGCGCGGGCTTTGCTGGACCGCTTGCGGATCGCCTATATCGGCATTGGTGAGAAAACAGCAGCCATGGATATGATGGGCCTGTATGCAGCGCTCAGCAACACAGCCGACCTGCTGCAGCAGCTGAACAGCATGGGACTTCTGCCGGAGAAGGAAGTGTTCACCCCGGAGGAGCTGGCGGCCCAGTACGAGTATGATGATAAGCGTAAAGATATGGTCGTCATCAACGGGTATGGTGAGGTCATTTCTGTTAACCAAGAAAACCTGGACGAGCTGCTAAGAAGATATAAGGCTGAACGATGGGGCAATCTCAATCCGGCTAAAGTGTATGACCCGCGTTTCAATAGGAATATTAAAGATTTTTTGGACTATGCGATCTCGCTAGGGTATGATCCGCGGACCTTCGAGTACGTAGGGGCGGATATTAAGAACGATCCATTTGCTGAAGCATTTGTCGCCAGCCAGCAGGGGGTGAGTGACAAGCACGGTGAAGAGGCCAAGAAGCTTCAGGATGAAGCGATCGGATATATTTCAACAGGGCTTGATAATATACCGGGAGTAGGGAACTTTAAATCGGCTATTGAGCTCTTGGCAGGAAAGACGATGGCTGGTGATGAGTTATCGAACGGCGATAAGGTGCTGGCAGGGCTAGGAATAGGCTTGCCATGGCTCCGCAGGACCGAAGATTTCGTCAGCGGCATCGCTAAGCACGGCGACGAAGCGCTCGATGCGATCACAGGTGCTGGGAAGCATGGGGATGATGTTGCTAAGGGCGTGGGTGATCTCGACAATGCATTAAAGCATAAGGGTTATGTTAGGGATATCGAATCTATCACAGATCTGCCGATTGGATCTAACCAAAGGGCGTTTTTAAAGGATGCTCTGCAAAATAATAATTACACTAAGTTAAGTCCGGAAGCTCAGGCGCTTCACAGAAGAGAATTTAATGCAAATAGATCAAAAATCATCAGTGAATGGGAACAAAATACAGGACAATCTTGGCCCAAATATACTGAACCCGTATACTCTAAAGATGGAAAGATATTGAGGAATGTAGGAGATAATTATGATGCACACCATATTATCGAGAGTAGCTATGGCGGGCCAAATACTTGGTGGAATATGCATCCAGCGTCGTTCCCTACACAACATCAAGGTGGTATTCATAGGTCGGGCGGGCCTGCGAGAGAGATTTTCGAATAAATGGGAGGTTTTTAAATGTCAGATTTCTCTTTCTTGAAAAATTATATATTTGTCGAGGGAGATGCAGAGGCAAACAAAGAAAAACATGCTTTTTATCCGTTAAAGAAACATGATATCGAAAATGCCGAATTAAGGCTCGGTTCGAGTTTCCCGAAAGAGCTAAAAGACTTTTTCGAACAAATTGGTTATGGTTTTATTTGTAATCCCAATAAGAGTGGGGTAAATCGGTTGATGGATCCATCAAGTATTGTAGATTTTATGCTTGGCGAAGGTGTTTATGAATATGATCCAGACAGAGAGATTTACGATACTCAGAACTATTTAGTTTTCTTTGAGGTCTCCGAAGGCACGTATCTGACAATGGATCTTAATAATGATCAACACGAGGAGGGCAGTGCTATATATTACTTTGGTGAGAAAATTGCCAGTTCACTTAAAGACTTTTTAGTTAAAATGGACTCTCAAACCGATTATTTTTTATAAATCTGCGATCTATGTACTATTCAAACCTTGGTCGAGCGTTCGTTACTCAGACAAGGTTTTTGTTTTGGCCAACATTATATTCTCTTATCCCCTCGACATCAAAACGTACCAAGATCGAAACTTATGTGCTAAAAATGCATACTGAAAACAGCAGGTTAGTAGGAGGCTTGACATGGAAAAAGAAGGGTTTGTATCTCTCTGGGTTGGGAATGTCCAGTCTTTCGAGGAATTGAATAGATTACTGACTGTTTCTTATTCGGATGAGGGGGATTTTGCTCCTTCAATATTCGCTAAACACTTTGAGATTCGTAGATATGACGATGCTGTAAGAGAAGCGGAATATTATGAAGAAGCAAGTAATGACTTAAGTCAATTACTTGAAGGATTCTCATATGATGAAGAGATTATCCCGAAATTTATTGCTATAGAGCAAGAAGGGTTGCCGAATGAGTCTAATGCAGTGGTTTTACTGTATAATTTTCAATATGCTGGGGCAGTTTCCGAATCAACCATTCTATCGAATTACTTGAGATTCGTAGGTGCAGTAAAATACAGATAACGGGTATGGCAGTACCGTAATATTTGAGTCTTAATTGGCAGGTGGTTTCACTGAAGAAAAGATACATATCCAAGCTGTCTGTTCAAGAATGTGAAACGGCTTTTAGAGAATGTGTGGACTTAACGCTTTTTGATGACTGGAGTGAGCACCACTCGGGCTGGATTAAGCGAGGATGGTTCAGTATAAGTTACAAGAGCGGGAAAATTCGCATGTACAATCCCGTATTCAACAAGGTCATTGGGAGAATTAAGACAAGGAAAGGCGTCACGATGGTTAGCTTTAGGACGTACAGGGGGCTTACCGATATTTTGTCACTGGTTATATTATTTGCGGGGTCTTTCGCCCTTATATTGGCAACCAGCAGTCAGGTTCTGGACATCGGGACAATTGCGCTGTTGTCCTTGTTTTGCTGCAGTTTAGCGGCTGTAATCACGTATACGTTCACCTCGTTATCCTCTGAAGGGCGGGAAGGCGAAGAATATCTAATTAATCTCTTGGAGCGTGTTCTGGAGCTGACGGATCGATGAAGAGGACGTAGAGGGGCATCACTACCATTCCGAGTACGACGAGCAAGAAATCAATATTCTAAGCAAATACAATTGGCGCAAGTCACCTCTGCAGGAAGAGGATTAAAGCCGGGTAAGCCCTGAGCAGCTTAAAGGACGTGTGAAACGTGAAAATCATTAGAGATAAGAACCGCAGCTTTGATCTGGAGCTGTTTTTGCAGCAGCCGCTGTTTGCCCATCTGTCAACGTTGTCCGATGAAGGGCCTCGCGATTCGCCTGTCTGGTTGGATTGGGATGGGACTCACATCTGGATAATCGGCAATGCTAACGACAGTTTTCCGAGGAGGATTCGAGAGCATCCATCATGTGCGATAGGCATCATTGATTATGATCAGAGGAGCGGTAAGGTGCTTCATGCTGGGTTTCGAGGACAGGCGGTAGTGAAAGAGTTCGATCTTGCTATAGCAAGAAGGCTGTTGGCCAAGTATCTGGGAAGCGACGAATCGAGCTGGGACGTCAGATTTCAAAATCTCGACAGCAGCAATGTGCTCATATGTTTTACACCTGAAACGGTTGTGGTGCGGGATCAATCCTATGTGCCTAGCAGTGCTGACGCAAACAGTATTTAACCGAAGCAGTATGCAGACCAGGGGTTCTGGGTGCTGCTGCTTTTTTCTTGTCTCTGCTCTTTCTTTAGCAAGATTTTAACAGGGATATACAGGAATTTATGGGGATTAAGCGAACTTTAATATGCTTATGAAACCGGCTTGGTACGGCAGAGGATAAGGAAGTGGAACGGGTGTCGCGGTTGGAAATAGATTTCGACGGGGTAGCCCAAAGTATAAACACGTTACACAGCGGAGCTGTGAACAAACTGTCGTCGGTGACGGGCAATGTGCGCAGCATTGGAAACGGCGTGGACGGTCAAATCAAGGCCAGACGCGGGATCGGCGGCAGGCTGAGTCAGGCGGCAGCCGATGCGCAGAGCATCCATCAGAAGCTGATGAGCGTCGAGACCTTCATGAGGCAGTCCAGCGACCGCTACCAGACCATGGAGAGGCAGATTCAGCAGCGAATAGCGGTTCTCGGAACGATCGGCGTGATGTCCGCGAATTTCGATGCTTTTAACCTGATCAGTATATCTGACCTGGAGCTCAAGATTGCGGGGATTGAAAAGAGGCTCACTGCCTTCATCCCGGCTTTGTTTGACCTGATTAAGGATGCAGGCGATGGCAAGCCGCTCGATATCCAGCAACTGATTGCGATGGCTGGGAATTTTGTGACGGCAATCGGGGAACTGACAATCCGGCAGATACAGCTGCTGGTGAAGACGGTCATGACACCGCTGCCCATTGACGAGGACATGCTCGAAGCTTTAAATAGAGATCAGTATCTCTATCTGGTACGTCTCTCGATGAAGGAAGGCTCGGAGGGAGACTGGGCAAGGCAGCAGCTCATCGAAGCGCGGGCGCTTCTGGATCGTCTGCGGATTGCTTATATCGGCATTGGCGAGAAGGCAGCAGCCATGGATATGATGGGCCTGTACGCATCGCTCAGCAATACAGCCGACCTGCTGCAGCAGCTGAACAGCATGGGATTGCTGCCGGAGAAGGAAGTGTTCACGCCAGAGGAGCTGGCGGCCAAGTACGATTATGATGACAAGCGTAAAGGTATGGTGGTCATTAACGGGTATGGTGAGGTCATTTCTGTTAACCAAGAAAACCTGGACGAGCTGCTAAGAAGATATAAGGCTGAACGATGGGGCAATCTCAATGCGGCTAAAGTGTATGACCCGCGTTTCAATAGGAATATTAAAGAATTTTTGGACTATACGATCTCGCTGGGGTACGATCCGCGGACCTTCGAGTACGTAGGGGCGGATATTAAGGACGACCCATTCGCTGAAGCGTTTGTCGCCAGCCAGCAGGGGGTGAGTGACAAGCATAGTGAAGAGGCCAAAAAGCTTCAGGATGAAGCGATTGGATATATTTCAACAGGGCTTGATTTTATCCCGGGTGTAGGCAACTTTAAGTCATTAGTTGAGCTAGCAGTAGGGAAGACGATGGCTGGTGAGGAGTTATCCGGCGGGGATAAGGTAATGGCATGGCTAGGAATAGGCTTGCCATGGCTCCGCAGGACCGAAGATGTAGTTAGCGGCATTGCCAAGCATGGCGACGAAGCGCTCGATGCGATCACAGGTGCTGGGAAGCATGGGGATGATGTTGCTGATGGAGCGGGTAAAGCTGCAAGGATTAAGAGTGCAAAAGAGGTTGAAATAGTTAATCAAAGAGGAGAATCTCTTGGTGAGTTTGATGAAATTGACTTGAACAAAGGGATCTTCTATGAAGATAAGTCTGCTCAAGGTCTTAATAAGGTTAATCCTAAAACAGGATTACCTGCACAAACACCGCAAGAATTTGCAAACAAACAGATACTTACAAAAACGCGCAATCGGATTTCTGCACTAGAGAACGCTACATCGACAAGAACAACTGTGAATGGGTCGCAGGAGATACCGACACTTGAAGAAATAAAGGGTATTAAAGAGTTTGTATTTAGACTAGACGGTGATACACCCGAATTGCGACAAGCTGTTTACAACAGCGTTAATAAACTCAAAGAAGAATTTCCAGACTATAAATTTAGTGCGACTTTTGGAGGTGAATAGGTAAATGTCCATAAGTGTAGTAATACATGAACCACAAAATGATTTTGAAAAAAGTTTCTTTATTCCAGTTGCTACGGAATCGTTTTTTAAAGAGTGTTGGCAACCTGCGATTGAAGCACTAGGGCTGCAATGGACAGACCTCTTTTCATCAGGTGTCGATGTAGATGAGGAAGATGTGCCATCAATAATTGAGGAACTCATTCAAATTAAAGACTGGGCAGCAAAAAACTTAACTGAGGAACAAAAAGATAAAATGTTTGAAAGGATAACAGGGCTTCAAAATAAATTGCCACTTGCATTTCAGCGCAAAAATGCCGTTGTTTTTATAGGGTAGAAAGGTTAATGTTCATATGTGTTTGAGGATGGCGAATGAATATGAAAATAAATGCTTTTATTGAAGAATACGATTTGCATGATAGCTTAATAAAAAAGAATCAGATTAACGGTGGGAAACTGGTTCTTGAAATCGCTCTGTGTAATTGGAGACAAAATAATTACAGCCCTAACGAAAATGAGATGAAAGAAATCAAGGTGGTCTTCGGTAATGTTCAAAGTTATTACTTAGATTCAACAAATGATACAGTAGATTCTGATTCTATTATGGAGATTAATTGTTCGGATGTAGATTCTTCTCCAACATTGAAGGACATTAAAATCGTCTTTGAAGGAGAAGAGGGCATTAAGATAATGACATTTAGAAGTGACAGTGTAACCGTAGAGCACGACAGTTTATGTTAGTGAAAACCCAGATCGAATTGGAAAGTCAAGGGTGGTTATATTTGGAGCTTAATGGAAGTATTTTGGGGCAGAAATATAGGAAGCGGCTTGCTTTATTGGCTCTAGACTGATATAAACCAAGGCAGAACCGGAGACCACACCTCTTCGGTTTTTTACTGTCTGATATTGGTGGAACAAGCCAGAGGCTTCCGAATTCATAGCAAACTATGGAGGTAAAAAAGGAATCTTTATGCAGGTGGGGGAAATATTAACGTAATAAGATCCGACGCGCAGTATACCATTTTGGAAGATATTTTTACGGATGAAGATAGAGAGGATATAGTGTGCAAGATTGATACTGTAGAATTTCTGAAAATACTCTTAGTCTGGGCAAAAGTGAATATTGATTATAAGGCCTAGAGGAGCATTATATCAAAAGATGCAGCAGCGTCAGCGATAGATTGGGTCGATCAAATATGGAACAAGATCAGATAGCATGGAATATCGGAGGTCAGTGAGATGGACTGTGAACTGCTTCTAGTCTCAGATTATTTGAAATATCCCTATATATACAGGGAGTTATCTGCTTAGAAAGTTGTCTTGACCTTTTACTTACAAGGAGGGAGTCCGCAATGGAAAGCATGCATAGAGAGCTAGACGACCTACTATCGGGCGAAACATCAGTGGATTCGTGGTACGATTATGGCTGCATTATTGCAAGCGAGATTCTATCGGAGTTCAGCCTGGAGGATTGGGAGGAGCTGTCTAAGAGTGTGGCTAATATGCCACTGGCATGGCAGAGAAAGCTCGCCTATTGTATGGATAGCAGCTGTAATATGCATGAACTAAAGATACTGTTGGAGCTGCTGAATACTGAAGATGAAGAGCTCTTCGAAATTTGCATTGATACGTTGAGAAGTTTTACAAATCCGGAAAGTAAACAGCTGATAGCAGCCAATCCGTCCATATTGGATCGAATAAGTAATTTGAAGTCGAAAGCAAGTCTGCCTGTCAAAATGATTCTGGAGGATTTCCTTAAAAAGATTTATTCATAGGACTGCCAACCGGCTGTACAAAACCGAGTATGATAAGAGCATGATAAATGAAGAGATTAGGATTCGATTCCAAAAACCCCAGTTAATAATCGTAGCTGATGGTTTTTTTGGAGGATAGAGATGCATGGATTTTGAATTGTTTTTAGGAATGAATATAAGTTGTGAATCATTAGCAGAAGCGCTAGAGAAAGTAATCGCCGGAGATCTGTATGAGAAGGTAAAGGTTGTCAATAATGCTGAAGAAATAGTTATTGGGACTGAATGTTTTTCAATGGCTATTGAAATCGAAGATATTTCGGACATAGCTTTCGTTAGAAGTCACTATGAATTAGATGTTAATGTCTGCATTAGAATTCAGTTATTCGGCAACAATCATTCTCAGGGATTAGAATCTTTATTTAGCATTATGGGTGCTATTATGAAGAAATTCGAGGGGAATTTGTTGCTTTTGGAAAATGGTTCGAAACAGCTGCTTAGAAAAGAGGATGGTCAGTTGATTGTCAATAATGACTTGGATCAATACCAGGTAAAGTATTTGACAGCAAGTTTACTAAGCCTACTTAACCATTCTTATAATTATAAGATACTGATAAATTAGGTCCTTCAAACGATTTAGTGAGGCTGCCCAGTGAGCCGATTTCTTGGTTGCGGCTGATTCTGTGGTAAGATGGAAGAAAGTTTGTATAGTACGTCATATAACCATCCTAGTTTTTAGACAACAGGAGATGTGAACATGCTAGGTAAATTACTCGCTATATTTAAGGGGAAATCCACGACAGTATCTCAGGCACCTATTAAGAAGAACAGTACCAGTCCCAAGCATAAAAGGATTGAATCTACTCGCATTGGCGAGCTCGGAGAGCATAAAATTAATATCCAGCTGGATCAACTTCCCAAGGATTGTAAGTATTTAAGTGATCTGTTAATCCCGAATGCAAAGTCCCGAACAGGCTATGCACAGATCGATCATGTTGTTATCTCACCCTACGGCCTGTTTGTTATTGAGACAAAGAACTATAATGGTGAAATTAAGGGTGGCCGCAGCGACAAGCAGTGGAGCGTGAGCAACCGCTTCAAGATGTATAATCCCCTTATGCAGAATTACGGTCACATTAAGGCGCTTGAGTCCCATCTCGGAAAAATTAATCAAATAAAATATATCTCTATCATATCCTTTACGATGCGATGCAGATTCAGTATTGATCCGGACCTGCGAAAAATCCATTCCGATGAACTGATTGTCTATGACGTAGAGCTATCAGAATTTATTGGCAGAAAGCTAAAGAGGCTGGAGGCCGAGCATTCATCTGAGCTTCTTACCGAAGAGGATATAAATCAAATTTACAATACACTAAACCGCCTTAATATCACCGATTCACAAACAAAAGCCGAGCATGTTGAGAAGATAAAGAGGAGTAAAGGCTAGGGCACATCATCCCAAACCCTACAGCACCCAAGAAGCTGCAGGGAGGTAGGCAGATGAGGAGGAGTATGTTGAACAAAGTGATGACGTGGTGTCTTACTGCTCTGGCATTATTGCTGCTTGCTGCCTGTACCCAAAGCAGTAATCTTAACATTCCTGAGGCCAACTCTTTTTTTGAGAAAATATCCGAGAACTACGGCGACATTGCTAACGGACAAATCCAACAGTTTGATAACGTATATATTACGGTCCATTATACATTGTCGTCCGATGATTTTTCGGTACAGGAGAGAGAGGAAGTATTTGAACAAACCCGTAATTTCTTTGAAAGCGAAAATATTAAGGAACAGATTGTGAACAAAATTGGTTCTGAGTATGATAAGAGCATGCTAAATGAGGGGTTTACGATTCGGTTCCAAAAACCCCAGTCGAAGACATATTGGGTTTATTTCCAAGACTCTGGCGAATGGACCTTAACAGAGTACAAACCAGAATAAATGCCTCTACCGCAGCTTTTCTTCACTTAATAAGACGAACTATAAACAACCTCATTTTCCTTATTGAAAACCTCGACCTTATAGCTGTCCTCCATCAAATCATCATTAAAGTATACGTACCATAGAAATTTATTTTCAGATAAGTCAGGTAGTTGGCTGTCTAACGCTATTAATTTGGCTTCATGTTGCTCATCAACCAGAATCCGGTCCACATTATCCACGGATACTAGTCCAAAATAGAACTTATGCTTGCTCTGAAGCGGGCCGACTCCGGCTTTAGACAAGGTTTGCTTCACATCCACCTCAAGTCCAGTCCCAGTAGCAGAATCCTTGAGCTTCCAGCCGAAGAAGTTTCTCGTCATAGAGTTGCCAACTATTTGGTCACTGTGGTTCAAGTAAAATAAATAAGCTTTCCGATCTTCTACGGTCCCTCCAATGAACTCTTGTATATCTGACACCCTGCTATAAACTAATGCGGTTGATGCGTCGTCAGAATATTGCCTAAGTACATGATAATAGAGTGATGTTAATAACAGCAGAGATGACACGATGATTAAACCTGTATAATATTTACGGTTCAATGTGACCTCCTTAAACGTTCAGGATTTGAAAAAAATGTGGCGTTTTCCCGTTCGACATGGCCATTGTAGCAAAGTGTATGGGTAATGAGAAGTTAGCTAGCGCCGGTCAATTCATAAACAAGGAGATATTCAAATGCTGGGGCGAGTGGCACCCCTTACGGCACTTCCTCATGCCCCCGGAGAAATGTTTAAGCGGACGCTTCGCCGCTTCCGATAATCCGAATTCCTCCAGCAGCTCAGCTGCTTTGTGCTTTGCCTCCAAACGTCCGAGACCCAGCAGCCGGGAGTAAATAACGAGATTTTCCGCTGCGCTTAACGATTCATCCACCGATGCATACTGGCCTGTTACCCCGATCAGCTGCCGCACGGCATGGGCGTCCTTCACGACATCATAACCGAAGATACGTGCCGAGCCGGCATCCGGCCGCAGCTGTGTCGCGAGCATTCGGATCGTGGTCGTTTTGCCTGCTCCATTAGGACCCAGCACACCATAGATCATGCCCGCCCCGACCTTCAGAACAACACCTGCTACCGCATGATTATCACCAAACGATTTGCGCAGCCCCTGCGCTTCTACCGCCCATTCACTCGAGCGCGCCTGTGCCCTTCCTGCTACTGCGTTCACCCTGACTCCTCCTCATTCATTACGGATAGACGGTTCATCAGCGCCGATCCACTGCAGAAACTGCTTCACTGCAGCACTGCCTGCCATTGTCCCCATTTACAGATAGGCCTCGCCCATCAGCTCCCGGGCATTACGCGGTGATAGGCTGTTCCCCGACCTGGGCCCAGCAGCATTCCCCGACTGCGGGCAGGCGTCCTTTTCCTCCTGCAGACGGTTCAGCATCAGCCCCTTAACGTTTACCATTTAGTGGTACGAATTACATATCAGGAGAGGTGCGTTGAGGATGAGATCAGGTAAACAGAGCAAGGCGAAGAAGAGGCGTGTCGTAGTATCTGCTGTTATGGCGGTGGCGCTGCTGGCATCGCCAGCTGGTATGTATGCGCAAGCTGACCCGGTGCAGGCTGAACGTGCTGCCCATTCGGCAGCAGAGCCGGCGGCTGCAGTGAATGCGAAGGAAGTTAAGGCCTTTACGGATGCGTATTTTGCCCAGCCCGAACTTCAGGCCATCCTGGCAGGCGCATTAGTCGTCGTAGTGAATGGGGATGACGTGCTGATGAATCAGGGGTACGGCTATGCTGATGTCGCGGCCAAGCGGAAAATCAACCCCGACCAGACGTTATTCCGGATGGCCTCCATCTCCAAGGTCATCACCGCCACAACGGTCATGCAGCTGGCTGAGCAGGGCAAGCTTGACCTCAGCAAGGATATTTCCGCTTATATGCCCGGCATTCATATCACGAACCGGACGGGGACGCCGGTAACGGCTGAGCACCTGCTCACGCATACGGCTGGTTTTGACTATACGGATGTGCGCCGGGTTCCGCGCGGCCACAAGGGACCGGAGATAACGATTCGCGAGAGCCTGGAGGCTAACACGCCGACGGTCGTTCGCAAGCCGGGCGAAGCGTACCGCTACGACAACCTGGCCTATACCATGCAGGGATACATGGTGGAGCATGCAGCGAACCAGCCATTTGAGCACTATGTTAAGGAGCATCTGTTTGATCCGCTGAACATGAAGCATGCGACCTTCAGGATGGATGACAAGGTGCTTGCCAATTTAGCAACCGGGTATCGGGCTGACATGAAGCCGCTGGAGCCCTACCCGAATTTCCCGACCATATCGCCGGGAGGCGGCATGTTTGCCACGGGCAGCGACATGGCTAATTTCATCCGGGCACATTTGAACGGCGGACAGTTTGAGGATACCCGCATCCTGAAGGAGGAAACCGTTCAGCTGATGCACCAGAAGCACTACGAGCTTGCGCCCGGTCTGCCGTTGATGTCCTACGGCTTCGAGTCATTCTTCCACAGCAGTCATAACGGTCAATTCGTCATTGGTAAAGGCGGAGATCAAGAGGGGTATCACTCCTGGCTCTGGCTGCTTCCCGAGCAGAAGACCGGCGGCATGATCGTTGTTAACAGTGATGCCAGTGCGGGCATCAGACAGCACTTTTTTGAAGCCTTCATGGATCATTTTTACCCGGGGAAGCCCAAGCAGCCTTATGACCAGACGCTTGGAGCCAGTGAGCTCGCCGCTTATGAAGGCTTATACCGAAGCTTGCGCACGCCCATCATGGCCATCAGGGTGAGTGCAGAGAACGGAAGACTTGCCGTTAGCGATCCGGCCGGCTCCCGTGTCCTGCATGCGGCAGGCCCGCTGCTGTTCGAGGATGAGGGAGGTAATCCTGCTGTATTCAAGAAGGATGCCGACGGCAGCATTTCTTATATCTATTATTCATCACCGGACAGCATGTACGAGAAGGTCTTGCAGGCCGCTCCCTACTCCGATGTAAGTGATCAGAGCCCTTATGCGGAGGATATTCAATTTCTGCGCTCACTGCAGGCGTTCGATGATGAAGGTGAGCTTGCGTTCCGTCCGAATGAAGAGATGACCAGAGCCGAATTCGTCAGCATTCTGGCCCGGTTCTCCGGGCAGCGGCCGTCTCCCGATCCGGCTGTGTTCCAGGATGCGCAGGGACACCCGCTTGAGCGCTGGATTCAGACAGCTGCAGAGCTGGGTGGACTGACGGGGACTAAGGGGAGGAACTTTGAGCCTGATCGAGCGATTACCCGGCAGGAAGCGGCCGCATTTCTGTGGCGTGTTGCCAGCAATGAGATGGGATTGGCCCCTGTAGAGGCAAACCTGGTCACAGAGCCAGCGCCCTGGGCGAAGGACGCGGTTCATTATATTGCAGCTAAGGGCATGTATGGTCCTGAAATACAGCTGAAGGGCAGCGGAGCTGTTGATTTTCAACCGGAGAGCATCATGACCAGACAGGAGGCGGCAGCCATGTACGCCAGATTTATTCAGAGGCTGTTTCTGCCTTAAGGCGGCGTTTACCGGGGAACTGTCCCGGGACAAGAGAGGTCATCAGATGTATGGGACGGAGGTCTGCCCCGGGAGGAGCAGGCCTCCTGCTGTTTGTTAACATTGGAGTATAAAAACAAAAAGAATGGCATTTCATTAGGAGGCGGCTTGGGAAATACTTAAGAGGCAGGGAGGAAAATGATACAGACTCTACATAATCAGGAGGGATACGCAGAAAAATGAGAGCGCTATCATCGAGGGTTATTCAGATGTCCAGACGCAAGGGACTCAACAAGAAGAGAGGATTGCTTCACAGGATAACAGCCGTTCTGTTATGCGTCGTACTGGCAGCCGGGTACGGAACGGCAGCAGGAGCCGTTGTGCATCAGGAGGCAGATATACAGAAGGGAGCTTCTGTGCAGCCAGAAGCTGCCGTGCAATCGGGGGCTGCTGTGCAGCCGGAGTCAGCAGCAGGAAAGGACGCCGCAGGACATTGGGCTGAACCCGCGCTGCACAAATGGCATGCGCAAGGGCTGCTGTCAGGTTACCCCGGCGGAAGCCTTCGGCCTGACCAGCCGATGACGCGGGCTGAACTGGTTACGATGATGAATACGGTGTTCGGCTTCACCGGGACGGGCAGCACTTCCTTCAAGGATGTAAGCGGAGAAGAGTGGTACGCGCAGGTTATATCATCTGCAGCCCGGGCGGGTTATATCGCCGGGTATCCGGACGGCAGCTTCCGTCCGAATCAGGCGGTGACGCGCGAGCAGGGCGCTCATATGCTTGCGGGGCTGTTCCAGCTCCCGGCGCAGCAGAGCTCTGCATTGGCATCCTATCAGGATGCCAGTCAGGTAAGCGCCTATGCACAGGAGAGTCTTGCCAGGCTTGTGGGCAGCGGCAGCATGGGAGGATATCCGGATGGCACACTCCGGCCGCGCAAGCCGGTAACGCGCGCGGAGATGGTGACTCTGCTGGAGCGTCTGGCTCCAAGGATCATCCAGCAGGGAGGAACGTATACAGGTGAAGCTGTACACGGAAATCTACTGGTCCGTTCGGCTGCCGCAGTTATCCGGGATGCTTCCGTAGACGGAAACGTATTCCTGACCGCAGGAGTCGGAGAGGGCGATGCGCATGTGCAGCGGTCGGCTGTCAAAGGCGTCCTGTTCGTTAACGGCGGGGGTGCTAATAGCGTCTACGTCGCGGATTCTACGGCTCAGAGGATCGAGCTGGACAAGAAGGAGGGGGCTGTACGGATTGTCCTGTCAGGCAGCTCGCAGATCAGCCGAGTTGACGTCAAGACTCCGGCCATCATCGAGGTAGAAGAGGGGGCCAGCGTTGGTACGGTTGAGATTGGGCAGGGCGCAATAGGTACTAAGGTACTGGCAGCGGGGGGGATTGGAGAAATCATGAACCATGCAGATGATACCCTGTTGAATGGGAAGGAATTAGACAAAGGGGTGACCAAGCCTGCTTCAGATAAAGGTCAATCCGCACCAGGCGGAAGCTCGCAGCCTTCGTCCGGGGTGACTCCAGGCAGCGGTAACGTACAGCCGCCAGTGGAGCCTGATCTGGGCACGGGCAATCCGCAGCCGCCGGCAGAGCCTGATCCAGGCACAGGCAGTCCGCAGCCGCCGGCAGAGCCTGATCCGGGCACAGGCAGTCCGCAGCCGCCGGCAGAGCCTGACCCAGGCAGGGCGGAAGACTGGACGCTTGTGTGGAGCGATGAATTTGAAGGCACGGGGACCAACCTGGATGATAACGGCGTCAATCTGGATTTGTGGGATTACCAGCTTGGCACGGGCGCCCAGTATGGGCTTGACGGCTGGGGCAATAATGAGCAGCAGTATTACCGCGCGGAGAATGCCAGGGTTGAGGACGGCAGGCTGATTATTGAAGCCCGCAATGACGGCTACGGCGGCAAGCCATATACCTCGGCCCGGCTGTATACGCAGCCTACCTTTACCAAGAAGTATGGCAAATTTGAAGCGCGGATGAAGCTTCCAGTCGGCCAAGGCTTCTGGCCGGCCTTCTGGATGATGCCCGCAAGCGATGTATATGGCGGTTGGGCAGCCTCCGGCGAGATTGACATTATGGAAGCAAGGGGCCGTTTGCCGGGTGAGATTGGCGGAACCATTCACTATGGCGAAAGCTGGCCGTTGAACCGCTATTCCGGTAAGGATTATCACTTCCCTGAGGGAACCGACATTTCGGACTTTCATACCTACGCTGTGGAGTGGGAGCCTGGCGTCATCCGCTGGTATGTGGACGGCAATCTTTATCAGGAGCAGAACAGCTGGGACAGCTGGGGCAAGGACATGCCGGCCAAGTATGCGTTCCCCGCGCCGTTCGATCAGGAGTTCTACCTGATTCTGAATCTGGCGGTCGGCGGAAATTATGACAACGGCCGTGTTCCTGACGCTTCCATGCTTCCATCCTCGATGGAAGTTGATTATGTCCGTGTCTACGAACTGACTGGCCGTCCGTACAACACGCCTGTGGAGCCGCTGGTTGAGGCTGAACCGCTGCCCGCAGGCGCGAAGGAAGCAGTAGACGGAAACTATGTGCACGATACCCGGTTTGAGCAGGCGATTAAGGAAGTGGCTGCGGAGGGAGAGGCGCTTGACAGCAGCGGCTGGAATTTTGTCCATATTAGCACGTTCGACGGGGACGGCTCCATTGGGGTGGAACCGCTCGAAGGCTCTCCTTTTGCCAAAATCGATATTAGCCGCGCTGGCAATGCGGTCCATTCTGTTCAGCTGATCCAGAACGTTACGCTCGGCAAAGGCAGATGGTACAGACTTAGCTTTGATGCGAAGGCAGCAGCCGAGCGGGCTATGACCGTCAAGCTGGGCGGCGGGGCTGACCGCGGATGGACGGGGTATTCCAGAGCGCTGGATGCGCAGCTTGGCACTGGACTTCAGAGCTACGAGCTGGTGTTCCAGATGGAGAAGGAATCCGACCCGCTGGCGCGTCTCGAATTCAATCTGGGTCTGAACAGGTCCACTGTATGGATTGGTAATGTCAAGCTGGAGGAGGCAGAGGCCCCTGAGCTCTATCCCGATCTCCCGAAGGTGCCGGTGAACGGAAATCATGTGTACAACGGCACATTTGATATGGGCAGAATGGACCGGATGACCTACTGGCATTTCATCACCAATGGGGCAGCAGCCGAAGCTTCGGTTCATCCGGATACGAGGGAGCTGAAGATTGGCATCACGGACGGCGGTCATGCCGCAGATGCTGTTCGGCTTGTGCAGCCGGGAATGAAGCTGATCACAGGCAATCAGTATCAGATTACGTTTGATGCGAGGGCGGATGAAGCCCGAACCCTTCAGGCGGCAGTCTGGAGCAAGGATGGATCGGCTGTCTATGCAGTTCCTCAGGACGTGCAGCTGACGGCGGAGATGGAGACGAAGACCGTAACCTTCGAAATGCAGTCGGTTTCCGATCCGGAAGGACAGCTGGTGTTCCTGCTCGGCGGCAGTACAGCGGATGTGTACCTGGACAACGTGGTTGTGACCCGTCTGACCAATGACACGGGAGAGCTTACGCTGGATGAGCAGTTCCCGCTGAAGAATGGTGACTTCTCGCTCGGAACCGCAAACTGGAGCGAGCATGTTCAGGGCCGTTGGGACGGCTGGGACCATGACACACGGTTCACCGCCGAGAACGGCGGGCTGACATTCCATATTGCCGGCGCGGGAAATAATCCTTGGGACGTCATGCTGATGCAGAACGATTTCCCGCTTCGGAGCGGGAACACCTATGTTGTGTCAATCGATGCCAGATCTACGTTGGACCGTCCTGTGGAGATTGTGATTGATGCTGACGGACAGCGTTATCTCTCCGAAACGGTTCAGCTGACAGGCTCCGCGCAGCGCTTCAGCTTCGAGCTTCCGGTAACGGACGATCTTACCGCTTCCTTCAAGCTGCTCATGGGCAAGGTGGATGGACTGCAGGCGGGAGGAGCGCACGATGTGTACGTGGATAACGTCCGGGTGGAGCAGAAGGGCGCGCGCGAGCAGGCCTTCCTGGCCGCAAACGGTGACTTTGCGGAAGGACTGTCGGGATGGGATACGCACTGGCAGGGACAGTATGACGGACCGTCCTCCGTTTCATTCCAGGCGGATACAGGAGAGCTGCATGCCGCGATAGCTCATGCGGGCGTCAATCCCTGGGATATTATGCTGATGCAGACGGATAAACTGCTGAAGCAGGACCAAACGTATGTGGTTTCCTTCGATGCCAGGTCAACGCTGCCGAGAACGATTGAGGCGGTGATCGACAACAGTGAATATACACGGTTTCTAAGCGAAAGTGTACAGCTGACACCGGAGATGCAGACGTACAGCTTTGAAGTGAGGATGGACAGCGATCAGACTGCCGGGCTCAAGCTTCTGATGGGCGCAGCGGAAGGCATGACTGCTGACAGCCATGACATCTTCATAGACAACGTGCGCCTGGAGCTGAAGGGTGCGAGTGAAGCGCTCGGCGGAACAGCCTCCGCTTCTTAACAGAGCGCATACTTCAAATCTGCATACTTCTTCCGCATACTTCCGCAGGCTGCAGCCGCAAGGCCAGCAGACAGGCCGGCCGGGTTATTCGAACCCGGCCGGCCTTGTTTGTCTGCCATCCTATCTTCCGGGGCCATATGTCAACAAAGTGGTATGAATGTTAAGATATTGGGCTATCGGAGAGCCCGTTCACGAGGAATAATGAAGAGGAGACCATTTTGCCGTTACAGGAGGATGCATATGGGAGCAGTACGATACGAATATGATGACCGCGGCCGTTTTGTCGTGGAGCAGTATAACAGGGCTGAACCGTTCTCCAGCTTTCTGCCGGGTATTGCAGGCACGGCGGGTATTCCGCTGTGGCTGTACTATGTGAACAGGGGACAAGGGGTGGCGAGCTTCGGCGTTGAGGATAAGAACAGTGCTATTATGGAATTTTTCCCGGCCAACAAATCCTACCAGCTGGTGCCTTACCAGGGCTTCCGCACCTTCATCAGATACAGGACAGAACAGGGAGAGGGATACCTCGAGCCATTCGCCATGACGGGGACGGGAGCAGACTGCCGGGAGCGCATGCTGATCTCCCCCAATATGCTTGAGCTGGAGGGGAGCTATCCGGCGGAAGGCTTGTCCGTAGAGGTCGGTTACTTCACGATGCCGGGCGAGAGCTTCGCGGCGCTTGTGAGAGATGTGACCGTAACGAACACGTCGGGGAAAGCGATGGAGCTGGAGGCGCTGGACGGCATGCCTGCCGTTATCCCTTACGGAATGAATCATTCGGTGTACAAGGAACTGGGCTATACGATGAAGAGCTGGATGGATGTGCAGCATCTGGAATCGGGTATTCCGCTGTACAATCTGCGCGGCAGTATAGCCGATACAGCCGAGATGGATGCCATCAGCGGAGGCCATTTCTATCTGGGCTTTACAGATAAGGCGGATCAGCGTCCTGCGAAGCCGGGCCGCCCGATTGTGGATATGGATCTGATCTTCGCGCATAATACGAGCCTGTCCCGGCCTGACGGCTTTCTGAAGCACGGGCTTGCGGCGCTGATGTCCGCTCCCCAGGTCACCACAAACAAGGTGCCCGGAGCCTTCACCGCAGCTGTCCGGACGCTGCAGCCTGGCGAGAGCCTGCGGCTGGTATCCATGGCGGGCCATGTCAAAGACATTGAACGCATTCACGCGAGGGCGGAGGAACTGGCGAGCTTTGACTATATCGAGCGCAAGAAACAGGAGGCGGCAGGGGTTGTGTCCCGGTACACGCAGGATGTTGAAACCCGCACAGCCATGCCCCAGTTTGACGAGTATGTCAAGCAGAGCTATCTGGACAATTTCCTGCGGGGCGGTTATCCGCTTATATTGGACAACGGCACGGAGGAGGGGGCGGTCTATCATGTCTTCTCCCGCAAGCATGGTGATCTGGAGCGGGATTACAACTTCTTCAAGCTGCTTCCGAGCTTCTATTCCCAGGGCAACGGCAATTACCGGGATGCCAACCAGAACCGCCGATGCGACATCTTCTTCCATCCGCAGGTCCATGATTTCAACATCCGCATGTTCCTCAGCTTCATCCAGCCGGACGGTTATAATCCGCTTGTCGTCAAGGGCTGTTCCTTCAGGCTGAAGGACGATGCAGAGCTGATGGCCTATGTGGCGGAGGAGCACCGGGAGACGATGCGCCGGTTTTTTGAACGGCCCTACCATCCTGGAGAGCTGCTGAATATGATGATGGACCGGCAGGTCAGCCTGACCATAGCGCCGGAGCAGTTTATGCAGGAAGCGCTTCGCCGATCAGAGCAGAGCTTCGAAGCGGAGTTCGGAGAAGGCTACTGGATCGACCACTGGACGTATAATTTGGACCTGGTTGAGAGCTATCTCGTGATCTATCCCGACCGGCTGGAGGAAGTGCTGCACGGCAGGAAGGCATATGCCTACTACGACAGTCCGGCTGCCGTAGCTCCGCGCAGCAGGAAGTATGTCCTGGCCGGTGAGGGCCGGGTCCGTCAGTATAACGCCGTTGAGGAGAACGAGGAGAAGGAGCGCCGCCTCAGCAGCCGGTCAGGCGGCGGGCACTGGGTGAGGACGGGGAACGGCGGGGGAGAGGTCTACCTGTCTACCCTGTTCGAGAAGCTGCTGATGCTGGCAGCAGTCAAATTTGCGACGTTGGATCCGGAAGGCCTCGGAGTTGAGATGGAGGCAGGAAAGCCGGGCTGGAACGATTCCATGAACGGTCTGCCCGGGCTGTTCGCGTCTGGCTTCGGGGAGACTTGTGAACTGAAGCGGCTGATGGAGGCGCTGCAGCAGTGGAACGCCCGCGGGGCGTTCATTCCGGCGGAGGCTGCCGAGCTGATCGGAACGGTCGAGCTTGAGCTGGACCGGTACGAGGCATCTCAAGAGGCTGACAGGGATTTCGGCTATTGGGACCGCGTGTCTACCGCGCGCGAGCTGTACCGCAGCCGCGTTGCGGAAGGCTTCGAAGGAACGGAAACAGAGCTCACGCCAGAGCGAATTGGACTGTTCCTGGAGCGGTGCCTCCGCAAGCTGGATGACGCGATGCAGAGAGCGCTCGCGATTGGCAAGGGCATCTATCCGACCTTCTTCTGCTACGAGGCCGAAGCCTACACGCCGCTTGGGGATGCGGACGGCAATGCGCTGTCTGACGCCAAGGGCAGGCAGTTTGTCCGGGTGGAGCGGTTCCGCCGCGTCGATGTTCCGCGCTTCCTTGAGGGGCCGGTGCGCGCGTTCAAGGTGCTGAAGGAGGAGAAGGACCGCAGACAGCTCTATGCCGAGATTCGCGGCAGCGGGATCTATGACCGGAAGCTGAGCATGTACAAGGTGAACGAATCGCTGGCCGGACAGCCGCTGGAGCTCGGACGTTCCACGATCTTTACGCCGGGCTGGCTGGAGAACGAGTCCGTCTTCATGCATATGTCCTACAAGTACTTGCTGGAGCTGCTGAAAGCGGGCCTCTACGAGGAGTTCTTCGAGGACATGCGGCACGCGATGCCGCCGTTTCTTGATCCTGCCGTATACGGCCGCAGCATTCTGGAGAATTCCTCCTTCATTGCAAGCAGCGCCAACCCGGACGAGACGCTGCATGGCAGGGGTTTTGTGGCGCGCCTCAGCGGCTCTACCGCGGAATTCCTGAACATGTGGTTCATCATGATGGCCGGCAAGCAGCCGTTTCGGGCAGATGAGGGCGGATTGACGCTCCAGCTGATGCCGAGTCTTCCCGGCTGGCTCTTCGATGAAGCCGGCGATGTGCGGTTCCGGTTCCTCAGCTCCTGCGAGGTGACCTATCGCAACCCGCAGCGGAAGGATACATTTGCACTGGATGGAAGCAGGACGCGTTACACGCTGACGCTGCAGGATGGCACGAGCGCCGATATGCAGGGAGCGATACACGAGCCCTATGCAAGCCTTGTCCGCTCGGGGAGCGTCCCGGCGATCACCGTACAGCTGCCAGGCTGACGATTATTTTGAATAAGGAAGAACCCGTCCATACTTGCTGGGGGCGGGTTCTTCTTTTTGTCTCAGGCCAGCCTGTCTCTGTACTCTTGGGGCGTCATGCCGTATTTGTCCTTGAACAATTTGATGAAATAGCTGGTCTTCAGATAACCGAGCCCTTCGGCAATCTCATAAATCTTCTCATTCGTGTTGCGCAGCTTGTAGGTTGCCTGCTCCATCTTCAGACGGAACAGATAGTCGCTGATCCCTTCCCCGGTTTCGAGCTTGTATACCTTGGACAGATACGACGGGTTCAGGAATACATGGCCCGCGATCGACTGCAGGGAAGCCTCGCCAAGGTGATGGTGGACATAGTCTTGAACCTGCCGCACGAGGCTGGAGCGCGAATCCTTCGCTTCTTCGGCCATGGTGCGTTTGTAGGTTTCCAGAATGCCCGCCGACCAGTCGCGGAGCTGCTGAATCGTATGAAACTGCGGCCCGCTCACAAGCTTTCTGTACTCCTCGCCCATCAGCTCCGACATCAAGCGCTTGCTCTTGTGGATCGAGTAGCTGAATGCGCTGACAATCATGAAGTAGGTTTCCAGGATATGCTCATGAGAGTGGCTCCACTTCTGCTCCAGCTCATCAAATATCGCGTCCATCTTCTCGTCCAGCGCGTTCCACTGGCCGGCCTCCAGCAGGTGAACCAGCATGGGAGGGTCATACAGATGCGTGAGGGAATTTACGGATTGTGCCCTCTGCTCCGGGCTGTCCGCGATCGTGAGAAGCAGCTCTCTGTCGCTGCCGATATGCTGGCGGAACTGGACAACAGATTCATCGTACAAGGGGCTTAATTCCTGGGGAAACGGATGCCATCTGCTGATCAGGACGGAGACCGTGCCCTTAAGAAACTGCTTGACGCTGTGCTGAAGCCTTGAGGCCTTGTTTTCCGCCGTGTCCTTAAGGCCCGCTTCCCCGGTGCCCGGTTCGGATTTGGGCTGGATCAGGAACACCATGTAGCCATGCTTGTCCTTCACCTGCCAGAGATGGAAGGTATCCGCGAACAGCTCCTCGGCCATATTGAAGACGGCATACTCCATAAGGGGTACATCACTGCCCCGGTACCGGTCAAAATAATCCTCCAGCCGCAGCAGCATCAGACAGTAAGGGCGTCCGGATTGAACGGGCACCTCCAGCAGCTCGAGGCGTTCAGCCAGCTCATCTTCAGGCACGCGGCTGCCTTCCAGCAGGTCCATCAGCAGGTGGTTGCGGAGGGCGGGGCGGTTCTGTCTAATGGACTGCATGGCATTCTGGTAGGAGGAGATGGCTTCCCATTCCGCCTCGATATCCTTGACAGCCCTCTGTACGGCCCCGATCAGCTCCTCATCCTCGCAGGGCTTCAGCAGATAATCGGTCACCCGGTTTTGCAGCGCCCGCTTGGCATAGTCAAAATCCTCATAGCCCGACAGCAGGATGCAGCGGATTTTGTCCCATGTAGCTCGCACTTGTTCGATTAAATCCAGTCCTGAAGCGCCGGGCATCCGGATATCCGTTATGATGACGCCGACTGGGTTCACGGCGACGATCTCCAGAGCTTCCTGGGCGGAATAAGCTTTATGAACCTTTATGATGCCGGCCTGTTCCCAAGGAATCATGTCTGCCAGGTCATCGACCAGATCAGGCTGGTCATCGACAATCAGCAGCTGGTGCATGGCTTCACACTCCTGTCATTTCGTAGTCTGCGGGTTGCGTATCTCCCGTTTAACCCGATGGTTCAGCATCGACAATCTGCTCTCTTGGCCATAAAATTCTCACCGCTGTGCCGCCACTCTGGCCATGGGCAAATTCCAGCGATGCCGCGCTCCCGAACTGCAGCGTGATCCGCTGATGGATGTTCCATAACGCACAGCCGGTCTTGTCCGTTGGGGGCACAAGGATATCCTTCTGCAGCCTGCTCAGCCGCTCATCCGTTATGCCCACGCCGTTATCCTCCACCGTAATGGAGTTGTAGCGGTCCCACTGTTCGCCTGTAATGGTGATGAGCCCGTCGGCTGCAGATTTCTCAATTCCGTGAATGACAGCGTTCTCGACAATAGGCTGCAGGAACAGGCGCGGCACCTCCAGGCCCAGCATGCTGTCCGGCACACGAATCTCATAGGACAAGTGCTGGATATGCATCTTCTGAATTTCCAGATAGCTCTCGATGAGCTGCAGCTCTTCACGGAGAGCAGCGGTCGTCTTCTCCGTGCGTGTCGTATACCGGTAATACTTGCTGAGATGCATGGCCAGGTCCATCACCTGCTCCTTCTTGCCGAGCCGCGCCAGACTGCGGATCAGGGCAAAGCAGTTGTACAGGAAATGGGGGTTGATCTGCGACTGCAGCTGCTTCAGAGTAGCTTCCCGCGTACTGATCTGCTCGGCATACACCTTGTGAATCAGCTGGTCAATGTCGGAGGCCATATCGTTGAAGCGCTCGAACAGGAAGGAGAACTCATTGTTCGGCCTTGCGGTTATTCGCGTTGAGTATTCTCCGTTGCGCAGCCGCTGGACATTGCGGATCAGAAGCCAGATCGGCCGCTGCACGTTCTGATACAGCAGATAGACGGCGACCAGGCTCAGAATCAGCAGCAGTCCGATGGAGCCGTAGAAGAGGTTGCGGGACCGCACAATAGGCTGAAGAATGCCCTCCAGCGGGACGTAGTCGACCAGATAGCCGTCCAGCGATTCAATGTGGACCGCATGGACCAGATACTGCTCGCCCGCCAGCTTCAGGATCGTGCTGTCCTGGTCTAGAATATTTTCTGTGCCCATTCGGGCGGCCAGCTCTTCAATCTTGTCCAGATCCGCCGAGTTGTTCGTAATCAGCTGCTCACCGGGCAGTACCATGAACGGGTCTCCCTGGCCGCCCAGCTTGAAGCTGTCCAGATCTTTGACAAGCAGATCCTTCGGGAAAGAAACCTCGACCACAAGCCCGGCCTGCTCGATGCGGTCACGCATGCTCTCCGGCTTGACGATGTGGCGCACATACCGGTACTCCATGCGGCTGCCGACCTTCATCTCCTTGTACTGCCACCTGGATGTTGCAATCCGCTTCAGCTCCTCCAGATCGAAGGAGGCCCGGGGGTTAGTCGAGACGATATCCTGCTGCTGGGGGGCAATGACGCTGTACTGCGTATCCCACCGCTCTGCTACGTTAAGCAGGCGCAGCCGTTCCAGCATCCGGGATTTCTCGGCATTGCGCTCATAGGCTGTCCGGATCGAGGGCAGATGCTGCAGCTCCTGGATGTGAATGTCCTCGCTAAGAAGAAAGGCCATGGTGGACAGGTTGTCCGCACTGGTGTCGAATTCACTCGCCAGGAAGCGGAGGTCCTTCTGCTTCATGGCACGGATTTCGCTGCTTAACACCGATACGCTGATCCGGTTGGACAAGCCGTACAACACAAGAATAGGAATCAGCAGCAGCACAAGCACGATGATCATTTTGGCAAACGTGTTCGTTCTGATCGACATTGGATGGCTCGGTCCCTTCGTCGGTGAAGTGAAGTATAGAATAGACAACAGAATGGCATCGTTCCAAAAATCGTGGTCTATAACCCTCGAAGGGCCGTTGATACAATTAATAATACAGAAGCCGATTAAAATCAATCCATGTAAAAGAATTGAGCAGAGGAGCGAAGTAGGATGGAAAGCGTGAAGAGCAACCCGCAAGCACCAGCAAAGCCTTCCGTCAGCAAAGCGAGCAAGAGTAATAAACCAAAGGAAAAAATAAGCCGCACATGGCCGCTTCATCTGATGCTGCTGCCAGCGGCCATCGTGACTTTGATTTTCGCATACGTGCCCATGGGCGGACTTGTTATGGCATTCCAGGATTTCAAGCCGTACGAGGGAGTATGGAACTCGCCGTTTGTCGGTCTTGAGCACTTCCGTTTCATGTTCGAGTATCCGGACAGCAAGCAGGTCATTATCAATACGCTAGTTATTGCAGGACTGAAGATCGTGTTCGGGCTCCTGGTCCCGTTCACCTTCGCCATACTGCTGAATGAAATCCGGCTGATCCTGTTCAAACGGGTGGTGCAGACACTGGTTTACCTGCCGCATTTTATTTCCTGGGTAATCCTTGGTGCCATTCTGACGGACATGCTGGGCAGCGAGGGCATCGTGAATAACTCGTTGAGAGCGCTTGGCATGGATCCGATCTTCTGGCTGGGTGACGGCAATTGGTTCCGGTTCACTGTCGTGGTGAGTGATATCTGGCAGAACTTCGGCTTCAATACGATTGTGTTCCTGGCCGCGCTGGCCGGAGTCAATCCTTCCCTGTACGAAGCCGCGGAGGTAGACGGCGCCAACCGCTGGAAGCAGACGCTGCATATTACAATGCCGGCAATGATCCCAATTACCGTAGTGGTTGCAACCCTGTCGATCGGCAATATCCTGAACGCTGGCTTCGACCAGATCTTCAACCTGTATAATCCTCTGGTATACGAGAAGGGGGATATTATCGACACGTTCGTCTACCGCACAGCCATTCTGAACGGACAGTTCAGCTTCGGCACGGCAGTCGGCATGTTCAAATCGGTGGTCGGCCTTGTGCTTATCGTGATCTCTTACCGCCTGGCAGCAAGATTCGCGGGCTACAGAATATTTTAGGGCGAAGGGAGTAGAGGGAGATGTATTACAAAACAGGCGGCTATCGCGTTTTCAGTATTTTCAACTATACGCTGCTCACGCTCATCTGCATATCCTGTGTGCTGCCGCTGATTCACATTCTCGCGGTCAGCTTCAGCGGCAGCGCGCCGGCCAACTCCAACCTGGTCGGGCTGCTGCCGATCGATTTCAATGTCGAGGCTTACGCCAAGACGCTTAATAACAGCAATTTTCACCAGGCGCTCACGATGGGCGTATACCGGACACTGCTCGGGACATTAGTGAGCATGCTGCTGATTGTGCTTGCTTCTTATGCTCTCTCGAAGGATTCGCACGGCTTCCGCAGCAGATCAATCTACACCTGGTACTTCCTGTTCACCATGCTGTTCAGCGGGGGGATTGTGCCATCCTACATGCTGGTCCGCAACCTGGATCTGATGAATTCCATATGGGCGCTGGTGCTGCCGGCTGCCGTCAACGTATTCAACATGGTGCTGATGATGAACTTTTTCCGGGCGGTGCCGAAGGAGCTGGAGGAAGCTTCCCTGATTGACGGCGCAGGACATTTCCGCACCTTATGGAGTGTGTATCTGCCCATCTCGATGCCGGCCCTGGCCACGATTTCGCTGTTCACGATGGTGTTCCACTGGAATTCCTGGTTTGACGGACTGCTGTATATTACAGACTATAAGAAATATCCGCTGTCCACGTTCCTGCAGACCGTTATCGTGCAGCAGGACTTCAACAAGATCAACCCGGATGTCAACGAGCTGAAGAACATTTCCCAGCGGACCGTCAAGGCGGCCCAGATCTTCATCGGCACGCTTCCAATCCTGCTGGTATATCCTTTCCTGCAGAAATATTTTGTGAAAGGCATCATTTTGGGGGCGGTAAAGGAATAGATGCGAGTCATAATAAATTAGCATAAATGCAAATAATGTGGCATTCCAAACTCAGCAGCAGTCAGGTTATATTGTAAACGTATTCAAAAAACATCTTTTGGGGGTAACACTCATGAAAAAATGGATGTCCGTTTTGCTGGTTGGCGCGCTTTCGTTCAGCTTGGCCGCTTGCGGCAACAGCAATAATAACGGCGGGACGAATACAGCGCCTGCAAACAACGCGTCCCAAAATGAAAATGAGGGCGGTCAGACAGGTTTCGTAAACGGGAAGTATGATCCGCCTATTACTGTGACAACGGTGCAGGGCATTGACTCCAACGCGGCAATCTTCAAGCAGGGCGAGACGATGGAAAATAATGTGCATACACAGCTGATCAAGGACAGACTCGGTATTGAGCTGAAATACAACTGGGTGGTCACCAACACGAATGATGCTTATAAGACCAAGCTTAGACTAATGCTCTCCTCTGGTGAGAAGCTGCCGGATGTGGTCCGCTACCGCGGGGACATGGAGACCGTCAACATGCTGATTGATTCCGGCCAGTTCATGGCGGTCGACGAGCTGGTTGAGCAGTATGCCGGCGAGGAATACAAAAAGGGGCTGGAGCTTGATCCGACGATTTGGTACCCGGTAACACGCGACGGCAAGAAGATGGCGCTTCCCATTCTGGACTATGCCTACAACTCCAATCAGACGCTGTTCATCCGGGAGGACTGGCTGAAGAAGCTGAACCTTAAGGCGCCGACGACGCTGGAGGAGATGGAGCAGGTCATGGATGCCTTCGTTAACCAGGACCCGGACGGCAACGGCCAGAAGGATACGCTTGGTCTGGCTGCAGGCTTCAAGAACGGCTTCAGCAACTGGATGACCGACATCGGCTTTGTATTCGGTGCTCATGGTGTTATTCCGGGCAGCTGGAATCCGGATGAGAACGGCAAGCTGACGATGGGCTCCGTTGATCCGGCAGCCAAGGAAGCGCTCGCTACGCTGAAATCCTGGATGGAGAAGGGCTATATTTCCCAGGATGCGGCATTGAAGGATGAAGTGGGCGGCTCCGAGTTCTTCACGAAGGGGCAGGCAGGCATGATGGTTGGACCGAACTGGATTCCGGCATGGCCGCTCCCGGATTTTGAGACGAATGTGCCGAGCGGGGAATACAAGGCTTATCCGCTGCCGGCAGGACCGGGCGGCAAAGCGGGTGCAGGCGGCAACAATCCGCCGGTGAACGGCTACCTGTTCATCAACAAGAACGCGAAAAATCCGGAAGCGGTGCTGCACTACTACAACTTCTTCTTCGACAATTTTGCGAATCCGGCTGCGGACAGTGAGTTTGCTCTGGGCTTTGCCGAAGGCTACGATTACGCGGTGGCACCGGATGGAACGGTTATCCGGAACAATGAGGATGCGAAGAAGCACCCGGATCTGTTCCCGGGCGTGGATCTGAACAATCCGCTGCCGAACCCGCTGTTCTATACGCTGACTTTTGAAGGCGCACGGATTCCTACGCTGTATGCAGAGAGCATGGTGAAGGCGGCCGAGGGCGGCGAGCTGGAGTCGCCATATGAGAAGATGGAAGTCGGCGCCCGGAAGCAGCAGAACATTGATGCGATGAAGGTCATCATGGACCAGTCGGATATTTATATGAAGAATTACTTCATGGGTCCGCTAACCGAAACGATGCAGAGCAAGAATGAGCTGCTGAGCAAGCTGATCAACGAGGCATACAACAAGATTATCTACAGCCAGGCGTCCATTGACGAGTTTGACCGCATGGTGGACAACTGGAAGAAGTCTGGCGGCGACAAGATTACTGAGGAAGTCAATGCTTGGTATGATTCTGTAAAGTAAGAAAGGCGAAATTCATCGCGACGATCTTCTAATGTATGCGTCTTGCCCAAAATAACAGTAAGCAGCCCCGTTCAACTAATGAACGGGGCTGCTGGCTTTTCCAACTACCTAACACAATATGCCTATATGCTGCCTGTATTACTCGCTCAGCTTAAACCGCTTGACCAGCTCCTGCAGCTTCCCGGCCATCTGGGACAGCTCTTGCGAAGCGTGGGCGATCTCCTGGATGGAGGCAAGCTGCTCCTCGACCGAAGCTGATGTTGACTGTGCGCCGCTGGCGGACTGGTCGGAGATGCGGGACAGCTCCTGTACGGATGCGGAAGCCTCCTCCGTTCCTGCCGTAATCTGCTCCGCTACAGCGGAGATGTCCTGGATCTGCTCGTTGATCGAATCCGCGGACTGCTTGATGCTGGAGAAGACCGAAGCCGCTTCACCGCTGATGCGCAGGCCTTCGTTCACCTGGCTCTTCACATTGCCGCTCATCATCTCGTTGGAGCGCACAATCAGGGCATTCATCTTCTCAATCGTTGCTCCGATGCTGTCGGCTGTCTGCTTGGACTGCTCCGACAGCTTGCGGACTTCACCGGCTACAACGGCGAAGCCGCGGCCCTGTTCACCTGCGCGTGAAGCTTCAATCGCTGCGTTCAGTGCCAGCAAATTCGTCTGGTTGGCAATGTCGGCAATGGCTTCATTCATCTTCCGTGCCTCTCCGGACAGCTGGGCCAGCTGTTCAACAATCTCGGTCGATTCGGACACGGCGTCGAGAATACGGTTCATCTGATTGCTGACGCTCTGAATCGTCTGGCTGCCCTTCTCAACATGCTGTTCAGTCTGTTCCGCAGAGTTCACAATGGTGTTGGCCGATTCCGCAATCGACATCACGCCTTTGGCCATTTCCTCGACAACATCGGATGCCTGGCTGGAAGCTTCAGCTCCTGCATTCGCGGTTTCCGCTGTTTCCTGAACAATCTCGGATACATGCTGCAGGGACTCGGCCGTCTGCTCAGTGCTCTCCTTGATCGTGTCGGAGGAGAGGGCCAGTTTGGCAGAAGCCTCGTTCAGTTCCGTTACCATCGTCCGCAGCGAGTCGGTCATATCGTTGAAGCCGTCTGCAAGTACAGCGAACTCGTTCTTTCCCTTCAGCTCCACTCTTCTGGACAGGTTGCCGTTCCGAATGTCTGTCATTCCCTGCTGCAGCTTGCGCAATGGACGCGAGATGATCAGAATGACGAAGACCACAAGAATGCCAACCAGTACGGTGGACACCGCAATGACCCACAAGGTGGTATGCATGATCGGCTTCGCGGCGGTTGTGTAATCCCCAATAGACAGGGAGGCGAAAATCTTCCAGCCCGTTGTCGTTTCCGTCGTACTGTATCCATCCATTACCAAACCGATAGCAACCAGAGACATTTTCGAAATATCACTGTACTTCTCTTCGGGTGCAACGAAGGAAGCATCTGCTTCACCAGAAGCTTCGTAAGGTGCGCCAACTGGCAGAATTCCCATTTCAAATACCGGACCCGCTCCCGTTACCACCTTGTTCTGTGCATCGGTTACGAATAAGGCGCCAGCGTCGCCGATTTTGGCATATTTCACGACCTCTGCCAGCTTGTCCAGGTTCAAGCTGAAGTTAAGGACGCCAGCCCCATTATCAAGCGTTCTGGAGATGTTGATCACCAGCGGACCAGCCAGTGACGGGGCACTTGTCTCTGCCAGCGCAATTTTGCCCGGAGCAGCAAGTGCACTCGTATACCAGCCGGCCTCAAGAGGCTTGAAATCGGGCGCCTCGATCTGCGGGGAGACGAGATAGCTGCCGTCATCGCCGGCCAATATGATTTCACTGAGCTCAGGATGCAAGGCCGCATATTGGTCCAAACGCTGCTGCAGCTCGCTGCTGCTGGCTTCTTCCGAGCTTAAGTCGGCAGCAAGCACGTTTAAGTTGTTCATGGCATTGTTCATGTGCATATTTAGGGTACTGCGAACAAGCGCTACGTTGGAGAGAACGCCGTTCGTTATCTTGTTTTTCACTTCTGTCCTGGCGCTGTCATAGGCAAAATAACTGATCAGCAGGCTCGGAACCAGAAGAACGATGAGAAAGGCCGCAATCAGCAACGTACGGATTTGCCGGAAGGAATGCTTGCATGCCCGCCAGAATTTCCGTACCCTCTCTTTGGCTGTCAGCTTTTCTTTAACACGTGTTTTGACCTGTTTCTTTGTACTCATTTCTTCTCTAATCCTCCTTGGTCCTATCCAACTTATGTAAAATGTGTAGGTCTAAATACTTATTTCGGTAAATTAATATGGTTTTTTAGGTCGTGAAGCAATTTTATTCTTGGTTTTTTTATGATTCCGTTTTCACAGTATGCAGATTATTAAAGCAGCATCCGATATTTTTATAGGTGTGCAATGAACCGGGCTTCGAGCCCGTAAGACAGATATATAGAGAAAGAGTGTGACAACGATAATGGAGTATGAGCTTGTAAAATTTGACGATGATCTTCCGGTAAAGGTTATTCTTCATCCTGTGGATGATACGATAAGATACTTCCCGAGACACTGGCATGATAGTGTTGAAATTTCTTATGTTGTTGCGGGTCAAATAGATACCATCTATATCGAGGGAACCGACTACACATCGGGGCCGGGCGATATTGTGGTGATCAATTCGAACGAGGTGCACTCCTTTTCTGTTGAGCAAACCGAAGGCAGCTCGGCTCTGACGATCATCATCTCCCCAGGCTTCCTGAAGGACAATTGCCCTGATATTGACCGTATCCGGTTCCAGTGCATCTCCAGTGTGGAGAATGACGAGCAGCAGCAGGCCAGGTACGCCAGGCTTCGTGATACCCTGGATTCCATCATAGAGGTGTACCGGAACAGCGAGACGGACCCGCTGGCCCCTATCCGAATGAAGGCCTTATCTTATGAACTGATCTACTTGCTGCTGAGAGATTTTGCAGTGGAGAAGAATCATGCAGGAGCGATTAAATCCCACAAGCATTTGAGTCTGCTAACCGAGATCACCGATTTCATTAAGGAAAACTACAAGCATCAGCTGTCTATTCGTCTCATCGCCTCCCGGTTCGGGTTTTCTGTTGAGTATCTGTGCCGCTTTTTCCGCAAACAGATCGGGATGACGATTCTTCAGTACATCCATGCGATCCGGCTTGAGAGCGGGCTTCGTGACCTGGTTACGACAGACCATCCGGTTACTCAGATTGCTGACGATAACGGCTTCCCGAATGTGAAGTCCTTTAATCGTGTGTTTAAGTCTGTATACCTAGTAACGCCCGATCAATATCGTAAGTCGAAACGACTAAATTTGACAAGGGGTTTGTAAGAAAAATGTCAAATGGTCAAGAAATGACTCGATTTTAGCTAAGAATAGACCTTATATTGGGTGTTTTTTTTGCTACAATAACAGGAGACCCACTCAAACGGTGGGAATGAATCCTGCGAAATCAGGATTACATAGACATATATACCTAGGAGGAAAGAACCATGTCTAAGAAGTTATTGGTTACCATGGCTGCAGCGCTCGCTTTCACAGGAATTGGCAATGTGGCAAGTCAGAACCCGAACACAGTGGCGTATGCACAAGAAAGTGCTTATGATGCGATCGCTGAGAAAGCAGTGAGTTCGCTGCTGGTTGAAGGTGACATTGCATTCGAATACCCAGGCTCCAATGGCGTTACGCTGCGCGGCTCAGTGCGGATGCCTAATTCCTATCAAGAGGGCAAGAAGTATCCCGTTGTGATTCTGTCGCACGGCGTACTGGGTGACCGCAATCAGCAGGGAATGTTCACAACTCTTACGGATGCTCTGCAGAAGAAAGGCTTCGTAACGGTCCGCTTTGATTTTAACGGCTACGGAGACAGTGACGGAACGCTGATTAACAACACGATCAAGACGGAAAAAGAAGACCTCAGTGCAATTATTGACTTCGTTAAAGCACAGAAATATACCGATACCGATAGAATTAACCTGGTTGGCTACAGCATGGGCGGAGCAGCAACGAGCCTGGCAGCTGGAGAGAGAGCGGGCGAGATTCACAGTGTAGCACTGTGGTCCGCTGCAGCTGTACTGGTTGACCACGCAGAGAGCGGCAGCCTGCTTGGCACGACAGTAGACCTGAACAACATTCCGAACGAAATTCCGATCTTTGGCGGAGCATTTACCTTCGGCAAGCAGTGGTTCGAGGATGCCATCGGCCTGGACATCTACGGCATTTCGGCACAATATGAAGGTCCTGTACTGGTTGTACATGGCGATCAAGACGTAGTAGTGCCTATGAGCTACTCCGAGAAGTATGACAAAGTTTACGGCAAGGATTCGAAGCTTGTTGTCATCAAGGGCGGCGAGCATGTGTACGCTGGAGAGCCTCTGGCGCATGCGGTTAAGCGCACGGTGAACTTCCTGTACAAAGAGAACAAGCGTCAGAAGTAATCTGATCGCCATCAGGTGGTTAGGGCTTTAATTAACAAGACTGCGAACCGAGATTCGCAGTCTTTTGTGTGTTCAGAAGGATTCTCCGGTCCCGAATACCAGGGGCATACGGAATGATGTTCTGGAGATGCTGAGGAAACTACGCCTGTGCGTTTGGGACCGTTATTATGATCTGCGGTAAGGCTCTTCACGAACCAGATGCCCGTAGACAATCTTGATGAACAGCAGGGGCATCAGCCACTCTAAACCATTGGCCGCTTGTATTCCGTAGAAATTGATCATAACTGCGCTCATAATAAGGAGCATCGCTACCGGTCTTTGCAAATACAGTGGAGTCATCAAGACGGCAAGCGCAGAGGCCAGCAGTAAACCGTACCACGCTAGTCCAAAGAACCAATCCGTGTCTGCAAATACCAGCCCTGCCGCGATGGGGTGAATATGAAATAGTGTAAAGATAAGTGGGTTTTTCAGCAGCGAGCCGAGCTTCCCTTCCGATGGTTTGGGAGGTGTGTGGTAAAATCTCTTGCAGGAATTTAGTGCATTAGATACCAGTCCTCCGCTTATGTCAACAGCCAGCACAAGTGCGATTATCTTCTGAACCATCGTCCAATCAACCGCCTGCGTTACGATCAGGTAAAGGACGAAGCCGGGGACTACCAATGCGGAAGCAAGCGCCAAAGCCTTCTCTGTGCCATAGGCCCCCGTGCCAGATGAAAAGTCAGGTTTACCCTCGTAGTCCCAATCCACGCGACCCTTCTCCGGCATCTGACCATCTCCTCTTCTAAAGGTTTCTAATACGAGTGTACTCATTATTGTATACGGTCACAAGCTGATCAATGAAGCCTATTATCATGTAAAATAAAATAGGCAGCTTTCACCGAGGCGGACTGCAGAAGGCCCTTTATCCCGGGAAGTAAGACTGGATGCACTGGTATCCCGTTGTAATTCCCGGGTTGTTAATTTTGGAAAAGTTAAGCTATACTTTCCGGGTAATGGGTATAAGGTGTATGACAGTCTTTTCATTACAATGGGCTTTTCTAGGAGGTAGGAATGAAATTGAATATGGCACGGGAGCATCTGGTCGTCATCGGCAATGGCATGGCAGGTGTCAAGACAGTGGAGAACATCCTGGAGCAGGCGCCTGACCGGTACCAAATCACGATTGTGGGGGCGGAGCCTTACCCGAACTATAACCGGATTCAGCTGTCCTATGTGCTGGAGAAGAGTAAGGCGATTGAAGACATCATTCTGAATGACTGGGACTGGTACCGTGAGAACGGAATCGAGCTGTACACGGGAACGAAGGTAACGGATATTGATACGACGATGAAAAGGATCACAACGGACAACGGCACCCTTATCGCTTACGACAAGCTTGTGCTGGCTACCGGCTCCACTCCCTTCATGCTGGATATTCCGGGTGCGGACAAACAGGGAATTGTTGGTTTTCGGGATATTAAGGATTGCGAGACGATGCTGCAGGCGGCAGACCAATATAAGAAAGCGGCGGTTATTGGCGGCGGGCTGCTCGGACTGGAGGCTGCGAAGGGTCTGCTGAAGCTGGGAATGGATGTTACGGTTGTGCACCTGTTCGACGATATTATGGAACGCCAGCTGGATCATACAGCTTCGTCGATGCTGCAGGCGGAGCTGGAAACGCAGGGCATTAAGTTCGCAACGGGCAAAAAGACGGTGGCCTACCTGGGCGATGGCGACAGGGTGGCAGGCCTGCAGTTCAGCGACGGCTCGGAACTGGAAGCTGAGTTCGTCGTGATGGCAGCGGGCATTCGACCTAATACAGAATTGGCGCTTGCGGCGGGTCTTGAAGTGAACAGGGGAATTGTCGTCGATGACTACATGCGGACATCTGCCCCGGATGTGTATGCAGTAGGAGAATGCAATGAGCATCGAGGCATAAGCTATGGGCTTGTCGCGCCGCTGTTCGAGCAGGGGGCCGTGCTTGCCAGACATCTGTGCGGGGTGGAAACGGAGCCTTACGCCGGAACGGTTATGTCTACCCAGTTGAAGATTTCCGGCGTGGATGTGTTCTCAGCCGGGGAATTCACGGATGCGCCTGGCCTTACGGTTGTCCGGATGCATGATGAGTGGCGGCGGATCTATAAGAAGATACTGCTGCGCGGCGGCAGAATTATCGGCGGTGTGCTTGTGGGTGACGGCAAATCCGCGGCAAGGCTTCAGCAGTGGATTCGTACCGGGACCGTTATGACCGATGCGATTCACGATACGTTAATGGGAGCGGTCGAAGCCGCAGGGGGCAATTCGGTCGCGGATATCGCGGATGAGGAGATTGTGTGCGGCTGCAATGGGGTGACCAAGAAGCGCATCGTGGACGTGATTCAGGAGCGGGGCTTCACGACGGTTGAGGAAATCAAGCTGTCTACAGGGGCTTCGCGTTCATGCGGCGGCTGCCGTCCTGTTGTGGAACAGATTCTGAAGCATGTGCTGGGCGATAAATACGATTCAGCTGCGGCCAAGCAGGAAGGCATCTGCAGCTGCACGACGCTCAGTAAAGATGAAGTAGTGCGGAATATTAAGGAAAAAGGTCTGATCACCTCACAGGAGGTCAGATATGCACTTGGCTGGGAAAATGAAGAAGGCTGCTCCAAATGCCGTCCTGCCTTGAACTACTATCTGGGCATGATATGGCCTGCCGAGCATGTCGATGAGCGCGACTCCAGGTTCGTTAATGAACGGATGCATGCGAATATCCAGAAGGACGGGACGTTCGGTGTCGTACCCCGGATGTACGGCGGCTTGACAACACCGGAGGATCTGCGCCTGATTGCGGATGTGGCCGTGAAGTATAACGTTAAGCTTGTCAAGGTGACAGGCGGTCAGCGGCTGGACCTGCTCGGCATCCAACGAGAAGACGTGCCTAAGATCTGGGAGGAGCTCGGTATGCCTTCGGGCTATGCCTACGCCAAAGCGCTGCGAACCGTGAAGACCTGCGTCGGATCGCAATTTTGCCGCTTCGGGA
The DNA here is from genome assembly GCF_003233845.1 of Paenibacillus sambharensis. GTDB lineage: Bacteria > Bacillota > Bacilli > Paenibacillales > Paenibacillaceae > Paenibacillus_I > Paenibacillus_I sambharensis. The sequence goes on from NZ_QKRB01000060.1 coordinate 67,830, forward strand.
CGAAGGATTCGATTGATATGGGCATACAATTGGAGAAGAGATTCGAGCGCCTTGATATGCCCGCTAAATTCAAGATGGCCGTGAACGGCTGTCCGCGCAACTGCGCCGAATCGGCTACGAAGGACCTCGGCATCGTTGGTAATGAGGGCGCCTGGGAGATCTATGTCGGCGGCAATGGAGGCATCAAGGCCCGTCTGGCTGAACTGATGTGCAAGGTGAGGACGGATGAGGAAGTAATGGAGATCGTCGCGGCCTTCATACAGTATTACCGGGAGACGGCCAATTATCTGGAGAGAACCTCCGATTGGATTGAGCGGATCGGACTGACCAAGGTCATTCAGACCGTTGTTGAAGATGCCGACAGCCGCAGGGAGCTTGTAGAGCGAATAAATGCTGCATTGCAGCAGGTGAAGGAGCCATGGCGGGATATTCTGGATAATCAGAAGCTGAAGGAGCAGCTGTTTGATGAAATACAGGCGCCGTCCGGGCGCCAGTAGGGAGGTTGGATATGGCTAATTCGTATGATTATCGTTCAGTCGGCCCGGTGGACCAGTTCCCCCAGCGGATGGGCAGGGTCGTCCGGATGGAGGGACAGGAAATTGCTGTTTTCCATACGACTGACGGGAAGCTCTACGCCCTGGAGAACAGAAGCCCTGGTCCCAAGGGAGGGACAATTGTCGAAGGGATTGTATCGGGAGAGGTATTATTTGACCCTATCTGTGACTGGAAAATAAATCTGGCAGACGGCCAGGTGCTCGCCCCTGACAGCGGCCAGGTCCGCTCCTATCCCGTTAAAGTGGAGGATGGGCAAGTGAGCATAGGAGTCCCGGAGAAAGCAGATGGAAAGAGGGAGGGATAAGCCGATGAGTCATCTGGAAGGAAAGCGTATAGTCATCGCCGGCTCGCAGAATATTGACAAAATGTCGGACATCATCGTGAAGTACGGCGGCGTGCCGGTCGTCCGATCTATGCAGGGACTCAGCTTCACCGATGACCAGAAGGTAGACGAGGACGTCCGGAATCTGATCCGGGAGGGCACGGACTGGGCAATCTTCACGACAGGAATCGGCTTTAATGCGCTCTATAATAGTGCAGAACGTCTTGACATGCTGCCGGAATTCGTGGAGACGCTGAAGAAGGCCAAGGTTGCCGGACGCGGATACCGGACGATATTTAATCTGAAGAACGCAGGCATAGCCCCGTCCGTTATTGCGGATGACGGGTCGATACGGAGCGTAGCCAACAAGCTGGAGCATCACGACATGACGGGGAAGAGGGTGTGGATTCAGCTGCATGGCCAGCCGCATTCCGAGCTGATTGATGTCATGAAGAGCCAGAACGTCAGTGATCTGCAGGTCTCGCTTCCTTACTACTATGAGCCGCCCGCTGAGGAAACGCTCAAGCAGCTCGTCGAGGAGTTGAGGGAGGGCGCGGTCGATGCGGTCTGCTTCACAACACGCGCGCAGATCGGCTATCTGTTCGATTATGTCCGGACCGCAGGCTCCTTGGAGGAGATTAAGGAAGCCTTCGAGCACAAGGTGCTGGCTGTTGCCGTTGGCAAGGTAACTGCAGATGGCTTAAGAGAAGAGCAGATCAAGCGGATCATCGTGCCGGAGCTGGAACGGATGAGCGGCATGATCCTTGAGATTGCCAAGTATCAGGAGATTTCTGAGGCATGAGGTTGAAGGCTGGTTGAGGAATAGGGATGCCTAGTGTCGTTTGTAATGACGAAGGCATCCCTAAACGTAAAACCAGCCGAATCTGAAGCCGCAGAATATAAAGAGGCCGATCCATCCCCACAAAATAAGTAAGCGAAGCGCCCTGGGTATCAGCAAATACTCGCTGTACAGCCACTGTATCATTTTCTTCATTTACTCATCCCTCTAGATTAAGAAGTGAAAGGTTGCTAGCGTCTACTCATTCTTCAGCTCTTCAGCATAATAATAATAACGCCGGTAGCCATTAAATTCAGCGCCCCGATCCGATGAACCCACTTCTGCGCCTGGTTATTCAGGAATCGGACAACTTTATCAGCTAATACCGTATAGGTAATGTCATTCATAATTCCGAGGGCGAGAAAGGTCGCTCCGAGCAGCAGGATCTGAGGCAGGAATGCTTCATCTTTACTTACAAACTGCGGCATGAACGCTACATAGAACAGGAAGCTCTTTGGATTCAGGATCGTCACCCAAAAGGCTTTTAGTGCCGATTTGCTTTTCTCAACTGCCGGCTTATCCTTGGCCCTGGTGTTAGCGGCTGCTTCAATCCAGAGTCGTATGCCGAGGTAAACAAGATACGCTGCTCCAAGCCATTTGAGAATGTTAAAGAGAGAAGGAGAGGCAAGCAGCAGCGCGCCCACACCTGCCAACGACAACAGCATGGATGTTAAGTCACCCAGAAATGTACCGGGAATCATGGAGAATGCGGCGTTTTTGCCCCGGCTGATACTGGTGGTGACTAATAAGGTGACGACCGGTCCAGGTGTCGCAATAATAAGCAGGGAAGCGATAACGAAAGAAATCCAAAGCTCAAAGGTCACGTACTTTAGCCCTCTTCCATTAGACTACTCAATTGCCTGCGAACACTTTCCACTCCACACCCCTGTGGGTTCATTGACTTGGAGACCATTACGATGAATCTGTCTCAATTGAGTTAAATGACATCTTCTAGAGCTTATGCACATATATGGTACATTATGGAACGAGCTTATTCTACTATACAATAAAGAAGAGAGCATGAGAATGGCTAACGAATGTCACTCACGTTAAACCTGCAAACTCCAAGCCTGCACAACTGTAACGAATCTCTAAAGTCTTATTTGGCGAATATCGTGTAATTTCTTGAATTATTTGGACATTAACGTGGCTTAGATTCGTTACAGGATCGAAATCGGCCTTTTAGAGGCTAATAGCGATTGTGAGATTCGTTAAAGTGAATACATGGTCATGCCACTATATTCTAATAAGTGGTTTTCCTATTGTTTTATAAATATAACAAGGGCCGTCCCTAAGTCGTTATGACTTATGGAACAGCCCCATCGGGAACAATCATTCAGTCATCAGCAGCCATCAGCAATGCCAGCCCGGTCAGCCTGGCTTGTTCGCTTCTGCTTCCTCGTTTCGCTCATACGCAATCAGTGTTACCCGCTGTCCGGTCAGCTCGGCGATGGCGTCTTCCGCCTGTTGAATGACGTCAACGGCCTGCTCGTGGCCGTTCAGCGGTGCAATCGTATACTGGTCTGTTTTTATCTCCATCTTGGCCTGCCTCCTTGGTTGATTTTACCTCTAGAATGCCCGCAGTTTGGCGAAAATAATCCCTGTCCTCATCTAATCAGCGGCCATCAGCAGCAAGGAAGAAGAATGCAGGAGGATGTCCTTTTTTCAGGAAAGTAACCGCATTCATAGGAAAATGGCAGCTTTGTGTCGAAACCAATGTCTTAGTCGAACCTAATGTCTTAGACGAACCCATTGTCCTAGCTGAATCCGCCTTGCACCCTCAGTATTCATTCTACTGTTCAGTCCAGTCTGCCGTACGCTGGTGAATGGAATCGTTATGCCTGCTATCTGTAAGCTGAACATCCCGGCACAAAGGAGGCTCGCCGCTTGAATATAAGGACGTACTTTGGCAACCAGCTGATCAAGAACAAAATCTTCCTCTTCACGCTGATGATTATGATCGTCGTCTCGGGTGTCAGCATCATTGCGGTGCAGGTGGCGACTGTCATCTATGAAGACCGGATCTATTCGGAATCGGCACAGGTGCTGAACCTGTCCTCCGGCTCGATTGATAATCAGCTGCGGCGGATCGAGGACCTGACCTTCCGGATGATCTCGGACAAGACGGTCCAGCGCTACCTGATTGAGAGCAAGCGGGATCAGAACGCATACGAGCGCTTTAAGACGAAGGATGTGCTGATGGAGCGGCTGCTGGACCAGTCGCGGCAGGAGCGGCCGGTCGCTTCCGTGCAGATGAATGATGCGCTCGGCGGCGAGCTGCAGATGTCGGTGACCTCGCGCTACCGGATCGATACTTCGGAGGCTGTGCGGCTGGCGCGTGAAGCGGGCGGCTCAGTCGTCTGGGTGCCGTCATCCGAGCCGAACGTCCTGCTGGCTGCGCGGGAGGTCCGGCAGATGCAGGACCTGTCGCTGGAGCATCTGGGCACGCTGATCCTGTACCTGGATATGAACCGGCTGGTCGATACGACACTGGACTTAACGGGTGACCGGATGTTCATGATCGAATACGCGGGCCAGCATCTGCTGTCGACCAACCCGGAGAAGACGGATGCGCTGCTCGGGCAGCCGCTTACGGAGCGGCAGGGCTACCGAATCGGGACGCTGGACGGGCAGGCGTATTTCATCACGCATCTGACCTCCAAGTATCAGAATTTTACCTATTATAATATCCTGCCGTACGGCAGTATCTTTAACCAGTCCAAGATGATCAAGTACGGCCTGCTCGGGCTGTATGGCCTGCTGTTCCTCGTCGCGATCTACCTGGGCCGATTGGCGGGCCGTACGATATCCAGGCCGCTGGAGCGGCTGACGGATAAGATGAAGCTCGTGCAGAAGGGGCATATCGACCCGGCGGAGCTGTTCCAGGACAATAATCTGAATGCGGATGAGACCGGGCAGCTGCATAGGCATTTTCGCTTGATGCTGGAGACGATTAATGAACTGATCCGTGAAAATTACGCCAAGCAGCTGGCCATCAATGAATCGGAGTATAAGGCGCTGCAGGCGCAGATCAACCCACATTTTCTGTATAACACGCTGGAGTCCATCAACTGGATGGCCAAGGTGAACAAGCAGCAGGACATCTCCACGATGGTTCAGGCGCTTGGCAGTCTGCTGCGGAGTATCATAGGGAAGAAGGAGCCGCTGATCACGATCGAAGAGGAAATGCGCATCCTGCATCACTACATTACGATTCAGCAGATGCGCTTCGGCGAGCGGCTGGTGTTCCGGTGCTCCGACGATCCGCTGCTCACGGAATACTACATCCCGAAGCTGACGATCCAGCCGGTGGTGGAGAATACGATTCAGCATGGCCTGGAAGCGATGTCGGGTGTCTGCACGATCGACCTGACCTTCCTCGCGGAAGAGGAGCATATCGAGATTATCATCCGGGACAACGGGCCGGGCATTGATGAGGAGACGCTGGGGGCTATTGCGGAAGGCAAGGTGGTGTCCAAGGGCACGGGAATTGGGCTTGCCAATATCCGTGACCGGATCAGCCTGCTCTTCGGCCCGGCTTACGGGGTAACGGTTGAGAGCACACCGGGGGAAGGGACGACGGTCCGCATCCGGATTCCATACAGTCTGGAGGGTGAGCATGTATAACGTACTGCTGGTGGACGATGAACGGATCATTCTTGAAGGGATAGCAAGTGTTGTCGAATGGGATAAGCACGGGACACGGCTTGCCGGCAAAGCGGTGGACGGCAGGGAAGCGCAGCAGATGATTGAGCACAATCCGCCGGATATCGTTATTACAGACATCCGGATGCCCGAGATGACAGGAATCGAGCTGATCGCCTGGGCGAAGGACAAGTATCCCGGCATTGTGTTCATTATTTTGTCAGGTCATGAGGAATTCTCGTCAGCGCAGACGGCGATGAAATTTGGCGTGCGGCATTACCTGCTTAAGCCCTGCAGCGAGCAGCAGATTATGCAGGTGCTGGGCGAGGCCGTGGCCGAGCTGAATGAGCGGGCGAGCAAGGAAGCATTCCTTGCCAGCACCCGCGAGAGCCTAACCCGCGTCCTGCCGCAGATTCAGGCGCAGTTCCTGAAGGAATGCATGACGAACAAGACATACGGGCAGAAGGAATGGGATTATTACGGCCATCTGCTGGGACTCGACATCACCGGCCTGCAGGTGAGGCTGCTGCTGTTTGACCTGGACGGCAAGGATTATGATTTCGAGCATCTCTTCGCCCTGCATAATATCTCGGATGAGCTGGTGAAGGAGCGCGGACTGACGATCCTGCTTAACACGACAATTGGCGACCGCCTCGTGCTGCTGGTGGAGAAGGGGACGCAGGAACAGTGGCTGGAGGTGCTGGCTGCGATCAAGGCGATGTATAAGCGCTATTTCCGGATGGAGCTGACCGTTGCGGTCAGCAGTCCGGGCACGATTCCGCGCCTGCGCAGGCTGTACAAGGAGACGCGGGAATGCCTGTCGCACCGGTTTTATGTCGGGGAGGGCAGCATCATTACGCCGGAGGATATTCATCATGACGAAGAGGACCTGCTAGAGGAAGGGGCGGACAATGATCTGGATGCCGTGCTGGACCGGGATGCCTTCGCGTTAGCTGTCCGAAGCGGTAACAGGGAGCAGGTGCAGCATATGATCAAGACCGTGTTCACCAGGCTCAAATCGTCGAAAATGCCGGTCGGCTTCATCAAATCCTATGTGCTGGAGCTGCATCTGATCCTGCTGCGCCAGGCGGAGAGCGGGCAGGCGGCCGGTCCGCTGATCATGGAGCCAGATCTGCTGCAGATCGAGGCGCTCGGCACACTGGAGCAGGCGGAGGAAGTGCTGCTGCGGGCGGCCGGCGAAATCACGAAGCGGTACTATGATACCAATATGCAGTCGCAGTGCCGGGTTATTGAGCAGGTCATCCGCTATGTGCATGACCATCTTCACGATGAGTCGCTGTCCCTGTCGAAGCTGTCGCAGGAGATTGTGTATTTAAATGTCGATTATCTTGGCAAGCTCTTCCGCAAGGAGACGGGGGAGAAGTTCTCCAACTACGTGATCCAGATGCGGATTGAGGAAGCGAAGCGCCTGATTGATGCGGCCGAGCGGGTCAAAATCATTGATATTGCCGCGAAGGTCGGCTTCCCGAATAATCCGCAGTATTTCAGCCAGGTATTCAAGAAGGTGACGGGCTTAACGCCATCCGAGTACAAGCGGAGGCAGGAATGAGGGCTTAAGGAAAGGGGAGTATGCGAGCATCATACCGGAAAATTACACGAACAGCGGATTTTTGAACGGCTGCTGCAGCATTGGCGTGAAGGGGGGAAGCTGAGGTCGGATTTTTAAACGAAATGAAGCGGGTTATTCGATTTAACGGATTTAATGTATGCGCTATCATAACGGTATAAGCCAGATTAAACCCTTAGGGAGGTCATACGCGTATGTACAAAAGATCAACGCTGTGGACACTCATCATGACGATTACTCTCACCTTCGCACTAGCTGCCTGCAGCAGCGGCGGCAATGAACCGGCGAATCAAGGCACAGGCGGCAATACGACGACGAATACGGTTGACAGCGGCAGTGGCGGTGAAGGCGGAGATGTAACGCTGCGTCTGATGTGGTGGGGCTCGCAAACCCGTCATGACCTGACGATGGAAGTCATTAAGCTGTATCAGGAGAAGAACCCGAATGTGAAGATTGAGACCGAGTTCACTGGTTTTGACGGCTATTGGGAAAAGCTCGCGGCCATGGTAGCCGGCAATAACATGCCGGATGTGCTGCAGATGAACTTCGGTGAATATATGACGCAGTATGCCGGCAAGGATGTGCTGGCTGACCTGCAGCCATTCGTCGAATCGGGTACGATCGACGTCAGCAAGATCAATGAAGGTCTGATGGAATCCGGTCAGGCGAACGGCAAGCTGCTCGGTATTCCGCTTGGCATGAACGCGCTGACGGTTATCTATGACGAGCAGATGCTGAAGGATGCAGGCGCTAAGGTGCCGGATATGAACTGGACCTGGGATGACTGGAAAGCTGCGGCTGCAGCTGTCCACGAGAAGACTGGCGAATACGGCACGCAGGGTCTTGAGACGGGTAATATCTTTGAATATTATGCGCGTCAGAACGGCCAGCAGCTGTTCAATGAAGATGCAACAGGCCTTGGCTACGATGACCAGCTGTTAATTGATTATTTCCAGATGACACTTGATGAGCAGGAGAAGGGTACGTATCCGAAGCTTGATGTCATTATGCAGCATGAAGCGATTGAAGATCAGCTGATCGTGCACGGCAAGGCGCCGTTCGACTTCCGCTGGTCCAACCAGGTTGTGGCTCTGACCAAGGCTGCCGGACGCCCGCTCAAGCTGGCGCCGCTCCCGGGCCCTGATACTGCGAAGGGAATGTATCTGAAGCCGGCGATGTTCTTCTCGATCAGTAAGAAATCGAAGCAGCAGGAGGAAGCAGCTAAATTCATCGACTTCTTCATCAACGACGTGGAAGCGAACAAGATCATGAACGGCGAGCGCGGCGTGCCGGTTAACAGCGAGGTTCGCGATGCGCTGGCAGCTGATCTGGATGAGACGAACAAGATGATCTTCGAATATATCGACATGCTCGGCGAGCACAGCTCCCCGATCGACAGCAACTTCCCGCCGGGCTCCTCTGAGGTGCTGGCTGCGCTGAAGGAAGTCAATGAGCAGGTTATGTACAAACAGCTGACGCCTGCTGAGGCTGCCAAGGAATTCCGCGAGCGTGCGGAAAGCACAATCAAGAGAGCACAGTAAGTCCTCCTGTCTTACAGCCGGACCTGGACGTTCCGCATACCCGGAGGCCAGGTCCGGCTTCTGTCTTCAGGGGCCGCGCGGAAATTTATAAGGAAAGTGTGGTAATAGCATGGCGAAGCAATTGACAAGCGAAGCGCTTCCGGTCGACCTGCCCGGCGTGAAGCGCACCAGGAAGAAGACCAAGGATACCGACAACCTGACCGGTTACCTGTTCATTCTGCCCTTCCTGGTCGGCTTCATCGCCTTGACCGTGTTCCCGGTCGCGATGTCGCTGTATCTCTCCTTCACCGATTATGACATGCTCGGACAGGCGAACTGGATCGGGCTGGAGAACTATCAGCGGATGCTGACCGACGACAACAAGTTCCTGCAGTCCGTCAAGGTTACGTTCTTCTATGTATTGACAGCGGTGCCGTTCCGGCTGATCTTTGCGCTTGCCGTAGCGCTGCTGCTGGCCAAGGTTATGGTTATGAAAGGTCTGTACCGTACCCTGCTTTACCTGCCTTCGGTCATCGGCGGCAGCGTCGCCATCTCCGTGATGTGGCGGCAGCTCTTCGGCAACGAGGGGGCGCTTAACTCGATTCTTGCGCAGCTCGGCATTCCGACGGTCTCCTGGCTGGGCGATCCGGCTTACGCCATCTGGACCTTGATCCTGCTGTACGGGTGGCAGTTCGGCTCCTCGATGCTTATTTTCCTGGCGGGGCTTAAGAATATCCCGAACTCGTACTATGAGGCGGCCCAGGTGGACGGCGCCAATGCATGGCACCGGTTCATCAAGATTACCATTCCGCTGCTTACGCCGATCATCCTGTTCAACGTCATTATGCAGCTGATCCAGGGCTTCATGGCGTTTACGCCGAGCTATATTATTTTCGGTGACGGACGCCCGCTGAACTCCACGCTGCTGTATGTCCTGTACATGTTCCAGCGCGCATTCACGTTCTTCGATATGGGCTACGCTTCGGCAATGGCCTGGATGCTGCTGCTGGTCATCGGCATCTTCACGGCGCTCATCTTCAAGAGCTCCTCCTACTGGGTTCACTACGAATCGGAAGGAGACAAGTAATATGGCTATCAAACGCAAAACATGGCAGCTGATCGCCCAGCAGCTTCTGCTTATTGTATTGACATTCGTGATGCTGTATCCGCTGCTCTGGATGACGGTCAGCTCGTTCAAGGACAACTCAACAATCTTTACGACGGCGCACTCACTCGTGCCCAATAAGCTTAACTTCGACAGCTATGTCGAGGGCTGGAAAGGCTTTGGCGGCATCACCTTTACAACGTTCTTCAAGAACTCGTTCATCATTACGATCCTGTCGACGATAGGCAGCGTGCTGTCCTCCACCTTGATCGCTTACGGCTTCGCACGAATCAAGTTCAGCGGCAAGCAGATCTGGTTCGTCTGCATGATGATTACGATGATGCTGCCGTACGAGATTATCATGGTGCCGCAGTACATCATGTTTAACTGGTTCGGCTGGGTGAACACGTACTGGCCGCTGATTCTGCCGACGTTCTTCGGTACGCCGTTCTTCATCTTCCTGATTATGCAGTTCATCCGGACCATCCCGCATGAGATCGATGAAGCGGCCAAGATTGACGGCTGCAGCAAGTTCATGATCTTCTCCCGCATCATTATGCCGCTGATCGTGCCGGCGATGATGACAAGCGCCATCTTCTCGTTCTACTGGCGCTGGGACGACTTCATGGGTCCGCTGCTGTACCTGAACCAGCCGCAGCTGTATCCGGTATCCCTGGGGCTGAAGATGTTCTCGGACCCTGACTCGATCACGAACTGGAGCGCCCTGTTCGCCATGTCGACGGTCAGCATTCTGCCGGTATTCATTATCTTCTTCATGTTCCAGCGCTATATTGTGGAAGGTATCAGCACCAGTGGCCTGAAGGGATAGCGTGGTAAAGGTACTGCTGGTAGGAAGCTGCAGAGACAGCTGAAGGATTTCCCGGGCAATGCCTAGAAGAATATGGAATACACAAGCAGGTGTAAGAAGCAGGAAGCGGGGCTGCGGCCTGGTAAGACCGGGCTGCAGCCTTGGCCTGTCATAATCGGAAGGAGAGGATATCAATGATGACAGAAGCAAGCCATGCACAGCAGCCGCTGCAGTGGGCAAAGGATGCCTGCCGGTCGATCATGGAGACCTACACGCCGGCACAGCTTCCGCCGGAGGGCCGGTGGCATTATCATCAGGGCGTGTTCCTGTACGGGATGCTCCGGCTCTGGGAGGAGACGGGCGAAGCTGAGCTGTTCGATTATATCAAGGGCTATGTAGACCATCTGGTGGATGAGCACGGCAACTTCCTGTTTGACCGCGAGGAGCTGGACGCGATACAGGCGGGGGTTCTGCTCTTCACGCTGCACAAGAAGACGGGCGATGACCGCTATAAGAAAGCAGCCGATAAGCTTCGCCATCTGTTCGATACCTTGAACAAGACGAGCGAGGGCGGCTACTGGCACAAGGATAAATATCCGTATCAGATGTGGCTGGACGGCCTCTATATGGGCGGTGCGTTCGCGGTCCGCTACGGCTGGCATTATGGCGAGCCGGATCTGTACGATATGGTGCTGGAGCAGGAGCGCCTGATGCGCAGCCATACGCGTGATGAAGCGACAGGACTCTATTACCATGCCTGGGATGAGAGCCGGCGCACGCCGTGGTCTGACCCCGAGACTGGCCGTGCGCCGGAAGTTTGGGGCCGGGCGATGGGCTGGTACGGCTTCGCGTTGGCTGATTTTCTCACAATCATACCCGAAGGCTACGAGGGACGCGATGCTCTAATTGAGGTGGAGAGGGACCTGCTGACCTCGCTGCTGAAGCATCAGGACCAGAAGACCGGCATGTGGTACCAGGTCATCGACAAGGGAGACCGCCCGGACAACTGGCTGGAGACCTCCTGCTCGGCATTATATATCTTCGCGCTGGCGAAGGCGGAGGGGCTCGGTATTGGCGGCGATCAGTTTGCTGAGGCGGCGGAGCGTGGCTTCAAGGGGCTGCTGGAGGCGATGCGCCGTGACGACAACGGCCGGTTCATCATGCCGGAGATCTGCATCGGCACAGGCGTGGGCGACTACGAGCATTACATCAAGCGGCCGCGCTGCGAGAATGACCTGCACGGCGTCGGCGCCTTCGTGCTGGCCTGCGTCGAGATGGACGCGCTGCGCAAGCGGCGTACGGCGGGCAGAGAGACGGCGAGCGTGTAGGGAGCAGGAGGAGAAGGCGGTTATTCTAGTAAAAGGAAGCCGTGAGACTGGGATCATCGGTCTCGCGGCTTTTTTGTACACATAAAGGGAAGTATAAATTTTTTTGAGGGAAGTGGAGAAGTTCCGTAAGTGGGGTGATCCGCGGAACGGGTTTAAGCTGATGGTATGCGAAGAATGCCATGAGATGAAATGTGGTTCCACTTCGGTGTAAAGGCCGATTTTGCACAATGTGTTCCTGTGGGGAGACCGAGGAATGGTGGGATGAACCATTAGCGGGGGCTACTAAAGCAATCCGCGCACAGACTTCTTCCGGTTTGGCATAATTTAAATCTAACAGAACTCAGTGCCCTTATTTTAGTGAATAGGGTTCGCCTCAGCGGGTAACGGAACTCAGCGCTGCTATTCGATCCATTTCGAGGGGATTTTTAATGATAGGGGGACATTAAAGCCTCTGAGTTCCGTAACCATTCAAAATTGACTCTAATTCAGTGAATAACGCTTCTCAGTTCCGTAAAGACCTGCCTGCATTAAAGCGTAGCGTATCCAAATCTCCGGCATGCGATCTGTAATCAAAAACGCCAAGCCCAGATATTGATACCCATCCGATAATCCCGAACTTCCCATTCCGGGTACAAGTAATCGAAGTTTCCGCCGAGCGGAAACTAGTTTAATCACAGCAGCTTTACAGTTCCATGGCTCAGTCCTTTTAGCAAAAACTCTCTTCGTCTTTAGTTCTTTACTTGGAAATCGGAGCAGAGGGCTTAGTTTGCGAGATGGACAGGCTCTTCCATTCCAGTTATTATTCTTGCAAATCCGGGGAGGTGACAGAATGGAGAACTTATATCTAAATACGGCCGGGTTGTACGATGCCGATAACCGTGCGGTATTCACGGCGGACATTCCCTTCTATGTGGAACGTGCAAGGAAGCTTGGGGGCAAGGTGCTGGAGCTGGCGTGCGGTACAGGCAGAGTCACGATTCCGCTTGCCGAAGCTGGAGCGGAGGTCTGGGGGCTCGACTATTCGCCAGCTATGCTGGAGGTGATGGCCGCCAAGGCGGCTGAGCAGCCTGCTGAGGTACGCAGCCGTCTCCATATGGTGCAGGGAGATATGACCGATTTTTCGTTGGAGGAGCGTTTCAACCTGATCTTCATCCCGTTCCGCAGCTTCCAGTCACTGGAGACCGATGAGCAGGCGCTGAATTGTCTCACTTGTGCCAGAGAGCATCTCGAGCCTGGAGGACAGTTCATCATTAACGTCTTCAAGCCCATCCGGCAGATGGGGGACTGGTGGGTTGATCCCGAGGAGCACTTGGACTATGAATCACAGCTTGCGAGCGGGGAGCGTGTGACCCGTCATTCCGTCAAGAAGGCCTGCGACACGGAGAAGCGGCTGCTGTACACGGATCTTTACTACCAGATACATAGACAGGATGGAACCGTGGAAGCGTTCAAGGACAGCCTTCGGCTCCGGTACTTCTATGGTGATGATATACGCAGCCTTCTTCACTCAGCTGGCTTCGTAATTCAGGAAGAATACGGGTGGTATGACGGCACCCCGGCTGGCGAAGGACCGGAGTATGTTCTGGTATGCGGGCGCGAGGAACAGCGTATATGATTTGGCTGGCCCTCTAGTTGAACATTATAGGATTAATATAGGGGAGAGCGCCGTAAGACCTGGGATCTGAGGGTCCTGCGGCGTTGTCTTTAATGAGAGACAGACTTATGTTTAATGAGAGACTGACTAATCCTTCTCCAATGCAAGCAACACTTCCCCTTGCTCTTTAATTTTCTTAACGGTAACTTCCGCTGATTGCTTGTCTAGTAATAAATTCTCCAATTCTTCAGACATCATCACAAAGAAGCTTCTTCCAAACTTTGAGGAGGTGTTGGGCTTTTTGAAAATTCTGTTGTCGTAGGATAATTCATAGAATGGATTAAGCGCTATACCGTTAACTTCCGTAAGATACTTTGCTCTCGTTGAAAGTTGATTACTGTACTTGGCCTTAATACCTGCCATTTCATCACCTGTAATCAGTTTGATGACTTCCCAGGCCTCATCGGGCATAGATGATGCTGAATGGATGCCAAAGATGGAATCGATTCGGTAAGAGTAGGTAGAGTCCGGAAAGTTAGGGTCCACAGGTGCCGTCACGATGCCCAGATCGAAATTGGCATCAGATTGTATGTATCTGTATAAGAGGTCTGGCCGACCGACTGACATAGCTGATTTTCCGGCAAGAAACAATTCTTTATCAATCATTTCTTCTGTAATGACCGGTGCGGAGCCTGGGAGGGCGACACTGCCTTGTTGAACAGCTGTTTGGATGTCTTCCAGGATATCAACCCACTTTTCGGTATCTTTGAGGATTCCAATTTGCTCGCCATTGCTTGTAATCACCCGGAGGCCGACTGTGTTTCCGATCATTTCTACTAAATCATAGCTCGTATAATTGACGGAGAAGCCTGCGGCATCATCTGCAGTATGGAAGCGACCCGCCGTCGCGAAGACCTGTTCCCATGTCATCTGATTGACTGGTTCTTCAATCGCATAACGTTTAAACAGATCTTTATTGTAGTAGAGAACTTGGCTTGAGAACGCGGGGGATAAACCGAACAGCTGCTGGTGCTCATTGCTGCGCAGCATTTGAACGACTCCCGGCTGTATGTCCTCTATATCGTATGAACCGGGTTGAATACGCGGATCCAGCGGCAGGAGTAAACTCTGATCTATGAACTGGAGATAATCTTCATAAGATGGTGCAAAAATAATGTCGGGCTGCTCTTCGTTAATGAATGCCGATAGATCGTCAACTCCATTCATGGCAGCAACCTCATAATCCAGTTCGGGAAAACGGCTCGCAATCAGTGTTCCATAATCATTTGCGAAGTTGTGATTATCCCAATACATAATACGCAGTTTTCCTTCAACCACCTTTTCCTCTTCTTCTGCGCAGCCTGAAATAACGACCAGTGATAAAGCGAGCAGTGCAATGAGCTGTTTCAACCTAAGCAGAACCTCCTTCAGTTCGTTTATAAATTCATGATGATTAGTCATGCTCTTGTATAGAAGATCTAGTTGATCCAAAAGTTGTAAAAGTAGTCTGGCGGGTCTGTGAGGCCTCAGAGATATAAAGACAGGGACCATCCCGGCAATGTCTAACACTGCAGAGATGGTCCGCCCTTAGTTGCGCCTCAATAAGGCAGCTGGGAAATACACCGGGACAGCGCGGTGTTAAGCGCTTCCTGGTTATACCGGTTGCCCACGGAGTTCTGGTACAGCAGCTTCTGTGCCCAGGCCCATGCCGGGTAGTAGTTGGCAGGGTCGTGAGGGTTGATGCCGAACTCGACGAATCTCATATGGACGCCGAACTCTTCCTCAGTCGGATAGAGGCCTAGGTTGTTGAGCTCCCTAATCCGGACCCGTTTAGCCGAGTCATTCTGGATGTGAACATGCTGGCTGGACACTTGTCCACTGTGACGCCTGTAATATAAGAGCACCTGGGGAAGGTTAGCCATCTGCACATAGGAGGCTACTCTGTTCCACAGCTCATAGTCTTCCGCATGCGGATAGTTGGCGTCATAGCGGATATAATGCTGCTGCATGATACTGTTGCGCATGATGACAGTCGGGTGATGCAGGCAGCAGTGGAACAGCAGCCATGCCTGGATTTCTTCATGACTTAGCGGATTGACCTTAGGCTGAGCTTCACCCAGTACATGAAACGCTGTACCGCAGATGCCGACAGCGGGATTGGCGTCCATGAACTGGACCTGGAGCATTATCCGATCAGGTAAGCTGACATCGTCGCCATCCATCCGGACAATATACTCCCCTTGAGCCATGTTCAGGCCTTCATTGAGATTGGCAATAAGTCCTCTGTTATACGGATTGCGAATGAGACGGACACGAGGGTCCCTAATGCTGGCCAAAATTTCCGAAGATCCATCAGTTGAGCAGTCATCGAAGATCAGAAATTCGAAATCTCTGAAGCTTTGGTGAAGTATGCTGGATACGGCTTCCTGCAGATAGGGTGCATTGTTGTACACCGGCATAATGACAGACACTTTAGGCATGTGGATAAAGTTCCCCTTTCCTTATTGAATACTACACAATATGCACAGGTCCGCCCGCGGCTTGTATTCTAGTCAAGAAAAGGCTGATAGGAAGCAGCTTCCATCCTTTACAAAAGAAAAATTTTGTCCGGGAAGTGATTGCAGCATATATGGGTTGTAAAAAACATCACAATCTTTTAATTTTAGTAGTAACTACCATGCTTGTCCGAAGGACACAGTGCGGTAAAATCATGGGCACGTAAAGGAGACCGGTATGAAAGAGTGGCATGCAGGCGGGTTAAAAAAATGGCTTTCACTTGGCTTGGCAGCATTGTTAACGCTTCAGGTACTTGCGGGGTACCACACAACCGCTTACGCGGAAGGCAGCAGCTATCCTGACCATTTGATCATTAATCAGGTTTACGGCGGGGGCGGCAAGAGTGATACCCCTGTCACACACAGCTTCATTGAGCTTTATAATCCGACAGACAAGCCCGTTGATTTAAGCGGCTGGAAGGTCGAATACTCATCCTCCCGATCAGGCTCTAAGCATCTTGGAAGCACGGTGGGAGAATCGGTATACAAGAATCTGGAAGGGACGGTCCCTGCGTACACCTCCTATCTGATCCGCGGGGCGGCCGAGACGACAACGGATGACCTGGTGACCGTCCAGGTAGCGCAGTACGATCTGGAATGGCCGGAGCGGTACATAGACAATGACCAGTATAATATCCGCGTGGTGAACAGAGAGTCTGTTCCAGTGGACCAGCTGGCCGTGAAGGAGCAAGGCGGCGAAGGTAACCCGGTAGCTTCCATCTCCAAGCAGAAATCCGTCCGCCGGGCAGATTTCAAGGATACGAACGATAACGCGGCGGATTTTCAGGTGCTGGAGTATAAGGCAGGAGTGGCGGATGCTGCTTTCATTGCGGCAAACCGGCCGCGCAGTCTGGCTGACGGAGCATGGGGCATTGCACCAGAGATTCCGGGACCAGTGCCTGGCGGCGACACGGCCGTGATCAAGATTTTCCACACCAATGACATACATAGCAGAGCAAAGCGCGATTCAGGGCAGATTGGCTTTGCCCAGTTCAAGACGTTCATTGACCGTGAAAGTGAGCAGGCAGACGGCAAAATCGTACTGGACGCAGGTGACATTTTCCACGGACAGACAATTGCCACGCTGGAGCAGGGAGCAAGCATTGCCGAGCTGGTGCGTGCGGTAGGGTACACGGCGATCTCGGCGGGCAATCATGATTTTAACTACGGATGGGAACGGCTGCTGGAGCTCGAGGAACTTTCGGGTGCAGTGGTTCTGTCCGCTAATGCGATGAAGGATGGCGGCAGGGTTTATAACGGCGCAGTCATGCAGGAGGCGGGCGGTGTCAAGTTCGGCATCTTCGGCCTGTCTACGCCTGAGACTGCTTATAAGACGAATCCCAAGAATGTGGAAGGCATTGACTTTGGCACGGATGAGCAGATCATTGAACTGTCCAAGCAGATGGCAGCCAATCTCAAGGCGGAAGGGGCGCAGTTCGTTATTGCGCTGTCGCACTTGGGAGATGATCCTACGAGCACGATCAAGAGTACGGACATTGCCCAGCATGTACCGGGCATTGACCTGATTATTGACGGGCACAGCCATACGAACTACCCGCAGGGCCAAAGGGTGAACGGTGTCCTGATCGCCAGCGCGGGCGAATATTTCAAGAACGCCGGAGTCGTTACGGTCGCGTATAACAAGGAAACGCATGAGAAGCAGCTTCAGGCCAGAAGCATTCCCGCTTCCGGGCTGACGCTGGAGCAGTATCCGGAGGACCCGTCTGTCAAAGCGGTCTATGACGCCATCATCCAGCGGCAGTCTGCTATCAAGGATGTGGTGATCGGCACAACGCCAATCGCGCTGGAAGGCGAGAGGACGATGGTGCGGAGCGGCGAGACCAATCTCGGACGGCTGATTACAAGTGCCATGCTGGATGAGAGCGGCGCACAGATTGCCATAACCAATGGCGGCGGCATCCGGAATTCGATTCCAGCTGGCGATATTACGAAAGGGCAGGTTCTCGATGTGCTGCCGTTCGGCAACTATATTATTACCAAATCGCTGACAGGCGCACAGATCAAGGCAGCGCTTGAGCAGGGTATGGCTTTTGGGGCAGGCTCGTTCCCTCATGTCGCCGGAATGACAGTTACCGTAGAGAAGTATACCGTGATGTCGGGCTCCACGCCTGTCGAGAAAGGGCGCGTAAAGGCTATCACAGTTAACGGGCAGCAGATGTCGGACACGGAGAGCTATGTGGTGGCGACCAATGATTTCATGGCGGCTGGCGGAGACGGGTACACGGTGCTGGCTGAACCTGCGGTGCTGAACAATTTTGCAGCACTGGATGAGGCACTGATCTCCTATATGAGCAAGGCGGATTTGGCCGCGATTGACGCCGAGCGCCGCCTTCGTGTGACGGTGCAGCCGAAGAAGGTTTCCAACCTGGGAAGCTACTCAACCGGCTATCAGAGCGAAGACGGCGGAGTCGCCGAGATCGTGAAGTACAATCCGGACAACAAGAAGATGTATCTGGTCAACGGACAGGAGAAGAAGATTGATATCGTGAGCCTTGCTGATGTGAAGAATGAAGTCGGCAATACGTACAAGCTCGAGAAGCGGATCGATGTCAGCGGCATGGTTCCCGACTTTACGTTCGGTGATATTACAAGCGTGGACATCAATACGGAGCGGGACATTGTGGCGGTAGCCGTACAGGCTGAGGATTATAGGGAGACAGGGGCTGTCCTGGTCCTCGATTATGACGGAAACCTGATTCAGCACATCTGGGCCGGCATCCAGCCGGATATGGTCACCTTCTCGCCAGACGGGCAGTATATCCTGGCTGCTAATGAAGGAGAGCCGAGAGCAGGCTACGGCGAAGGCACTGTTGATCCGAAGGGATCTGTCTCGGTTATTAACTTAAGACATGGCGTGAAGAGTGCGGTTGCCGTTAACGTGACATTTGATGCCTTTGATGCGCAGCGGGAGCAGCTTGTTGCGGATCAGGTTATTTTGAAGAAAGGTGCCGCACCGTCGGTTGATCTGGAGCCGGAATACATTGCCGTGGACAGCACAAGCCGCAAGGCGTATGTATCGCTGCAGGAAGCAAATGCGATCGCGGTGCTGGATATGGCGAACTATCGTTTTACCAGCGTGAAGGGTCTTGGCTTCAAGGACCACAGCCTGCCGGGCAATGAAGTGGATCTTCTCAAGGACGGCACAATCGATATCAAGAATCAGCCGGTCTATGGCGTCTACATGCCGGATGGCCTGGCGGCAGCGAATATTGGCGGTAAAACGTATCTCCTGACCCCGAACGAAGGGGATGCCAGGGAATGGGGAGATTACGAGAACATCCGGACGGCCGAGATCGACGGGCGCAAGGTTGAGGTACTAAAGAACGAGGAGCACGACGGGCTGGAGGAAGGCAAGCAGTATGTCCTCGGCGGACGTTCCTTCTCAATCTGGGATGCAGAGACGATGAAGCTTGTCTATGACAGCGGCAGTGAGTTTGAGAAGCGGACTGCTGAGCTGTATCCGAAGTATTTTAACACGTCCAACAAAAATATTAAGCTGGATGACCGCAGCGGCAAGAAGGGTCCTGAGCCTGAGGATATCAAGGTTATGTCAGAGGGAGGCAGGCACTATGCATTCGTAGGACTGGAGCGGATCGGCGGCGTGATGGTCTACGATATCACCAATCCGGGCGGTGCTGTTTTCTTCGATTACATGAATACACGCGACTACTCGGCTCCGATTGCCGGCGATGTTTCACCTGAAGGGCTTGCTGTTGTAAAAGGGGCAGACAGCCCAACCGGCTATCCGCTTGTTTTGGCGGCTCATGAGGTTAGCGGGACGGTAGCTGTGTATCAGATGAACATCGCTGCTGACGATCCGGCTGATCAGCCGGGCAACGGCGGAATACCGGGTGGCGGAGGCGGAGCACCAGGGGGAGGCTCCGGAGGCGGCTACGTACCGGGCGGCATTAATTCGGGCTCGTATCATCTGAACCCTGCGGGCATACATGAATACCTGCCGCCGTACCTGCGCCAGTCCAATGGACGGCAGGATGTCATTATTCCGTTGACAGGACGCGGAGGAAATGCGGGCCGGGTAGAGGCCATCGTCCAGATGGGTCAAATTACTATCGGAGCGGATTTGCTGAAGGGCAATCCAGGCCAAAGAACGATAGAGTTTTCGGTAGAAGAAGTGCCGGATGCTTCGACTTATGAGGTCCTGTTCGAAGAGGAGACGGCATCTGCTCTGTTTGATCTGAATCTGGATACGGTGAGTGTGGATGCACCTGTCGCTCAGATGACATTCGACAAGAAGAGCATGTCCAGCATGCAGAGCAGCAGCATGCAGAACGGCATGAGTTTTACCCTATCCAGCGTGTCTAACGCTTCCCTGCCGCAATCCGTGCAGCAGGCTGTTGCCGGCCGGCCGGTTGTTGATTTCACCGTGCAAACTGGCGGTCAAGCCGTAACGGAATTTGGCGGCGGCACCGTTCAGCTGAGCATTCCATACAAACCTGCTGCCGGAGAGGATCTGCAGGCGCTTGTGGCCTACCATGTGGCGGATAACGGCCAGATGACCGCTGTTCATAATGGGCACTACGATGCGGCAGCAGGCAGAATGGTATTCAAGGTCAAGCATTTCTCCATGTATGCGGTGGGTTATAATAAGGTTCCGTTCGAGGACGTGTCCGGCTGGGCTGCCGATTATATCTCCTACCTGGCCGCACGCGGCATTATCAACGGTGTAGGCGTGGGAAAATTTGCCCCGGGCCATGCCATTACCCGTGCCGAAATGACGGCTCTGCTTGCCAAGCTGTCGGGCGCAGATCTTGCGAAGTACAGCACAAGCACGTTCCGCGATGTGAACGCTGATGCCTGGTATGCTTCCTATATTGCATGGGGCGCAGAGAGCGGCATCGTGAACGGTGTAGGCGATGGCCGGTTTAATCCGGATGGCCGGATTACACGCGAGGAGCTGGCGGTCATGCTAGCCCGGTTCGCCGAACAGGCCGGCTATTCACTGCCGTCTGTCCAGGAAGCAGGCGCCTTTGCGGATAGCAGCAAGATCAGCAGCTGGGCGGCGGACAGTGTCCGTTCCATGCAGCAGGCAGGAATCATCCAGGGGCAGGGCAGCGGCATGTTTAAACCGAAGGGTCAAGCTACCCGTGCTGAAGCGGCCAAGATGCTTGCGGTGTTCGTGCAGGGTATGAATTAATCAGTTGACAGGTTGACTGCAGCCGCCCGCTCCTTGAGCGCAATGGGTTCAATGGGGCACACAGTACGGCTGCCGCTGGTCCTTCGTCCAACTTTCCCCTTTTTGGGCGCTGCTGCTTCCACTCGTCCATACCATCCGTGCAGAACTGCAGTACACTGCATTAGCACGAAGATTATGATGGGGAAGGAAGTGGCGGTATGCATCCGATTCATCCGCTGAATGAGATGACGGTCAGCCCTTATGTGGGGATGCCGGTATGCGCGGTTATGCATGACGGGCGGAAAATAGTCGGCATTGTGGCAAGTGTCGGCGGCGGCCAGGTAACCATAAACCCGTATAACCAGGCAGTTATCGCAGGCTCGCGCTCGAAGAAGAAACGCAGAGCAGGCAAAGCCCGTGTATCTGCTTTTCTGGCGGCTGTTGTCCTTGCATTAGCAGCTGTTGCAGCGCTGTTTGTATTGCCGGGGTTCGGTTACGGCTATGGCTACGGGTATGACGGAGGAGTGCCTCCGCATCAGCCGCTGGTTCTTTCCAGGCCGTATATTTAGCGAAAGGTACTGCACAAGAAATAGCCGCTGTTTCCGGATACGTGATTCCGGGACAGCGGCTTTTTTACATGAGAGATATGTTATATCCGTAACCTTCATCCAAGGGGCTTGTAGCCCAGCCGGTCGAACAGCTCCGCCATCCGCTGATATCCTCTTGCATTCAGGTGGACACGGTCAGGAGCAAGCAACCGGCTCTCGCTGCCGGACACCAGCCGGTGCAGATCGGCTACGGCCAGATTGCTATAGCTCTTGGCACATTCTTGAATATAAGTATTAAATCTTGCAACCCATCTTACCGCGACCGGCTGGCCGGGAAACGGGTTGTACAGATTGGCTGTCCGCACAATACAGGGGGTGTCCCTTCCGTTCCTTACTTCGGTAAGCTGGCGGAGGATGCTTTCGTAGCAAGGCTTAAAGGTCTTCAGCGCCCGTTCGAAGTGCGCAGGGTCCTCGTCAATCAAAAAAGCCTTGGCGGCAGCAATGAGATCGTTGCCTCCGATAGTAACGGAGATGAGCTGGGCGTGCCGGAGCAGCATGCGAAGCTCGGGGTCGGATCGCAGCAGCCTGGCGAGGCCGGTTGAGTCCATGCCGGAAACGCCAACAGTGGCAAGTCGAACCGGCTGCCGCAGCTGCTCCTGGGCAGCGTGCCGGTAACGGGGAGCAAATCCAAACCCTTCAGGCGCGCCAACCCCGGCGGTTAACGAATCTCCAATCGCTGCATAGATGTACACCACCTTCATCCCCTCCCATATACGACATATATATGTGAGGGGGTGGGGGCAGATGCCAGGACAGCTATTACAGCTCTGCTATTGCGGCCAGAACGGCATTGTTGAACAGGTCAGCATAGATGTTCTTGAACGGCTTCTGGTGATCCAGCTCGACGGACAGGTAGACCTGCACGGTTTCGTATACGGGGTCCACACAGACGAAGACACCGGCCGCTCCCCAATGGTTATAGGCTTGGGGCGAGAACAGGTCTCCTCCGTCACGCTTGCTGCCGTTAATGGCCCAGCCATAACCCCATGATGCTTCCGCGAATACCTCATCTCTGTACTCCGAGGGCACGCCGGGAATGTGGTTGCGGGTCATCTCGATGACGGAGACCGGGCTGAGAATGCGGACGCCTTCATATATTCCTTTGTTCAGGAACATCTGGGCGAACACCGCAAGGTCACGGGCGGTTGAATAGATGCCGCCTGAGGCAGATGTCGAACGGATCAGGCCTTCGTCAATCCATTCGGCGCAGGGCGCGTCAGGCGAACGCTGCACAATCCGGTGCCATTCGGACTCCGGCACGCTGTAGTAAGTATCATTCATACCGAGCGGCTTGAACAGGCGTTCGGCCGCAAACTGATCGTGCGTCTGGCCGGTTACGCGCCGGATGATCTCACCGAGCAGCTCGTATCCGAAGCCGAGGTAGTACATGACGGCGCCCGGTTTACTGGCCGCGGGTACATCGTAGGCCAGCGACAGGAACTCATGGGTTTCAGGATCCTGGCCAGGCGGGCAAGGCGGGATGACGGCGACCCCCTTTTTGCTGTCGATGTGCGGGTGTAAGTCTTCAGGGCGGATGCCGGAGTTGTGTGTGAGCAGATGATGAACACGGATCTCGTGCTTGCCTTCACCAGTGAACTCGGGTATGTAATCCACGACCGGCCTGTTCAGGCCAATCCGGCCTTCCTCGACCAGCAGCATAATGCTGGCCGCTGTTATTACCTTCGTTATGGAGCACAGCGGGAACAGGGAGTTCAGCTGCAGAGGAGGGGAATCCGGTTCAGGCGTCAGGGTGCCATATGCTGCATGATGAACGGTAATCCCTCTTCTGGCTGCAAAGGTAACCTGAGCCGGGGTAATTCCTTCCTCAACAAGCCGTCTTGCTGTTCGGTCCACATTCTCGATGCCATCCACGGTCATTCCTGCTTCTTCGGCTTTACTAATCGTCAGGCTCATAGGGGATTCTCCTTCGCAATGGTAAATGGGAATATTAACCTATATGGCTTATTATTAAGGATGGACGATAAGCCGTCAATAACTTCCAGTAAGTTTTTGCCGGTTCTGGTTGGCGGAGGTCTGCTGTGTTTATGAGAATAGAGGGAGGGAAGTATACAGATGGATACCATACTATATCTCACATTTGCTGCTGCGTATGCCGTCATGCTGGCTTGGGGGTTGGTGTTGTTCAGGAGCGACAGGCACTGGGGGCTCCAATATCTTCTGCTGCTGGTAACATCAGGTCTTCTATGGGACAACGGATTGATTGGGACAGGCAGGTGGATCGGCGAGGGTCCGCTGCTGGAATCGCTCAGCCTGTCGAGGTTCTGGCTGCATGCCTTCCTGACACCGCTGCTTGCTCTTGTCTCTTATGGCCTGATCCGCCAGGCGGGAAGCAGCTGGGCAAGGAAGCCTGCGGCATGGTGGGGCGCGTGGCTGTTCACTGCCGCCCTGATTGTACTGGAGCTGGTAACGGAGACGCTGTCTGTCCGGCTGAAGCCGCTGCATGAATATGGCGTCCTGCGGTATGTGCCAATCGAGCAGTCGGGTCCGCCGCTGATGGTCATTCTGATTCTGATTCCGCTGTTCACGGCAGGTGTCGTGCTATGGAGGAGACTGCGCAGCCCGTGGCTGTTCATTGGCACCCTGCTGATGCTGGCCGGAAGCGCCATTCCGATCCCGCTGGACAGCTCAGCTGCAACCAACCTGTTCGAGCTGCTGCTCATTCTGTCGCTGTGGGTGTCTGTTTATCAAGTGAGGCGTGCCGGGTAAGACTGGCAGCAGCAAGCCCAAGTCCCGCTGAGGCGGGGCTTTTTTGCTGTATAAAACAAAAAGGCATGAAACCAAAAAATGAAGCATTTAGAAAGCGTATTCACGGAGGTATAGTTAAAGGGCAGCCGAGGACCCAGCGAAGGGTTAGTGACAGGTTAAGGTCTTGGCCGGGGCTGAGGACTAAGGCTGCATGATCAGGATGCAAAAGGGGGGAGTCATCTAAGGCTGGATGCGGAGCAGCAGTCAGGGAGGCTGATGGTTGTGAAGTCGGGCAGGCAACAGAATCACACATGAATGGAGGATGGTTTATGAAAGGGAAACGGTTGAGATCTTTTGCTGCAGCTGCATTGAGTCTGGGGCTGGCTGCGGCTATGGTGCCGGGTATGGTCGCGGGGCCTGAGCCCGCTGCGGCGGCAGACCAGTCACAGTGGCGGATGGTCTGGAACGATGAATTCAATGGAGCCAATGGCTCCGCGCCTGACGGGTCCAAGTGGAACTTGATCCACGCTGGAGGCGGCTTCGGCAATAACGAGCTGCAGTACTACACGAACCGGAGAGATAACTCCTATCTGGAAAATGGCAACCTCGTCATCAAAGCCCAGAAGGAGGAGTTCGGCGGTCATGCCTATACTTCTGCCAAGCTGACCTCGCAGAACAAGGGCGACTGGAAATACGGACGCTTCGAAATCCGGGCGAAGCTGCCTTACGGCCGGAGCGTATGGCCGGCTTTCTGGATGATGCCGACGGATTCGGTATACGGCATCTGGCCGAAGAGCGGCGAGATTGATATTATGGAGAACCGCGGCGATCAGATGAACAAGGTTTCCGGAACGATTCACTATGGCAATGACTGGCCTAACAACGTCTGGTCCGGTGCGGACTATCTGCTGCCTGAAGGCCAGTCCTTTGCCGATGATTATCACACGTTCGCCGTAGAGTGGGAGGAGCGTGAGATCCGCTGGTATGTGGACGGCCTGCTGTACTCGACGAAGAGAGACTGGTTCACACCGGGTGCAGCCTTCCCTGCACCGTTCGACCAGCGGTTCTATATGCAGCTGAACCTGGCGATTGGCGGGCCGGGCACGCCATTCACCGGCTGGCAGAACCCGGATGATTCCGTCCTTCCCCAGCGCATGTATATCGATTATGTAAGAGTCTATGAACGGATTGGCCAGGATACCGGCGGCGAGCATGTCACAGCAGACTATGCCGCCGGCGTCACCAAGCTAAGCGCATCGCAAGCGAAGATCTATATTCGCCCGGTGACCGCTGCCAGGTACGTGGATGTTCACTACACCGTGAATAACGGCATTCAGCAGAACCTGCGCATGGCTAACAGGAACGGTACCTGGGAGACGACGGTTAGCGGCCTGAAGGCGGGAGACAAGATCCGCTACTGGTTCACCTATGAGAAGAATGGTCCGCAGTATGATTCACCGCAGTACACGTACACGCAGTCATAGGGTCATAGGGAAAGGGAATATTGGAGGGCTGTCCCGAAGTCATCATGACTTAGGGGCGGCCCCTCTTCATTTGTAAAATTAATTCTGATACTGTTCACTCCGGAATTGGTGATCTGTGAAATTCTAACGAATATCACAGTCGCTATTTGCCTCAATATGGCTGATTTAAACCTGTAACGAAACTCTGCAGCGTTATAGTCCTAGTTATGCAGGAAAATTGGCGTAAATCACCAAATAAGACGGCTGGGATTCGTTAAGTTTGAGAATGCTTCGAATTAGCAGGTATAACGTGTGTGAGATTCGTTAGCCGTGCAGCGGATAGGCCAGAGAAGACTAGGACAGAAGCACGCATTCCACATACAGGGTATTTGTGTTATCCTTATATGTCATGACTTGAGCCAAACCATAACGTATTCATGATAGATGAGGAGATTCTATGACGTTTAAAGAATTGAATATTGCACCAGCGATCCTTAAGGCGCTGGATCAGGAAAACTACACTGCACCGACACCTATACAAGAGCAAGCCATTCCGGCTGTACTGGCCGGCAAGGACCTGCTGGGCTGTGCCCAGACAGGGACAGGCAAGACAGCAGCCTTCGCCGTGCCGATTGTGCAGCTGCTCAGCAGCCGCCAGCCGGCCGGGGGACCGCGCCGCATCCGCTCGCTTATTCTGAGCCCGACACGGGAGCTTGCGCTGCAAATTGCTGAGAACATAGAAGCATACAGCCGGTTTACGCGGATCAGATGCACCGCGATTGTCGGCGGCGTATCGCAGAGAGCGCAGGAGCGGGCGCTGCAGCAGGGCGCGGATATTGTGATTGCCACGCCAGGCCGTCTGATGGATCTGATTCACCAGAAGCATGTTGATCTGAAGCATGTGGAGATCGTTGTATTGGATGAGGCCGACCGGATGCTGGACATGGGCTTCGTCCATGACGTGAAGAAGATCATGGCGATGATGCCGGGCAGCAAGCAGACCCTGTTCTTCTCGGCGACGATGCCTCCCGAGATATCCAAGCTGGCCGGCTCCATCCTGAAGGACCCGGTGCGGATCGAGATCACACCAGTGTCCTCAACGGCGGAGCGGATTACGCAGTCCGTATACAAGGTGGATAAGGCCAACAAGCAGAAGCTGCTGGCTCACCTGCTGCAGGACCCGGCTATTGACTCCGTGCTGGTGTTCACCCGGACGAAGCATGGCGCGGACCGCGTGGTGCGCGATTTGGCGAAGGCGAAGATTACAGCCGCCGCCATCCATGGCAACAAGTCGCAGAACGCCCGCCAGAATGCTCTCAGCAGCTTCAAGAACGGAACAGCGCGTGTGCTGGTAGCGACCGATATCGCTGCAAGGGGAATTGATATCGACGAGCTGTCCTATGTCGTCAACTTCAATCTTCCGAACATACCGGAGACCTACGTGCACCGGATTGGCCGCACAGGCAGAGCCGGAATGAGCGGTACCGCCATCTCGTTCTGCGAGTTTGATGAGCTTCCTTATCTGAAGGATATAGAGAAGCTGATCGGCAAGCGGATTCCAGAGGTCAAGGACCATCCTTACCCGATGCAGCAGACACAGACGTCACCGATTCAGGAGCAGACTGCCGGATCGGGTTCTGCATCCTCGAAGCCCAGACAGCCGAAACCGCAGACCCAGCAGAAGCCGAGGCCGCAGTCGGGTTCCAGACCCCAGTCGAAGCAAGGTCCGCAGTCGAATTCCAGACCGCAGTCGAGGCCAGGCACACAATCAAGGCCGAAGCCGTACTTTATAAAGCCCAAGCAGAAGGCTGAGCGTTAAGCCCAACCGCTGCCGGCTGTTCACCTTAATACAACATAAATTTACTGTTACAAAATTGTGGAAATTATTGCCTGTCCCCATCCATTGCTCTATGATTATCCCACATTATAGAGAGGTGGATGAAATCATGCGTAAACGATGGGGAAAAACGCTGCTCGCAGCATTACTGGCTGTTTCGTTAACAGCCTGCTCTTCTACTGCACAGCAATCGAGTGGAGGAACGCCGGAGGCCGCTCCGGCTCCGTCCGCACCAGCGGCCGGTCATGAAGCTCATGCTGTCCACTGGTCGTACGAGGGCGAGACTGGACCTGAGCATTGGGCAGAGCTGGGAACAGAGAACGGGGCATGCAGCAGCGGCCTGGAGCAGTCGCCGATTAATCTGGATGAAGCGAAAGCGTCAGCGGACGCGGGTGCTGCCGAGGCAATTGAAATCAACTATCAGCCAAGCCAGTTTACGATTAAGAATAACGGTCATACCATTCAGGCGGATGCTGTAACAGAGGATAATACCATTACACTCGACGGCAAGGAATATACGCTGGCCCAGTTCCACTTCCACGTTCCTTCCGAGCATCAGATGGAAGGCAAGAATCTGGATATGGAGCTGCATTTTGTTCATAAGGATGCAGATGGCAAGCTCGCTGTTGTCGGTGTGCTGATGAAGGCTGGCGCAGCGAACGAAGCGTTGTCCGAGCTCTGGTCGAAGCTGCCTGCCGAGGAGACGAAAGAGAACATTGCGCTGGAGAAGACCATTGATCTTCCGGCCCTGCTGCCGCAGGATCAGGATGTGTTCCGCTATGACGGTTCGCTTACGACGCCGCCATGCTCCGAGGGAGTAGAATGGACGGTTATGCAGGAGCCAATTGAGGTCTCGCAGGAGCAGATTGACGCCTTTGCGGCGATCTTCCCGGACAATCACCGGCCTGTGCAGCCGTGGAACGACCGCGACGTATTCAGCGTAAATCAGCAGAACTGATTTTGCGCAGCCATAGTATGCCTGACAGATTGATGATAAAAGAGGCGGAGCAATCCGCTTCTTCTTTTTTTGCGGCAGAGCTCCATAATGTATCAAAGACATTGGGAAAATGTCATAAATGTTGTAATCGTATCCTTCAACTCCTTGTTGATAACGCTTACACTCTTGGTGAGCGCTTTCATTTGTGTGAGAAAGTGCACATTTTATCCATGGAAAAGGAGATGCATCATGAAGAAGAGATTATCGCTTGCTCTTGTGATTGCCATGTGTTTGTCGTTATTCTCATTGGGCCAGGTTGCTCCAACGGCTGAGGTTTACGCGGCGCCTTCGTTTGCCAAGGGGGCGGATATCAGCTGGGTAGCGGGTATGGAGGCTCAGGGCTACAAGTGGAAGGACAAGAATGGTGTTCAGCGTGACATCCTTGATATCCTGCGTCAGGATTACAAGATTAACTCGGTGCGGATCAGGGTCTTCGTCAATCCGACGAATGATTATGGAAACGGATACATGAACAAGGACCGTGCTGCGGCGCTGGCTGCTAGGGCCAAATCCAAGGGGATGTCCGTTATGCTGACGCTCCATTACAGCGACTCCTGGGCTGATCCGGGCAAGCAGACCAAGCCTGCAGCGTGGAAGAACTACACCTTCCAGCAGCTGATGGATGCGGTCTACAACCATACCCGTGATGTTATGTTCACGATGCAGAGCAAAGGGGTAACACCTGATTGGGTGCAGATTGGCAACGAAACGAACAACGGCATGCTGTGGGAAGACGGAAGAGCCTCGGTCAGCATGCGGAACTATGCCTGGCTGGTCAATACCGGACACAATGCGGTGAAGTCGGTTAACAGCGGCACCAAGACGATTGTCCATCTTGCCAATGGAAATGACAATTCACTGTACAGATGGAATATCGGCGGCCTGATCAGCAACGGGGCTAATTTCGATATCGTCGGCATGTCCCTGTACCCGTCAGCATCGGACTGGTCTGCCCTTGTCAATCAGACGGTGTCGAATGCGAACGACATGATTAACACGTACGGCAAGGAAGTGATGATCAGCGAGATCGGCATGGATTATAACCAGCCGGCGGCAGCCAAGAGCTTCGTGGCGGATATAGTGAAGAAGATCCAGGCGCTGCCGGGCGGTAAAGGCAAAGGCGTGTTCTACTGGGAGCCGGGCGCGACTCCAGGCTACAACGGCGGCTACGGCAAAGGAGCGTGGCAGTCGGACATGAAGCCGACGATTGCGCTGGAAGGATTCTTGTAAGAATCCAGTGAAAGCTTCCATCTTATACTGTCAAAAATATGCTACAATTGTGTTAGCGCCTGTTCCCCTGGGAGGGACAGGCGTGTTTTATTTATAGCTGATACATATAGGAGAATGAACGATGAGTGAACATGAGTTGATACAAGCCACGGAATGGCCGGTTACGTTAAGCAGTCTGAAGGAGGAGCTGGATGCCCTCGGGGTTCGCGAAGGCGATACCGTTATCGTCCATTCCTCGCTTTCCAGCCTGGGCTGGGTTTGCGGCGGGCCGCAGACGGTCGTGCAGGCCCTGATGGCAGCAGTAGGCAGCGGGGGAACAGTGGTTATGCCTGCGCAGAGCGGCGACTGGAGCGACCCTGCCGGATGGGGGAACCCGGCGGTGCCTCAAGAGTGGATCGAGATCATTTATAAGGAAATGCCGGCCTTTGACCCGGCCGTTACGCCGACGCGCGAAATGGGCCGGATTGCCGAGCTGTTCCGCACCTTTCCGGGAACGATGAGATCTTCTCACCCGCAGTCATCGTTCAGTGCAAACGGCCGTCAAGCTGCATACATTACCGCAGAGCATCCGCTGACCCCGCAGTTTGGCGAGGCTTCCCCGCTGGGCAAGCTGTACGAGCTGGATGCAAAGGTCCTGCTGCTGGGCGCGGGCTATGACTCCTGCACGAGCTTTCATCTCGCAGAGACGCAGCTGGACGGCATGCCGGAGAAGCAGATGGGCACCGCCATGCTGGAGCAGGGAGAGCGTGTATGGAAGACGTTTACCGATTATGCTTACGATGCGGATGATTTTGCCGATTTGGGAGCGGATATGGAAGGGCGGGTGGCAGTCAAGCTAGGCCGGATTGGCAGGGCAGAATGCCGGCTGTTCAGCGTGAAGGAAGCAGTCGATTATGCGAAGGCTTGGCTGGCGGACAACCGCCCGAAGGGTTAGGGGCCTTATTAGTTGAGGCATAAGCTTTTCCAGCCTTTAGCAAAGGAAGTGTTAAGCCAACCCTACGATGAATTAAGCGGGGATATATCCGGACTTTGATAAACTGGGCATTTTTTTACACGAGGAGAGATTAGGTGGAGACGAATAGTTTGGACAAGCAGGAGAAGAAGCAGCACATTCCTGAGCCAGCTGGAGCCTTAGGCTTTGGCGGTTGGCTGATCCTGCCGCAGATTGGTTTTGTAATTTCAGTGGTTTCATTGTTTTTATTTTTTGTGAAAGAACTGCCGGATGTATTGGATTCATCCATATGGGGAGTATTGGGGTCCAAGGATTCATCTCTATATGACCCGCTGTTTGCGCCAATGGTAATAACGGAGGTAGTCTGGAATTTAGTTTTGGTTATTGGAACCTTGGTTACGATTGTCCTGTTCTACAGAAGGAAGAGAATCGTCCCGAAGCTGATGATTACGCTGTATTTGGCCAGCTTGGTTGGAATGATAGTAAGCTATGTATTTGTGCAGCAAATTCCAGTCTTGAAGGAAGCGATGGCAGACGGAAGCCAGATAAGAGAGATAGGCCGATATGTCGTAACCTGTGTCATCTGGGTTCCCTACTTCCTGTTGTCTCAGCGGGTGGAGAATACTTTTATAAAATAACGTTTTAAGAAACTAGCATAGTTTATTAGAATGAAGTCCTCTTGGATAAGGGGACTTTTTCCTTTTTGAATGGCTAATCGCCTTGCCAGCAGCATACATGGTATACAAGCTTGGGACATGATGCTATATTAATGGATGGAATATATTACAGGAAATGATATAATATCAAATTGCATCCATATTAATTGTCGATATGGGTGTCTATTAACGTTGGAAGAGGAGCTGTTGTATGAGGTCAGTTCGGCTAACGCTATTCATTGGTTTGGCTGTCGGGTTCCTGCTAACCGGCTGCACTTCCGTATCTGAGCCTGCGGAGGAGGAAGCTGTCATCAAAGTTTTGTATGAATCCAGAGCAGCATATGAGTGGGATTTTCAGAACATGGTAAAAGCAAAGTTCCCACATATCACTGTAGAGGTTATGGAGTATGCTCCTATATTCAAACCGGGAGAGCCGCTCTACGATAGCTTTACGGCCTATATCGATGAGCATCGGCCGGATCTCATCTCGATTCCCTCCTCCATATCGGGTTCATTAAGCAGAATGGTCGAAGAGCAAAGGCTCCTGCCTCTCGACCCATACATTCTCCGGGACCAGTATGATGTTGGCGGGCTTCTTGAAGGCCCGGTCGAGCAAATACGTGCGGCAGGGGAAGGGCAGCTCTATGCACTGCCACTGAGCTTTACAGGTGAAGCATTATACATAAACACCGGACTATTCGACAAGCTGAACATCGCTTACCCGGCAGGCAGTATGACATACAGGGAGATCATGCAGCTCTCCGAAAGATTTGCAGGGGCCGAAGATGTCTACGGCTTCAGCAAGGCAGAGCTGTCCCCAGTTTCTATTTTACTACAGTTGGGAGAAAATGAAGGGCTTGACTGGCTGACGCCATCAGGAGACCGTGTTGTGTTTCACACAAAGGGTTGGAAGGAAGTGTTCGAAAGTTGGATGCAAGTCATGGACAAGTATGTCATATTCGACGCCTCTGAGCACCGGAACAGCCAGTCCAATGGACTGCCCAGACCGCCCTATGATCCTTTCCTGGAAGGGAAATCGGCAATGACGGTTATGGACCCCTCCTACATAGGAACATTGAGGCAACAAGCACCCGACTTGCAATGGAAGGTAATAGGCGGGCCTGTTAAAGGCTCTCAGCGGAATGTTTCAAGCTCCATGAAGCCGGCGACGATGCTGGCAATTCATGCTGAATCTGCGGTCCAAGAAGCTGCCTGGGAAGTGCTGGCCTTTATGAACAGCGAGGAAACGGCTAGGTTGAAGAGTAGGGTTAGTAACGGGAGGTTTAGCCATCTGCCAATCCGAAAGGCATTTATTCAAGAAGATCTGGCAGGTGCTTATACAGGCCTTGAGGCAGACATGGATAAGCTTAGCGTGTACCGCGAACCGGCTGATTATCTGGAAGCCGTACTAAAGGACCTAATTGAGGAAGAGATGAGGCTGGCGGCCGACAAAACGGTTGAACAAATGCTTACCAGCATTGAGGATAAGGCAAATGCCAAGCTGCTGGAATATACAACTAAAACCGGGGTGAACCAATGAAGGGACGTTTCACAAAACGCGCTGCTGCGGGGGCAGCTATCGTAATCATTCTTCTGATGCTGCAGGCCTGTGCAGCACCTCCTGAACCGGAGGAGCTGGAAGGGACATTAAGAATTGCCGTAAATTCTGAGGATGGGTTTAACTACTCGTCAGGCAATGCCCTTGCGATTCACTTCCCTAATGTCAAGATCGAAACAGTGACGAGACCGGAATCCGTACAAACTGTTGCCGACTATATAGACTGGCTGAAAGGCACTTCGGCTGATATGTACATGATAAATCATGAATATTTCTATTATAAGCTGGTGAATGAAGGTGTACTGAAACCGCTTGACCCCCTTCTCAAGAAGAACAAGCATGATACCGGGAGCTATGCTCTTGGTTCGATCGACTATCTGCGGGCCATGGGAGACGGACAGCTGTATGCGCTGCCGGTGGGCTTCGAAACCGAGGCTCTATTCATCAACCAATCGTTATTCCGCTCAGAAGGCATTCCAATGCCTGAAACGCCGCTAACGTGGCACGAGCTGTTAAGCTTGGCCTCCAGCTTCCCGGGAGAACAGAGGGGGTATGATACCTGGTCAACACCGGGTCAGCTCTTGCTGCAAATCAGTGAGCAGGATAACCTTGCCATCTGGGACGGTAAACAGATGACGGTTAATACCGAAGGCTGGATGAAGCTGCTCACTGATTACGAAGGTTTGCTGGGTGAGGAAGCTGATTATCTGGAGTTGACGGACAAAGATAACTTCATAGCGGGAGATGCGGCAATGGCGTGGGCCAAGCCGTCCTATGCGCTGAGGCTGCATGACAAAAAGCTGGACTTCGAGTGGGAAATGATGGCTCCCCCTGCTGGGGCAGGGGGGGCTTCAGATCTTCGTTTTACCGGACTCATTGGTATAGGCTCGGACAGTGATAAGGATTCACTGGCCTGGAGGGTGATGGAATACATGGCCGGTAAAGAGGCGGCAGTACCTAGTCTTGACATACTGCCATTAACGGATGTGCCATCTGCTGTTAGCGGTGTTACGGTGCAGCCCCTTTATGAGCAGCGTTTCGGCACTTTTCGTGCTCCGAAGGAGCCTGTCGAGTTGGATGAGTCACTGCCTCCGATGGCTGCCGAACATTTGACGGCTTTTTTCCAGGGCAGATACACGGCTGAAGAAACCCTGCAGCGGATTGAGTCGGAAGGAAATGCCTTAATTGCTGCTTATCCCAACTAGTTAGAGCATGCCAAATGCATTGCGGCAGGATACTTGCCTTGTGAGCTTATAATAATCCATCGTCGAGGTCTCGACGAAACCGCAGGATTTATAGAGCTGAAGCGCGCCTGCATTGTCGGCAGCCACTTGCAGCATGATTGCGTTAGCCTTGGCCTCCTGCAGCTTGGCTATTGCCATCTGAAGAGTTGCTCTGCCATAACCCAGCCCGCGATATTCGGGCAAAATCCCCAGTCCATAGATGCCTCCTGCAGCTGGGGTCAGCTGAATGTGAACCTTACCCACAACCTGTCCGTCTACTTCCGCAAGATAGATGGTCATGCCCTTCTTCTCCTCCTCTTCGGGCAGGAGCAAGTCTACTTCCGCTTCGGCTGCCGGATCACCACCCAGCTCGTCATGGAAGTAGATCATATTCTGCCGGCTGATCTCCGGGGCATCTGCATTGACAGCCTTGCGAAGCGAAAGATGAACCCCTTCCGGCTGCACAGTTTGATGGTCAGTTCGGAGATACATCTCGTACTCAGTATGCTTATACACCGCGCCAGTCCCTTTGACAAAGGATTGGCCCGGAACAGAGCTGCGGTCAGTCAGCAGAAGCATATCCGACGGCGTTCTCCGTGCCCATTCATCCATAAGCAGCCCGCTTAACTGCTTGAAAATCCCCTGTCTCCTATAGCCGGGGTGCACCATGCCATTCACTTCAATCGGCATGCCTGCACCACCGAAATCGTTAATCCCCATATAGCCGATCAGCTTGGAGCCGTCATAGTAGAGAAAATCATTAATCTGTCGTACGGACGAAGAGCCGGATGCCTCTGACTCTGTTTCTCCGGCGGCCAGCTTGTAATCCAGCTCAAGCTTCAGTGCAGTCCCGTCTGCCTGGCAGCATGCCTGCTCCAGTAATTGAATGGCTTCGTAATCCTCCTGATTGATCCGGGTCAGAAGCTTGATCCATGGGTTATCTATTTTTGCCAAATGCAGCACCTCTATTATCGTTAAAATTGAGACCGCGGCGGGGAAGGGTTCTCCGCCTGTCTATTTATAGAAGAAGTATATCACTCGTCTCTGGAAATTGTCCTTTTATATACGGTTTCCGTCTTCAGGCATTCTGGTTCTCATTGACATTCCGCTATAATCATTAGATTGGGTTCAACCTGTAGGCCTATGATTGCACGGCATCGGAGATAAAGATTATATACGTGATTTAAAGCGCTTACATATAATCAGGGTGTCACTGGATACCATTCTAATGGATGAAAGGGGAACGATCTTTTGAGGAAGGCAAAGCATGCAAGAAAGCTGGTTAGCTTGGCGTTGACATCTGCGCTTGTGACTGCACCTGTTCTGACTCTGCAGCCTAAGCAGGGGTACGCTGCGGAGACGGCGGCAGCAGAAGCGGTTAGTGGAATGACTGCAGACGGCAGTGCCGGACAGGCGTTTGACACGGTTTATGAAGCCGAGAATGCCGCACTATCGGGAGCGATCATTGACAATAAGCATGCGGGCTTTACGGGAACAGGATTCGTGGATTACAACCCGAATACATCAGGCGGATGGCTGGAATGGACAGTAGAAGTACCGCAGGCAGGCGAGTACACGCTTGAATTCCGGTACGCCTCCGGTGCAGCAGAGGACCGGCCGGCAGAGATCAAGGTTGGCGATACAGTGGCTGTGCCGCAGCTCAGCTTCCAGCCGACGGGAGACTTTGCCACCTGGCTGACCACTTCAGCGAAGGTAAACCTGAAGGAAGGAACGAATGTAATCCGCGCCACGGCTACAGGAAACAGCGGCGGGGCTAACATCGACCACCTGCGTGTACATAACAGGCCGGAGTCGAATACTCCGGCGCCTGTGGAATTGGTAGAGGTTGAAGTCCAAGACCTGCTCGGCGGACTGCTGATCCGCAAGCTGGAGTCGCTTGGCATGCTGGCGGGCGAGCAGTCTGCAGCCGAACCCATCACGGGGATTGCGTTCATGTCGCTGCTTAACGATACACTGGGCTTCACCCATGAGGATACGTACAAGAATGTGAAGCTTGAGTCCGAGATATGGGGCAAATCCCTTGCGGACTGGGATGCTTATATAGTAGAGGCCGCCCGGGCAGCGGGATACGTTACAGCCGGTAAGGACGGTTCGGTGGCGGTAGATGAGCCGTTGACCCGAATGGATGCTGCCGTTATGCTAGCGAAAGCACTGAAGCTGAAGGCCGGCAAGGACAGCAGAGGCGCCATAGGGGCGGTCACGAAGGAAGGCTACATGTCGGCAGAGGGCGGCAGGGGCTTTGGCCTGAAGGATTATCTAACGGCCGACGAGGCTGATTTTATAAGAGAGATGCTGGAGAAGAAGGTTAAGGGTGCGCTGGGAGCTGATGAGATTCAAATCGCAGGCGTTCATGCTGTGGCCAGCAACATTGCGGCAGTGACCTTGAACGGCAAGCTGCAGGAGGTGGATGTCAAGGACATCGTGCTCAGTGTGCCGACGGGAAGCTGGAAGTCGCTTACACCGGCTTTCAAGAATCTTCAGCTGACCAAAGCAGCAGTAGGCGAGAACCGTTATGGCAATACGGTGCTGTTCTTCGAGACGGTGGAAGCTTTCGAGGATGGCGGGCTTATCGAGGGCGAGGGAGCGGCGGATGATTTTGCCGGCGATCTGGAGGATGCGGTTCAGAAGGCGAACAATCTGGTCTCCTGGCAGATGGACCACGG
The DNA here is from genome assembly GCF_003233845.1 of Paenibacillus sambharensis. Lineage (GTDB taxonomy): Bacteria > Bacillota > Bacilli > Paenibacillales > Paenibacillaceae > Paenibacillus_I > Paenibacillus_I sambharensis. The sequence continues at coordinate 104,757 of NZ_QKRB01000060.1, forward strand.
CGGCTGGACGAAGGCGATGCCTTATGACAGGGCGTGGGATGGGCAGGAGCCCAAATCCTCACAGACAAGCCCGACCGGTGTTGAGCTTGGCACGATCGACAACGATGCTACTATTAATGAGCTGCGTTTTATCTCGCAGGTGTACCGGGAAACCGGCGATGAAGCATTCAAAGACAGCGTGCGGCGGGGCGTTGATTTTCTGCTGACCATGCAGGTTGAAACCGGCGGCTGGCCGCAGGTTTATCCGCAGCGCGGCAACCCGGGGGATGGCGTCTATTATTCCAACTATGTGACGTTCAACGATAATGCCATGATTAATGTGCTGGATCTGATCGACAATATGCTGGCAAAGAACTACCCGTACGATACGGACTTGGTTGATGCGGAGCGGCTGGAGCAGCTGAAGCAGGCCAGGGATAAGGGGATCGAGTACATCCTGAAGTCGCAGATTGAAGTGGATGGCGTATTGGCGGCATGGTGTGCGCAGCATGATCCTCTCACGTATGAGCCGAGGGGAGCGCGCGCCTACGAGCATCCTTCGGTATCCGGCTCGGAATCGGTCGGCATTGTCCGTTATCTGATGTCCCGGCCGGAGCAGACGGAGGAAATTAAGCGGGCCGTTGCAGGAGCGCTGAAGTGGTTCGATGATGTGAAGCTGGAAGGTATCCGTTATGTGAAGGCTGATCCGAACGGGGAATATTTTGTGAAGGACCCTGAGGCGGTCAGCTGGTACCGGTTCTATGAGATCGGCACGAACAGGGGAATATTCTCCGGGCGGGATGGCGTTATCAAGTACAGCATTCAGGAGATTGAGAAGGAGCGCAGAGACGGCTACTCGTGGGGCGGAAGCTATGCCGCAAGACTGCTGGAGACCGCGAAGACAACCGGATATTATGATGACCGCGTTTATGCGAGAGTCGTGGCGGGCCAATCGGCCGACGTAAGGGGAAGAACGTTGGCGGAAGGTGATATCAGGCAGGCGGGAGATGTCCGGGATCAACTGAGGGCGATGCCGAGCCGTCTGGTTGTGGCACAGGATGGCAAGGGTGACTACCAGACGGTTCAGGGGGCCATTGATGCGGTACAAGCGAACAATACGGATCCGGTTGAAATTTTCGTCCATAATGGTGTGTACAAAGAGGTTGTAACCATCCCCGCGAATAAGCCTTTCATCACGCTGACAGGGGAAAGCGCCGAGGGTACCGTGCTGACCTACGACAACTATTCCGGCAGGGAGAAGCCGGGCGGTGGAACCTACGGTACGAGCGGCAGTGCGAGCGTGTTCATAAGCGGCAGTGATGTTACGGTCCGGAATCTGACGATTGAGAACTCGTTCGATGAGGCATCGGTCGATGTGTCGGGCAAGCAGGCGGTGGCACTGAATGTACGTGGAGATCGGCACCGCTTCGAGAATGTGCGCTTCCTCGGCAACCAGGACACGCTGCTGACCAACGGCGGTACGCAGTATTTCTACCAATGCTATATTGAAGGCGATGTGGACTTTATCTTCGGGGGTTCGCGGGCAGTGTTCGACGAATGCACCATTCATTCGCTCGACCGCGGCTCCTCCAGCAATAATGGCTACATTACAGCGGCCAGCACGATGATCAGCGAGCCGTTCGGCTATCTGATTGTAAACAGCAAGCTGACGAGCGATGCAGCGCCGGGCACGGTCTGGCTGGGCCGTCCTTGGCATCCGGGCGGCAACCCGGACGCCATTGCCAGCGTGGTGTTCATGAACACCGAGATGGGCGCGCATATTAATCCGATTGGCTGGACCGATATGTCCGGTTTCTCAGCGGAAGACGCCCGCTTCTTCGAGTATAACAACCACGGCCCAGGCGCCGTGGTGACGGACACCCGCCGCCAGCTCACCGATGAGCAGGCAGCCGAGTGGACGATCCCGAATGTGCTGAAGGGCTGGGACCCGAAGGCGAAAAATTAAATGAGTCTGAGCCGCTTCCTGCTGGAGGCGGCTCTATTTATTTTCCGTAAGGTTCGCCTGATCAATGATCGTGCTGGCGTCTTTGCGGCGTCTAGCAAGCCAGAGTCACTGAAACAGCCCCAGGTTGTCCCCCTGCTGCCGTGAGTGGTACATTAATGCCAAAGACACGAAATGTGTGAAACGCGATTACTAACATTACGGGGAGGGACAACCATGCTCCAAACCGCTGCAACCATTATCCGCTCATCGAGGCGCCTTGTTGTCTTGACAGGGGCAGGCTGCTCTGTGGATGCCGGGGTGCCGGATTTTCGGTCGCCGTCAGGGTGGTGGCGTCAGATTAATCCGCAGACCGTGGCAACGGTCGAGGCGCTGGAGGGGAACTATGAGCTGTTTCACGCTTTCTACTCCGCTCGCATCAATCATCTCAAGCAGGTGACCCCGCACATGGGGCATGATGTGCTAGGCGGGTGGGAGCAGGCGGGACGTATTCAGCTCATCGCCACACAAAACGTAGACGGCCTTCATCAGCTTGCTGGTAACAAGCAGGTGGAGGAGCTGCACGGCTCGATTCGCAGCTTCCGGTGCCAGAGGTGCAGTGAGCCGGCGAAGGAAGAAGCCTTCCTTGTGGGAGAGGCATGCCGGTGCGGCGGCCGTCTGCGGCCAGATGTGGTGCTGTTCGGGGAAGGGCTGCCGCAGCAGGCCTGGAATGCAGCGCTTCAGGCTATCGAAGCGGCTGATGCGGTGCTTGTAATCGGGACGAGCCTGCAGGTATACCCGGCCAACCAGCTGCCTTATATGACGAAGGGAAAGCTGCTGCTCATCAATAAGGAAGAGACGGGCAGCGAGCACCGGTTCGGCTGCTTTCTTCAAGGCGGTGCCGAGGAGCTATTGCTTCAGCTCGACAAGCTTGTTTGATTTTTAACAAGGCAGCAGATTCGACTTAAGAGGAGGATAGCAGGATGCGATTAGGCGGACAAGTATTTATCGACAATCCCCAGCCGGATACCTGGGCGGAGGCGCTAAAGAATGAAGGCTTCCGGGCGGCTGTATTTCCGGTAGGCGGTGATGCGGACCGGAACTTAATACAGGCTTATGCGGATGAAGCGCGGAAGCGGGACATTCTGATCTCCGAGGTTGGTGCCTGGAGCAATCCAATCTCACAAGATGAGGAAACACGAAGGAAGGCGCTAGAGTTCTGTAAGCAGCAGCTGGCGCTCGCAGAGGAAATTGGGGCCAGATGCTGCGTTAATATTGCCGGCTCGCGCGGCGAGCAGTGGGATGGTCCGCATCCGGATAACTTCTCGGATGAGACCTTCGAGATGATTGTGGAGACAACAAGAGACATTATGGACAGCGTGAAGCCGCAGCGGACCTTCTTTACCATGGAGACGATGCCTTGGGTATTCCCTGATTCTGCGGATACCTATCTGGCTCTGATCAAGGCGGTAGACCGCCCGGGCTTTGCCGTACATCTTGATCCGGTCAATATGATCAGCAGCCCGCGGACCTACTACCGTAACGGGGAGATGATTCGTGACTTCTTCGCGAAGCTGGGACCCTGGATCAAGAACTGCCATGCCAAGGATATCAAGCTGGCGGGCAAATTGACTGTTCATCTGGATGAAGTGGTGCCGGGCACAGGCGCACTGGACTACCGGGTTTTCCTGACAGAACTGAACAAGCTTGATTCCGATACCACGCTCATCATCGAGCATCTGCATACGCAGGAGCAGTACCGGCAGGCGGCTGCCTATATCCGGAACACAGCAACCGAGCTGAATATTAAATTATAGGAGTCAATTCACAGTTCCAACCGAAAATCACTCATCTTTATAAGGCATCAACAGCCAGTCGTCGATCATCATCGGCGGCTGTTTTTTTGCTCATTAGATGGAATACCGCCGGCAGGAGATTTGGACTCTCTATCAATATATGAGATAATAAGGGAGACTTAGCATAATATTCTAGGGTTATAGAGAGATGCGAAAGGAGGGTTGGGTCCCGGCTCTATTACACTTGTTGGAGGAGGTTTTATTATGAACGGTAATAAGAGGATTACCCGAAAGTCTCTCGTCACTTCTGTGGCACTGATGCTGTTTCTATCCGTATTTGCTGCTTCTGCGGGCGCAGCCTGGACTGATTGGCGTTCAAGCTATGCGACCTATACCGGTTCAGGCTATTCCGGCGGCAATGCGCTGCTGGACCCGATTCCATCCACCATGAAGATAACAGCACTCAATCCTATGGATTACAACTATATGGGGATCAAGGCAGCGCTGGCCGGGGCTTATCTGGAGGTGCAGGGTCCCAAAGGAAAGACCGTGGTCTACGTAACGGACCAGTATCCCGAAGGTGCGCCGGGGGCGCTTGATCTTTCCCCGAATGCTTTTGCCAAGATTGGTGATATGAAGGCCGGTAAAATCAACATCAAATGGCGTGTGGTCAAAGGGCCGGTGAAAGGCAATTTCACCTACCGGATCAAGGAAGGCAGCAGCCAGTGGTGGGCCGCTATCCAAGTGCGCAACCACAAGTATCCCGTGCTGAAGCTGGAGGTTTATAAGGATAAACGCTGGATCAGTCTGGAGAAGACGGAATACAATCATTTTGTGGGAACAGGCCTTGGAACCGCCAAGCTGAAGGTCCGAATCACGGATATCCGTGGAAAATCGGTCACCGACACGATCCAGGCGCTTCCGGCAAATGGTACTTCAACTGCCTATCTCGTGCCGGGCAGCGTTCAGCTGCCGGACTGATGGTTCACCGGGCCAATCAGCGGTACCTATGACAAACACCGTAACGGGTTCATATAGACCTGCTACGGTGTTTTTCCTGTGCATGGACAGTCTAATCCTGCTGTCAGTACAGCTTCCGGATCAATTAGTGCCTTCCACGCTGCCGCACTACCGGTCCCTGAACCTCTTTGGCGTCTCGCCATAGGTGCGCTTGAACATGCGGATAAAATAGCTCGTTTCCATCCCGAGCGACTCCGCTACACGCTCCACCGAAACGGAAGCATCCTCCTTCAGCAGCTGGGCCGCTGTCCGCATGCGGAGCTGAAGGATATAATGCTGCGGGGTCATGCCGTAGCTTGCAACGAACAGCCGGTGAAAATGCTGCGGCGAATAGCCTGCGGCCCTTGCCACATTTGCCAGCAGCAGCCGCTCGTTGTAATGGTCATGGATCAGCTTGACGGCTGTTTGCAGCCCGGGATGCTGCACGCCTGATGAGACGGCCGGCCTCGCCGCGGACTTCTTGTCCGCGCTTAAGCCCTCCAGCAGCGTCACCATCATGTCATACATCCGCTTCGAGGCTTCCCAGTACGACTGCTCCCCGTTCAGGCTGATCAGCTGCCACAGCGATTCCAGCTGGTCCCAGAGCCGGTCGAAACGGCTCGTTGTCAGCACGGTCCGTGCCTGCGGCGCCATCTGCTCCATTAGCGGCCCGGCCGCATGCCCATTGAAGGCGGCAAAGCCAAGATCCCAGCGGTCGCTGGACTGATCGGGAAAATAAGCATGCGGTACGCCCGCGGGCAGCAGCAGCATCGTGCCGGGTGTCAGCGTCAGGTCGGGCTGGCCTTCAATGCGGAAGGTACCCTGTCCGCTGCGGGAGAGGAACAGCTGATGGGCGTGGTAGCCGTCCGGCCGCTCCAGCCACTTCTGTTCATGGCTGCCAACGCAGCAGACATACAGCGGCAGGGTATGCTCCATATTGGCAAACTCCGCCAGCAGGAAAGGCATCATAAGAAGACCTCCATGAGAAGATTGTACGATTATTGGATGGTTCTATTCTACTTGTTCGGGCGGGTTATCGTCTACTATAAGAGTAAGATAAGAGCATTAAACGATACAGATGAGGAGCGATCATATAATGGCTAAGAAATTCCCTCCGGTCAGCAGCAAGCTGCCGGTACTGATGCACGGCGCGGACTACAATCCGGACCAATGGCTGCACGACCCGAAGGTGCTCGAAGAAGATATCCGGCTGATGAAGCTCGCGGGCTGCAATGTAATGGCAGTCGGCATTTTCTCCTGGGCGGCATTCGAGCCGGCCGAGGGTGTATTTAATTTTGAGTGGATGGATAAGGTTCTGGATTCGTTCGCGGCAAACGGCATCTTCGCCTGGCTGGCTACGCCGAGCGGCGCGCGTCCGGCATGGATGTCGGAGAAATATCCCGAGGTGCTGCGCGTAGAAGCGAACCGGGTCCGCAACCTGCACGGCATGCGCCACAACCACTGCAGCTCGTCGCCGGTTTACCGCGAGAAGACAGCGATCCTCAATGGCAAGCTGGCGGAGCGCTATGGCCATCATCCGGCTGTTATCGGCTGGCATATCTCGAATGAGTTCGGCGGCGACTGCCACTGCAGCTACTGCCAGGACGGCTTCCGCCAGTGGCTGCAGAACAAATACGGCTCGCTTGATGCGCTCAACAGCGCATGGTGGACGTCGTTCTGGGCGCATACGTACACAGACTGGAGCCAGGTGGAATCTCCAGCGCCGCACGGCGAGAACATGGTACACGGCCAGAACCTTGACTGGCGCCGTTATGTGACGGACCTGACCGTTGACTTCTGCCGTCACGAAATTGAGTCGGTCCGCTCGGCTAACCCTGACCTGCCGGCCACAACCAACATGCATATGATCGAGGGATTGGATTACCGCAAATTTGCGGACATTCTGGACGTCATTTCCTGGGACGCTTACCCGACCTGGCATGATGCAGCGGACGACAGCAAGCTTGGCGCTTCGATCTCGTTCTATCATGACCTGTACCGCTCCCTGAAGCAGAAGCCATTCCTCCTGATGGAGAGCACGCCGAGCCTGACGAACTGGCAGCCGGTCAGCAAGCTGAAGCGCCCGGGCATGCACAAGCTGTCTTCCCTGCAGGCTGTCGCACATGGATCGGATTCGGTTCAGTACTTCCAGTGGCGCAAGAGCCGGGGCTCGAGCGAGAAGTTCCACGGCGCTGTTGTCGACCATGTAGGCCACGAGCATACACGGGTATTCCAGGATGTAGCCGAGCTGGGACGCAGCCTTGCGGACATCTCGGAAATCACCGGAACGCCGACGCCATCGCAGACGGCCATCCTGTTCGACTGGGATAACCGCTGGGCGGTAAAGGATGCGCAGGGACCGCGCAACTCGGGCATTCACTATGAAGAGACCGTACTGGCCCATCACCGCGCACTTTGGGAGCAGGGCGTGCCGGCCGATGTGATTGGCTCAGAGGATGATTTTGCCGGCTATAAGCTGATCATCGCACCGATGCTGTACCTGTGCCGGGAAGAGACGGGTAAGAAGCTGGAGCAGTTCGTCGAGAACGGCGGCACGCTGGTGACGACTTACTGGTCCGGTGTGGTCAACGAGAATGATCTCTGTCATCTGGGCGGCTTCCCTGGACCGCTGCGCAAGACGCTTGGCATTTGGGCGGAGGAGATTGAAGGCCTCTATGACTATGACCGCAACGGCGTAGCAATGGAGCAGGGCAATGTGCTGGGTCTCAGCGGCAGCTTCGAGGTTGCCGAACTGTGCGAGCTGATCCATACCGAAGGCGCCGAGGTGCTCGGACGTTATACGGATGATTTCTACGCAGGCAGACCGGCATTGACCGTCAACAAGCTGGGCAAGGGTCAAGCCTATCATATGGCAGCGCGGCTGCAGGATGATTTTCTGGGCGGATTCTATCAGGCTATCGTGAAGGAAGCTGGTCTTGCCAAGGCTGTAGAAGCTGAGCTTCCGGCAGGTGTGACCGCACAGGTGCGCACGGACGGCGAATCCGACTATGTATTCGTAATGAACTTCAGCGGACGCGGGCAGTCCGTCGAGCTGGACAGCCGCCAGTATACGAATCTCGAGTCGGGCGAAGCGGTCAGCGGCAAGCTGGATCTGCCTGTGAACGGCGTTGCCGTTCTTAAGCGTTCTGCCAGAGCATAATAAGCCACGATGAGACAGCAGCAGGCCGGGACGCAGTGCCTGGCTTGCTATCTTTTTATCAGGAGGTGCATCAGCTATGCAGTATAGGTTGAACGCCAATGTGCCGCCGAAGGCCATATACCGTTCCTCTCTGAAGCTTGGCGGGCGAAGCCCCGAAGGAGACGAAATCTCATTCACAAACTACTACATGGAGCTGAACGGGCAGCCTTGCTTCGGCATCTGCGGCGAATTCCATTATTCACGTTATCCAGAGGAGCACTGGCAGGCTGAACTTGCCAAGGTGAAGGCATCGGGCATTACCATTGTGGCGACGTATATATTCTGGAATCATCATGAGGAGCGGGAAGACGATTGGTGCTGGGAAGGTAACCGCAATGTTAGGCGGTTCATTGAGCTGTGCGGCCAGAGCGGTCTCTATGTGATGCTGCGAGTTGGACCATTCTGCCACGGCGAAGTGCGCAATGGCGGGCTCCCGGATTGGCTGTTCGGACGGTCATTTGAGGTTCGTTCCAATGATAACGGTTACATGCAGTATGTAGGCAGGCTGTACGATGAGATTGGACGGCAATCCGCAGGGCTGATGTTCAAGGACGGCGGCCCGGTGATCGGCATCCAGCTGGAAAATGAATTTCAAGCCTCCGCTGCGCTCTGGGAGCTGACGGCGAAGCAGGGGGACGAATATATAAGCGGCGGCACTGGCGGCGCGGAGCATATACGGCGGCTGAAGGAGCTTGCGCTGGAAGCGGGCTTGGAAGCGCCTATCTACACAAGCACAGGCTGGGGCGGGGCCCCTGTCCTGGAGGATGAGGTGCTGCCTCTATACGGCGGCTACGCCTACACGCCTTGGTTCAACAATGGTACTGGCAAGGAACAGGAGCCGACACGGGAGTATCTGTTCGAGAGTTATCATGAGGATGGGGCGAAGGGCGAGTACAACCCGCCTTATCCGAAGTCAAAGTATCCGTATGCCTGCTGCGAGATGGGCGGGGGCATGCAGGCCTGGTACGGCGCAAGATTCCAGGTGGACCCGGAGAGCGCCGCAGCGATGAGTCTGGTGAAAATCGCCGGAGGCTGCAACTTCGTCGGTTACTACATGTTCCACGGAGGCACGAATCCGGTCACGGAGTCAGGCTATCTGAATGAAAGCACAACGCCGAAAATCACCTACGACTTCCAGGCGCCGATCGGAGAGTTCGGGCAGGTGAGGCCGTCCAATCATCCGCTGCGCCTGCTGCATTATTTCCTGCAGTCCTTCGGCAGACAGCTCGCTCCGATGGCGGCTGTACTGCCGGACGGAGCGGGGAAGCTGGAGCCGGACGACACGGATACCTTGCGTTATGCAGCCCGTACGGATGGGGAATCGGGGTTCCTGTTCGTGAACAATTACCAGGATCATGTGAAGATGCGTGAGCACCGGGACGTGCGGTTCAGCATTGAGCTTGGCGCTGAGACGCTGCGGCTTCCGGCCTCCGGCTCGCTGACGGTTCCGCCGAGAGCGTCGTTCGTGCTGCCGCTGCGCATGGAGCTGTCGGGTTTGCGGCTCCGCCACGCCACAGCACAGCTGGTTACGATGCTGGAGTCGGAGCACGACTCCACCTGCTTCTTCGTCATGCCGGAAGGAATCGACGGCGAACTCGTGTGGGAAGCGGAGGGGATCGAGGCAGTGGAAGGCGGCGAAAGTAGAGTTGACTATGACCAGGATGGAAAATGCTGCCGCGTTACCGTACCGCATCAGCATTCCGGCAGCATCACCATCCGCCGAACAGGCAGCAAGAAGCCGATCCGGGTCTATGTGATGCCGTACCGGGAAGCGTGCACCATGTGGCTGCTCGAAACAGGCGGCCGCAAGCGTGTGCTGTTCTCGGAGGTGCCGGTTGCGGCTGACGGTGACAGGCTTGTCTTTCACAGCTGCGGGCAGCATGAATTCACGTTCCGTGAATATACGAATGATCACGCGAACGATCATGCGGAAGATCATGTCGAAGATCATTCGGATGGTCGGGCAGCTCCCTATGTGCTGGAAGGTAGCGGTTCCCTGTCCGCCGAGCGGGATGGCTGGTTCCAAACCTGCCGTGTAACGGTGCCAGAGCAGCGGGTCGGCATGACCGTCAAGCCGCTTCGCCCGTTGAAGACAGCGGTCTATCTGGAGGACGGCATGCCGGACGGTCTGGAGGATGTGCTGCTGAAGATTGATTATACCGGGAATGTGGGCTATGCATTTACGCAGGGCAGGCTGATGCATGATCACTTCTGGAACGGTGACCCATGGGAAATCGGACTTGCGCGATTCAGAGAATCGCTTGAGCTTGCAGGCGGCGAGCTGATCTTGGAAGCGACGCCTTGTCGGGGTGGAGTACCGCTTGCCGAAGTCGAAGCGCAATCCGGCAGCACCCAAGCGGCTGCAGGCATCCACAGCGTAACCGCTGTGCCGGTGTATCGGATCATCCTGAAGTGACATAACAGTTCAACTTAGGTATATGACCCCTATATTCCCGAAGGGACGATAGGATTACGGCTAACGAATGGGGAGGAGCAACAATGTTAACAATTGAGCAAACGAGGGAGCTGCTGGAAGGCCAACATGCAGCGGCATTCATGACCGAGCTGTACGGGGAGGATCAGCTGCAGGAGCAGCTAACCCGGTACAGCGGGCTGCTTGATACGTACCAGGAGCATTACGGCAGCGGCGAGGTGGCACTGTTCAGCGCGCCGGGTCGCAGCGAGATCGGCGGCAATCATACCGACCATAATCACGGTAAGGTGCTGGCGGCCAGCATCAATCTGGATACGATCGCGGCAGCGGGCAGGGTGGAAGAGCCGGTGATCACGATCATCTCGGAGGGTTATCCAGGCAAATGCGAGGTTGACCTGAGACAGCTTGAACCGGCCGCGGGCGAATCACCTACCTGTTCCCTCATTCGCGGCATAGCGGCAGGCTGCGTAGAGGCGGGTTATAAGATCGGCGGCTTCAACGCCTATGTGACCAGCAATGTGCTGTCTGCGTCAGGCCTCAGCTCCTCTGCGTCCTTCGAGATGCTGGTCTGCTCGATCCTGAGTGCCTTCTATAATGAAGGCGCGCTGGATGCGGTGGCCATGTCCCAGATTGGAAAATATGCCGAGAACCGCTTCTGGAACAAGCCGTCCGGTCTGCTCGACCAGATGGCCTGCGCTTATGGCGGGCTGGTCGCCATTGATTTTGAAGACCCCGCACAGCCAGCGGTGACAGGGGTTCCGTATGATTTTCGCGGCAGCGGCTATTCGCTGGTTATCGTGAGCACAGGCGGCAACCACGCCGACCTGACGGAGGACTACGCGGCGGTGCCGGGTGAGATGCGGGAGGTGGCGCAGATGCTCGGCAGGGATATGCTGCGCGGCCTGACACCGGAGGATGTATATCGCAATATGGAAGCACTCAGGGAGCGGTGCGGAGACCGGGCGGTGCTGCGGGCGCTGCATTTCTTCGCGGAGAATGACCGGGTGGATGAAGAGGCGCAGGCACTGGAGCAGGGTAATATGATCCGGTTTCTTGAGCTGATCAAGGAGTCCGGCAACTCCTCCTGGAAGTGGCTGCAGAACTGCTACCGGGAGTCGGATGTGCGCCATCAGGGCATTACGGTTGCGCTTGCAATTACGGAGAATTATCTGCAGAAGCTCGGCACAGGAGCCTGCCGTGTGCATGGCGGAGGATTCGCAGGCGTCATTCTGACCATACTGCCAGTAGAAGAAGCACGGGCATACGCCCAGTTTATCGAGAAGACGATCGGAACCCGCAGTTATATCATTCAGGTCCGTCAGCATGGGGCGATTTGTTTGAACCGGTTTCTTGTTCAGTAAATAACAATTAGCTTACGAGTGCAAAAGAGTTATTAAAAAGAAAATAGTAGCTGGATAACTTGTATGTTCATGTAGTTCCAAGTTTAGATAGCAGCTTCAATAGCTTTAGAGAGTTCTGACTCGAAATAATGAGCTGATACCCCGGTGAGCTAAAAAAATAAGCGGTCCCATTCAGGGAACCGCTTATTAAATTTTAGAAGGATTGTAATTATACTGCATTACCCAATCTTAATTCCACAATGTCGAACCCCACCAGCCTTTAGCGATGCTGACAAAGAGGTAGTTTCCGCCCCCTATAGCGGGCAATAGACCTGTATCTATTGTATGAGGAGTATATCTATATAAAGAATAGGTAGCTTTATTTTTTACCCAGACATAATTGTTATAAGTTACACCATTTGATGTTACTGTCTTGCCAAAGTTAATACTAGTAACAGTGCCATCAGGTAACTTTCTAGGATACCCAGTTGCTGGAGCTTCATTATAACGTTTTTTCAAAGTGGCTGTGCCCCCAGAAACCTGAATGTTAAAACCAGCTTTTGTATAATCGTCTCCGCTATCAGCAGCACCATAGCCCATAGCGTAATAGAAACGCCGACTAGAATAAGATACATCCCCAGGCTTTGCTGAAACCAGTGATGATTCTTTTTGTAAAGTGGTGGGAATAACTTTAGGGTTGATTCCCTCACTCTTCGCACTACTAGCAATTGATGATGCTGCATTTATTGTGTCACCCTTAAAATATGTCATTCCGCTGCTGGTTACATAATAAATCAGCACAAACCATGATACACCTTCCTTTTATATGTTATAATTCACTATACTGGTAATTATATACAACTCTACTAATTCCTTTTTTTACCTGATTTTATTTTGGGGGTTATTTTATGAAAGTGTCGAAAGTCTTATTAATTACATATATTCTAGTTTCAACATTAACAGCTTGTTCCGGGGTTAAGACCCAAAACCAACCCGCAAGTACTCATTCGAATTTCACTGAAAGCGAATCAAGTTTAAGTGAAACTAAGCAGATTCCTACAATAGCTTATATATCAATTTATAAGTCGGGATCAAATAAATCACAGCCCGAATTATTTTCGGTGCAGAGTGATGAGAGAATTCTAAAGCATGTGAACGACTGGAAGGGAAGTAGTGTTGCTGCTGCACTTCCTTTAGTAGAGAATATCGATCGTATTTATATTTTTCAGTATGATTATGAAATGAACGGCACCTCGACCGCTGAATACTATATGTACATCATTGATTCGGAGGGAAATGATTATATTAAGGAATTTAAGTATAGCGAGGCTTTCCAGAATACTACCGATAAGGAACGGATCTTAGCCCAAATTGGTTCAGATAATTGGTTCAAGGTTTCTCCGCGATCTAAGCTGCTAGAACCATGAACTAACCATCTGGAAGATGATTGGCTCAGACCCCTGAATAATGAACAGCTGCGGTTATCGAACCCCGGCCCGTTCCCTGATGAACGGCCGGGGTTCTTGGTGGTACGCGTTAACTGTCGGAGCCCTACAACGTGATCAACAATGTTCTATTATATTCGGTTGCGGGCTGTTCAGTGTGACAAAATTAATATACAATTCTTGCATACTAATATTTGTTCATTGTGCGGAAGGCAGGGGTTGAAGGTTGAAGGCGAGACTAATTTATCAAAAGAAAATAATATGGACGCTTATTATAGCGATACTGCTAACCGCGTATGCCGTACCGGCGGGAGCAGCGGACCGTTTGACCGGGAGTCAGCAGGTTTCCCCGTATGAGGGAGCATACCTGGATTATCAGCCTCTCGCTAATGGAGGTTATATTGCATCTGGAGGCTATCAGGTTGCAGACTTGTCCGGGGCTGCTTTTATCTCGATGATCGGGAGCGATCATTCGCAAAGGATACGGACGGACTTTATAGGAAGTGGATTGCCGGCTATCCACTATGTACGGGAAACCTCCAGAGGGACGTATCTGTTTGCCGGTACACGAGATGACCAGATGCTCTATGGGGAACTAGACAGCGGGTTCAATATCGTGTGGCTGGAAGAGAAAGTTCCGGGCGGGAGAGCATTGGGAATCCGTGAGCTTGCGGACGGAAGCTTCATGATTGCAGGCTACACGACTGGTAATAGCGGCGATGTGGTAATTGTAACCAAAAATGCGAGCAGCAGTATCGCGCATACCTTCGTAAAGCCTGGGCGGCAGTACGTATATGATGCGCTTCCTGCTTCGGATGGCGGCATGATACTGGTCGGGACGACTGGGGATGGAATGGTCACAAAGGGTTTCATACAGAAGCTGACCGCTTCCTTGATGGTTGACTGGGAGAAGGAAATCGTCGCAACCGAAGGGGACGGAACCTCAGAATTTCGTTACACTACCTTGCAAGGCATCCGTTATGACAGACAGAACAGCGGATATATTGTGACAGGGAATGTGATGGGGAGTTCTGGCGGGGTGCAGAATATGCTGTTCCTTCGAATGAATCTTAATGGCGATACGGATTGGCTGAACATATACGACAGGCCCGGAGCTCAGCTGGGTTCCGATGTCATAGCAACAGCAGACGGCGGCTATCTGATTGCGGGGGGGAACAACAACCAGACAGGCTTTGTCGTAAAGACGGATGAGAATGGCGTCAAGCAGTGGGAAAAGGATCTTCCGGGCACAGGAAATCTGCATACCGCTTTGCAGCTTCCAGACGGCAGCTTTCGGCTGGCCGGGGGGACGAACCAAGGCAGCTTATACAGTCTGTGGGTTGGCGAGCCGAATGGACTCTCGATCGATGATAACCTGAACCGGTTATACGGCCTGGATACCCGCATGGAATATTCGCTTGATGGAGGCGCTGCATACCAAGCGTACAACCCGGCGGCGGAGCCTTTGTTCCCGGGTGATCAGGTAGTGCTGGTCCGGTATAAACGGGACCCGGCAGCCGGATTTGAAGCAGGCGTCCCGGCCTCCTATACATTTACCCAAAACCCGCTTACAGCAGCCAGCATTCTGCCTCTTAGGGAGATTTTGGTCGGATACGGAGCTCCATTATCGGCTGCAGAGCTTCCTGCCTCCGTAGATGTCAAGCTGAGTGATGGATCGACCGTGCATGTGCCGGTGCAATGGGATCAGGGATCGCCGGTCTATAACCCGCTAAGGTCTGGGTTCTATAATTTCACCGGGGAAGTGGAGATGCCGGCGGGGGTAAGCAATCCGATGAATCTGAAGGCGTCTGTTCTTGTCCGGGTCAGCTACAGAGTGGTGGAATCCTTTAGCGCTCTGCCGGATATTGATGTCCCGTACGGGACGCCGCTGTCCGAGCTTCCCTTGCCCGAGCAGGCGGAAGTGACGTTTGCCGACGGCGGGCGATTGATGGTAGATGTAGTAATCTGGGAGAACGAGGAACCGGTCTATAATCCGAGCAAGCCGGGCGAGTATCAATTTACAGGCATACCAAGGCTGCCGGAAGGGACAATGGGCTGGTTAGATGTGCTGCCATCGGTACGGGTTATCCTGGGGGAACAGCCGCAAGTACCGGAAGCTCCGGAAACACCGGAAGAGCCGGAAGCACCGGAAGCACCGGCGATGACCATGACAGGGATTGAAGCCGAAGCTTCATCCTACCAGCTGAAAATTGGCGAGACCTACCAGACGGTTGTGTCTGCGGTATATTCGGATGGCAGCCGTCAGATGATTGACAGAGAGTCAGCTGTCTATCGGTCTTCTGATACGAAGATTGCCGATGTACAGGCTAACGGGCTTGTGACGGGCCGTTCTCCGGGCCGTGCATTAATAACGGCTTCTTATCAGGGCTATGAGGCGGAAATCCCCGTTAACGTGCAGGCAGCCGAAGCTGGCCCTGGTACAGGCTCAGGATCAGGCTCTGGATCAGGAACTGTAAGCTACGCACCCTCTAATCCGAACCTGGTTTCCTCAGCATGTGTGGGCGTATCCTGTACGATAAGCTATGGCCATGAGGTGCGTATTGAGGTACCGGAAGCTGCCAAGGATGGCGATTTCATTCTTTCTATTGAGAAAATCAGCCTGCCGCCCGGAATCATCATTCCTGATTCTATGAAGCTGATAAGTCCTGTGTTCGAATTGCTTAGGAACCCGGATCGTGCGTTTAAGCAGCCAGTCACACTGCACTTTGCTTTCCGGGCAGATGAACTGCAAGAGGGGCAGAGAGCCGGCCTGTTCTACTATGATGAAGAGTCCAGGAAATGGATAGAGGTAGAGGGCCAGGCAGAGGGGACTAAGTATGTGGCAAAAGTGGATCATTTTACTAAATTTGCTGTGTTTGCAGTCCCCGATAAGGTCCAGCCTGCAGACGAACAGCCGCAGCCTGAGTCATCGCCGGGTTCTCAGCCTGAGCACGTCTTCCGTGATACGGCAGGCCACTGGGCGGAAGCGCTGATCAGGGAAGCCGCAGCCAAGGGGATCGTCTCGGGTTATCCGGATGGTACTTATCAGCCGAATAAATCCGTAACTCGTGCTGAATTTATCGTTATGCTGATGCGTTCACTTGGCGGGGCGGATACACCTCGGGCGGGCAAGGTGTCATTCAAGGATGACAACTCCATTAAGGACTGGGCACAGCCTTATGTGTCCGCTGCTGCCGAAATGGGAATTGCTGGTGGCTATCCGGATGGCACCTTCCGGCCGGATGAGCCTGTTACGAGAGCGGAGATGACAGCGATGGTTGTCCGCGCATGGCAGCTGGCGGAAGCAGGCGATAGCCAGCCAGATTTCCTGGACGCTGCGAGCATTCCAGCGTGGGCGAAGAACGCATCCGCTGCCGCTCAGCAGCACGGGATTATGGAGGGCCGCAGCGGTGGGAGATTTGAACCGCATGCGTTTACCACCCGGGCGGAGGCAGCGGCCGTACTGCTGCGGGTGCTCAGGAGCTGAGTTACTCTTTGGTTTTGTATCAATTTACCTGCAATATAACTTCCCAATACTGCTACACCTAAAACTAAACAAAATCTGCTACTGGCAAAGGACCGTCCAGTTGTGCTGCTGCTCCTAATGTTACTAGTCTTGAAGCTAATTGAGACTCAGTCATATAAAGCCCTGCAGTTCTTACAGCAGCAACTCCTTGAGCTTGTGCTGCTAAAGGAGTGTATGGACCATATCCGTCTACATAACTTGGAGTTACTATGTTATTAGCACTTTGTTGGGGAAGCACTAGCGTTGCATTAATATTACCAAAATCTTCAAAACTTTCAGTTATCGGGCTTTTAGAGCATAAAAAAATCCTTTACAATGAAAACGGAAGGTAGTCCCTGTCCATAATCCACTGAAAGGATAGCGCATGGAAAAGGATACCCTATTTTCTACATTTGGTAAATGGCTTTCGCCAATTTGTTCAAAAATGTTCAAAAACCAGATAGCGAAATCCGGTCAGGACAAGTATGTAAAGAAGCTTACCACCCTCGCCTACGTCAAGTTATTCTTGCATGCTCAGCTGCAGCAGCGCGAAGGGCTGCGAGAGATTGCCGACGACGTTCTGAGTAAGGAATTTCAGCGGGAATTGGGCTTGGAATCGATCTCTGCAGCGCAGTTATGCCGCAAGCATAGTCGGGTAGATCCGGACCTGCTCCAGCAGATTTTCGAGCGGCTGGCGAAGCAGATTTTGTCCAAGCATGGCTGTTCGTTTGCAGACCGCAAAGCACTTCGGATTATCGACTCGACCACCGTTGCCCTTTGCTTGCAGCGGTACAAGTGGGCCGACTTTCGAAAGACAAAGGCCGGGATAAAACTTCACCTGCGACTTGCTTTTGCAGATGCTCATGAGGCCCTGCCAGAGAAGGCGACCATTACGACAGCCAGGAAAAATGACCGGACACAGATGGACGATCTCATCGACGAAGAAGGGATCACGTATGTGTTTGACCGCGGATATGTGGACTACAGGATATTTGATCGCTACTGCTCGGACGGGATATACTTCGTGACTCGCTTGAAGGAGAACGCGGTGATTGAACCGCTCCAATCGCTTGAAATTCCAGAGGGCAGCAAGGTCACCATGGATGAATGGGTGCTGTGCTGGTCGGTTCCGGATAAAAGCGGATGAAGCACAAGCTTCGGATGGTGGAAACCACCGACTCCCAAGACAATTTGCTCATTCTGCTCACCAACCGTTTCGATCTGTCTTGCGACGAAATCAGTGAGATGTACCGCAGCCGCTGGGCCATTGAGACCTTCTTCAAATGGATGAAGCAGCATCTGAAGATTAAGCATTTCTATGGAACAAGCGAACAGGCCATGCACAACCAGGTTTGGCTGACACTTATTGCTTTTTGCCTGCTTATGCTGTCCAAACTGGACGCGAATGTAGCGAACTCCCGTCTGCAGATCCAGAGATGGCTGAAAGCTCTGATTTGGAAGCTTTATGCACAGGGGATCGGGCGGATGAAGCGAAAACCGAGCCGCAAGTCGGCAGGACGAAGACAGTTAGAACCCACGTAACCAAGCTGGCCCGAAATGCGTTGTGTGATGCAAAAGCCAAGTGATTATACATAAATCACCAAATGTACAGGACTACCTTTAATGGCTGCTCGACCTTTTGGTTTTAATGGAAGAAACTAATTGTCTGAATTGTCTGCCAAAGTTTTATACAACGCTAGTGTACGTACGTGCATAATAACCCGGTATTCTGTTTTTTACGAGGTAAAACTCAAAAATATGGGAATTAGGAACAAATCAGCAAGAAAGTCCGCCCTCAAAGTCAAGAGCGAAGGTGCGCTTTCTATGGGTGTTTGGCGAGAAAAAGAGTTTTTTGAAAGGCTCTGATGTTCCGCACTGATTAGGAAGTTAATTATCATCACAATTTTCATCAAAGCAGAACATTGTTACTAGTAGCATGATTAATTACTAGTATCGCCAATGACGGCTTGTAACATGAAGTGCGCATCGAGCTACATTGGTATGTCTATGTTGCGGGTGAGCTTGGCTTGGTTAAGGTCATCGGCAAGTTAGATCTGCTCATAGTGACATTTTCCCAGAGTATATCTCATGAGATTATCCCAGCCCGCGACAAACTTTTATAGCGATACTACAAATCTTTGTAAAAGTAGGTTGACAGATTACAATAAGTTACTTAAACTGGAAACTGTCAGATGTCAACTTTTGCTAGTGGAGATTTCCTAAATGAAATGTTAGGAGGTGAAAGCATATGGAAAAAAACATGACTGCATTGGTGGATGAGGAGTTGTCATTTGAAATCATTGAACTGGAGGACATCACGGCTTTACCTGAAACGGCGGCATCCAGTGGTAGTTCTAGCAGTGATACTTGTTCTACTTGCGGCTCATGCTCTTGCTCATCTTGTTGCACGTAGTAGATCAAGAATTTAAGATTAAGAGGGAGGTTGGTTTTTGTGGAAAATACTAAAACGGTAAGTGTATTGGATGATCTTACTTTCGAAATTATTGAGCTAGATGACGTGACTGCTCTTCCAGAAACGGCGGCATCCAGTGGTAGTTCCAGCAGTGACACTTGCTCTACTTGTGGATCATCTTCTTGCTCATCCTGTTCTTCTTGCACTTAAAGCCAGACTGCTTAGCAGAAACATCAAACACTCCAGTCAGGATATCTCTGTTTTCCATTCCGATCACCGCCTCACCGAGAAACTACTACATTAAAACACGCCTGTTGATTATCCAAAAGAAGGTATCTAATGACGACAATCAAATCCGGGTCGTGACCAATCTGACTTACGTAATCCTAAAATGGCTGTATGATCATTCAAAATCGTCCATTATCCCTTGCACGATCATGCCGTTCGTCCATTTCACGGAACGATAGGGCATAATCATCTACAAGTCGAATGGATCATCGCTATGACTAAAGCGTTGGAATAGCACGTTTTTTTTGTTGAGCCTTCTTAACCTAGTATCTGGTTAATTAACAGATATGACATTAAAATTTGTTTTGACAGTGTCGGAACAATGTCTTTATTCATTAATCTTCAATTAATTGGTTTAGTTATAGTAACACATATTTCCATAAAATGTAGACATAGTGAATCAGTAAGGGGCTGGTGCAATCCTTGGTGTTGCATTGGCTCTTTATTTCTAAAATAATTTGGATAACTGCCTTGTTGTCCGAGGAGATGACTAGATTGACTTGTAGGAAGTTATATCTAGCGATAGTGCCAGGAGACAATGGATTACTCAATATAAGCACTTTTCTATGCGACGAAAGTGAATTGAAGGATTCGTTTGAAGTGTTTAATAAGATGAAACAACAGCCGATCAGAACAAATTATGATTTGCTGCGAATGATCAAACGGTCCTTTTCCGATAAGACGGTGATTCTAGCGGCGGGGCAAGGTCTCCAAGTAGCAGAGACTTTGTTGAGGTTGATAGAAAGCTATGCTCCATCTATAAGAGCGGACCTGGTTGAAATTCCTTCCTATCATCCCGTTCTTAGAAATAAGCCTCAGAACTTTACTGCGTTTGAAACCTATTGGAACGGATTTCGTTGTTTTGTCTCCGGATTATATCCGGACCAAGCTCGAAATAACGGTATTAAGCATATTTATGTAGAACCAAGTTTGGAAAGAAGTTCTAGGGTACTGGATCAATATGCACTGGAACAGAGTGTGAACTCGGGAGTCATCTGGCATGAATCTGTCGGCGGAGGGTTCAAGGGAGTAGTCACTACCAAGGTGTGTCTTGAAGAAGGTCGCCATGCAGTCGAGATGAGTGCCTGGGGCAAAGCAGATAAAAAACATTTTGCGGTTTATTCATATCGGAACTACAGTGAAGTTTGGGACACTTCTGAAATGGATAGACAGGAAATCCTTTTAACGATTTCTTCGCAGGAGGATTTTTCCTCATTTGATCAGCATGTAAGGCACATCAAGAAAAGCGGCCTGATGCTTGAGCTTGATTCCAAGGTCCTTTTAAAAGATGAATGTATGTGGAGGGGACCTAGTGAGTGCACTTTTACTGAGGGTATTCGCGTCTCCTTTAAGATAGATGAGAAGTTTTTCGGTACCCCGGTATGCTATGACGCATCCAAGGGCAATAGCAAACCCTTGAGCGAGAAGGAGAGAACCAAAGTCCTTCAGGAGGCTTTTATTCAAAGAAATTGCGCAGGATGTAGTGTTCGGGATACGTGCTCAAAATGTGTGACATTTCTTGAAGATTCCATCATTCAACAATTCTTCTGTGAGTTGCGAAGGAATAATCGATATGTTTCGGAGTATATCGCGGTCAAAAATATTATGAAAGCATTTATATACTCGTTTGGTGGTAAGACGCAGCGCGATGAACAATTGATGTTTACAACTCCTGATCGAACTCATTGGGTTCGCCTTCAAGGCAACGAACATCATTATATCTCCAGACGATTTCTGATATTTGAATTCAGACAGCAGCAATACGTGTACAACAAAGACGCCCTAAAATATTTCAGAATCAACCGTCTTGCTGCCGTTTTGTTGGAAGCGTTCCATTTTACAGACAATATCGTAGATGTCCAGCGATGGATTTGCGGGGATTATCCTATTGATCGAGACACACTCGTTCGCATCTTAGATGAACTAAATAAGAAGTTACAACTGTCGTTACCCATATATATGTCATGATAGTCATGGAGGAGCGATGATAGATAATCCGATCATTCACCCATTCTTAGCTTCTAAAGATGAGCATATATTAACGAATATCCTTAAAGCGGAACGCATTTATGTATATGACTCGGATGGTAAGCAGTATATCGACGCCATGGGCGGATTGTGGAATATGATTCTTGGTTACCAGAACGAAGAAGTTATAACATCGATTTACGAGCAGATGAGAATGGTTCCATTCATCAACATGTGGTGCAGTACGAACGAGACGACGATTCGCTTAGCCAATCGATTGCTGTCGGCTGCGGGGGGCAACTTCAATAAGGTGATGTTTACGTGTTCGGGATCGGAATCAATTGAGTTGGCGATCAAGTTGATTCGTAAATACCATTACGACAAGGGCAATCGTCAAAAAAAATACATAGCAGTTTTTGATTCTTCGTATCATGGCGGGTATTATGGATCGTTAACTGCAACAGGGTTGGAAAGGGGGCATTTTGAGCCGCTTGGCCCTATGCTTCAAGGCTTTATCTATTTGCCCGTGCCGTTTACTCGTAAGGATAGACACTCACTACTTGAGCATCTCCTTTTTCTTGAACATTTCTTTGAAGAGAATGGGCACCGCTTGGGTGGGATCATAGTTGAACCCGTATTGGGATCGGCAGGAGTCATACCAATTCCGGAACAATATTTTCAGCGAATGCAGGTGCTGTGCCTGAAGCACGATGTCATCCTTGCTTTGGATGAAGTGTCCACTGGGTTATACCGAACCGGACCGCTTTTCAATTATCAATCGTATAGGGGACTCGAACCGGACTTACTTTGTTTATCAAAAGGGCTTAGCGGTGGGTATCTCCCACTCGGAACAGTGCTTTTGAGCAAAAAGATCAGCGTGGTCATTGAGCATGAAGCTTTCGCCCACCTGTCGACACAAAACGGTAACCCTGCTTGCTGTATGGCTGCTCTAAAAGTATTAGACATTTTGGAGCGGGGGAACTATGAAACGGTGGTTAAGGAGAAATCGATCTACTTTCGCAGCAAACTAAAAATTTTGGAACAGCAATTTCCGATCATTACGGATATCAGAATTCACGGATTAATGATTGCGATTGAAATAAAAAAGCAATCGGAAACACTTCGTTTTGAAGAAGTGTGGGAGATGATGCTAGTCTTGAAACATAAGGGATTGTTGGTTTATCCATTCAGTTCCAAGTACTCGGCAGGGTTAATGATAATGCCGCCATATATTATCGAGTATCAAGAAGTGGATCATATCATAGATATATTAGTGCAATTCTTTGGAGAGTTGGTGAACATCGGGGATGGCTGAATTTACAGCTTTAATTACAGGAGGTGCCAGTGAAATTGGCCAAGAGATCATCCGGTTAATCTATCACAGTCGCAACTATAACATTATTATTACTGAGACATTGAATTTGATACAAGAAGCTAGACAATATGCCGAGAGCTTGAAAAGTCCCGAATACGGATTCATTGAGGTCTATGAACTAGATTTTGAACAAGATGGATCTATTTCTAGCTTCATAAATCAGATTAAAGGTAGGCATACGATCAATAGTCTGATTCATGTTGCAGGTATTAATATTATGAAGGACTTCTTTGAGTGGCGATTAGAAGAATGGGAGAAGGTCATGAGAATCAATGCCACGAGTAGTTTTTTCCTGGCCCAGGAGGTGGCTCAACTCATGATCCAAAAGCAGGTTGAAGGGTCGATTGTATTAATTTCATCTCAACATGGCGTCGTTGCTAATTATGAGCGGGTACCTTATTGCGTAAGTAAAGGAATGATCATCCAACTTACTAAAGCTCTTGCGCTGGAATTGGCTCATCACCGTATAAGAGTAAACTGTGTATCCCCGACCTTTGTGTTAACGGAGAGGAATCGGTCCAAGTTGGAGAACTCGTGGTTTCAGAAGGAAGCGTTGGCGAATATCCCGTTGCAAAAATATGCGCTTCCGATTGATGTGGCGAATGGTGTTGTGTTCCTTAATGGAGAAACAGCCCGGATGGTTACGGGACACAACTTGATGATAGACGGCGGATGGACAATACGATGACTATAGCTAGGAGGGGATGATCGTTATATGATCTATATTAATGATTTGAAAATGAAGTATGGCTCTAAGGATGTGCTGAAGGGCGTAAACTTGACTATAAAAAACGGCGAGTTTGTAGGCTTGATCGGCAGGAATGGATCCGGCAAATCAACACTGGTAGATCTCATATGTCAGGTGAAGAAGGCGGAAGGAGGAAGTATAAATTACGATTTTGACAAAAAAAGGATGTATGAGCATGTCGGTGTTCAGACGCAGAATGCGGAATTTGATACAAGACTGAAAGTAAAAGACATCTGTGTCCTTTGGCAGCACATATACCCGGGTAAATGTGAAGGAGTTGATGAGCTCCTAGAACTGCTAGATTTGAAGGAAGTGTATCATCAAGGGACGGGTACGCTGTCAGGGGGGCAGAAGCAAAAGCTAAATATTCTGCTGGCACTCATTCACAATCCTGACTTGGTTATATTGGATGAGTTGACGACTGGTTTGGATGCTATCAGCCGAGCAGAAGTACAAAAGTTTCTGAAAATGCTGAACCGTGAGAGAAAAAAGACGATCTTCATGGTAAGCCACTACATGGATGAAGTCGAGACTTTATGTGATAGGGTATGTGCACTTAAAGACGGAGTGATTTTTGCAAATGGAACCCCAGCGGAGTTGATGGAGAGATTTGAATGTTCGACGATGCAGCAATTTGCGGAGAGGTGCTTGGTATGAGAGCTGAAACAAAGACGGCACATCAGAGTACGGTGGTAGGACGGGGTACCAACGTAAGCAGGATTAAAGGATTATTCAAAATAGAACTGAAGTTGCTGTTGAAACAGCCGATAATCCTGATATTTGGAATATTGGGGCCAATTGCCTTTTTGGTCATGCAGACAGAAATAATTGGTAATATGGTGAGCTTTCAGGAAACAGAAGTGTCGATTGTCGATTTGGCTCTGCCGATGTTCACAATGATGTCGATTGCAGTTCTTGGAGTTGGCAATGTAGGCATTGGCATGGCCTACACAAGGTTAATAAAATTTTTGAAAAGGCTAAGACTGACGCCTGTCAAAAAGACTGATTATATTCTTGCAAATTTCTTGGTGCAGTTGATTATGGCTATACTGACAACTTTCGTCTTGCTCATTGTAGTCGTGACTGTTTACTCAGTCGACTTGACCGACCGGAATTTATTTATGTTTTTTTCCATTTTATTTTTGAACTTTTTAATGTGTTATTTTCTCGGATTGTTGATTGGAAGTATATTTGAAGACCCGAAGACATCTCAATCAATGGCAATGGTTGTTTATTTCGCCTTAGTATTCCTTGGGGGTTTTACGTTTCCGATCGAAATGATGCCGGAGTTCATGCAGTATATTTCGTATGTGACTCCGACGACACATGCGGTGAAGCTGTTGCAGTTTGCATGGAATGGTACAAACCTGTTTGCTGACTATCACTTCATAGTGGTTGTGCTTGCTACAAGCATATTCGGCATACTTGGGTTTCGCTTTTTTAAATTTAATTAGGATGGGTTAAGGTCCATCTACATGACATCATATAACTGATTTTGGGACGCGGTTTTCCACGCAGGGGACAGCCGACAGGCGGAAAGTTCATGTTGTCTTCGGGAAAGGAGTTTGGTTTGTTGTAGTAAGTCTTCCCATATAAAAGATGAGAGTAGGAGTGCTATTCATGCGAACACTACGGTCCCCAATGATTCTGATTAGGCAGACGGCACTGCCTGCATCATATAGCTATCGATTGGGCAACATCAGCTATTATCAAGGCGTTCAGGAATTGGGACGAGCAATGGAAACTGTGGAGAACGAAAAGAGTTTGGTTACAAAGTTAATCATAGAGCAGGTGAAATATGCTGAGAGCGATGAGGATAGAAAGCTCATGATTAATTTAAAGAGAGATATACATAATTTGCGTAGGAGACTTGTCCATGTGATTGAAAGCCACCATGAAGTGTGGTGCAAATACGAACTGGACAAGGCTTTGCGGCAGTTTTTGCGGACATATTGCTTAAGTGTGGAGAAGGAAGAGGTGTTAAAGCAACAATATGAAGATATGATCATCACTGATCGAACCATCCTTCAGGATTCAGTTTACGAACGTCCAGATCTGTTCGACGCGCTTAAATTTATTCATCCAACTATAATGGATAAATTAAGAGGTTATCTCAGAACACCGATCCAAGAACATACTGCTAAGCTGAGAAAGTTGGATTCAACCTTAGCCAAGGTGTTGACAAGAGCCTCACATAAGACAAGCCCATTCAGTACATTAACTTATGTAGGAGTAGGGTATTGGCACGAAGGAAAGCAGGATTATGAGGTATATGATCACGACAACCGCTTTACAGTAACACGATTTAATCAGGCTTATATCTTGAGACTGTTTGATAGACTACGCAATATGCGTGAGTTCAAGCAAGTAATGAAATACCGCTTGGCTGACACGTTGGTTCTGTTGAATGAAAAGTTCTACTGGACAGTACTGATTGACCAGCCGGAAATCAGAAAAAAAATATATAGAACGACGGACAGTTTAGTTACTGTAAACGCTTCCGCTTTGTTGAAGTCTTTCTATGAAACATTTGAAGACCGTAATGAGTTTAGTATGGAAGATTTTTTTCGGTTTTTTCAGGATATGTCGTATCCTGATGATAAACTTGAATCGTTGTTCGACAACCTGTACGAAAGACAGTTTATCGTCACGAAAACACATATTAGGCAGCAGTCCGAATGCATAGTTGAAGAGTGTATAGCAACCATCGAGTTACTGGATATACAGGAGCATAATCCGTTAATTAATGAGGTGCTGTCGGGACTTCGAAAGATTAAGGATCATCTCGTGATGATTGACCGTGTCAGAGGAAAAGATCAATATGAGAGTTATCGACAGATCGAGCAGTTATTTATTGAATTGTGCGATAACCTGCAGCTAAAGCATATGGATTCGAAGCAGCTATTGTATCAGGATGGGATGACTAGGGACAGGATTGAGCTGAGCACCGATCGCTGGGCGTTGATTCTACGATCTTTGGAGAAGTTTCAGCAGTTTGCCAAGATGTTTGATATATCGTTTCAACTGCAAATGATCGTTGCTCAGGCATTCCATAACCATTTTGGAGAAAGGAGAGTCAAAGTAAGTATGCAGGGCGACGAAATTCTGGATGTCGTCCTGCAGGAGATTATATCCCATCGTGATATATGGCAGCTCCAGTTAAGGAAGCATGATACCTCATACGGAATTCACGAAGTGGATACGTTAAACGTTCTGAAGAACAAATTTTTGGATTCAATAACTAAGACTGAGATTTTCTCTCAAACTGAGATCCATCTAGATGAAGACACGATCCAGGATTATATAGATCAGTTTCCGCAGATATTGAGAAAGCATGAGCAATCGAATAGTTTTTTCATTCAGAAGGCAGATGCTCATCCCGAACAAGTTGTACTCAACCAATTCTATACGGGGTACTTGGTGTTTTACCTGCGTTTCATCAGCAACCTTCCAGACACATTGACTCATCCGGAGGTCGAGGCATATATCCAGAATGCAATCAAGAAGAGAAACATGACTGATATTTATTTGAGTTACGGCTTCAATGCGAATATACGGCCTCCAATCACTGATCGCACGATCCAGTTACCTAACAATCGCAATGTAGACGAAACGTCATTTCAAACAACCCATTCCTGGGAGCAGTTGGAATTCCAATATAATCCTCTCACTAAGAAAATAGAGTTATTCGTGGAGAATGAGAGGATTCATGTTACCTTTTTAGGCACACTAATGACTAGGCTTATACCTTCGGTAGCGGCAAGTCTGCATCTGCTATCCTTTAATGCAATTTTCACCAAAGATATAGGATACGCTGTCTTGGAGCATTGTATAGGCAATGATGAACCGTTTGTTGTTAAGAGAGTGCCGAGAATTGTATTTAATCGTAATTTGATTCTGTCACGAGAACGCTGGCTGATTCAAACTGAACATTTGAGGGAGATCGTAAAACTTGAAGGGTATGAAATGAATAAGTGCCTCATCCAGTTCCTGTTGCAATACGGAATACCGCTCCATGCGTTTGTATTCCCCTATCTCTCTGGCAATGATGAGGCGGCTCAAAATGATGTAAATGCAGAGAAGCCTCAGTATGTCAATTTTTCAAGTCCGATACTTGTTGATCTGTTCATTCGGTTAGTTAAGGGACATCCTTATATTGTGATTGAAGAAGTGCTTCCGGATCAATCGGATCGTAGCAGTGGGCATGTTCAGGAATATGTATTTGAAATGACTGCATTACAAGCATAAAGTGAGGTGAGAGCAGATATGATGACATTGAGGAACACTTATGAAGTGACAGTATACATATATGATAGTGAAATGTTGAATCATGTCTTGGCGCAGACCGTGCAATTATTGAATAAATATCCTTCCAACAGAGGGAAATTCATCATCCAAAAGGGGTGGGTATACGGTCCGCATTTTAAAGTTATCAGTCTTGCGGATGAATCAGGGACCACGGATAGGAACAAATTTTTTCAATACATAAGGGAAATCGTGACGGAATACGAGAAGGTCACGATAGAAGTAGACTATGAACGGAAAGCTAAAATCACATCAACTGTTGCGCTTCTTGAGAATTACAAAGGAGAATATTTACCGTTAAAAAAGCACTTGACGGTAGAGTCGGGACCGTTTGACGAGAACCAGATTCAAAGTATTTTTGAAACGGACATCTATCTTGAGATTGAGAGCAGAAAGACCGAATACTTCTTGGATGCTTACAGCTACTATCATTCGCTGGACGAGCATAGGAAAGAAATTTTTTTAGTCAAGCTGATGACAATTCTGACCGATATCCGTGAGAAGGGAAATGATCCCGCGGAAGGAGGCATCAGGTATGGTTATCTAACATATAAATCTCACTATGAGGGATTCTTAAGTCAAGTTAAAAGCAAAGGCAACACAAAAATATTAGAGGAACTTAAAGAAGATTCGCCTGCCATACTGAGGTTCGTCGAGGAGCAATTTGACTCGTATTTTGTCAGCTTACGAAGCGGATTTAAAGATTACGAGGAAGCGGACAAGTCTCTGCTTCTCGCGTGGAAGGAACTAATTGATCATATGATTGACGTTTACGGAGAGACAATCCGATTGGATAAGGTGAAAATGAACGAATTTCAGACTCTAAACCGTTTTTTTGAGCAGAACAAAGAAGAACTGAGTGAGTTCCACCAGGATATTCAGAAAAATGAAGATCTCAATGCCTTTCTGCAAGGGACGCAGTTCATGAAGTATCGATTTGCAGTCAATTCATTTTACAGGATGCTGCCCTTGTATGGCGTGTCGCCGCTACGTAAGCATAAGCTATGCAAATATGTCGTACAAGCAGTTGAAAGTTATTTCGATATTGACCACAAGGAAGTCATGCAGGAATTTGGTTGAAAGGAGATTAGCATGTGAGTACGAATAGGACGTGGGTCATTCTAAGAGATCAGGCACTATACATCAGAAACTGGGACAAATTTTACAAAATCACGAATGATCCGATGATCCGGTTGTTTAAGAACAAGGTTCCAATTCTGAGTGAGCGGCCGGCAAGTTTGGAAGAAATGAGCGCGACATCAACAGATTCAAAGCTACTGGCAGTGCTTGATCAGATGAATCATATCTTCGCGAAGCAAGTTAGGCCCCCCTCCCAGCTTGATCGGAGCATTCTATTCGTGGTTCCAGAAACGAATTCAGCTAGCGGGGTTTGTTGGACACTGGCCGAGAGGTATGGCTATGAGGTTGCTACCGTGAAGAGGAATTCGGATGTTCCTGACAATCTGTACGTTATTTACGTGCTTCTTTCTGGAAATCATGAGTGTTTGCCGAACTCGGCGGATAGAGGAGATGAGCGGCAGATTCGTCTCATACGCTCCTTGGAGCTTGGACTGTTGCTGTTTATCGGGAGTGTTGCCGATTATCAGGTAGTCGAGGCCTGTTTCCCGCAAGCTAGTTGTGAAATGGGGGAAATCCGAAACGAAGACTTGGATGCTGCCGTAAGTAAGATCATATCATTGGCGGATGGGGATCTTACAGACAACCCTCACTTATATCTCATTAATAGTGAGGCTGCTGTGAGTATACAGAGATTGGAATGGATTACGACAGAACTTGAACATGGAGAAACAGAATACCGTTCAATCGAGAGTGTGGAGATTCCGCCAGCGGATAGCTACCATGCCGCAATATTCTGTCTGGAGAGATTTGCAAATCAAGTTCCCTACTACATTGATTATTATGGTCTTGGGGAACACAGACAGGTTCCTCTCAAACTAGGGGAGTTTTCGTTACATATCCAGAATAGGAGAATCGGAGTCTATATAGGGGGAAGTACTCCCCAAGAGGCATATATTGAGGCATTCAAAGCCGGGATCCCATACATTCTGGAAGGCTTGGAACCGGAGTGCAATTCACTGCATCAATGGGTCGCTGCGCAATCCAGACAGGATATTCTTCAGAATGGAGTATTGCCGATCGTGTTCAAGCTAATTGAACAAGGGGAGAGGGATCGGGTTATCCGTACCAAAATGAAGGTTGCAGATTTGGATCATGTGCTAGTCCGAATAATGAAGCGAATATATCAGGATGATCGTATCGAACAATTTGAGCTCAGGATACATAGAATTGCTGACACTTCTATGATGATGGTAATGATATATGACCGTAAGCGAAGGAACTCTGTGTACAGCTGCTACAGCTGTGTCATTGATCAGGCCGTTCAGAAATGCTTAATTCAGCTTTACTCCCTGGTATTCCAGAACCCAGGAATATATGTGGAAGGCTGCGACGCTGCGGACCCAGAAATCGAACTTCAGTGGTATGAAGATGTCTGCGACTTATCAAGACTAGTCCCGCTAGCTTCTAGTGGTGATAAGTGGATGGACATGCTCAACAATTTGGTGAAGAAAATGGGCTTCCGAGTTGTTATCGGAGAGTGGCGCTTTAATCTGCTACTCAAGGACGCGGGAATCAAGTGCTTCAAAGTTAAGCTGCAGATGGAGGAGAATTATGGACATCTATATTCTGGATAACGGTTGTCAGCTAATTCAAGGACTGTGCAGCAGGTTGGATGCAAATGGTTTGACGTATACGTTGATTGTGGATTATAGGGGTGTTCCGAGCGGTTCCATACTGATAGGCATGTATGATTTTTTTATATATGACGTTGAAGCGGAACTGGTGAAGCATTGCAAGGATAGGTTGACCTACATTCGCTGTTTGTGTGTTCTGGATCAGGCTTATCTGGGGCCGGTAATCCACAAGGGAAGCCCATGCACCGAATGTATGAAGAATACTCTGATTGTCAACAATCCAGAGCACCCGATGCTTCTGATGAACAACATGACCGGAAACAAGTACCAAGAATTACCGTGGAGTGCGTACTTTACGAATTTGTTGTACTTAAAGATAAAGGACACCATTCAAGAGCTTCAAGCCACAGGCAACTCTAGGCTGTCAAATCGTGTGCTTGCCATTAAACAGTATCCGCTCCAAATTACAGCACATCGTATACTGAAAGATGAATATTGCTCGATGTGCAGTTCCTTAGAAGAAGATTCACCGGAGAAGGCATCAATCACTATTGCTGGTGGACGCAAAGTCAGCCCCGTTAATCACCGTTTAAAAGATGTGCCACAAGCGGAGTTGCTTAAGTTGCTGCTTGTCGACATGGAAACCGGTAAGTACAAGCATATATACAAGGATTTGCAGTCCAAGTACATACCTCTTGTAGGAACAGAAAGCTACGGCAGGCATTTTAATATAGACCGAGCCTTTGGACGAAGCTTTAACTATGAATCAGCCAAGCAGTTCGCGCTATTAGAATCGCTTGAACGATATTCTAATATTAATAGTAAGAAATCACGAAGTATGATCTTCGGTTCCTATCGGCGATTGAAGGAAAATGCCATCGATCCCCGAAAGCTTGGGCTCCACCAGAAAGAACAGACAACACAAAAAGGATTTTCATTTCTCGAATATACAGATGATTTGGAGTTTTATTGGATTTGGGGTTGGTCTGTGAAGGAAAATCGACCTATTCTGATTCCTGAGCAAATGATTTATTATGGGGACAACCTGGTCAAGGAATCTACGAACCGATTCGTATACGAAACCTCGAATGGATGTGCGCTGGGTTCTACTCAGGATGAAGCTATGCTGTATGGACTGCTTGAGATGATCGAACGGGACAATTTCCTCGTTGCGTGGTACAACAAACTGCCCTTAACGGAAATTGATCTCGAAGCAACGGGGATTATGGACATCCTTGAAATTAAGATTTATTTGGAGTCTCAAGGATACCGACTTCACTTTTTTGACATATCAATGGAACTTCGCATCCCTAGTATCTGGGGAATAATTATTAATGAACAAAACCAAGCGGTTGTTAGAACGTACAGCGCGGCAGGTGCTCATTTTAATCCCGAGAACGCGTTACGGGGTGCTTTAATTGAAGTTGTGACTTCTATGCCGGTTTATGAGACGGTGTTCACTCAGCCTGAGCTGCTGGAGAGACGGGAGAGAATGTTCAGGGATGACACAGAAGTGACGGAGTTCCAGGATCATGTTCTTTTGTATTCACACCCTGAAGCCCTCGAACGGTTTAAGTTTCTGTTTGACAATAGCAAGGGCAAGCGCTCTCTGTATGAGTTGTATCCTGAATGGTATAAGGAATGCCGGTATCAGAACCAGGATTTGAAGGATGACATCGAGCAACTGCTTGAAGCGGTACTCTACAACTACGAGGATGTGTATGTCGCGGATTTGACAGGTGAGTTACTGCAAGTTTCGGGTCTCCATTGTGTTAAAGTATTGGTGCCCGGAATGCTGACGATGAGTTTCGGTCATCAATACAGAAGGATTGTAAAAGAGCGAGTGCTGTGGGGGCCCGTGCAGGCAGGCAGAACCTCTACGCCTATCGAAGAAGAAGAGATCAATCACTTTCCTCACCCGTTCCCTTAAAATGAGAGGATGTGTATATCATGTGGGTTGCGTACCATATTTATTATCACAATGTTTCGAAGTATGATGAGTTGCTGATACTCTTGGCAGAACATCTGGAGCGATATCGGGTGTCGGGCAGCATGAACAAGTGGTTCTTTATCCGATATTGGGAGGGGGGGCCGCATCTCCGAGTCCGGATGCTGAACCCAAGCCCAATGTTAATAGTTGACGAGTTGTTGAGCAAGGCTCGGGCGTTTATGGCAATTCATCCGAGCTTGACGCAATGGTCTAGGGATGAATATTATGCTAATCATAAGTTTGATGGCGAAGAATTGGATAAGAATCAACTCGCATGGCATGAAGATGGAGAGATCGTTTCCTATGAATACATGCCCGAGTATGATCGATACGGCGGGGAAGCTGTAATGGACCATAATGAAAATATGTTTATGTGCTCGAGCAAATTGTGCGTGGAACTCCTGCATATGTCCAAAGGTGAGTTTTTTCGAAAGTTATTATTTTCCTGCGCGTTGACCAGCCAACTTGTTATTCAGTTAAGGAGCGCCTACGATTGTTCTAATTCAGAGGCTTATTATACTTTCTACAAGGAGATGTGGAGTAGCTTTGTTGACGGGAGGGGCCAGGATTTAAAAATCATGAATTTTTTGCACAAGAATGAAGTTGCATTAGAGAAAGCGTCGCAAATACTCCTCGCATCCGAGTCAGTGCAAGGATTTATATCCGAGATACAAAGTGAGTTACAGACGATTCGATCCTCTGTACAGGATGACTATATGGATTATATTGTGGCCTCGCATATTCATATGACCAATAATAGGCTAGGCATTCCCCCTGTATACGAATATTTCATCAGCGATTATTTGGGTCAACTGTTGGTAGAGAGGCGTGCATAATGAAGATAAGTAGGTTTATGAAGGCGTTCCAGAGCGATTATTTTAACTTTGGTATAGCAAACAGATTTCACAGCCGGATGAAGTTGAACAGTGTCTTATATGCAAAACAAAAGAGCCGCTCCCAGTTTGATCTGGATGATGAGGATATGATGGGTGAACGGGTTTCTGGCGAAACGGTTTATGTCATGGATTCGAACTGCAGCATCGAGAGAAAGCTGCTGAGTGAGGTCCTCGCTGAACGTAGAAGCAGCCTATTCCGTGAGATGAATTCGGACTGGACCAAGTTTGATTTGTTCAGCCTGTTACATCATGCGCTTGGTGTTACCGCGGCGAAGGAGATTGTTTTTTTTCCTACACCGGGTGAGTCTTACAACTATGTACTTAACCATAGAGCATATCCCTCAGGGGGCGGTATTTACCCGATCGAACATTATATTTACAGTAGAGGAATTGATGGGATTGAGGATGGGCTCTATAGATTCCATCCCGATTCAAGCGTTTTGTCTAGGGAAGCCGATCCCATCGACGACCACCAATTGGAAGCGTTTTTTCCGATGACTACATATAAGGATGATGTTAATACTGAATCGCTATATCAGGTGAAGGCATTGATGTTCATGGTGTCTAATTATAAACATTCCTCGCAGAAATATGGTTTACTTGCGTATAAATTAGCTCTACTTGAAGCGGGACACATCGGTCAGAACATACAGCTGTGCGCGACGGCTTTGTCCAAGAAGACGGCACTGCTGTGCGGATATTATGAGGATACGGTAGAACGCTTCCTCGGGCTGGACCCCGCTCATAAGAACTGCCTGTACATAATAGCACTTGGCTAATGAGGTGATTTGAATGCTTTATGGTTACTTGGAGCTAAACCCATTATATGAAATGAAGGTGACGGATCAGACGCTCACATTCGTCAATGTAGTGGATGGTAGGATCAAGAGAAAGATTGTAATGGGAAAATCAGGAGGATTCGTTGAGCATTTTATTGCTGCGCTGACAGGTCCGAATCGTGGTCGGGTTGAGGACATCATCAGTAAATATCCGGTCACTGTACAAAATGGGCTGAAGAAAATCGTCCAATCTCTATATGGTGAAATTCTGTTATATGAGGGATGCACGCAAGGGATTCTGCTGACGCTTGCCAAAGAGAGGGCTGTTACGATTTATAAGCAATATCCTGCAGTTAACTTAGCACGAATGGTTGACCAGGTAACAGGCCGCATTGCAAGCAGCAAGGCGGGTGTTTTGCAGAGGGGGCTTGATGCAGAAAAAATTTCCATCATCGAGAAATTTC
The DNA here is from genome assembly GCF_003233845.1 of Paenibacillus sambharensis. Lineage (GTDB taxonomy): Bacteria > Bacillota > Bacilli > Paenibacillales > Paenibacillaceae > Paenibacillus_I > Paenibacillus_I sambharensis. The sequence continues at coordinate 139,336 of NZ_QKRB01000060.1, forward strand.
CCTTCCAGCAGGTATTAGTGGCTTCAATAGACGATCATCCCGCTGCAGAAGCAATTCTAGACGCTTTGTCTACTGAGGATTGGCTGTTTGTGATCAACTTGGATGGACGATGGACAGAAGAGAATCAACTACTGATGGAACAAGAGTGTGTGCGGCGTAAGCTAAGGATGTTGCGAATCCGAGTGGATTTTACTAATGAAACCGTCGTATTCGGTCCTGTGATTATTCCTGAGAAAGTAGGGTGCCTAGAGTGTTTAGAGACCTCCAGAAGGAGCGGCTATGAGAAGCGGCAGAAGTTTGAGCATGATTGGATGAGCTTTGCAGAAGCGGTGAAAAACATGCTTGAGAATGACCTGATCGATGAGATCATGAATGTAACGTTTGACGAATATTTCAAATTCGGAACTAACTATTCCGTCTTCCTCGGAACTGAACTGACATTGAACTGTGCCGAAGGGGTAGCCAGCGTCGTTGAAATGGTATTAGACCCGTTGTGCAAATGCTGCAGTCATGCAGCCTTAAAGGAGGCGTGAGGCAATGGAAAAATACGAGAAGCATTTTGCCGCAGTGTATAATACATACTTTGCTAACTTCTCGGACTCCATATTCGAACGAATCGCAGCTTGCTTCAAACGGCAGCCTATCCACGATACTAACGCTGCAATTCTTGATTTGTGCTGTGGTACGGGACAACTGAGCCTTCATTTTCTCAACCAAGGATACAAGGTAACCGGTATCGATCTGTCGGAACATATGCTGTCTTATGCGGTGCACAAAGCCAAGGACTACATCAAGACCGGCGTGGCTTGTTTTATGGTAGGTGATGCTACCCGATTTGAACTCGACGAGAGGTTTGGAATGGTTGTGTCTACCTATGATGCGCTGAATCATTTGGAGCATGATGATGCGTTAGTTCAATGCTTCAGAAGTGTGTGTAGGGCGTTAGAACAGAGAGGGATTTTTATATTTGATCTGAATACCCGTTCAGGCCTTATGCATTCGGATGGAATGACCATCAATGAAGATAATCATAAGTTGTTGATTACGAAAAGACAATACCACTCCTATTTTGATAAGGGATCTACAAGGTATTCCGGGTTTATGAGAATGAAAGGCAGTGAGGAGTATTTCCGGTTTGATCAGACGGTATACAACACAACATTCGATTTGTTGAAAGTGAAGCAGTATTTGCAGAATGAAGGTTTTGTCAATGTACGATTCACATCTGTTGAAGACCTAACTGTCCCGCTTGTGGATCCCGAAGCGCATTATCGTGTATTTGTAATCGCCGAACGAGCATGAGTTCGGTTTTACTTAGATTAAGACACTAGGTATGGCGAAAATGAGATGGGAGGTTTTGATGGGAAACACATACGCATATATTGGAATTCCATTGGGGTTCGGTGTTATTTGTAATGCCCCCGTTGTCAGACACAAGTTCGAAAAAAATAAGCTCCTTCGATTGTAATAGGGTGGTGGGCCATTCAAGCGGCCTGCGTATACACACTTCATCCGGCTTGGCATATCCAAGTGACTGATGGGGACGCTCCATATGGTAAAATCGTAGATAGACCATAATCGCTCTACGCAAGGCGCGGGGATTCTCGTATTCGTTCAGATAGATTTCCTCGTATTTGAGCGAACGAAAGAAACGTTCAGTACGGCATTGTCCCGCGCTCGGCTTTTACCAACCATGGACACTTTCACTTGATGTTTCGTCAACAAATCTAAGTAATCGGCATTCGTAAAATGGCTGCCCTGATCGCTGTTCATGATCTAGGGCTGGCAGCGCCCTAGTGCACGTTCCAAGCCTTTCAGGACGGAAGGCCTTCTCCAATGTGCTAGAGGGCTCGTAGTCGATAATTTTGCGGCTGTACCAGTCGATGATCACAAGAGATATATAAAGCCTTTGCCCATCCGCAAATACGTAATACTGATCCTTGAGATCTGGTTCGAACGATACGGGGTTATAAATGTGGAATTGTAGAAGCGGGGGGAAAGGAGGATTTGATGCTTGAAAAACTAGGTTATGGTCGAGGTGCCGTCCTAACGTTCAACCAGAAGCGTAGTTGCGGACTTTGGTTTATAATTATTGGCTTGGTGATTACTATGGCTACTACTTTTGGCGGATCTTTTCAGGTGAATCCTTTAATTTTCATTCCAGGATATATAATTGGTTACTATGTTTCATTTGGGAATCGGTATATTCAGAACAAACTTTCGCAAGGGGACAGCTCCCTGTTTCAGGATAAAACCGGAATAATCGCGGTTATTTTCCTTGGAATTTTGATTTTTTTGATTGCGGGTCCATTTATCCCTGGACAAAATTGGAGAATGGTTTGGTTGGGAGCGTTTCTTGCTACAGGGCTGCATTTTTTCATTTTTTACTATGTCCATGGAAAATCCATGCTCGTAGTCGGCACACTTTGTTCTTTTATTTCTGTTGTGGGAATGATCATGGCGAGCATTCCTTTCATTTATTTCGGTATCGCTGATGGTGCGGTTAAATTGGGGGTTGGTTTATATCTTTTATTTTTATCTAAGCCTACAACCAGCGGCATCAAGTAAGCTTGCTGCGGAAGAGAGGGGTCCAAGAGGTCGTCATTCCTGGATCACCAACTTTCGATGTTCAACAAGGCTAATCGTGCGATGGACTTTCTCGTCTAGTCAGATGGGGACATCCAACGGGAAGTGCTTCATTCCGTTGCTGACTTGTTGAATCTCGAAGTCGATCTACGCTTCTTTGACACAACATCCACCTACTTCGAGACCGAGGAGACGGACGAGGAATCACTTCGTCAACATGGCTCTACTCCAAGGATCGGTCAGACTTGCCACAAGTTGTCATTGGATTCGCCGTAACGCGGGATGGCATTCCTGTCCGCTGGTGGGCCTGGGCAGGCAACACCGCAGACATGAGCGTGGTGCCTAAGGTAAAGAAGGATCTGATCGGCTGGAAGCCCGGGCGAGTCATCTCAGTGGCAGACCGCGGGGTCTCGTCTGAAGCGAATCTCCGCATTTTCCAGTAGTCCGGTGGTCATTACATCATTGGCGAGAAGTTGTCTTCCGGCAAACCGACGGTCGAGGTAGCCCTTGTTCATTCCGCCAAAGATATTACAATCGGCGATGGAGAGGTGCGCAAGCTGCGAATGGACAAGCAGGCCGTCAAAGCCATGGAACGCCTAGGCGGGAAGTATCTGATCCAGACATCAGACGATACGCTCTCTTCTGAGGATGTCGTGCTCGGCTACAAACAGCTTCTCAAAGTCGTAGCCGCGTTTCGAACGCTAAAGCAGTCGCTGGCCCCGTCTACCATCGAAAAGACGATCGTATTCGCTCGTATGTGATTCTTTGCTGGCTGGACTGATGCTGATCCGAATCGTTGAGAACAAAACAGGCAGGATGTGGCGTGATGTACGAAATCTGTTCCAGCGCATTCATCTGATCGATTCTCGCTCTGTCGCTGGTACGATCTTACAGCGAATGGAATTGACGGAGGAACACAAGGGTATTCTTAATAGCTTGAATTCCCCCGAACCCCAGCAAATATGGGACATTTCCGTAAATTATCCCCGAAAATCTGTAAGCATACGCCAAGTTATCCACAGACCGTCCAATCAGGTATTCTTTTTTTGCTAGGTGAATATTAAACTTGGGAATCAGTTACATATCGGCATGAAAGGCCACCTTCGGATCTAGAGCGATGGTGGCCTTTTCGTATTACAATATATTATGCGAACCATTTTTATTAGAAAATGCCGGCATCCCTTGTCCTACAAGGCTTTTTCTGGTGGTCGAGTCGATAATACGGAGTGTTTTGCGGTCTGCGATCGAACAGTATGAGGAGGAGCGTTGATACTTACATTCACAAGGATGACTTTGATATCAAGCCGAGACGTAAACTCAGCAACTGCCGGAACCTCCAGCTACATCATTGGTTCCTCAGCACGGCTCAATCTGCCTGAACCGGTTCCTCGGAGAACAAAAACCCCACCGGGCAGCGGTGCGTAACAACGGCTGTCCAAATCCCGGCAGGCATACATTAGGCTCTGGTCTGCAGAACAGCGGCAGGCAAGCGGGTTTACCGGAGAGGGAGACCTGCTTGTCATGCTTACATACAGAAAGAGGCGAAGGGAAATGAAGATCGACCGGCTGCTGGCTATAACCGTGCTGCTGCTGGGGCGAAAGCGTGTGACGGCGGCAGAGCTGGCTGAACGGTTCGAGGTAACCATGAAGACTATTTACCGCGATATGGAGACGCTGGGCATGGCGGGGCTGCCGATTGTTTCGCATCAAGGTGCGGCGGGCGGCTACGAAATTATGGAGCAGTTTACGCTGGATAGACAGCTTGTAACAGGCAGGGAAATTGCTTCTCTATTGGCGGCCCTGAAGGGGATGCATTATGCGCTTGATGACCGGACATTCGCCAGTCTGGAGGAGAAGATCAGGGCTCTTCTCACGAAGACGGATGAGCAGGACGGAGATAAGCATTCGGCTGAACTGGTGTTTGATTTTCACCCGTGGGGCCAGGGGCCGCTGAATAGAGATAAAGTTATTCTGTTTCGCAAGGCGATCAGGGAGCGGCGCAGGGTGAGACTGCGGTATCTCGATGGAAGCGGGGAAGAGAGCTTCCGCTCAGTTGAGCCATATACGCTGATTATGAAAGGGTCCAGCTGGTACGTTCAAGCATACTGCACCTTACGCGAGGACTACCGTCTGTTCCGGTTGTCGCGGGTAATGGAACCCGTGCTAGAACAGCAGACATTCATAATGAGGAATCCTCCTGAACTGGAAACAATCGGATGGAAGCGGGAATGGTCTGGACATACTGAGATAGAGGTTATCCTCTGCTACAGGCCGGAAGCTCTACACCGGGTTCTGGATATTTTCCGCCCGGATCAGATCCGTTATGAAGCAGACGGCTCCTGCCGGGTGCAGGCCTGTCTACCTGTGGATGACTGGTTTCATTCCATGCTGCTCAGCTTCGGTGCCCAGGTCAAGGTGCTGCATCCGCCCTCGCTAGCGGAGGAAATAAGGCAGCAGGCCATCCTGATGCTGCAGCAGTATGAATAAAGGGACTATCCGCTGCGCTGCGATGACTTGCGAAGATTCGGCTGGCTGCTTGCAAACTGGACATAAAGCTGTCTGTGTTGCTCCTTTATACTGTTCGTAAACAAGAGGAAAGAGGGCAGATCATTAATGAACACCCAATATGTTGAACGAGCATCCCTGACATTGATCGGTTTATCGGCAAGGACAACGAACGCAGAGGAAGCAGCCGGCAGTGGCCGCCTCCCTCAGCTGTGGCAGCAGTATCTGGAAAGCGGACAGCTGGGAGGTGCGGCGGTGGACAATCCGCATCTGGTGTACGCGTTGTATACGGATTACGAGAGTGATGCTAGCGGCGCTTACACTGTTCTGATCGGGCATGAGTCTTCCGAACTGCTGCAGGAGCTGCCGAAGGAGACGGCGTCTTTGCCCGCCTTGGCAAGAGTGTCTGTTCCCTCTGGCAGCTACATGGAATTTACTACGCGCAAGGGGCCAATATGGGAGGTCACAGCAGAAGCCTGGCAGGATATCTGGTCCTATTTCAACCAGTCCGAAGTAGAGCAGCGTACATATGCGGGCGATTACGAGCTGTATGATTTCAGCAAGTGGACACCAGATGAAGCGGTTGTCAGCATTTATATTGGTATCAGGGGCTGAGAGCAGGCGGGATAGAATAGTGTCTGTATCAATTGCACAATCCTTCCAACTAAGGTAACCTTAGTGGTGGAGGGGATGCGCGAATATGATCGTAACGATGACAAGGGAAAAGTTTGACCGGCTTGAGGATGAGCGCCTGGGCTGGCTGTGCGTGGAACAGACGCTGATGTTCGTCCGGGGCCGGGATGCTAAGGTCAAGAAGCAGGCAATGGGACAGCTAAGCGATGCCCAGCGTGCGGCATGCATGTTCCGGGTGCTGTATGATCATGCCAAGCCATCGGCTGCCGAGTATTACGGATGGATCGCCCATCTGCTGGACACCCCGGGTTACTGGGATGGGGTGACGAGCGGAATCCGTTTCTTCACGGATGAGGATATGCTGATGCTGCTGGAAGAGTCCAAGGCTGCGGTGGAGGCGGAATGCCGGCACCGGGGAATTACCCTGCAGCAGGTCTCCATGAGTGATCTGGACGCAAACGAAGAGCTGAACCGTAAGATTAATGGTCTGTATGAACGTTTTCTTGCAGTATCCGAGCAAAGCCACACCAGGATCGCCAATTATATTCGCTCCAACCCGAGTACCTTTGTTCATCTTACGTAATCCGTCCCGCCACTCCACATACCAGTGTTCCTGCTAGTTAAACAAGCTGCCACCGATTTCGGATAGAAACCCGGTTGACAGCTTTTTTTGGGTTATGGTATATAAAAGGAAGGGTTAGCACTCTGGATAGTAGAGTGCTAACAGACGTATAGCATAGAGCACCAGCCCAGAAGGCTGGCTTCATAGGACAAGCGTAACCCAGCAGCTAACGTCGTCTTATTTTCCAATGTGAAGGGAGAAGGACACAAACCATGGCTAAGCAGCAGTTTAAGGCCGAATCCAAGCGTCTGCTTGAGATGATGATCAACTCGATCTATACGCAGCGGGAGATCTTCCTGCGGGAGCTCATCTCGAATGCGAGTGACGCCATTGACAAGATCTATTACAAGGCGCTGACCGACGACAGTCTTGTTTTCAACAAAGAGGATTACTATATCACCATTAAGGCGGACAAGGAAAATCGCACGCTGACCATTTCTGATACTGGAATTGGCATGACGAAGGAAGAGCTGGAGAACAACCTCGGCGTAATCGCCAAATCCGGCTCGCTTGCCTTCAAGAAGGAGAACGAGGCCAAGGAGGGCCACAACATCATCGGCCAGTTCGGCGTCGGCTTCTATGCCGCGTTCATGGTTGCGGATGTCGTCACGGTCATCAGCCGTGCGCTAGGCACCGGCGAAGCGTTCAAGTGGGAGTCCGCAGGCGCGGACGGCTATTCCATCGAACCAAGCGAGAAGCTTGAAGTCGGTACGGATATTATTTTGAAGATCAAGGAGAACACCGAGGACGACCAATACGACGAATATCTGGATGAATACCGTCTGCGCTCCATCGTGAAGAAGTATTCGGACTTCATCCGCTACCCGATCAAGATGGATGTGAAGAAGTCCCGGCAGAAGGAAGGCGCGGAGAACGAATACGAGGAGTACGTGGAGGAAGAGACGGTCAACAGCATGGTGCCGATCTGGCGCAAGAACAAGAACGAGCTGAAGACTGAGGACTACGAGAACTTCTACTTCGAGAAGCGCTACGGCTTCGACAAGCCGCTGAAGCATATTCATATCAGCGCGGACGGCGCTGTCGTATACAATGCTATTCTGTTCATTCCGGAAAATACGCCCTTCGATTACTACACGAAGGAGTACGAGAAGGGGCTTGAGCTGTATTCGAACGGCGTTCTCATTATGAACAAATGCGGCGACCTGCTGCCGGATTATTTCAGCTTCGTCAAGGGTATGGTGGATTCCGAGGACCTGTCGCTGAACATTTCCAGGGAAATGCTGCAGCATGACCGCCAGCTGAAGCTGATCGCGAAGAACATTAAGAACAAGATCAAGAGCCAGCTGCTCAGCCTGCTGAAGGACGAGCGCGAGAACTACGAGAAGTTCTACCAGTCATTCGGCAGACAGCTGAAGTACGGCGTGTACAGCGATTATGGCGCAAACAAGGACGATCTGCAGGATCTGCTGATGTTCCGCTCCTCTGCGGAGAAGAAGCTGGTTACGCTGGACGAGTATGTATCGCGCATGCCGGAAGACCAGAAATTCATCTACTACGCTGCAGGCGATTCGATTGACCGGATCGAGAAGCTCCCGCAGACCGAGCTGGTTGCGGACAAAGGCTACGAAATCCTGTACTTCACCGACGATGTGGACGAGTTCGCCATCAAGATGATCATGAAGTATAAGGACAAGGAATTCAAATCCGTCCAGAGCAGCGATCTTGGCATCGAGCCCGACAGCAGCGAGGAGAAGAACGAGGCGGAGGAGAAGGACAACCAGGAGCTGTTCGAGCACATGCAGTCGATCCTGGCGGACAAGGTGAAGGCGGTCAAGGCGTCCAAGCGTCTGAAGTCGCATCCGGTCTGCCTCTCCACCGAAGGCGATCTGTCCATTGAGATGGAGAAGGTGCTGAACGCGATGCCGAATTCGCAGGAAATCAAGGCGGACAAGGTCCTCGAGATCAACGTCAACCATGAGGTATTCAAGTCGCTGAAGGAAGCGTATGCGAACGACAAGGACAAGCTCAGCCTGTACACGAACCTGCTGTACGGCCAGGCGATGCTGATCGAAGGCCTGCCGATCCAGGACCCGGTGGCGTTCACGAACGATATTTGCAAGGTAATGGTGTAGGCAGTGTTTAGCTGATAGATGTAAAAGAGACAGCCCGTCCCGGGTGTATCCGGGGGCGGGCTGTTTTTGCTGGATATGATTATTTTAACAAACCTATTAGGTGCAGGTATGTATAATACTGGAGTAATTGTTAAACAACTGATAGAGCAGTGCCTTACTAACGCAACCATCTTTCCGGGGGAGCAACGTCTATGATCAATAAACAGACTGTCCAAGCACGCTGGCTTATACTTATTGATTTTTTGTATGAACTCAATTTTTTCACACTTATATTTGCCGTATTCCTGGCGGAAAGCGGCCTGTCGCTCGTTACCATCAGCTTGGCCTTTGCGGTACGGAGTGCATGCAAGATGCTGCTGGAATTTCCGTCAGGACTGCTTGCAGACCGCTGGGGCAGGAAGAACATCGTGATGATCGGCCTCGGGTTATCCGCTGCAGCATATTTACTCTATATATGGATTCCGCCGAGGTTGTCGTTGGGGTCATTATCCTTCATACGGTCGGCTACTGCTTAATCTCCGGGGCCATTGATGCTCTATTCTTCGATTCTATTCCCGCAGGCTATGAAGACCGGTACAGTGCGCTGTACAGCTTGTTTTACAGAATCGCTCTGGGTTTATCTGCTCTCGGTGCCGGTCTGATGTCAGCGTTTGCCGGCTATGCCTTTTGTTTTTGCAGCAGTGCTTTTACATGTTTGTTGTCGCTCGTTCTTCTCTGGAAGTTCGTATCGGTTCCTCAAGGTCTGAACGTGGAGCAGAACGCGGATCCCAGCTTGCTGAGGAAGCATCCTCTTCATAATCTAAGGCCTATATTTGCTTCCAGGATTATTTATTATTTTGTTATCCTCGGCTTTGCTATTGATGCGGTACATATTCCTCTCGAAAATTTCCTGCCTGTCTTCCTGAAGGACGCCGGGTTTTCGAATGAAGAAATCGGTTATTTTGCAACGATGGGCTTTATTGCCGGTGCTTTTATGACCTATTTCATTCTGCCTCGAATTCGCCGTTATCTTTCAGGTGCAGCGGTACTCGCTATCCTCCCCTTCCTCGCTCTAGGTGCTGTTTATGGCATTGTGTCGAGCCGTGGGTGGCTCGTATTAATCTTCTTCCTGCTGTCCACGCTGATCATGAGCATGTATACGGCCAGTAAATTTTCGCTGCTCAATCAGTCCATTCAACCTGCATACCGGTCGTCAACATTATCGTTTGTTTACTTTATGGTCGGCGTAACAGGCATGCTGAGTAATTCGGCGTACGGATTTCTAGCAGACCTCTTTGGTCTGTCTGGTGCTTTCAAATTCATTCTCTTCGTGATGGCTCCAATACTTCTGCTGGCAAATATTATGTTCCGCGGAACCATAAGGCGGCAAAGCTGGAATACCAGAACGGGCTTGCGGACCGATCTGGAGACCGAGACAGGGGTGTGAATTGACCAGACATGCAAGAAGGGCCGTCATTATTTGTGTGCAGGCATGAATTGTTGAGTGTTGAGAGCGGCTTGGTTTAAGCTGATAGCCTTCACAGGCCACTGCCTCAAATAAACCTGCGATTGTGCAGGCTTTAATATAGATCGTCGGAAGGGAAACGCAAAGCCTGCAAATGTGCAGGAATTCAGCCAGGGAGGAGATAGGCAGGCATTTGGGGACTCGAAAAAGATGCACTTTCGCAGGCATTTCTCGCTTGAACTTACTTTAGCAGGTATATAGATGCACATTTGCAGGTTTTCGAAATGAGAGGCCAATCAATCAGATTAGCAAAAGCATTAATTAGTTAATTCCTGGTTGATTTTCCTCTTGTGTCCGGTATAATATAACTGTAACAAAAATGTAAGCGTATTCACAAAAATAAGAAAGGAGGCAGCTGAACAGAAAGGGAACAGCTGAACAGGGCAGTTAACCTGCTGTAGCGGTTTGGATGGTTCTGGCCGTACAGTATGCTGGTCTGCATGTTAGGCTGGCTGAACAGATGAAGAACATGATGGGGAGGAATAAAATAATGAGAAGACAGAGCAGGCAGATGCTGATGCTCGTATTGGCTTTCGTTCTTGGGCTTGGCGTGTTTCCGCTGCAGGCGGGCGCGGCTTCAACGACCTTCATTAATCCGGTGGCGCCGTATTCATCGGCTGACCCGCATGTCATGCGGCATACGGACGGCTATTATTATTTTGTGCATACGTCGCAGAATTGGGACAAAATCGATATCGTCCGCTCTTCATCGCTGACGGGAATCGGGAATGGCACCCGCAAGACGGTCTTCACCAAGAACCAGTCGTACTGCGCGGGAGCGAACTGTTATTCCAATAATATCTGGGCGCCTGAGCTGAATTACATTAACGGGGCCTGGTATCTCTATTTCTCCGCGGGCAGCAGCGAGCCGAACAATGCCAACATGCGGATGTGGGTCATCCGCAACACAAGCGCAAATCCGTTGGAGGGCAGCTGGTCGGCACCAATCAAGCTGCGGGATACCGCCGAATACTGGTCGATCGACCATACGGTGGCGAACATTAACGGACAGCTGTACATCGCCTGGTCCGAGATTGCGCCGGGTCAGCCGCAGCGCATCATGATCGCGAAGATGAGCAGCCCGACAGCGATTCAGGGACGGGGCACGATGATCTCTGCGCCGACTAACGCTTGGGAAACATCCGGCGGGCAGGTTAATGAGGCACCGGCCTTCATTACGCACGGCTCCAAGGTTCACATGACGTTCTCGGCGAGCGGCTGCTGGACCGACGATTACAAGCTCGGACTGCTGACGGCCAACATCAATGCGGATCTGACAGTAGCCAGCAACTGGACGAAGAATCCGAACCCTGTCTTTCAGAAAACAAGCAGCGTGTTCGGCCCGGGGCATAACAGCTTCGTAAAATCGCCGGACGGCACGGAAGACTGGATCGTCTACCACGCCAATGACGGCTCCGGCCAAGGCTGCGGCGACCAGCGGACAACCCGGATTCAGAAGGTGAACTGGAACGGCGATACGCCGGTGTTCGGTGCGCCGGTTAATCCGGCAACAGCTATTGCGCGTCCTTCTGGCGAAGGGACGGGGGATATTTTCTACCGTATCCGGAACCGCAACAGCGGCAAAGTGCTGGCTATCCACAATGCTTCGACGGCGGATGGGGCTAACATTCTGCAGTGGACGTACAACGGTTCGGGTGACCAGCGCTGGGCGCTTGATCCGGTGGCCGGCGGCTACTTCAAGCTGCGCGCCAGCCATAGCGGCAAGGTAGCGGATGTGGCAGGCAGGTCAACAGCCGATGGTGCGAATGTTGCGCAGTATACGGACAACAGCGGGCTGAACCAGCAGTGGAGCTTCATCTCCACGAACAATCAGTACTTCGAGATTCGCAACCGCAACAGCGGCAAGAATCTGGATGTCACGAACGGCGGCCTGGAGGACGGCGTCAATGTCGGGCAGTGGTCAGACCTGAACAATACAGTGCAGCAGTGGATTTTCGAGCGGGTGAATTGAGGAAATAGAGTGGACAGAGAATGTATTAATGAAACCTTAAGAAGATTTAACTGGCAGCGAGTGGAAGCGTTGTGTACGATAGTAGCATCTTAACTTGCGAACATGCAGAGGAGGATGCGGATGTTGTCGGTTGTGAAGGCTGCTAATTTAAATTTTACCGGGAAAATGGGCGGGCCGCTGTGGAAGAGGCTTATCGCATGCTTGATCGTTCTGGTGCTGACTTATGGTGCTTTATCCTTGTTCATCCCTAAGCGGGCAGAGGCTGCTTCGCCAATCACGGTCTTCGTTGACTTGGCACAGGTTCAGTTTGATGTGGAGCCGGTTGTCGTAAAGGGCACAACGCTCGTTCAGTTCCGCCCGTTATTTGAGGCTATGAAAATCGACGTAGCATGGGATAGCAGCCGGAAGCTCGTGACGGGAACGAAGCCTGGTCTTACCATAGAACTGGAGATTGATAAGAAGACAGCTGTGGTGAACGGTTCGGCGGTGGAGCTTGAGCAGCCGGCCTCAATCATCGATGGCAGCACAATGGTTCCACTGCGGTTTATCGGGGAAGCGACGGGGGCCATCGTCTATTGGGATGGTGTCCACCGTGAAATTACAATTATAACGGAAGAGATGCTGGAGATGCTTGGCGTAACAAAGGAAGAGATGATGGCGAAGCTGTCCGAATATGAGGCTAAGAAGCCAGATGCCACGCCTGCAGAATTGCCCGATAATACGAAAAAGCCAAAGCCAAGTGACAGCGACAGCTCAGGCGCTTCACCAGAAGGCAAGGCGGACACTCCGGCATCTCCGACGCCTAAGCCGGACGGCCGCAAGCCGGCCGAGTATGGCAGTGGAGAGTACAAGGCCGCAAGCGGCAAGCCCGAGCTAGGCAAGCTGCAGGGGATGTACACCGGTATGCGCGCCGACATGTATGGCTATGAATGCGGCGGCCTGTGTATCGATATGTTCACGTTCTTCTCAGGCGGTAAGGTGTTCGTCGGGCTGCCGCCGCATGGCGGACCCGAGACGATTGACTGCAAGCGGGACGGCTGTCAGACGTACACGATCAAAGATGGCAAGATGAAGGTTAACGGCGGCGAGACCTATTCCGTCAGTATTTCAAAGGATGGAAAGCTCAAGATTAACGATGTCGTGATGGACCCGGTCAAGCCAGTCAAGGAGGGCATGACGCTAAGCGGCGAGTATGTCCATAAGGGGTACTCGGGCATGGTGGGGATAACCACCTATTCTACCGCTTGGACCGAACTATTAGTATTTAAGCGGGATGGTACATTCGAGAGCGAGGACCTCTCGCTCGGCACACTTGATACGGGATCAGCGGTGACCAATTCGGCATCGGGCGATGAGAGCACGGGAACCTACCGTATCTCGGGCAACACGATTATTCTGGCGTTCAATGACGGCAGGCGGGAGCAGTTATTCTTCGGGGTGCTGGAGAACACCAAGCGGGCCAAGGGTGAGGACTTGGTAATCGGAGACAAGAACTTCTACGTGGACCGCAAGGAATAAGGCTACTTCTGGGTACAAACGAGAGTTCCGCTCACTTTAGTGGGCGGAACTTTCATTTTTCTGGCGTATGCATTCTCCATTACATAGCCAGCTTGTGCAAGTTTTACTCTAACGGTTATGACAGATGCTGTATTATCCGTAACTCGCTATATCTGTGCCTAATGGTTGCAGGCAGAGTGATGAGGTGAGATCGGTTCCGGTTCAGAATCTATCCCCTGGTGCCGATAATAACTCCGTAGGTAAATATTGTGAGCGCAGGAGTGAAAGTATGAGAAAAGGTTGGCTATCCCTCTTATTGGCAGCTGTATTATTAGTTATCCCGGTCGGCCAGGCTTCCGTCCAGGGCAAAGGAGGGAGGTATATTAATTTTAGGGCAATCCAGCATGACGACAACACCCTCACGGTTGACGGTGTATTGGGAGATCCCGTAGTAACGGGAGAAGAAGTGACGGTTGAACTGAGCACGGGGGAATTTACTATAGTGCAAGGAAGAAAGGTATATGTGGATACTAAGTTATCCGAAATTAAAGGAACGGTGAATAAGAATGGATATTTTCGTTTGCGAACACCACCAGTTAAATCGGAGCAGTTAAAAGATAATCGACTGAGTATTGAGGTAAAGGACAAATACGGAAATAAACCAGCACGTACTTATGATCTCCCGATTGAGCTAAAGTCGGATAACCCTGCTTTGTTTACTCGTAACGACAGTTACGCAAGAAGTATGGACAAAACCCAGCTTGCTGTCTCGACTGAGACTGCCCGGAAAATGGGCGAGAAAGCCGAAAAGCTTGCCAAGCGTCTCGCTACCGGTAATTCGGTATCTTTTTTCCTCGACAGCAAAGGAAAGCTGTGGGGCTGGGGGGATGTGCCGGGGATGTTTGACAAATCGGTCCCCGATGACCTGTATGTCACATGGAGACAGCCTAAAGTAATTTCTACCATCCCTGATGTTATCCAGATCGACGCTACTGGTATGTGCGGTGCGCTTCTTACTAAACAAGGGGTAATATGGCAGTGGAACCCCCTAAATATTGATCGTGCCCCTGTCCGAATCGGCAAAATGTCGGGTGTACGGGAAATTGCGGTTGATAAATTTGGTGATGGGCTCATTCTAAAGCAGGATGGCACCCTTTATCGCTGGACTGTCAACAGCAGTGTACACAAAGTAAACGGTGAATATCCGCCCCCTGTTATCACCATCAAGAAAATTCCTGGGTTATCGGGCATTACAAGTATAAAGATTTCGAATCCCAACTTGTACAGACCCTTATATCTAGCTCTGCAGAATAACGGAAAGGTATGGGCATGGGGGGATTTGAGTAATATTGGCAGCTCTAGCAGAGTGGACAAGCCCCAGCAGCTCAAAGAATTCCCGCCTATTCGCCAAATTGCAACTTACAGTAACTATCCATTGCTGGTGAGTAATGACGCGGAATTGTGGTCATATGTATCTAAAGAGGATCGCTCAGGCGTAGAGGCGGCCTTAGTCGAAATAGGTATTGCTGCTGTGTTTAATAACAGCCCGTATGTACTGGCCGACAACGGAAACTATCATGAATGGACAGAAAAGAGCAGAAGATTTAGTTTTGAGCCGGTATCCATAATGACTGGAATGCAGGCAGTCGTACGCGGGGAGTCGGGATTCAGCTCGCCGGACCATATACTTGCAGTGAACGCTGAAGGCCACTTGGTAAGCTGGGGCAACAATCACCACGGGCAGCTGGGTGTCAGTGCAGCGGTGCCTGTTCCTTCCTCTCCCGTAATGATCAGCAAGGTATCAAATGCTGTTAGTGTCACGACAAGCAGCAAGCACGTCCTCGCGTTGGACCGTGCAGGTTCTATCTACGGCTGGGGCAGCAATGAGAGCAAACAGATTGATAGTAGTGGACGTGTGGAAGTTTTGAGTCCAACACATATCATTATGACACAGGGTGTAAAGAAACTGGCTGCGGGAGAAGGGTTTTCGCTATATCTGGACCAGAAAGGGACGCTGTATGGCTGGGGCAACCTGAAGCAGTTTGGCATTGAGTCAGCTGGAGCACCAAAGCAGATCACAGTTATACCGGAGAACATTAAGGACATATCTGTCTTTGAAAGCAATGTAGCTGTGCTGGGTGTATCAGGACAAGTGTATCTGATTGATAAGGTGACTAATATTGCAGGCAGCAAGACATCAGACACTAAGCAAAGCAGTGTTCGCATCGTTGGCCAAATTTCAGATGCCACTTCTATTGCCATGGGCAGTCAATATGGTTATGCGCTGCGCAAGGATGGCACGGTATCGTACTGGAAAAAGACCGCAGTTGGTGATCCAATTTCTGCAAAGCAGCTAAATGGCCTTCGTAACATAACGACTCTTGCTGCCGCAAGAGCGAATGGTGACTACCTGCTTGCACTGGATAAAGGCGGGGATGTATGGGCCTGGGGTGACAATACCGCACGACAGCTCGGCATGAAAGTTAAAAGTAAGTTAACCGTTCCGACCAATGTTACGAATGAACCGACCCGAATTACTGACAGTGAATATACGAGTGTTGGAAAAAAACTGAAGTATCGTTCGATAACGGCGTCTCGTAACGGTGCGCTGCTACTTACGAGCAGCAATGAGATGCTGGTTATGGGGTTCAACTCCTATGCGCTTAAGGCTGAGAAATTATATTTAAATGTTGCTTATGCAGAAGCGCATGACAGTAACATGTACTGGATTATAGGCGGCAAGCTGTATGTAAAAGGCTCGAGCAACGATTCGGGGCAGATGGGTACGGGAACTAAGGCTTTTATTCACAACCCCCTGCCTGTAACAACCTCCACTGGGATAAAACTTAAAGCAGCTTAAAACACTACGTTGATCAAAGCCGATTCATCCCCTGTTACTTAGCATAGGGTTGAATCGGCCTTTCTTTTATATTCTAATCACTTATAATTTATGTATGACCTCCCTGGCCTCCGCCGACAGCCGAAGCAGCGTTCGGCGTTCCGCCAGCGTACCAGAACAGGGCGTATTCCGTCATTACCGAGGCATGGCCCATCTGACGCAGCATAGCAGAGACATTTCCCCTGTGATAGGTTCCGTGATTCATCACCTGCATGACCATCTGGTCCAGACTGATTTCCTTCACCTCTGTGTAGGGGTTATCGAGCAGGAGCAGCCGATTAAGATCCGTCTCTCTTCTGAAGAATTCTTGGTATCGCGCGGACAGAAGCTTGAACAGCTCCGAGAGCTCCTGGGGACTTGCCTTCAGCGCTTCTTCCTCATGGGGTCCCGCAAGCTTCATAGCCTCGGTCATCGGCGTGCCTTTCATGATGGTCAGCCAGGTCCAGTCTGTTGTGTATATATGGGCCATTACCTTGGCGACAGAGGGGAAAATACTCTTCACTTCCTGATTGTATACCCCTGAAGGCAGTTCAACGATCCGGTTGAGCATGGTTTGGTTGGCCCAGGCATGATACTCGTACATGGTTACGCAGCTTGGCATAGGAACATCTCCTTTGGCTTTCGGATTCACGATCTATAATCAGTATATGGGAGGCCCAGTGACAACAGTATGTCAGCGTTAGAAAATAATACAGGCAAGTAAGATCTATCTGCATGAAGGAAGGAAGTAGACGGTTTGAGAATGTACACAGATCCAAGGGGCGAAGCTTACAGGCAGGTCATTGATCTGGCTGTCCGGAATTCGGAGCGGTTTGTGCTTGGGGAAAAAGGAAGGTTTCCGGCCGATGGCGGGTGGCGCCGGTACAATCCTATACTGGAGGCGCTGGAGCCCTACCTGGTGGAGACGATCAAGCTTCCTGGCAGTAATAGGGAAGAAATCAGACAGATGATGGAGACGTACAGCAGTGCCTTTTATACTGAAGGAACCTACTACATCTATGCATGCTGTGAAGAGAGCGGAGCCGTGCTGAAGCAAGCCGCCAACCGCCTGTCGGATTGGGTGTATCCTGATCTGCCGGAGGACTTGTGTTTTCTGAGAGAGGGCGGGGGAGATTATCTGTATTCGGTTGTTCATGAAGATACGTATGGGATGGATATAACGGAAGAAGAAGCCGTCGTGTTAATGGAACGCATTACAGGGCTATTCCTGGAGCTGGAGGCACACCGGGACCTGGATTGTCTGCTGGAGGATGCCATTAAGCACCAGACAGACCGGCTGTATGTAAGCGGTCATCGGCTGACAGAGCTGCCGGAGCGAATCAGGGAGCTCACCGAGCTTCGTGATTTGGAGATTTTCGAGCAGGATTTGTATCAGCTTCCGGAGGGGGTGTTTGAGCTTAGCAAGCTTGAGCGCCTGCGGATCATGACCGCTGATCTGGAGGGCCTTCCTGCATCCATTGGCAAGCTGAAGAATCTTAGAGAGCTCAGCATCAGCTGCGGCAGCTCGGATCGTCCCGCTCCCGGCTGGCGGCCGAAGCCGAAGGAGGAGATCGGTCTTGACCGTATTCCGCCCGAGATTGGGGAGCTGAAGCAGCTGGAGCAGCTAACGATTCAATACAGCTCCATCCAAGAGCTGCCCGCTGAGCTGGAGAAGCTGAAGAACCTGCGCTCCTTGGACCTGGGAAGCAGCATGATCAAGCATAAGCCGGATTTTCTGTTCCGTATGCACAAGCTGGAATCCATTCATGTTGCGCAGCAGGCCTATTGGTCTGAGGAGACGGGGGACGAAATGGAATAGAGTTAATTGTTTAACATAAGAGGGAGCAGACTGCATGCGGCAGCTGCTCCCTCTTCATTATGGGCGTATATTCTTAAACCTTGAACTTCGACACAGCTGCTAATAACTGGGCTGCTGTCTCCTCTGTCTGCAGCATGAGCTGGGCCAGCTGCTCGGATTGGACACGCATTTCCGTTGTCTTCTCAGCAATGTTCTGTGTTCCTTCAGCATTCTCATTGTTAGAGCCGGTCACTTCTTGGATGGACTGCGCTACATTCTGAATGGATGCCAGCAGCTGCTCAGCCGTTGCGCTGAAATCTGTCACAAGGTATTGAACTGACTCGGCGTCCTTGTAATACTGCTCGCCATTGGCAACCATCGCGTTATAATCCTGGATCACCGTTTCATCGATGAAGGTCAGCGTCTTCTCGGAGCTTCTCGTCAGAGCGGTGACCGAATCCATGACACGGCCCGCCACGTTCTGAATTTCACTGGCAGTCTGGGCCGATGTTTCGGCCAGCTTGCGGATTTCTCCGGCTACGACAGCAAAGCCTTTGCCAGCTTCTCCGGCACGGGCAGCCTCAATCGCTGCGTTAAGAGACAGCAGATTCGTTTGAGCGGTGATCTGCAGGATGGAGTTCGTCAGGATGTGGATCTGCTCCACAGCCTTCGCCTGTTCAATGGCAGCCCTCGACTCGCTGTCGATGGCATTGCGCATGTCCTGCGCGGAATTCCGGGAGGATACCGCGGATTCCTTCAAATGCTGGGCACGTTCTGCAATTTCATCTGCCATGGAGGAGCCGTCCTGTGCCTTAACCGCAATTGAATTTACAGCATCCTTAATCTCACTCGAGGTAGCATTCATCTGCTGGGCCATTGCTGCCGTTTGCTGCATGCCTGCTGACATCTGCTCGGTAGTTGCGGATACCTCCTCGACCTGCGAGGCCAGCGCGCCCATGCTGGATGTCGATTCGCCAATAGTCACTTTGACGTTCGCTGTCTCGTCAGCCACCTGGCTCAGCACCGCACGAATGGAGTCGGACATCTGTTCGACTGAGGTGGCAAGCTGTCCGATCTCATCTTTGCGCTTCAGCATCTTGGCCGGCAGGGAGTGGGTGAAGTCTGCTCCTGCCATAACGTTGACAAAATCAGACAGCCGCTTGATCGGCTTGGCAATGAATCCTGCAGTTAAGATCGCGATCAGGAACACTGCTATGATAACGGAAACGAGCAGTACCATAGTTTTGTCGATGTTGCTGCGAAGTCCAGCGAATACTTCATTTTCCGGGACGGTCACGAGGACCTTCCAGCCTGTCTTCTTAACGGTAGCATAGGCAGCAACCTTGGTTATGCCTGCATCATCAGCATAGGTGGCCAGGCCGCGCTCCTCCGTCATCATTTTATCAAACATCAGCAGGGCACTCTCGTTCTTAAACGTTTCTTGGTAGGTCTTGTTGATCTTGTCTTCTGCAGGGTGGTACATCAGAAGTCCGGTTTGGGACAAGAGAACACCAAACCCGGTCTCGCCTATCTTAATGTGTTCAAAGGACATCTTCAGGGCTTCAACGGATACCACGCTGATAACGGCGCCTTGAAACTGATTTTGCTCATCGAAGAAAGGCACGGCTACGGTAACCCCAAGATCTTCAGAGCCTCTGATAACGAGAAGGTCGCTTATAGCGGGCTCCTTCGTTTCTTTGACTGTCTTAAAATATTGACGGTCCGATACATCGGTAAATGTTCCGTCCTCTGCCGGAATGAGACCATCCGCATTGGCGACGATCGTCATCGCAACTTCCGGATCTGTGCTAAAGATCGCTTGTGCGGCAGTGAACTGCCCAAGGACGTCCAGCTCATGGAAATTTGGAATGCCGGTCAGCAGCTTCTGTGCAGCGTTTATCTTCGAATCGAGCCAGCGGTCTGTGGAAGCCGCATTACTCTCTGCAAGTGCAATCTCCTTCTCGTTAATGCTGGTGGTAAGCTGGCTTCTGAATTGATCCATTTGGATCGCAGCAAGACTGACAAGAGGGGCCAGTGTGAGAATCAGGATAATAATCGTCAGCTTGAACCTCAAGCTCGTGAACATTTTTTTCATTGATGTCTCTCCTTGTTGTTCATTATCTGTGTAATAGTTGTTATCGACATCTTTCGACAATAATGTGATAGCTGCGCAAATTTTATTGTTTCCATTTATGGTATCTATCTGGTTTCTGGGCAAAATGCGCTTCGGCGGAGCCAATCCCGCTGCCATACATCCATTACGTAATTGTTAATTGATTCACAGATATGTTATTATAAAAGCGTTATCATGACATGCTGGAACAGCCAGAGCACGACCATGCCTGATGAGATCGTATCGATCAACACTACCAAAAAATCATTAGAAAACAGGAGACGCATTCGATGAAATTTGAAGATGTACCATTCAAAGAACGGTTGATTGCGCAGTACAAATTTGATAATGCTGAGCGAATCGGCAAGGACAGCTCCGGGAAGGGCAACGACTCGGAATTGGCGGGCAGGCAGCTGCCTGTGGCATCAACCGTTGGCGGCAGACCGGCTGTTACGCTGCCTGGCGGAGCAAGCGGCACATCCTACATACAGCTTCCGGCAGGTCTGCTGGAAGGTGTAAGCGACCAGTCCGGCGTGACGGTGTCGACATGGGTTTATTTTGACAAGGGCTCGAATGTGTGGGAGCGGATATTTGATTTTGGCCAAGGACCTGAGGGCCCTTACCTGTTCCTGACGCGCAACATGCGCGCCACCTTGAATGCGGAGGGCGACATTGTCGCTGATCCGGGCAAATCCTACCCGACGGGCGAGTGGATGCATATTGCCATGTCGGTTATTGGCACGAAGAACGGCACGCTCAGCAGCGCGGGTCCGGTTCTCTATGTGAACGGCGAGGTTGCGACGGACGGCTCGATCAGCCAGACCTCCAGCGGCATGTATGCCAAGCTGCGCGCCTGGTTCGCCACGTTTAATGAAGCGGCCCAGTACAAGAACAACTACATCGGACGGTCGCAGTATGACGCGGATGCGGATTTTGCCGGCTCGTTCTCCGATTTCCGCATCTATGCGGCAGGCTTGTCCCAGGACGAGGTTATTGAGGTCATGTGCGACTCGCTGACCGATCAGCAGATCGTCCACCTGGCCCGCGACAAGTACTTGTCGTTCCCGGCCTCCATTGTAACGAAGGATCTGACACTTCCATCTGCTCTCATGGGCGGCAAGGTTGAAGTCAGCTGGAAATCCAGCCATCCTGAGGTACTGACAGGAGAAGGTGCGGTTAAGGAGCTGAAAGCGCCGCAGGGCGTTATTCTGACCGCTGTTCTGAAGCGCGGAGGCTATACGGTTGAGAAGAGCTATCCGGTTACCGTGATGCCGGAGGGCATGCCTCCGTATAAGCTGACCATCGAGGGCGGCAAGGAATTGATGAACGTCAGCGAAGTGATGTATGGACTCTTCTATGAGGATATTAACAATGCGGCGGACGGCGGCATCTATGCGGAGCTGGTGCGCAACCGCTCGTTCGAAGCGTTCACATTTGACACCTACAACCACCACTCCGGGGAAAATGGCGTCTCCACCGGCCGCAATCACAATGCGCTGGAAGCCTGGAGCGGCGACACCGATAAGGTGAAGGTGCACAATACCGGCGGACTGAATGACCATTTTGGCCTGGAGGACAAGGAAGCGAATGCTTACTATGTCACAGTGGCAGACGGCGCGACGCTTTATAACCGCGGATTTAACGATACGAACGGCTATTGTGCGATGGCGATCCGCGACGGAGCGCGCTACCTGTTCACGATCTGGGCGAAGGCGGACAAGCCGGGCACCATCACGATCCAGCTGAAGGACCCGGACGGCGGGGACATCAGCGATTCAGCTGTCATTGAAGTCGAAGGCGGCGGCACGTGGAAGAAGTATGGCGCGGAGTCGAAAATCGTCCTGACCGGCTCCCGTACGGTGCTTGGTCAGCTGGCACTCGAATTCAGCGGCGACATCTCCATCGATATGGTCTCGCTCTATCCGGAAGAGGTATGGGGCGTTCGCGAAGAGCCGCGCTCGGCAAGCGCGCATGCGAACTATACCGGCAACCCGAACTACCGTCTCCGCAGAGACCTGGTCGAGGCGCTGCTGGACCTTCACCCGACCTTCCTGCGCTTCCCCGGCGGCTGTATCTCCGAAGGCTCGCATATCTGGGAGAACGTCTACGACTGGAAGGAATCGGTCCGCGACATCGAGCTGCGCAAGGAGAACTTCAACGTCTGGGGCTACATGATGACGATGGGTCTTGGCTATATGGAATACTTCCAGCTGGCCGAGGACCTGAACGCGACACCGCTGCCGGTTATGGCCTGCGGCGTACTCTGCCAGGCGCGTTCGGATTATTGCAACCCGGCGGGCGGAGCACTGCGCGATTACTACATCAAGAACTTTACGGATCTGATCGACTTTGCGATCAGTATGGATTTTGAGCATAACGAATGGGCTGCACTGCGCCGCCAGATGGGCCACGAAGCGCCGTTCGATCTCCGCTACCTTGGTGTCGGCAACGAGAACTGGGGCACGGAGTTCTATGCGAACTTCGAGGTGTTCAAGGCTGCGATCGACGAGCATATGGCGAAGTTTTACCCGGATCATGAGCTTCACATCATCTCGACAGTCGGCGCGCAGGCGGATGACGATGCGTACCAGGAAGGCTGGAAGTTCCTGAGCGGACGCCTGGAGGGCGAAGCCAAGGTCAGCTTCACGGACGGCAAGCACAGCCACGAGGAGACGATCACCTGGTACGAGAAGCAGCCGAACTACATGGATACGATTGCGGATGAGCACTACTACCGTTCCAATGAGTACCTGCTGAACAACGTGGACCGCTACAACTATTATTACCGGGCCTATGAGCAGGACGGCAGCCTGAACCTGCGCGAGACCTCCAAGGTATTCGTCGGCGAGTATGCGTCCACGGACAAGAACACGCTGGCAGGTGCGGTTGCGGAAGCAGCGATGATGACCGGCTTCGAAAATAACGCTGACGTCGTGCTGCTGACCGCGTACGCGCCGCTGTTCAACAAGGTGCTCACCGACGGCACCTACCGCTGGACGCCGGACTGCATCTGGTTCGACGACGAGACGGTATGGTTCACGCCGAACTATTATGTACAGCAGCTGTTCGCGAAGTATGCCGGCAAGAAGGTGCTGGGCACATCGTTCCGGACGTACCGCAGCGGCAAGCCGCTTGAGCTCATCCCGCGCGGCGGCATCGAGATCGCGGCAGGCAATGCGGAGGTTATCGTGAAGCGCGTCAAGGTGACTTCCCATGAGGATGGCCGCGTGCTGCTGGATCAGGACTTCACGCAGCAGCTGGATGCCGCTTGGCAGGTTATTCCGGGTTCGGCGGGCTATACGGTTGATGCAGAGCGCGGCCTTGTGCTGAAGGCGCAGAGCAGCGGCCGCAACGGCCTGTACATCCTGAACGACGAGTGGACCAATTACAAGGTAGAGGTCACCGCTGTGAAGGGCGCGGGTACAGAAGGCTTCTTCGTTGGTGCCGGGCTGACCGACATCACGCCGGAGAAGAAGGATGTTATCGAATACGCGATCGGCTACAACGGCAATGCGACAGGCGTGAAGGTATACAAGCAGGGCATCGAAGGCTACACGCTGGGCGACTACTCCTCCAGCTCCGCTGCCGGCAACCTGCGTGCCTGCAGCTATGAGCCGCTGACCGAAGGCGCGGAATATGCGATTACGGTAAATTTTGGCGGGGGGACAGGCGACCGTCTGGTCTGCTCGTACACAGACGGCAAGGAATCGAGCCTGGTGCTGGATTACAAGCTGGAAGCATACAACCGCGATGTGTTCAGCTCCGTCACGAAGGATGACAAGCATGTCTATGTGAAGCTTGTGAACGCTGACGGCACCGACAAGACAACCGAGCTTGAGCTGAAGGACCTGAACGTCGCTGCTGCGGCCAAGCTGGTCACGCTCACCGGGGACGAGTCACTGCTGAACATCCCGAACGTCAACAAGAAGAATGACGAGAAGGTTCAGCCAGCAGAGTCCAGCGTGACAATTGATGGCAAATCTGCCGTTCTCACACTGCCGGCGCATTCGGTAAGCGTGCTTGTGCTGGATTTGGTGTAAGAGACAGTCGGGGTAAGGGTAACTGGGATTAAGAGAAAGAGAAGAGGGCGGGCCCATTGGGCCTGCCCTTTATCGCCTCAGCCGCCGATCCTGACATTCCGGAGCTTTGTCACCAGCCGGTCCCTCATCCTTCCCAGCTTGCCCCGGTGATCCGGCATCAGGGTCAGCCCCAGCGCGGAAGCGATGGCCTCGGCCGCAGCTTCGACAGTGAGCTGGTCTGTTACGATGTGCTGCGCGAACCGGTCGTCGGTCAGCGCCTCCGTGCAGCGGTGAATCTGCCGCGCCGCCCAGGAGCTTGGCCCCTCGCCCCGGCTGCGCAGCCGCTTCAGCAGTGTTTCCGGAGATGCTAATAGGGTGAAATGATGAATACTGGCACCGTCCAGGCGCAGCCGCCCGACCAGCTCGCGGAAGTATACCGGGTTCACCACCGTCATCGGCACAAGGATGGGACCGTCGAAGCTGCGGCTGATATAAGTCAGCATGGCATAGTTAAATTCGCGCCACATCGGATAATCCTGAAAATCACTATGGGCTGCTTGCTTTGGGACATTCTTGCGGATATAATAACCGGCGTTCTCCGGATCGAACACATACGAGCCGGGCAGCCGCCGGTGGAGCTCGTAGGCAGTCTGTGTTTTGCCTGAGCCGAACGCGCCATTAATCCAGATGATCATCTGGCTTCACCTCTGCTTCTTCATCATGATTCCAAGAGGACTGACCGGATAGATAATCATATGACGACACGCAGGCCGTTAAGGTTGCTTGGCAGCTAACTTAAGGGTGCATCGTTGCAGACACTGAGATTGAATAAGCGGATGAGAGGGGAGTAAATACGTTATGCCTACCTATAACAAGCTTGTGCGGGACCGGATCCCGGCCATCATCGCAGAGAGCGGCAATACATGCAGCACCCGCATTCTGGAAGAAGCGGAATACCGCGCGCAGCTTCGCACGAAGCTGTACGAGGAGCTGGACGAGTACATGCGTGCGGGAGATGACAGCAGCGCAGTGGAGGAGCTGGCGGATATTCTGGAGCTTATGCACACTCTGGCAGCGGTACACGGGTCGGACCCGGAGCAGCTGGAGGCGATCCGCAAGGACAAGGAAGAGAGGCGCGGCGGCTTCCGCGAACGGGTGTTTCTAATGGAGGTTTCTGAGAGTCAGCCGGGTCAATAGGGTCAGAATAGATTGATGAAAATGTTCCCATTTTACCGCACGGGGAGAATATTCTGGTATACTCATAGGAGTTTACATAGAAGGCAGGTCCTGCTCGGATTCATACAGCCGAAGCGGGCCTGCGGTTTGCAGGGAAATCGCACAGCAGCAGGGGAGGCGGCTTGGCCGCCATCCTCCTCGCAGTGCGGATGTCTGGAAGGGAGCGTTATACAAGTTGAGTAGCATGGCAGTGCAAGGGCAGACAGATAAGAAGAAGGAATTGGAACGCATGATTGCGAAGCGGAAGAAGGAAGAGGCCGCGCTGTGGACGGCAATCAGCTATCCGTTAGGGCTTACAGAGGCGCTGGGCCGGTTGACGAAGGATGATCTGACCCGGGTTCGGACAAGTCTGCAGCTGAAGGTGAAGGGTGTAAGCACCCTTAAGAAGCAGGAGCTCTGCGAGGCGATCGCGGCTCAGATGCCGGAAGGCCTGGAACGCGTGTGGCATTCACTGGATGAATCGAAGTACAATCTGCTGAAGGCAGCCGAGCGGAAGAACGGGAAGCTGGAGCAGCCGGACTTAATATATGAACAAATCGTCTATTTCCGCAGTCTGGGACTGCTGTTCCCTGGCGTGGTGGACGGCGTTAACACGCTGGTCATGCCGGAGGAAGTGCTGGAGAGCTTCCGCCGGGCTGATACAGCCGGTCTTAAAGCCAGTGTTCAGCGCAATACAGAGCTTGCCAAGCTGACCCGGGGCATTCTCTACTATAATGGTGTGCTGACCTGGGATGAGCTGGCGAAGCTGATTCCTCTCTACACGGAGGAGGCGCTGGATACAGAGCGTTACCGTCAGGTGATTGAGGATGCGGCCAGTTACGATGCGTCTGTTCAGGTTCAGGATGAGCTGGTTGCCCATGCGGATGTAACGGATATTGCAGGCGTGCGCACGGAGCAGGGGCTGCGACAGGATGCCGGCTTCTACCCGCTGACGAAGAAGCAGGTGGTGCAGGCGGCAGACCCGGACTACATCGACCGGACACCGCAGTTCCAGGCTCTGGTCCATTACTTCATGCATCACTATGAGCTGAGCCGTGCGGACGCGGAAGATACCGTGGATATGCTGGCCTACAGCATCAAGCTCGGCGATCCCCTTACGGAGATCATGCAGGATATCGAGCGGGACTTCGAGCTTGGAGACGAGCTGGCGGTCCGGCAGCTGATCGACCTGCTGATGAAGCTGATGAACAATACCCGGCTGTGGTTCCTGAAGGGGTATACCCCGCTGGAGCTGAATCCTCAGCCTGAAGCGAAGCCGGTACCGGCGGGACAGGCACAGGGGGCGGCCTCAGGTGCAGCCGCTGGTGCAGCGGCTGGCGGCAAGGTTATCCAGCTGGATGAGCGGCGCAAGATCGGACGCAATGAGCCATGCCCATGCGGCAGCGGCGTAAAATATAAGAAATGCTGCGGCAAGTCCTAAGCGGACTGCTGCTTGTTAAGAGAACCGCTCTTTTACGGTTCTCTTTTTTTATTTTCTTAGGAAGTAAGTGCTGGTATAATAATCCTGCTTTACATGACATAATTCTACAATATTCATCAAGTTCTGCCTGCGGGCAGGGGAGACGGGGGAGACAGCGTGCAGCAAGGACAGAGGACAACGGACAGAGCAGGATGGACGCTAAGGATAGGGCTTGTGCTGATCATACTGCTGATGAGCATACCGGTTATGCAGCAGGGCAAGGCACAGGCGGCAAGTGTGTGGACGGTCTACAAGGAAGCGCAGAAGCTGGAGGCGCGGGGCAAATACAACGAAGCGATAGCCCAATATAAGCAGATTGCGCCAGTGTTCGTGAAGGATAAGGACTATGGCAACGCTGCGCAGATGTACCGCCGGATTGGCGACTGCTACAAGGGGCTGAAGCATTATGATGAAGCCGTTGCGAACTGGGATCTTGAGGCGGAATATTCGGGTAAGGCGAAACAGACGCAAGTAAGCATTGCGGCCAAACGCAAGGCCAACCTGCTTCGCAGCTCGGCGAAGCTGTATGTGGAGCAGCCGGCCGGGCAGGGAACCACTTACGGCGGGACGAAGTTTGTGCCGGCTAACGGGGCTTTAATCGGCGCTTACGCAGAGCTGGACAAGGCGGTTAACGATCCGAAGAAGGGGAAGTATTTCACGGAGCAGTTCCCGGTGCTTACGGGGAAGAAGCATGCGGCATACCTGCTGTATTTTAACTATGGCAGTGATCCGGCCCTGCTGGCAAAACATCTGGAGCGGGCGAAGGCTAGCGGAACGGCTCTGCAAATTGGCGTGCAGCCAATCAAGGGTCTGGATCAGGTCAAGGATGATGCTTACCTGCGCGGCCTGGCGAAGGCAATCGGGGAGTCGGAGGCACCCGTGTTCCTGCGGTTCGCCAATGAGATGAACGGCGGGTGGGTGAAGTGGCACGGCGATCCGAAGAAGTATATTGAGAAGTTCCGGCTCGTTGCGAAGGTGTTCCGCGAGGAAGCGCAGGACAATGTTGCGATGGTCTGGGCGCCCGGAGCGAACCCGACCTACACGATTGAATCGTATTACCCGGGTGACGCCTATGTGGACTGGGTGGGCGTGAGCCTGTACACAATCTTCGATCCGTCTCTTGATCCGCTGGAGCAGGGCGAAGACCGATCGAGCCATCTGGACAAGTTCGACCACATCTATCAGACCTATGCCGCGCGCAAGCCGGTGTTCATCTCGGAGGGTGGTGTGTCCTACATGTATCCCGAGAAGCGCCAGGACAAGACCAAGTGGGCCGTGTACAAGCTGCGGGAGTTCTACTCTTCCCTCCCAATGGTCTATCCGAAGGTAAAGGGCGTGTTCTGGTTTGACAGCAATGGCGATTCCACAGCGCGGATCAAATACTATATGCTGTCGGCTAACGAGCAGCTGCTCAAGGCATACAAGGAATCCGTGGCCCATCCATTCTACCTGGGCTCGATCGGCGAGAAGGCGCCAGTCTCCTACAAGCCGGTCAACAACAGCACCATACAGGCGGGCAAGCTGAAGCTGTCCGGCTATGTGAAGACATGGGCCCCTACGCTGTCCAAGGTAAGCTACCAGATCGGCGGCCGCACGGTCGGAACCGCATCTGCCCCGCCATGGACGGCAGAGATTGATTTTCGCGCCTATAAGGGCAAGAAGCTTGAGATTGCGGTGCAGGCCTACGACAACAGCGGCAAGCTGGTGACGACGCAGAAGGTGAATGTGAAATTACAATAATCGACAACTATTAGTGTCAAAAGGCCTGCTTTCTCCGTGCCGGAGAAAGCGGGCCTTGCTTGCTTCTAGGATATCATTCCCATGTAAAGGTTTGGATGCGGTGGTATAATTGGCTTGGTTTTGAGAGGTTCGACATCTTCTCTTAAGGCCGGTTATTGTTCAACATGAAGAGAGAGAGGGAAAGCAATGAAGAAGATTCGCATGAAGAAGTCCGCGTTCGCGGCGACCCTCGTGGCGACAAGTCTGGTGTTTGGTGCGGTGGGCGCATTTGGTGCTACAGGACTGCAGAAGATCACGGCTTATCTGAATCACGACATCAAGTTTAACCTGAACAGCAGCGTTTGGACACCACGTAGCGCAGATGGTTCGAAGATCACACCAATCACCTATGAAGGCACTACATACCTTCCGGCACGTGCCATCGCGGATGCGGTAGGAACGGATATCGGCTGGAACGGCAGCACGAAGACCATATCGATTGGCGAGGGTGCGGCGGATGCCGAAGCAGGTTCCTCCACAGGGGCTGTCACCGGTACACCGACAACTCCTTCCACAGGCACAACGACAGGAACAACAACAGGCAGCACTGCCGCAAGCAAGAACAAGGGATCGCTGTCAGACCCGATAGCCCTTGGCACCAGTTATACATATACGGATAAATCGGATTACAAGCCGGAGAAGAACGGTTCTTACGGCGCTACTTATACGATTACAGTGCACAAGGCCGCTCCAATCACGTCTGCCGGATTTGAAGCGCTTGGCCTTAAGCAGCCGGATAATACAGACGAGGTTAACTACATGCTGGTAGACCTGACGATCAAGATTGCGGATGCGTGGTTCAAGGCGGGCACCGATGCGAAGGATATGTACCTGAATATCTACAGGCCAAATATCTGGGGTACCCGCAGCACGGATGGCACCGAGAGTGTGATCGGCTCGAATGATCTAGGCTTCGAAGGTTCGCTGTACACCAAGGAGCGGGAGCAAACCGTCGGGATTAAGGTGGCCCCGGGTGAGAAGAAGTCTTATGAAGTGACGGGACAGGCTATTGTGGGCGTACCTAAGGACAAGCCGGGCCTGCTGGCATTCCGTAAGCAAGCGCAGGGGATTGAATACAATGACTCGTTCATTTATTTTAAATTGAAATAGTCCACAGATTTACCGGCTTCCCTAATTCATACAGAGAGAGGAACAGCAGCAATGAAGAAGTTTATTGAGATGAAAAAATCCGTATTCGTGACTTCTGTCCTGGCGACGAGTCTGGTATTCGGTGCAGTAGGCGCCTTCGGTGCCACGGGACTGCAGAAGATCACGGCATACCTCAACCATGACATCAAGTTTGAACTGAACGGCAGCTCCTGGACGCCGCTGAATGTGGACGGCTCCAAAGCTACGCCGATTACCTATGACGGCAATACCTATTTGCCTGCCCGTGCGGTTGCGGAAGCGGTTGGCACCGAGATCGGCTGGAGCAACCCGACGAAGACCGTGTTTATCGGACAAGGGGCAGCAGAAGCAGCCAAGGCAGACGCGGCAGCAGCCCCTGTCATGCCCAAGCAGTCTCAATATCTCATGGAGCTTAAAGGCGGCGACAAGGTGATGACGGCCAAGATGAAGGCCGAAGCCCTGAAGCTGGCAGGAATTTATGCCAAGGCGCTGGAGACGGGCAAGTTCACGACCTTTAACGCCTATATTGACAAGTACACGTCCAAAGCTCTTCCGAACTCCCCGATCATCACCGGCCAGGAGAAATTGAAGGAGCAGTTCGCGGAGTACGTCAATGGCGGCAAGGAAGCCAACAGCGCAGCCAAGGTGAAGAGCTATGCGGCAGCGATCAAGAAGGTCAAGCTGAGCGGCATAGACGTGACTTATGTAAGTGAGAAGAATGAGTTCTCGCAGACCTTTAAGTACGGTATCCAGCCGCCGGGCTGGGACGCTTTCAGCACCTTCTACGTAAACTTTGTCTTCAGCGCGGAGCAGTACGGCAGCTCCAAGTATATTCTGGAACAAGTGTATTTCAGTTAATTAGTGTATTAAAGTTCACAAAGCTTGTTTCTATCCGTTCGCGGGTAGGAACAGGCTTTTTTTATTTTCATGTAAGTATAAAATTCCCATGGAAACCTACCGATAATTTGGTAATGGGTAGTGCTTTGGGCGGATTTCACTGTTTGAACGGCAGCGTTGATTAGTCCTTATGTACTGTCTTGATTATTGCACAGAGAGAGGGATCAGAGGTCAAATGAAGAAGATTCGGATGAAGAAGTCTGTATTTGTAACTACCATTCTGGCGACCAGCCTGGTGTTTGGTTCGGTGGGTGCCTACAGCGCAACAGGACTTCAGAAGATTACGGCGCAGTTGAATCACGACATTCAGTTCAAGCTGAACGGCAGCGCATGGACGCCCCGCAATACGGACGGCTCCAGAATTACGCCAATTACGTACAACGGCACGACATATCTTCCGGCCCGCGCCATCGCGGATGCGGTAGGTACAGAAGTCGGCTGGAACGGCAGCACGAAGACCATTTCGATTGGTGAAGGCTCTACGGGCGGTTCTACAGGAGCGGTATCCGGTTCGCAGTCAGGGACTTCGGCTGGTTCGTCTGCTGGTTCGTCTGCTAGTCCTTCCACAGGCACTGCACCGGCAGGGACTTCAAAGAATAAGGGTTCGCTGAGCGATCCAATTGCGATTGGTACAAGCTATACCTACACGGATACTTACAGCTACAAGCCTGAGGTTAACGGTTCCTACGGCGCCACTTACACCATTACGTTAAACAAGGTTGCTTCCCTCTCCGCCGACGGATTCAAGAAGCTCGGATTGACCAGCCCGGATAATTTCGACGAAGTGGATTATAAACTGGTGACTCTTACCATGAAGATCAGCAATGCCTGGTTTAAAGCGGGCAGCGAGGAAACGGATATGTATTTAAGCATGTTCAGACCGAGTATCTGGGGAACACGGGCTGTTGATAACTCAAGTTCAGTCATTGGAGTACAGGATTATGGTTTTGACGGCTCATTGAGCAGTAATAATAGTGACCAAACCGTTGGAGTGAAGGTGGCTCCAGGGCAGAAGAAGTCTTACGAAGTAACAGGCAAGGCAATCGTAGGCGTACCAAAAGGTCAGCAGAGCGTGCTGGCATTCCGCAAAACGACTCCAGACCTAGAGTATGAAGAATCCTTCATTTACTACAGTCTGAAATAATTAGTCCCATCCTTAATTCATGAATCATTTACGAGAGAGGGAAACAACGTGAAGAAGTTTATCGAGATGAAAAAATCCGTATTCGTGGCTTCTGTCCTGGCGACGAGCCTCGTGTGCGGCGCAGTGGGCGCTTTTGGCGCGACGGGACTACAGAAGATCACGGCATACCTGAACCATGACATCAAGTTTGAGCTGAACGGCAGCTCCTGGACACCCCGTAACGCTGACGGCTCCAAGGTCACGCCAATCACCTATGACGGCACGACTTACCTTCCAGCTCGCGCGGTTGCAGACGCGGTAGGAACAGAGATCGGCTGGAGCAACCCGACGAAGACGATGTTTATTGGTCAAGGAGCGACAGCAGCAGCCAAGGAAGATGCAGCGTCCGCGCCAGTGAAGCCTAAGCAGTCCGCTTATCTGATCGAGCTTAAGGGCGGCGATAAGGTCATGACGGCAAAGATGAAGGCCGAGGCATTGAAGGTGGCGAATATTTATGCCAAGGCGCTGGAGACGAACAAGTACGATACCTTTAACGCTTATATCGAGAAATATACGTATAACCCGCCTGCGGATTCGTTCCTGTACGGGCAGGAATATTACAAAAAGATGTTTGCCGATCAGGTTAAAGGCATCAGAGAAGCCAATGGTGCTGCAAAATCTAAGAGTTATGCGGCTGCGCTTCGGAAAGTAAAGCTGAGCGGTGTGGAAGTGTCGTATGTGGGGGAAAAGAATGAATACTTCCAGACCTTTCAATATTCGATTCAGCCACCAGGATGGGATGCATTCAGTACGACGTACGTTAACTTCGTCTTCAGTGCAGAAGAAGAGGGAAGCTCCAGGTACGTGCTGGAGCAGGTGTATATCAGGTAGTAATGAGGGCTTAATTAGTTCATTATTATCTAGGCAGGGGTGTCCAATGAGTCATGTTGACTCGGGACACCCCTTCCTCTATTAGGAGGACAAATTAAACATCGTAGCATTGGTCAAGTACAAGAGCCTCAAATTTGCAGATTTAACGTGTAATATGATTCGTTAGCCGTGCAGTCAGGAGGTGTATACGCCTACTCTGCATCAGGCGAAATATCCTTCCTTGGAAAATGACTCGTTTATAAGATAGTCCCATTTATTGATGGATTCGCACATGCCGCTGCCAGCAGCGCCAGCGTCATTTGCG
This sequence comes from Paenibacillus sambharensis, assembly GCF_003233845.1. GTDB lineage: Bacteria > Bacillota > Bacilli > Paenibacillales > Paenibacillaceae > Paenibacillus_I > Paenibacillus_I sambharensis. The sequence continues at coordinate 172,373 of NZ_QKRB01000060.1, forward strand.
GCTGCGGCAGATCCGCGGCCCGCCCGCTGGCGCGGCTGGCCTGCGCATGCCGCAAGCAGGCCAGCCCAGCCGGTGGCTCGGGCCGGCCCGGGTAGAGGGTGGCAGCAAGCGTCAGCAGGTTTGCAGCTGCCCCATAACGGCCGCACGACTCTGCGAGTGCGGCCCGAAGCAGCAGCCCGGCCAAGGATGCTTCCGCACCGGCCGCTGCCGAGTGTGCACCCGCCGGGGCGCCTGCCAGCGCCGCGCGAGTGGAAGCTGGTGCCCGCAGCAGTCCGCACAGCAGCGGCTGCGGCACCTCGGGGCCGGCAAGGTCCAGCCGGCCCGCCTGAACCAGCTGCAGCAGGGCGCCCCAGGCGCCTGCTTGCACAAGCAGCTGCGCGGCGTAGAGCAGCATCGCCGCTGGCTCGGGCAAGCCGCTGCTGCTGTGACTGGGGCTGCGGCCAACGCGGCCGTGAAGATTAATCCTGCGGCCTTCTTCCGCTTCCCGCTTCGGGCAGTCCCCTCCGGCTTGCGCATCCAGATTGCTCTCAGTGCCGGCGCGGACTTTACGTTTCGCTATGTCTTCACTATCCGTCTGGTCTTTACCAGCGAACTGGCCTCCGCCGGCCTTGCCAGTCATCTCTCCCTTACCATACGTCTCCAGCAGCATCTGCACCTGCCAAAGGCTGGCATCGGGGGTGGTTGAGCCGGCGAGGATGGCAGCCGCTTGATTGGGCTGCTCCATAGCCCAGGCAGCAGCCCACAGGTAAGAAGCGGCCCGCTTGCCCGCCGGGCTGGAATCCACGTCATCCTCCTCCTCCCGAAGATGGACAGCCTGCTGTTTCAGCCTATCTTCCAGCAGCTCCGATGCATCGCTGTAACGGCTTTCCATCATCAGGCGGACTGCCCGGATCAAGACATGCGTGTCAGACTGCTGCGGCAGCTGGTCGCACAGCAGCTCAAGCAGCGCGGCCGACCTGGCATTAAGCGCAGCGGGAACGAGCACGGCCGCCAGCTGCTGCGTCAATGCTTGCGGCAGCATACGCAGCAGCTCTGCGATATCCTTATCACGCTCCATCATCAGCAGGAGAGAGATCCACCGGGACCATACAGCGGTCATTGCCGGGCACATCAGAATTGCCTGCTGGTAATGATGGGCAGCATCCTCGAAGCAGAGTGCGCGTTCGCATACCATGCCGGCCAGCTGCCGTGTTCGGTAGGTGCCGCTGCCGGCTGTTGAGCTGTAGACAGCTGACATGTCACCAGCATCAAGCGCTTGCTGCAGGGAGTCGGAGGCTTCCTGAAGTTTGGACTGCTCCAGGGCTATCATGGCCTGCAGCTCCAGCAGATCTGTAAAATCAGGGAATAAACTGAGTCCCTTGCGGATTACAGGCTTCGCTTGTTGGATTCTTCCGCAGGCGTACAGAGCATAGGCTGTTTTCAGATAAAGATCGGATGTGTAGCCTTCATGTGGGGAAATCTTCTTCAGCAGCGGCAGGAAGCAGTCAGCTGCCCCGGCATAATCCTCCGACAGGAACCTCTCCGTTCCTAGTGCGTAATGCCAAAAGCCCTGGTCTGGTTCCTCTTCCAGCGCATCTTTCAGTATGGCTAGGTTCCGGCGCTGCTTTTCTTGGCAGCTTACGGCTCCTGCCTGATAGCCGTAGTGCTTGATCCGAAGCGGAGCGGAAGCGATTTTGGCGTCAGGCCGTGATCTTAAGATGCTGACTCCTACATCCTCGTGCAGCCGTCCTTCATAGCGGATGCCCGGATCATTGCGGAACAGTCGAAGTACAGCGTCCGTGCTGTACTCATGCTCAGATCCTCCGCCGTAATAATGGTGTATCTGCAGGTAGTAACCGCAGATCGAAGAGCCTTGCAGCAGCGGCCGAAGCTGCTCCAGCGTCCATCCGTCGGCTTCTTCATCCGCATCCAGCACAATGATCCATGGGTGAGTGGCGTGGGATAAGACGATGTTTCGTGCTTTGGCAAAATGATCCTCCCACGGGACGGCTATTACCTTGGCGCCGAATTGTCGGGCGATGGCAGGGGTATGGTCTGACGAGCCTGTATCCCCGATTATAATTTCAGAGACGAGCGGGGTGATGGAACTGAGGCAGCGGGAAAGCTGAGCGGCTTCATTACGGACAATCATGCAGAGTGACAGCTGTATTTCCGAATGTCCGGTCATTACAGCTCATCCTCACGCCGGAGCCGGGCGTAGGGCAGGATGGCGCGCGCCTGCCGGATTACAGACCGCTTGGGGCTTTCCGGGCCGCCGTGTTTGGCGAGCTGGATATCCGCAAGGGCAATCAGGGTAAGGCTCAGCCGGTAGGCATGATCGGAGGGATTTGCTTTGGTGCTGGCATCCGGCTTCTTTGACTGCTCTATCCACCCGGACAGCAGCTTCCATGCGAGCTTGTTATCTCCCGACAAGCTGGCCGCTCTTACAGCGGTGCTCCACTCCTCGGGGAGCTCAGGAACAAGCGGATCATCCGGCTGTTCTGCCGCGCAAGCTGAAGCCAGCTGGGCTTCGAAGTCCGGATTCAAGCGTACTGCTGGACCGGCGCTGGAACCCATATACTGCTCCTTCAAGGCACGTGCCGTATCCAGGCAGCTTTCCTCGGCTAACAGCAGCAGCACATGCCGGATCAGTCTGGCCTGATTGGGCTGATTCCCATCCGGGAGGCGATCCAGTACCGGAAAGATAAGACGGGCAATTGCCTGCTCACGGCCCTCCAGCCGCATCAGGCGAAACAGGCGCTGCCAGGCACTCGTCATGCTTGGATTGTGCGTCACCGCCTGGAGATAATAATCGGCTGCTTCCGCAGGGCTGCCCTGCTCTTCCACCAGCTGACCCAGCAGAAAGCATGACTGATACGTCCCTATTCCGGCTTCGGTATGATAGGCAAGCGGTGCGGGACCAAGGCGAACAGCCCGCCTTAGCAGGATGGCCGCCTGTTTCTTGTTGCCCTGCCGTATCAGCACAACCGCCTTTGTGTGATGCAGATCCGTATAATCGGGGTACAGCTCCCTCCCCTGATCCAGCACCTTTACCGCTTCGTCGGCCCTGGCTAGGGAAGACAGGCAGTAAGCCTCGTACTTGTAGAGCAGATGCTTGTAGCTGACCTCACCGGGCAGGAAGCGCCTGGATTGGCGTAGATGGCGCAGAGCAGATTCATAGTCATGGACCCGCATATATTCGACGGCCAGATTATAGTGATGAAATGAATCATCCGGCGCACGCCGGAGTGCCTCCTGCAGCAGAGTCCGGTTCCGCGTAACCTTATCCTTCTTCTTCACCCACTCGGCAGCGTAGCCGTAGTGGTGGATGCGAATCGGTGTGCAGTGAAAAGCAGCGCCGGGCTTCGTCTCGAGGATAGATGCGGCAATTTGCTCATGAATGGACCCTTTGTACCGGCAGGCAGGATAATTCCGGAACATGCGGACGATAGGGTTGATCGTTACAACGGAGGAGCCGGGGTCGCTGCCAGCGTGATTGTGCACTTGTAGCAGGAGTCCGTCAAACTCGGAGCGGGCGGCCCACTGCCTAAGCTCATTATGCTGACCGCGCTCCAGTTCTTCATCCGCATCCAGCTGCAGAATCCAGCGGCCGGAGGCTTGCTCCAATCCGATATTCCTCGCAGCGGCAAAATCATTTTCCCACCGCGCGGCAATAACCTGCGCCCCGAACTCCCGAGCTATCTCTACCGTACGGTCTGAAGACCCGGTGTCCACGACAATCATCTCGTCTGCCGCGCCCTGCACACTCCTTAGGCAGCGGGGGAGGAGCTGCTCCTCATTGCGGACGATCATGCAGAGTGATATGAGCGGCTTCTCCATCACGGTTCCTCCTTTGCCGTCCGTTCCAATCCGTCTGCCATGGAAGCCGTGCGAGCAGCTGGATGGCTGCCTGAATGCGTCCGAGATCCTCTCTCAGTCCGGTCTGCTCCGATGCCAGATGAACCGCTTCGTCCATATGCCTGGCTGCCAGCTGAAGATAGCATAGAGACAGCCCGATGCCTGCTCGCCGCTGGTCTGGCTGCATGGCCTGTGCCTGCTCGAACTGCTGGGCGGCTTCTGCAAAATGGTTCTTGGTATACAGCAGTTCCCCAAGCATAAAGAAGGCCTCAGAGTCCAGTTTCCGGCTCTCCAGCAGGCCGAGGAACCGGTCCGCCGCCTGCAGAACGAAGCCGCTCCGGTACATCGCTTTGGCAAGTGCCAGCTGGCCTGCCTCATAACGCCGGGCAAAAGTCTCTGCCGCCTGCCATGCCCGCACTTCAACAGCACACTGAATCAGCTTATCGAAGGTTATCTCGTCATCTAGAGATGCTGCAGAGGCAGATTGTTCACCGCTGCCGACTGTTCGGCACACCTTCAGCAGCATGCCGATTGTCTCCAGCTCATCCGGCCGGGTGCTGTCATTGAGGAGGGCAGCAGCCGTTAGCAGCGGCAGCACGCCTGATTTGCCGTTGCGCAGAAGGGCGGAAGCGTACAGGATTACGAGTCGGGATTCGGCTGTCATGGCCTGCTGCCACAAGCTCTCTATTCCTTGATCGGCGCCTGCTTCATTGAGTGCTTCAAAGATGGGAAGGTAGTCCGCTGGCTGTTGAGGGAGAACGATTTGCTTAAGCAGGGCGGCAATCTCAGTTTCAGACACGTCGAGCTGCCGGAAGCTTTCGGCTATTCCTGAAAGCGAGGGCTGGTGGGTGGCATGCTGCTGCAGCGCGCCGTGAAACAGCCTGGCTGCCTCCTCAGGTCGACCAAGCCGCAGTGCAATGCTGCCCATCCGGCTAAGCGGCGTGAAGCTGCTGCTTCCTGCTTCCTGGACATACCGGTCGGAACATCCCGCAAGCTGCGCCGCTTGGGTATAGCTGTCAAATGCTTTATCCGTCCAGCCCTGTGCGAGCAGGGCGTCACCGAGCAGAACATGCAGATCAGGGTAATCCTCATAACGCTCTGACAATTCATTGTCTATTACAGCCTGTGCCTGTTCAGCCTTGCCAAGGCTAAGCAGCAGTTTGGCAAGGTCCCGAATAAGTCCGGCCCGATAAGGGGCATTGACAGGCACTAATGGCAGAGCTTTGGCCATTACCTCTGTTGCTGCTTGGGGCCGGTTCAATTGATGATGCGTGATCCCGAGGTTGTATAGATAGAAGGGATCATCCGGGTTCTCCTCAAGAGCCTTCAGCAGCAGATCTTCATTGCGGCGGGCCTTCTTCTTGCCGTCAAGGATGGAAGGGAGGTAGCCGTAATGGCGGATCAGGATACCGGCATCTCCCATGGATTTGCCCGGATGCTGCCTGACAATCGAGCTGCCGATCTGCTCGTGGATCCGCCCTTCAAACCGGTACTCGGGGCGGCTGCGGAATAGACGGACTGCGGAATGGTACAATCGTTCCTCGGGACGGCTGCCCAACAGATTTTCAATTGTTAAACTGTACGCTTCCCATTCCCCGGAGGCCAGCATGGCCCGCAGCTGATCAATGCCTCCCAATAGGCACTCGTCAGCATCCAGTACTAATATCCAGTCCGTCGAGGCATGCTTAAGTGCCTTGTTGCGCGGGTGTGAGAAGTCTTCCTTCCAGGGGTCCTCGATAACTGCTGCCCCGAAAGAGCGTGCTATGGACACGGAATTGTCTTCAGATCCTGTATCAACCACAATGATTTCATCTGCATTTCTGATACTTTCCAGACATTGGGGAAGCCATTCGGCCTCGTCCCGGACGATGATATGAACACCGAGGCTTAGTGGGTTCATAGGTTGCCTCCATCCATACAAAAAAGCACATGTTTCCATGTGCTTTTTTGTGAAATTTTCTCTTTATAAAGTATGTGAACTAGGCTGGTTTACGTTCCTTGGGCATCGAAAAATATATTGACCGTAGAAGGCGCGCCCGCACCGGTGGAACGGTAGGAAACACGGGTATATTTCAGGAAGCGTGACGGTACCAGAACATCAGTGCCGCCTGCAGGAACTCCTGTGCTTGTCGTATCAACATAATAGTTGGCGCCGTCAGCACTGACTTCGGCTCGCCAGTCTACCGGATTGGCCCCGGTGTTCACGAGGAAATAGGAATATACACCGAGAACACTGGTTGTATTCGCTGGCAGAGGAGTAAAGGTGTCTGAGGTTGTAACGCCTGTCGTTGCCAGCTCGATAAAGTTTTTCTGGGAGATGGAGGTCAGGCTGTTCACGGTTCCTACGGTTCCAATACTGGTGATCGTGCCCGCAGTAATCGTGGCGCCAAGCACAGCGTCGATCGTACCGCCCAGAATGTCGGTAACGGTACCTGCGGAAGTCAATGTGCCGCCTGTAATGGTCGCGGCTAGAACGGCATCAATAGTGCCGCCGGTGATAGTCGCACCAAGTACGCTGGCGATTGTACCGGTCAGGATATTGGTGATGGTACCTGCAGAGGTTAGCGTACCAGCTGTGATCGTTGTGCCCAGTACA
>NZ_QKRB01000061.1 GCF_003233845.1 Paenibacillus sambharensis
GCCTGGTCGATGTATGCCGCCTGCATGTGCAGCAGCGGACGGGCGAACACCTCCCGCAGCGGCAGCTCTGCGCCCAGCTCCTTGTGGATGCGCGACACCAGCGTCATCGCCTTCAGCGAGTGGCCGCCCGCTTCGAAGAACGACTGCTCCCGGCCTGCTTCCACTACGCCGAGCACTTCCTGCCAAATCGCCGCCAGCTTCCGCTCCGTCTCCGTGCGCGGCGGGCCTCCCGCCATGCCGCCGCCCAAGGCCAGCTCCGGCTTCGGCAGCGCCTTGCGGTCGATCTTGCCGTTTGGCGACAGCGGCAGCTCCGCCAGCACCTGCACCGATGCCGGCACCATATACTCCGGCAGATGCCGCGCCAGGTATGCCTTCAGCTCCGCCGTCTCCGGCGCCGCCTCGCCCGCGGCTGTCACATACGCCGCCAGCTGCTTCACGCCCTGCCCATCCTCCACATCCAGCACGACCGCTTCCTTCACCCCTACATGCTCGACCAGTCGGGCTTCGATCTCGCCCAGCTCGATCCGGAAGCCCCGGATCTTCACCTGATAATCCTTCCGGCCGTAGAATTCGATATTGCCGTCCGGCAGCCACCGTCCGAGGTCTCCCGTCCGGTACATCCGCACGCCCTCCTCTTCCCTGAACGGGTCTTCCAGGAATACCGCCGCTGTCCGCTCGGGGTCGCGCAGGTAGCCGCGTCCCACCCCAATGCCCGAGACGCAGATTTCGCCGATTGTTCCGACCGGACACAGCCGCAGCTGGTCGTCCACGATGTAGATCCGCATATTGCGGATCGGTCTGCCAATCGGCACCGGCTCGCTCTCCGGCGGCTTGTCCATCACATACTGGCTGATGTCATCTGCCGCTTCGGCCGGGCCGTAGGCATTCACCATCCGGATGTCCGGGCACAGCCCGAACCACCGCCGCACCATCGCCGGCTTCACTGTCTCCCCGGTGATCATCAGGTACTTCAGGTCCGGCAGCCGGACGCCGGTGTCTTCCATGTAGTCCATCATGACGCTGAGATAGGAAGGCACGACTTCTAGAATGGCGGTCTTGTCCTTGATCAACCGCTCTATAAACTGCGCCGGCTCCAGGACAAGCTCGTTCGGATAGATCGCCGTCACCCCGCCAACGGTCAGCGCGGCAACAAACTGCCAGACCGAGATGTCGAAGCAGTGGCTGGCGTTCTGTGCCAGTACCGTGCCTTCCGTGATCTCCAGCTCCTCAATCTCAGCCAGAATATGATTGAGCATGCCCGCATGCTCAATCATCGTGCCCTTCGGCGTTCCGGTTGAGCCGGAGGTGTAGATGACGTACGCCAGCTGGTTCGGTTTAACCGGAAGCCGGATATTGTCAGCCGGTTCCTGCGCGATCGTGCCGGCCACCCTGTCGAGCAGGATAAACTTGGGGCCGCGATCCCGGGAACTGGCGCATAAACCGTCAGCTGAACCGTCAGTTGAGCTGCCAGGTGAACCGTCAGGCGGATTAATGGATGCCTCCTCATCCAAAGCACTCACGGATTCGGAATTGCCGATGATGAAACGGACCCCTGACTCGCGGATGATGGTCTGCTGGCGGGCGGCCGGGTAGCCGGGATCAACCGGCACATAGGCGCCGCCGGCTTTCCAGACGGCCAGAATCGCAGCCAGCATGTCCGGCGAGCGGTCCATCAGAATCGCGACCAGCTCCTCCCGGGCCGTCCCCTGTGCCAGCAGATACCGGGCCAGCTGATTAACCCGCGCATTCAGTGCCCCGTAGCTGATCCGCTCGTTCCCGTAGAGGACGGCTGTCTGCTCCGGCATGCGTGCCGCCTGCTCCTCAAACAGCTCATGCACCGTCTTCTGCGGCATTCCCGCGTCTGTCGCGTTGAACGCTGCGGCCAGCCGATTTTTCTCCTCAGCTGAAAGCAGTTCAATGTCACTCACCCGGATATCCGGATCAGCTGCTGCCTGCACCGCGATGTGCTCCACATGTGCTGCAAGCTGTTCAATAAAGGCTGGATCATAGACTACCGCGTTGAAGCTGAACTGGAAGGTAAGGCCCTCTCCCGGAGCAACGGTTATATCAAAATCATAGTTCGTCTGCTCATACGCTTGAAAGCCGCAGATCTGGAATTCCGAGCCTGTTTCCTCGGCTGTATCCTCTAGCTCCTGCTGCACCGGATAGTTCTCGAAGACGAGGATATGATCCAGCAGATGCTGCTTCAGCGGCGTCCTGTTCTGAAGCTCATACAGCGGCACGAAGCTGAAGGACTCCGCCTCGAGCGACGCTTCCTGGACCCGGCGGACAAGGGACGCGAAGCTGCCCCCATCCGACTTGACCCGTACCGGCACCGTGTTGATAAACAGCCCCACCATGTCCTCAATGCCCGGAATGCCCGACGGTCTGCCCGAAACGACCGCACCGAACACGGCATCCTCCGTGCGGTTGTATCTCTGCAGCAGAATGCCCCAGATACACTGGACTACCGTGCTCATCGTAGCCTGGCTGGCAACCGCCAGCCGCTGCAGGGCGGCTGTGGTCTCCTCCGGCAGGCTGCGGCTGACGGTCTGCTGGCGGTAAACGCCTGTCCGTTCCGCTGGCCCGACCCTCGGTACCGATGCAGTCTGCTCGTAGCCGGCAAGGGCACGCTCCCAGTATCCGAGCGCTTCCTCCCTGTCCTGCTCGCCAAGCCAGGCAATGTAGCTGCTGTATGGCGCTGTTTTGCCCTGCGGTACCGAAAGTCCCTGCTGCTTCAGCTGGTAGTACTCCATGAAATGCTTCATGACGATGCTGACGCACCAGCCGTCCATGACAATGTGGTGATGGCTCCACAGCCAGCGGCAGGAAGTCTCTCCCAGCCTGATCACAGCAAGCCGCATCAGCGGGTCGCGGACAAGATCGAAGCCTTTTGCCATATCCGCTGCCTTGAACTGCGCCAGCTTCTCCAGCTGCTCATCCGGTCCGAACGCGCTCCAGTCCTCGTAATGGACCTTGATCGGGCGCTCCTTCAGCACCACCTGCCGGGGCTGTTTGACCTTATCCGTCACGAACAGCGTGCGGAATACATCATGGCGCGCAATCACCGCATTCATGCTCTCTTCCACCAGCTGCACATCAACCCGGCCGGCTATTTCGAATTCGATTTGTTCAAAATAGGCCGTTGATTCGCTATCCAGCATGGCGTGAAACAGGATGCCCTCCTGCATTGGCGACAACGCGTAAATGTCCTGAATCTCCGGCTTTTTGCCCATATCCAAACCACCTAACATTAGAGTGAACTGATGATGTCCTCAATGTCCCCGAGCTCTTCCAGCGACATGTCTTTATCCGTAAAATCAGAAGCCGTCCGCTCCGAGCCGTCCCTTGACGCGCAGTGCTCCATCACGCGAAGCAGCTGCTCCCTGTACAGGTCCATCAGCTGACGGATGGCTGATTCCGTAAATTCCGCCGGGTGATAGTTGAACGACAGTGCCAGCCTGCCGCCGCTTACCATGCCGTTAATATCCAGCGCGAAGGTCCGCTCCATATCCGGGCTGAGCGAATGCCCCATGGACAAAGGCGACACCGACAGGCCGCGGCCCTGAACATCCTGATCGAACTGGCCCAGATAGTTAAAGCTGATCTCCGGCAGCACGCGCTCCCGGCCTGCAGGCAGAACGCCTGCTTCCGACAGATAGGCCAGAATACCGTACCCGATCCCCTTGTTCGGAATCCGCCTCAAGTCGTCCTTCACCCGCTTAATCATGTAGGACAGCTGCTCATCCCCGGACAACGATGCCGGCGCCTGCGTGTCGATCACCACCGGATACATCGTCGTAAACCAGCCCACAGTACGGTTGATATCCATGCCTTGCAAAATCTGCTCGCGTCCGTGACCTTCCAGGTTAATCTTAATCCGCTCCATGCTCTTCCACTGCCTGAAGGCCAGGCCAAGCGCTGTGAGCAGCACATCGTTAATTTCCGTATTGTACGCCCGGTGCACGCGCTTCAGCAGCATGTCCGTCTCGCTTTCCGACAGCTCCATGAAGGCGGTCTCCGCTTCCTTCCTTCTGCCTCTGGCTTTCGCTTCATCCCCGTCAACGAGCGGCGTAATCTCCGCCTGTTCAACCTGCAGCCAGTACTCCCGTTCCTTAAGCGCCTTGCGGCTGCCTGCGTACAGCAAGAGCTGCTCCGCATAATCCTTGTACGAGTGGGTCTTCGGCTGGAAAACGATCTCCTCTCCCCTGGCTGCCTGTCCGAAGCCCTGCTGCAGGTCCTCCAGCAGAATCCGCCAGGACACGCCGTCAACGACCAGATGGTGAAGGGCCATCAGCAGATGGTCGCCGTCCGCTGTCTTGAACCAGCCCAGCTTCAGCAGCGGCCCCTCCTGCAGATTCAGACTCGCTTGAAGCCGGCCTGCAAGCTCTTCAAACTCGTCTTCCGGATTGATCCGGTCGCGCAGGTCATACACATGCAGCTCATACAGCGGCTCCTCGCCGCCGCGGTTGACCTGCTTCATCCCGCATATTCCGGCGGCATCCTGCCTGTAAACCATCCGCAGAGCGTCATGGTGCAGAACCAGCTGCCTGAACACGCTGCGGATTGCCTCTTCATCGAATCCATCCGGATTATGAAGCATGACCGACTGGTTATAATGATGCGCATCCGTAAACTCCTGCTCGAAGAACCAGCGCTGAACCGGTGCCAGCGGCACTTCTCCCTCTACAATGCCCTGGTCAATCTGCTTCACCTGCACGGTTACCCATTCGCTCAGACCCGATATGGTCGGGCAGCGGAACAAGTCCTTCATCTCCATGCTGTAGCCATACGTATGAAGTCTCGCCGAAACCTGTATCGCCTTAATGGAGTCGCCGCCAAGCTCGAAGAAATCATCGTCTATACCGACACGGGCAGCACCCAGCACATCCTGCCAGATTACAGCGAGTGCCTCCTCCACCGGATTTCGCGGCGGCACATACGCTGTGTCCGCCTGTGTATGCGGCTGCGGCTCCGGCAGCGCACTGCGGTTCACCTTGCCATTACTGGTCAGCGGTATGGCTTCTAGCTGGACGAAGTAAGACGGAACCATGTAATCCGGCACCACCGATTTCATGTAGCTCCGCAGCTCAGATGCTCCAGCGGCTTGCAGGGCTCCCGATGCCGCTGATTCACTCGCAGGTTCACCGGCCGACGCCGTGTAATAAGCGCACAGGTACGCCTGCCCGTCTCCGTCATCACGGGCGAGCACGACCGTCTCCTGTACGGCTTCATGCCGCAGCAGTGCCGCCTCCACCTCCGCCAGCTCGATACGGTGGCCGCGGATTTTGACCTGATGATCAATCCGCCCCATGTACGCCAGCTCGCCATCCGGCAGACGCTTCGCCAGGTCGCCTGACTTGTACAGCCGCTCACCCGGCACGAACGGGCTCTCAATGAACCGCTCCGCGGTCAGCTCCGGACGGTTCAGGTAACCGCGGCAGACGCCTTCGCCACCGACGTACAGCTCGCCTGTCACGCCGATTGGCACCGGCTTCAGCTGACCGTCGAGCACATAGGCCGTCAGCGTCGGAATCGGCATCCCGATGCTGTCCGAGTTCGCCTCAATCTCCGCTTCCGTAACCGCCTTGTACGTCACATGCACCGTCGTTTCCGTAATGCCGTACATGTTCACCAGCTGCGTGTCCGGGTAGCGGGCATGGAACGGCTTCAGCAGCAGCGGCTTCAATGCTTCGCCGCCGAAGATCACATACCGCAGCTTCAGCCGCCGCTCATGGCGCGCTTCCTCCTGCAGCAGCTGGTAGAAAGCCGTCGGCGTCTGGTTCAGCACGGTCACCCGCTCTTCGGCGAGCAGCTGCAAGAAGGCCTGCGGATTGACCGCCGTCTCACGCGGCACCACCACCAGCGTGCCGCCGTACAGCAGCGCGCCGTACATTTCCCATACCGAGAAGTCGAAGCAGTACGAGTGGAACATCGTCCACACATCCCGCTCGCCGAACTCGAACAGGTTGCGCTCATTGTGCAGCAGCCGTACCACATTCCGGTGCTCCAGCATTGCGCCCTTCGGCTTGCCCGTCGTACCCGAGGTGTAGATGATGTAGGCCAGATCGGATGGCTCATTGATCGGCTCCGGACCGGCATACAGGCCCTCAGCGTCAGCTGAACCGGCCTGCTGCCACACCTGCATGGAAACCGCGTCCGCATCCGCCATGCCCGGCTTGCCGGAAGCCGCAGCCTGCTTGCTGTCCAGCCTCACCACTTTACCCCTGAACGCTTCCGGCACTTCACCGGAGCCGTCGGTCAGCAGCCATCCCGTTCCGCTGTCCTCCAGCATGAACGCTACCCGTTCCTGCGGATAAGCGGGATCTATCGGGAGATAAGCTCCGCCTGCCTTCAGCACAGCCAGCAGCGCCGTTACCATGCCTGCCGAGCGCTCCATCATGACGGCAACGACTGTCTCCCGGCCCACGCCTTCCGCCCGCAGACGGTGTGCCAGCGCGTTCGCCCGGCTGTTCAGCTCCCGGTAGGTCAGCCGCTGGCCTTCATGCACCAGCGCCGTCCGGTCTGCCCAGACTGCAGCCTGCTTCTCGAACAGGCCATGCAGCGTCTTGTCGCGCGGGTATTCCGCAGCTGTCCGGTTCCACCCGTACAGCAGATTATGCTCCTCGCCCGCAGACAGCATAGCGATATCCTGCAGCCGGATGTCCGGATCCGCTGTTATCTGCTCGAGAATGCGGGTATAGTAGCCGGCAAGCCGCTCCGCCGTCTCCCGCCGGAACAACCGGGTACTGTACTCCAAACTGAAGCCAATTGAGCCATCCTGCCTGTCCTCCACTGCGCTTAAGGTGAGATCAAACTTGGCTACCGGGTGTTCGAAGGCATAAGGCTCAACAGACAAGGCTCCCGGCTTGTCTTCGCCGGGACTCATGTTCTGCAGGACAAACATGGTGTCGAAGAGCGCATTGCGGCTCACATCGCGCTTCAATTCGAGCTTGCCAAGCACATGCTCGAGCGGCAGCTGCTGATGCTCGAAGGCCTGCATCACATGCTCTCTCGCTTCCTCCAGGAAGCCAGTGAAGGTCTTGCCTGCCTGCGGATAGAGACGGAAGGCCAGCGTGTTGACGAACATGCCGATGACCTGTTCCAGATCCGGATGGCTGCGGCCGGCGATTGGGGAGCCGACGATAATGTCCTCCTGGCCTGACAGCCTGGCAAGCAGCACCTGGTAAGCAGACAGCAGCGTCATGAACAGTGTGGCGCCCTTGTCCGCGCTCAGCCGCTGAAGCCTTGCGGACAAAGCCTGGTCCAGCTTGAAGGTCAGCCGGTCGCCCTCGAAGCTGTACTGGGCCGGCCGCGGCTGATCGCAAGGCAGCTCAAGGACCGGAAGCTGTCCGCTGAAGTGCTCCAGCCAGAACCGTTCTGCCTTCTGCATCGCCTCCGACTGCAGCCACTCCTGCTCCCAGACCGCGTAATCCTTGTAGTGCAGTCTTGCCGGAGCAAGCTCCGATCCATCGTAGCACGCGATCAGCTGATCCAGCAGCAGTCCCATCGACATGCCGTCCGTAATGATGTGATGCAGATCGAGCAGCAGCACATGACGGTTGTCCGCAATGGCCAGCAGCTCGGCCCGCATCAGCGGTGCGCTCGTCAAATCAAACGGGCGGATGAACGTCCCGATCCGCTCCCCGATTTCATGCTCCTCTGCGGGATGCACACTCAGCGTAAACGGCACCTCTGCATGAACCTGCTGAACCGGCATCCCTTCGACCAGCGGAAAAGATGTCCGCAGCGCTTCATGATGGGCAATCAGCCTGCGGAAAGCCTGCTCGAGCCGCTCCGTCATTAGCGGACCTTTCAGCTCATAAACGCCCGGCACATTGTAAGCCGCCTGTGCAGATTCCAGCTGCTGCAGCATGAGCATCCGCTTCTGTGCGGAGGATACCGGGTAGTAATCCCTCGTCTGCGCCTGCGGTATCGGCTGGAGCTGCTCAGTGTCCCCCTGAACCAGCAGCCCTGCCATCCGCGACAGGGTCGGCGCTGCGAAAACCTGCTTCAGCGGCAGCCGCACCCCCATTTGCTTCTGAACCAGCTGAATGAGCCGGGTCGCCTTCAGTGAATGACCGCCGAGATCGAAGAAGCTGTCCTCGCGGCCGACGCGGGTGACGCCCAGCACTTCCTGCCAAATCGCTGCAAGCTGCTCCTCCGTTTCACCTGCTGGCGCTTCGCCGGCTATACCGGATTCGGATGGTGCGGGCGGATCAGGCAGAGCGGATTTGTCCACTTTGCCGTTTGCCGTAAGCGGCAGCTGATCCAGCTTTACGAAGGCGCCCGGAATCATATAGTCAGGCAGCCGGTCGCCAAGCCATTCGCGCCACTGTGCCGCTGTCAGTTCCTCTTGTCCGGCATAATAGGCGCACAAGTACTTGCTGCCAGCCGCATTCTGCCCATCCAGTGCATCCCGTTCATCTTGACCAGCCTGCAGAGCCGCTGCTTCCCGCACGATGACCACCGCTTCCTTAACGGCGGCATGCTCCAGCATGCGGACCTCAATCTCTCCGGGCTCAATACGGAAGCCACGGATCTTCACCTGAAGGTCAATCCGTCCCAGATATTCAATCCGTCCATCCGGAAGCCATCTGGCCAGGTCACCGGTCCGGTACATCATCCCGCCTGGCAGGAATGGGTCAGCCGTAAATCTGCTGTTAGTCAGGTCCTCCCGGTTCAGATAGCCTCTGCCGACTCCGTCGCCGCCCACGCAGAGCTCGCCGGGTACGCCGACCGGTACCAGCTGGCCTGCTGTGTCAACGATGTAAGCGGTCGAGTTGGCAATTGGGCGTCCGATCGGAATATTCAGCTTGTAATCGCGGTCCACTCGGCCGCAAACCGAAAAAGTCGTATTTTCAGTCGGTCCGTAGCCGTTAATAATAATCAGCCCAGGGCACTGCCGTCTTACACGATTAATATGAACCGGCGACAGCGCGTCGCCGCCCACCAGCAGCTGCTTCATGCTGCGGAACATGTCCGGCTTCTCCTGCGACAGCTGGTTGAACAGCGGGGAAGTGAGCCACATCGTCGTGACATCATGCTCCCGGATAGCCGCCTCCAGCTTCTCAGCAATCAGCAGGGTGTCCTCATCCGCCAGACAGAGAGTCATCCCGTTCAGCAGCGCGCCCCACACCTCGAAGGTGCTGGCATCGAATACAGCCGCACCCGTTTGCAGCAGCCGGTCACCCGCTCGCAGCTCGGCATAATCGGTGCTGCAGACCAGCCGCACAATATTGCGGTGGGTGATCATGACCCCCTTCGGCTCGCCCGTCGTGCCGGATGTGTACATCATATAGGCGAGCTGCTCCGCGCCTGCCGGCGGGAAAACCGTCCCAGCCGCCATGCCCTCGGAACCTGAAGCCCAGGCAGTTTCCCGCAGTGACAGCAGCTCCCCTTCAAAGGGGAAATCTTCACTGACTGCAGCAAATGCGGTACGGACATTCATGGCATCCGCTGATACAGCTGCAGCCTCCCCCGTATCCACAGCGTTCAGCATCAGGCGAATCCCGCTGTCCCGGAGCATATAGGCAATCCTCTTGGCGGGATAGTTCGGGTCAATCGGCACATAGGCGCAGCCTGCCTTCAAGATACCCAGCATGCCGATCACCGCAGCTGCCGACCGGTCTGCCAGCAGCCCTACCGGCTGCTCCGCTGTCACTCCCCGCTCCAGCAGCGCAGCCGCTGCCCGGCTGCTCGCTTCGTCAAGCTGCCGGTAGGTCATCCGGCCGTCTGCCCAGCGTATGGCCTCATCATCAGGTCTGGCCGCTGCCTGTGCGGCAAACAGCTCAGGAATACTGCGGTCCGCCGGATAATCCCGCTTTGTAGCATTGAACCGAAGCAGAATTTCCTCCTGTTCTGCCTCCGTTGTTACCGGTATCTGCGATACCCTCATACCGGGCTCGGCGACAACAGCCTCCGCTGCCTGACGAAAATGTCCGCCAACCCGCTCCATGAAGGCGCGCTCGTACACCTGCGGATTAAAGCTCAGCTTGACGAACAGGGAAGCCCCTGGGCCAATCGCTACGGTAAGGTCATAGCCCGACTGCTCGAATACATCCACATCCTCAATGACAAAGCCGGTATCCGACCCTTCATTCGACTCTTCAATCTGCTGTGCGATCGGATAATTCTCGAAGGCCACGATATGATTAAGGAGCCTGTGCTTCAGCTGGCTCTCAGCCTGAATATCATACAGCGGATAATAGTGATGGCCTTCCGCAGCCGCAGATGCGGCCTGCACCTCCTGCAGCACGTCAGCGAACGGCCTTCCGCCGCCCTGAATGCGCACCGGCATGGTGTTAATGAACAGGCCCACCATCTGTTCTATGCCGGCAATGTCGGCCGGCCTGCCCGAGACAACCGAGCCAAAGACGACGTCATCCGTCCGGTTGTAATACTGAAGCAGCACGCCCCACAGCGTTTGGACCACCGTGTTCAGCGTGACGCGCTGAGCAGCCGCCAGCTCCCGCAGGCTGCTTGTCAGTTCCTCCGGCAGCCGGAACGAAACCTCCTCCTGTGCTGCAGGTCCTGCTGTTCGAGCCTGCTCCGTCCTTGCAGGCAGCCCGGCAGGCTGCTCATATCCGCTCAGATAGCCGCGCCAGTACTGCTTCGACTGCTCCCGGTCCTGCTTGTCCAGCCATTCCACAAACCGTCTATACGGTACAGGCTTGTCAAGCTCCGCTGAAAGGCCCGCGGCACAAGCTTCATACAGCTGCATCAGCTCCTTCATAATGATGCCGATGCACCAGCCGTCCATCAGAATATGATGATGGCTCCAGATCAGCACGGAACGCCGGTCATCCAGCTTCAGCACCGATATGCGGATCAGCAGGTCGCGCGCGAGATCGAAGCCCCGCTCCTTGTCTCTCTGCTTGAATTCCTCCAGCTTCCACTGCTTCATCTCTTCCCCGTAGCCGGACAAGTCCTCCGTCTGCACACGCAGCTGCCTGTTCTTCAACACGACCTGCTGCGGCGTCTTCGTCTTTCCGTGTATGAAGTTGGTCCGCAAGCTATCATGCCGCTCAATCAGCCCGTTAAAGCTTCGTTCCAGCCATTCAATATTCAGAGTACCGGACAGGTGAAAAGCCGTCTGTTCAAAATAAGCCTGCGATTCCCCGTCAAGCAGCGCGTGAAACAGCATTCCCTCCTGCAGCGGCGTACACGGATAAATATGTTGAACCTCCAGCTTTGCGGACATGCCAGCTACCACCTCTGCCTATAAATTGTTGAAAAAGTCCTCGATATCTTCCACTTCTTCCAGCGACAGCTCTTTGTTGCCGAGATCGCTTGGCGTCAGCTCTGTTTCCTTGCGGCCTGCACAGTGTTCGATTATCGCCTGCAGGCTGTTATGGAAGGAGCGGACCAGCTGCTCCATCTGCTCTTCGGTGTATTCATGACGGTTGTAGCTGATGGCCGCAGCCAGCCGCCCGCCAGTGATCATCGCCGTCACATCCAGTACAGCCGGGCGGCGGAAATCCGGACTGACCGTCGGCCCCATGGAATACGGGGAGGTCTGGATGCCCGCATCCTCGCGGGCTGCGTCAAACTGTCCCAAGTAATTGAAGTTAATCTCCGGAAGAAGCGTCCACTTCAGCGTCTCCGTCTCTTCGCACGGTGCCAGATACTTCAGGATGCCGTAGCCCATACCCTTGCCGGGAATCTGCCGCAGCTTCTCCTTCACCCGCTTGATCCGGTAAGCCAGCCGTTCTTCATCGTTGCCGGAGCCGGCTCCTGCTTCCATATCGAGCACAACCGGATAGGCCGAAGTAAACCAGCCCACCGTCCTGCCAAGCGGCAGCGGCTGCCGGAGCTGCTCTCTGCCATGACCCTCCAGCTGCAGCAGGATGCGGCTGTCTCCGGTCCATTCCTGAAGCGCCATTCCCAGCGCGGCCAGCAGCAGATCATTCATCTCCGTGTTGTAGGCATGATGAACCTGGTTCAGGAGACGAGAGGTCTGCTCCGCATCCAGCGTCATGACCGCCTCCTCGCTGTCCGCAACACGGTTCGTTTCGGACCGCTTTCGGTGTGGAAGCGGGTTGATATCCGCCGTCTCCAGTGCCGTCCAGTAAGCCTTCTCCCTCTGCAGCTCACGGGCTGTGGCATAGTCCTGCAGCTCCTCGGACCAGGCTTTAAAGGATTCGGTCTTGGCTGGAAGCCGGATCTCCTGCCCTTCTAGCGCCTGCTGATAGGCATCCACCATATCCTCCAGCAGAATGCGCCAGGATACCCCGTCCACCACCAGATGGTGCACGATGATAAGCAGATGATCGCCTTCACTGGTCCGGAAGAGAGCAGCCTTGAAGAGCGGCCCTTCCTGAGGGTTCATGCTTGCTTGGAGCATCGCGGCCTGCTGTTCGATATGAGCGCCTGCATTTTCCAGCTTCGTCATGTCATGAACCTCTAGCAGGTACGCACCCGGCTCATCAGCCCCTCGTATCCAGCCGACTGCCTGATCGCCCTTCTTGCGGAAAACAGCGCGCAGCGCATCATGATGCCTGGCGATCTCCGCCATCACACGGTCAAGTGCCGCTTCATCAAAGCCATCCGGCTTCAGCAGCATGACCGATTGGTTAAAATGATGGAGCTGATCCGCATGCTCCTCGAACAGCCATTTCTGAATCGGCGTCAATAAAAATTCGCCTTCAACCGGACCCTGGTCGACCGTTCGCTCGGTTGCCCGAATACAGCAGGCTGCGTCACGGACAGTAGGATTTTGGAACAGGTCGCGGATACTCAGTTCAAAACCCTGCGCCTGTAGGCGGGCTGTCAGCTGAATGGCCTTGATGGAATCACCGCCGAGCTCGAAGAAGTGCGATTCCCTTCCGACCCGGCATCCGAGCACCTCCTGCCAAACCTTCGCAAGTCTGCACTCCATCTCAGTTTGCGGTTCAATCAGGTCACCGTCAGCCGCCTCCTGCATGATGGTTTCCGGTGCCGGAAGGGCTTTGCGGTCGATCTTGTCATTAGGCGTCAGAGGCATCTGCTCTAGCTCAACCATATAAGCCGGTATCATGTAATCCGGCAGGCTGCCGGCCAAGTACTGTCTGATTTCACCGGTCGTCACATCGGCGGCGGCTACATAGTACGCGCACAGGAATGAGTTTCCGTGCCCGTCTGCCCGGTCTACCACCACAGCTTCCGCAAGCTGCGGCATCCTGCTGAGGCATGCCTCAACTTCGCCCGGCTCTATGCGGTAACCGCGGATTTTGACCTGATGGTCGATCCGTCCGATATAGGCCAGGCTGCCATCTGGCAGCCAGCGGGCCAGATCACCCGTCCGGTATAGTCTGCGCGAGCCCTGAAGCTCGGACTGGATAAATTTCTCGTCCGTCAGCTCCTGGCGGTTCAGATAGCCCCGAACCAGTGATTCTCCAGCTGCGCACAGCTCACCCGGCATCCCGGCTGGCTGCAGCTGTCCCTGGTCATCGAGGATGTAGACCTCTGTATTGGCAATCGGCCGGCCGATTGGAACGGTGTAGAGCGGCGAACCGGACTGCTCATAAGGCCAGACGGTCGTGCAGACCGTCGTCTCGGTCGGACCGTATGCATTGTAAAAGCTGACGCGTGCACTCCACTGTTCCGCCAGCTTGGGCGAAATCGAGGAACCCGCGGAGAAGAGCTTCTTGAGAGTCTTGATGCCTTCCGGATCAAGCTGCTGCAGATACGTTGGGGGAAGTGTTGCCACTGTGATCCGCTCGTCATTTAGATAAGCGACAAATTGTGAGGGATTCATGATGAGGTCTTTCGTTGGAATAATCAGACTGGCTCCAGTCAGCAGGGCCATCGTCATTTCCCAGATGGAAGCGTCGAATGAGCTGCTGGCGAACTGGATAACCCGGTCCTCCGGTGTAATGCCAAGCTGCTGAGTAAAGAATGCCATCAGATTGGCCAGTCCCCGGTGCTCCGCCATAACGCCCTTGGGTCTTCCGGTGGAGCCGGATGTATAGATGATATAAGCCAGATCGTCTGCCTGCGGCCAGTCATGGTTTGGATCCTCATCCACGCTGGCTTCCCCTGCGCTGGGCCCATCACCGCATGCTCCCTCGTCCACGGTGGCCCCTGATGCCAGGACAGTAGGGTCACTATCCAGCAGCATGATGTGGATCCCGTCTTCTCCCTGCAGGGCTTCCGTGTGTTCTGGCACACGGGCCACTACAAGCTTCGCTCCACTGTCCCGCAGCATGTGCTCCACACGGTCCTGCGGGTACTCGGGGTCGATCGGAACGAAAGCCGCACCAGCCATCATCACTGACAGCGCACCAATCACCGCCTCGGCGGAGTGTGAGCTCATCAGACCGACAATGTCTCCGCGTCCGATGCCCTTATTCTTCAGCTCAGCAGCCGTGCGGGCCGCCTGTTGATAGAGCTGCCAGTAGGACCACTCCCTGCCGCCCCCGCGCAGCGCGGTGCGGTCAGGCCCTGCTTCAACCTGCTCCAGGAACAGCTTCGGGAAGGAGGCGCCGGAAGGGTATGGGATCCGGGTCGCATTGTACGTGTACAGCAGCTGCTCCCGCTCCTGTACAGGCAGAATGTCCTGCTTGCGGATCGGCATGTCCGGCTTGTCCGCCATCGCCCGCAGAGCTTGGGTAAAGTAGCCTGCCAGCCGTTTCACCTGTCCGCCCGAGAACCGGGAGGGATCATAGATGATGTGGGCGGCAAACTGCTGGAATGTATTCAGAATGGAGAAGTCGAACAGCGTGTTCGTCTTTTCCTGCCCCTGCACAGCCAGCGTCTCATCCATTCGGCTGAAATGCTCCATCTGCTCATAGACGTGGAAATCAACGTAGTTGAACACCGTGTCGAACAGCGGATTGTCGTCTTGGGACGGCTCCCCGGCCGCCTTCAGGATTTCGTACAATGGCAGCCGCCCGTACTGCTTAAGCTCAATGAGCTTGTCGTGGATGCCTCGGACATATTCGTTCCATGTCACTCCGCGCTCCATGCGGATACGAACCGGTACCGTGTTCAGGAAGCAGCCCAGCAGGCGGTCCGAGTCATCGCATACCGGACGGTTGTTTTCGATCAGGCCGACAACGAAGTCGCTGTCATAAGACAGCATGCTCATCATGCTGGCATAGGCTGCAAAGCAGTAGGTTCTTAAGCTGATGCCTTCCTGTCTTCCGGCGGCTGTAAGTTTATGCAGCAGTCCGACATCCAGCGCCAGTGTGTATGTACCCTGCTCTTCACCAGGCTGCAGCTCCGCATCCCCGTATTCCTCCGTCAAGTGCGGCAGGTTAAGACGCTTGTAGCCGTCAAGCTCCTGCTCCCAGAAGGCGTGAACAGACGGGTCAGTCTTAAGCGCCAGCTGCTCGGCCACATAGGCCCGGTAATCACTGCGCAGCGGCTCCGGCCGGAAGGCTGGCTCCTCCTTCAGACGGAAATAAGTGTTCGACAGCTCCGTCATGAACGAGGCATTGCTCCACCCGTCGAGAATGGCGTGATGAAAAATCCAGCACATGCAGAACTGATCAGCCGCAATGCGGAACAGCTTGATCCGCCAGAGCGGTGCTTCATGCACCTGGAACGGCCGGGCAAGATCATCCTTAAGCACCTGGCTTACGTGCTCCTCCTGTTCCCCGCGCCCCATAGCGATGATGTCCGTATACGCGATATCAGGCTGCACCTCGCGTCTTATCATCTGCATCGGTCTGTCAAAATCACTTAGGTTGAAGCTTGCCCGGAAAATGCTGTGCTTGTCCGTCATCAGCCGAACCGCCTGCACGAAGGTGTCCAGCTCAAAGCTGTCATCGGCAAAATGGTAGATGAATTGATCATGATAGACGCCTTCACCAGCGTGAATCATCGCGTAATAAACCATTCCCCGCTCAATATCACTCATGGGATAAATATCCTCGGCATCAATCGGCAGCAGAGCGCGCAGCTTGGGATCACCCATGATCCGTTCCTTAAGCTCGCCCAGCTCCTGCCATGCCCTCACCCCTGCTTCCCTTGCCATCTCTGCAGCCTGTTCCGTTCCTGTACCCTTTACTCCTTGTTCAGTCCCTGCTTCGCTTGCTTCCTCTACTGCCTGTTCCGCTCCTGCTTTCTCTGCCGCACGCTCCTGAATGATCTGGCCAAGCTCGGCAGCTGATTGATGCAGGTACAGGTCCTTGATCTGCAGCTGCACACCGAACTCACGGTTAATCCGGTTAATCAGCGTGATTGCAGAGATGGAATCTCCCCCGAGATGGAAGAAGCTGCTTGTCACGCCCGCCTTCTTGACTCCAGCCGCCTCGGCCCACAGAGCGGACAGCTGCCGTTCCAGCTCCGTGCGCGGCTCGACCAGCTCGTCCGCCGTCTCGACGCCCAGCGGGTCAGGCAGTGCTTTGCGGTCAACCTTGCCGTTAGGCGTCATCGGAATCTCGCTGATCTGAATCAGGTGAGCCGGTATCATATACGACGGCAGCAGTCCTGCCAGATAGTCCCGCAGCTCAGGAGAAGATAACCTGCCTTCCGCCGTGTAATAAGCGCAGA
Organism: Paenibacillus sambharensis; assembly: GCF_003233845.1. Lineage (GTDB taxonomy): Bacteria > Bacillota > Bacilli > Paenibacillales > Paenibacillaceae > Paenibacillus_I > Paenibacillus_I sambharensis. Next base: position 16,480 of record NZ_QKRB01000061.1, read on the forward strand.
TATCGGACTGGCCCCGGTCAGAGCGGGTTAGCACAACCGTCTTGTTCACAGCAGGGTGCTGCAGCAGCCGGTTTTCAATCTCGCCGAGCTCAATGCGGTAGCCGCGGATTTTGACCTGATGATCAAGACGACCCAAATATTCAAGCTCGCCGCTTGGCAGCATTCGTGCCAAATCACCGGAACGGTACAGCCGTTCACCCGGCAGGTGCGGATTGTCTACGAACCGCTCTGAAGTGAGCTCTGGCCTGTTCAAGTACCCTCTGGCAACGCCCAGTCCCCCTACGCACAGCTCGCCGGCAATACCCGCAGGCAGCAGGTTGAGACTGCTGTCCATAATATAAGCGGTTAGCGTGGGAATCGGTCGGCCGATATTGCTGCGGGCAGAGTTCAGCTCGGCAGCCGTCAGCTCCTTGAATGTGACATGGACGGTCGTCTCCGTAATGCCGTACATGTTGACCAGCCGGGTATCCGGATAGATGTCCTGCCAAGGCTGCAGCAGCTGAGGGTTCAATGCTTCCCCGCCGAATACCACATACCGCAGCTTCAGCGCCGGTCTGTCACCAGTTTGGGCGCCAGCCACCGCGTCCACCAGCCTGTAAAAGGCGGACGGAGTCTGGTTCAGCACAGTCACGCCTTCGCGTTCAAGTAGCTTCAGGAAGGCGGACGGATCCTGTGCCTCTTCCTTGTCCACAATCAGAAGCTGTCCCCCGTAGAGCAGCGCTCCGTACATTTCCCACACAGAAAAGTCGAAGCAGAACGAGTGGAACATCGTCCATACATCATGCTCGCTGAAGCTGAACTGGAACCGGTCATTAAACAGCAGCCGCACCACATTGCGATGCTCGATCATGACTCCCTTCGGTCTGCCGGTTGTACCCGAGGTATAGATGACGTAAGCCAAGTCCTCAGGCCTGCTGTTGTCAGCTGGTATTGACTGCTTTGACTGCTGGGGCTGCTCTGTCTGCTGTAAGTGCTTCGGTTGCTCCGACTGATCTGATTGCTGCGAGTGCTCCGAATTCTCTGGCTGCTTTGACTGCTCTGTCTGCACTGGCTGCTCTGATTGCTTTGACTGCGTTGGCTGCTGCGAGTGCTCCGACTGCTTTGAATGCTCGTCAGCAGAAGGCTCACGGCTCAGCTCCGGGTCGTCAGCTTCCACGATCGTATAGCTGCCGTCCGTGAAATTCAGCTGTCCCTTTAACCGGCTCTCCGTAACCAGCACCTCCGCACCCGAATCCTCCAGTGTGTAAGCGATCCGGTCTGCCGGATAATCGGGATCAATGGGCACATATGCGCCGCCTGCCTTCAGTACAGCCAATGCCGTAACCGCCATATGAACGGACCGGTCCAGCACGATGGCAACAAGCTTGTCACGCGAGATGCCAAGGCCTTGCAGCTTCGCAGCAAGCCTGTCCGAACGCCGGTCCAGCTCCTGGTATGTCATTCGCGTGCCGCCCGACTGTACAGCCGTGCGCTGCGGATGACGTGCTGCCTGCTCTCTGAACAGGCTGTGAATGGTAGCCGTGTCCGGATAGGCTGCCTCGCTCTCCCGCCGCTGGCCCAGCATCCGCTCTTTATCCGCTGTTGTAACCAGTTGAATGGTATGAAGCGGCATATCCGGCGCTGCCAGTGCCTGGTCCAGGAACAGCTGCAGCTGGCCGGCTAATCGGTAGATCGTTCCCTCTTCATAGACCGCTCCGTCATAGGAAGCTTCGAGCAGCAGATCATCCGGGCCGGACGAACGGAACCGGGTATGCAGGTCCGTCCGCTCGTTCTCCGGCAGCTCCCGGTGGATGGCGTCAAGCGACACACTTGTATGGAAATAGTGATCCGTGCCCCAGGACAGCTGCTTGTGCGCGGCAACCGCTCCGAACGGCAGGCTTTGGTGGCGGTCGGCATCCATCACAATTTCCTTCACCCGGCCTAACAGGGTCTTCAAGCTCCCCCCTTCCTCAATGGCCAGCCGCAGCGCCAGCATATGGCCGTCGTCTTCCGTTTCTTCATGCCGCAGCGTCGGCATGCCGACGGTCAGGTCATCATTGCCGGTATGCTTATACAGCAGATAAAACACACCTGCTGTCAGAATCATATACAGCCCGGCCTGCGAGCCCCCGCATAATGCATAGATGCGTTGGGTTAGCAGCGGATCAAACCGGTATGGCTCCGCCTTCATCGGAACCGGCCCTGCCGCTTCATGCGTATCGGCCGGAAACCGTCCGAACTGCAGCTCGCCCTCCAGCTGGCCCAGCCAATAATTACGTTCCGCTTCGAACTGCTGGTCGGACAGCATTACGTTGTACGATAGTCGGTCAATAACGCTCATGCCTGCCTCCTTGTCGCTTAGCTTTTCCCAAGCGGATTTCCATCATGGTGCACCTCGTCTGCCTGGCTTCCTTGCCTACGTGGCCCCACCAGTATCCGGATGCTTTTCCCGACTGACAGCCCCTCACCTCCATGGTGCTCTTCGCCCGCCGGTCTCCCTGTCTACTCGGTCCCCCACTATCTGGATGCCTCTCCCGATTGACAGCTTTTTTCACCAGTCCATCTTATCCGCTGTCTTCCTTCCCTACTCGGCTCCCCACTACCTGGATGTTCTTCCCGACTGACAGTTCCTTGTCCGTCAGGCCTTCTTATCCATCGGTCTCCTTGCCTACACGGTTTCCAAGTCACCAGGCTCGTATGGGCCTCCAGTAAGCTAAATTCCTGCAATAGTGCAGCTTTTTTTCTAACTCGAAGCCTTCAGCTTCCGAATTCCTGCAAAAGTGCATCCTTTCCCCCGGTATCCCACCTCCGGAGCCCATTACCGCCCTAATTCCTGCATATTTGCAGGCTTTTTCTATATCCTGAACCCCTTTGCAGAAAAGCCTGCACATTCGCAGGTTTTTCTCAGTTCTCTGTTCAGGTTTCTCCGGCTCAGGTTCTGCCAAGCCTTGATCAACCGCAGCTCTGTCAGAACTGGAACACCACATCATCAGTGAGCGTCCTGCCGACCGGCGCAGCAGGTTTGCTGCCCATAAGCGACAGCTCGCTGAGCTTCATATCCTGACTGGCGCATACCTGCCCCAGTACAGCGGTGAAATCCTCATGCATCGCCGCCACAGTCTGCTCCTTGAACAGGGAAACCGCATACTCCCAGCTGCAGTGCAGCTCACCCTCATGCTGCATCACCTGCAGCGTCAGGTCGAACTTGGAAACACCGGTATCCTGCTCAAGCGGCTCAATGCTCAGACCCTCTACTGACCGGGTTCCCATATCCATGGACTGCAGCACGAACGCCGCATCGAACAGCGGACCCCGGTCTGCACGTCTTGGCAGCTTCAGCCCCTTGACGATTTCCTCGAACGGATAATCTTGATGCTCCAGCGCACCAAGTGTATGCTCTCTCACTTCAGCCAGCAGCTCGCGGAAGGTTCGGTGCCCTGCGGGGCGGCTGCGGATGACGACGGTGTTGACGAACATGCCGACTACACCCTCCAGGTCCTCATGGGTTCTACCAGCTACCGGCGAACCAATGATCATGTCCTCCTGCCCCGTATAGCGGTATAGCAGGCTCTTCAGGCAGGCCAGCAGCACCATGAACAAGGTAGCCCCGTTCTCCGCTGCCGTTCGTTTTGCCGCTTCAGCCAGTGGTGCCGCAACAGCCGCCTCGACCCGTGCGCCGCGAAAATCCTGTACAGGCGGCCGCTTGTAATCGGCCGGCAGCTCCAGCCTCGGAAGCGTTCCCGACAGCATGCCAAGCCAGTAATCCCGCTTGCGGCTGTAGGCCGCCAGCGCAAGCTGCCCCTGCTGCCACTCCGCATAATCCTTATATCCAATCGGCAGCGGCTTCAGCTCCGCCCCTTCATACAGCGCAACCAGCTCATCCATGAAAATCCCCAGCGATGTGCCGTCCGTAATCAGATGATGCATATCGCACATGAAGAGGTAGCCGTCATCCTGATACTGGACAAGCTCCATCCGCAGCAGAGGAGGAACCGCCGTATCAAACGGCCGGATAAAGGAAGCAAAGCGCATGCGCAGCTTGCCCTTCAGCTGACCCGAATTCCCCCACTCTTCCGAGCGGATATCTTCAACCTTCAGCTCCAGGCTCACCTCAGGATGAATACGCTGAACCGGCCCCTGACCGGTAAAATGAAACGATGTACGAAACGCCTCGTGGCGGCTAATCAGCTGCCTCAGCGCCTGCCGGAACTGTTCTACATCCAGATTGCCGTGAAGAAGCAGTGCAATCGGGACATTGTACACATGGCTCTCGCCCATATACTGCTGCAGGGACAGCAGTGAACGCTGTGCGGCGGATACGGAATACTCTTCCTTTAGGGGTGCGGCCGGTATACGGTCCCCGGAGCCTGCGGCTGCCGCCGCTGACGCGATGACGTCCGCCATCTGATACAGCAGCGGACTCGCAAATACCGCCGAAACGGACAGCTCCGCCTGCAGAACCTTCTGCACCTTGGCAATCAGCTGAGTCACCTTGAGCGAATGACCGCCGAGCGCAAAGAAGTCGTCGTTTCTGCCGACTGCCTTCACCCGAAGCAGCTCCTTCCAGATTTCGGCCAGAGCTGCCTCTGTCTCCCCCTGAAGCTCTTCAGCAGCCGATTCCGGCCCGCCCAGCTTCGCAGGCTCCGGCAGCGCTGCACGGTCAACCTTGCCATTGCTCGTCAGCGGCAGCCGCTCCAGCCTTACGAATCCCGAAGGAATCATGTGAGGCGGCAGTGAGCCGCGCAGAAAGACCCGCAGCTCCGATACCGGAAGCTCGTCAGCCGCTGCATAATATGCGACTAATTCATGGTCGCGGTCCTCTGTTATGATGACGGTCACCACGACTTCACGCACGGCCGGGTGCCCAAGCAGATGATGCTCGATCTCCCCGGTTTCGATCCGGTAGCCCCGGATCTTGACCTGCTTATCCATCCGGCCGATATAATCAAGCCGGCCATCAGGCAGCCACCTGACCAGATCGCCTGTCCGGTACATCAGATGACCGGGGCGGAATGGATCCTCCACGAACCGTTCAGCTGTCATTTCCGGGTTGTTCAGGTACCCTCTGGCCACCCCGTCGCCGCCGACACACAGCTCTCCCGGCACGCCCGCCGGCTGCAGCTGCAGGCCTTCGCTCAGGACGTAGGCCGTCGAATGGCTGATCGGGTAACCGATCGGGATGGACGGGCCATCCTCCCGGCGGACCCTGCCGCATACCGAGAAGGTGGTATTTTCCGTGGGACCGTAGCCGTTAATAACCGCCAGACCCGGACAGGCATCCATGACCCTATGGACATGAACCGGCGACAGCGCATCCCCGCCGACGAGCAGCTGCTCCATGCCGCTGAACATCGCCGGATTATAGCGCGACAGCTGATTGAACAGTGGGGAGGTCAGCCACATAGTTGTTATGCCGCAGCTGCGGATCGTCTCCTCCAGTCTGGCAGCATCCAGAATAACGTCCTCGCCGGTTATGTAAAGCGTCATGCCGTTCAGTAGCGCGCCCCATATCTCGAATGTACAGGCGTCAAAAGCAACGGAGCCGGTCTGCAGAATCCGCCCGCCCGGCCTGAATTCCGCATAGTTCGTATTCTTCACCAGCCGGACCACGCTCCGGTGGTTGATCATCACACCCTTGGGCTTGCCCGTGGAGCCCGAGGTGTACATGACATAAGCCAGATCAAGAGGGCTGTTGACCGGTTCAAGCGGAGAGGCTGCAAGGTTCACACGATCAGCATCCAGCACTGGCATAATGTCCACACCAGACCCTTCGCCGCCGTAAGCGGCCTCAAGCCTGTTCCGCTCCATCCCGCTGTGTACCAGCAGCACATGTGCGCCGCTGTCCTCCAGCATGTAGCGGATGCGCTCCTTGGGATAAGCAGGATCAATGGGCAGGTAGGCCCCTCCGGCTTTGAGCACGGCCAGCGAGCCCAGCACCATCTCAGCTGATCGAGGTGCCATAATGCCGACCAGCTGATCCCGTTCTACACCCTTGGCACGCAGCTCCCTGGCAAGGCGGCTGCTCTCTTCCTCAAGCTGGCGGTATGTCCACTTCCTGCTGCCTTCGACGATTGCCAGCCCGTCCGGATCAAGCTCCGCCTGCAGGGCATACAGCTCCTGAACCGTCTTGTCTTTCGGGTAGCCAGCTGACTCAGGATTACAGCTATCTACAAGCTGCCGGGCCTCCTCCTCCGTCACTAGCACCAGCGACTGGACCGGAAGCTCCGGATTAGCGGCGAGCTGGCGTGCAGCCGTCTCCAGATGGCCGCCTATGCGGCGGACAAAACCAGCGTCGTAACACGCCGCGTTATACAGGAATTTAACAGACAGCTCCCTGCCGGGATGAATGATGACGTTAAAATCATAGTTGGTCTGGTAATGAATCTCGAACTCGCCGACCGTGAAATCAACCGTTTTGTCTGACGGGACAGCCTGCACAGAAGACTCACCGCCACTGACCAAGCCCGGCTCCTGCCCGCTGTCAGCTTGGCCGGGGACATTTTCGAACACAACGATATGGTTAATCAGCTCATTCTTAAGCGGCGAGAGCGCCTGAATGTCGGCAAGCGACAGGTAAGCGCGCTCCTGCGCCCGCACCAGATCCTCCTGCAGACGCTGCATGACGGCCGATGCCGGCTCCTCCCCGTCTGCCCGCATGCGGACCGGCACGGTGTTAATGAACAGCCCGATCATGCCTTCGATGCCTGTAACTTCAGGCGGCCTGCCGGATACGACCGAGCCGAACACAACATCGCCGGAGTAATTGTAGCGTTGCAGCAGCAGCCCCCACAGCGATTGCGCGACAGCACTAAGCGTAATGCCCCGCTCCCTTGCCAGCTGCCCCAGGCGGCCGGTAAGCTCCGCATCCAGACGGCATTCATGCTCCCCCTGCTCGTAAACGCTGGATTCGGAGTGCTGCTTCGGTACAAACGATGCTTCATCCGCACCTTCCAGATAGCCGGTCCAATAGGCCCTGGCTTCATCCGCATCCTGCCGCTCCAGCCACTGCACATAAGAGCTGTATGGATAAACCGGGTCAAGCTTCGGCTCCGCGCCGGTCTCGCACTGCCGGTAGAACTGGAGGAAATCCCCGAACAGAATGCCCGAGCACCAGCCATCCATGATGATGTGGTGGTAGCTCCATACGACCCGGAAGCTGTCCGGCCCGGTCTGCAGCACCGCAATCCGCATGGGAATGTCCCGGGTCAGATCGAATCCGGCTAACCGGTCCTGTTTCTTGAAAGCTTCTATATATCCGGCCTGCGCATCCGGTCCCAGCTCCGCAATGGATTCATACCGGATTCGTGCCTTCCGCCCGCGCAGCACAATCTGAATCGGCCGCTCGACCTTGCTGTATTTAAACACCGTCCGCAGCACTTCATGCCGTTCAATCAGCCGGTTGAAGCTCTGTTCCATATAGGCGATATTCAGCAGGCCTCTGGCCTCGAAGACCAGCTGCTCCACGTAAGCACCGCCCGCCTCCTTAATGGCATGGAACAGCATGCCTTCCTGCATCGGTGTCAGCGGGTAAATCTTCTGAATGTCTGCTTTACCTGCCATAACCTTCAGCACCTGCCTCTCTTAAAACCGTGCCGGGAGCCGCTTATACAGCGGCATCCGGCATCGAATTGCCCTAATCTTGCCCAGCAGCGGTCAGCGGCGGTATACAACCCAGCCGAACCCCTAATCGTCCAGCAGATCCGCCAGCTCGGCTGACAGCTCGTCAAACTCTTCAAGCGACAGTGCTTCGTAGCCCACATCCGTCGGAGTCTGTTCTGTTCCGGTCTGCTGCATGCAGTGCCGGATCAGCACCTCAAGCTGATGCAGGTAGGCATCCATAAATCCACGGATCGTCCCTTCCCTGAATTCATGCCTGTTGTACGTCACAGCGACAGCAAGCTGTCCGTTCTCTATTACAGCCGCTATATCGAGCGCATACTCGCTCGTATTGCCGCCGCTCGATTCATAACCGCCCGAATAGGCCGATGGCTCGAACATGCCTGTTGCAAGATCATTGTCGAACTGCCCGAGATAGTTGAATACAATTTCCGGCGCCTGAGGCTCTGCCGCAGCCCCCTCATCCCCGGACAAGGGACGGTAGAGCTGTCTATACCTGCCGTAGCCTGCACCCTTGTTCGGAATCCTCCGGAGCGCTTCCTTCATCCGGCGAATCCGGATGCCCGGCGCTTCCGGTCTTTCCTCCCCTTCTGCTTCCAGCAGGACCGGGAACACCGAGGTGAACCAGCCGACCGTCCGGTTCACATTCATCTCCGGCAGCAGCTCCTCCCGGCCATGCCCTTCCATGGCGATCCGGTGCAGGCTGCAGCCCGTCCAGCGGGTCAGTGCAGCGGCAAGCGCCGTCAGCAGCAGATCATTAATCTCCGTATTGTAGGCGTGGTGGACGGATGTCAGCAGGTCCCGGGTCAGCCAAGCAGGAAGTGTATTCTGCAGCACTGCCGAATCCTGCAGCAGTCTCGGTCCATTCAGCCTGCTGTCACGAGGCAGCGGCGGCACGGCAGTCTGGTCCTGCGCCTGCCAGTAACCGGCTTCCGCCTTCATCGCCTTGTCAGTACCATAGGCCTCCAGCAGCTCTGACCACCTCTGGTAGGACACCGTTTTGTCCGGCAGACGGATTGCCGTTTGCTGCTCCAGCTGGCGCATAGCCAGCTCGAAGTCCTCCAGCAAGATACGCCACGACACGCCGTCCACCACCAAGTGGTGAATAGCCGCCAGCAGATGGTCTCCGCTGTCTGTCCGGAATAGGCCGACCCGTACCAGCGGACCTGTCCATATATCCATACTCCGCTGAATACTGCCAGCGAGCTCATGAACAGCCTCTGCCTCCTGCTCCTTCGTTAAGCCTGAGCCGCGAAGCTCATGAACCGTGAGCTGCAGGAGCGACTGCTCGTCCTCATCAATCCCCCGGTTATAAGCGGTTATGCCATCATTTCCATGCCGGAAAATCATCCGCAGCGCATCGTGATGCTTCACGATCGCGAGCCAAGCCTGCTTCACTGCCTGTTCATCGAAGCCGCCATCCCGGTAGAGCATGACGGATTGATTATAGTGTGAAGGCTCCGCATGCCCCGCCTCGAAGAAGCTCTCCTGAATTGGGGTCAGCCTCACCTCACCCTGCACCGGCCCCTGGCTGGCAGCCGTCTGTGCTGCCTTCACGTACAGGCTTAGCTGCGCGATCTGCGGGTACTGGAACAGATCTCTCATCTCCAGCTTGAGGCCGTGACTGTACAGACGCGAAACGACCTGGATCGCTTTAATGGAATCGCCGCCGATGCTGAAGAAGTGGTCGCGGGTGCCGACGCGCTCCAGCCCCAGTACATCTGCCCAGACAGCGGCCAAAGCTTCCTCGGTACCGCTGCGCGGCGCTTCATAGCCGCCGCTGTCCGCCTGCAGGCCGGAATCAGGAGATGGCAGCGCCTTGCGGTCCACCTTGCCGTTCGGCGACAGCGGCATCCGGTCAAGGAACAGGATGACAGCCGGGATCATATAATCCGGCAGCTGCTGAGCCAAGCTGCTCCGTATTGCTTCCGCCGTAAGGGTCTCGGGCCTTGCCTCCAGCATCTGCGGGTCGATCTCGATGTAAGCACAGAGCGCCTGGTTGCCCTGCTTATCCGTAAAATCCGTAACGACCGCTTCGCGTACACCCGTGTATCCGGTCAGCCTGGCCTCAATCTCGCCTAGCTCGATCCGGAATCCGCGAATCTTCACCTGATAATCCCGGCGGCCATAGAATTCAATCGTTCCATCCGGCAGCCAGCGTCCGAGATCGCCTGTGCGGTATAGACGCACGCCCGGATCTTCTGTAAACGGATCGTCCATGAACACCGCTTCCGTCCGCTGCTTATCGTTCAGATAGCCGCGCCCTACGCCAATGCCCGATACACAGATTTCGCCTACCGCGGCAACCGGACACAGCCGCATCCGTTCGTCCACAACGTAGAGATTCATGTTCGGAATCGGGCGGCCAACCGGTATGTTCGCCGTATCCGGAAGGCTTGTCATCACGTATTGGCTGACATCATCCGACGCCTCCGCCGGCCCGTAAGCATTGATCATCGGAATATCCGGGCACAGCTCGAACCATCTGCCGACCATCGCCGGCTTTACCGTCTCACCGGTTATCATCAGATACCTTAGGTCTTCAAGCCTGTGCCCGCCTGCTTCCATGACATCCATTAAGACCGCAAGATAGGAAGGGACGACCTCCAGAATGCTTACCTTATCCTCCTGCAGCCGGCTGACCAGCTGCTCCGGCTCCATAATGAGCGTATTCGGATAGATGGCTGTTGTGCCGCCGACCAGCAGTGCAGCGAAGAACTGCCAGACCGAGACGTCGAAGCAGTGGCTCGCATTCTGGGCCAGCACGGTTCCGCCGCTGATGCCAAGCTCATCAATCTCCGCCAGCATATGATTGAGCATGCCCGCATGCTCGATCATCGTGCCCTTCGGTGTGCCCGTGGAGCCTGATGTATAGATAACGTAGGCCAAATCTTCGCCGGACACCTCCAGCTCCAGATTATCCGGCGACTCAGCGCCGATCTGGGCCCCCAGCTTATCCATGCACAGCATATTCACGCCCGTAAGACCGACAGCCAGCTGCAGCTTGTCCGCATACGCTGCCTTCGTCATGACATAGCGCGCGCCTGATTCCCGAAGGATCGTGAGCTGCCTTTCAACCGGATAGTCCGGGTCAACCGGCACATAGGCGCCGCCCGCCTTCCAGATCGCCAGATAAGCTTCAAGCATCTGCGGGGAGCGTTCGAGCAGGACCGCGACCAGCTCTTCCTTTTGAGCTCCCGCCTTGCGCAGGTAATGCGCCATTCTGTTCGCGCTCTCGTTCACCGACCCGTAGCTGACTTTCTCATCGCCGAAAATAACAGCGGTCTGCTCCGGATGAAGGGCAGCCTGCGCTTCGATCAGCCGGTAAGCCGGCACGTCGAGCGGATAGTCGGCCCGCCTGCCTCTCGAAAGCTGCAGAAGCCCGGCTTGCCCGGATTCGCCCGGCACCTGAATTTCACCAATTCGAACCTCCGGATCTGCCGTTACCTGGCCCGCAAGCTCAAGCAGGTAAGAAGCTGCCTGTTCGATAAGACGAGGGTCATATACGGCTGCGTTATACGTAAATTTGATCTGGAGCGTCTCCTCTGGAATGACCGTCAGATCCAGGTCGTAGTTCGTCTGCTCGAAGATCTCGACATCCGTAATGGACAGCGCGAGCCCGTCTTCCCCGCCCGCCTGCTCCATCTGCTGGCCGACCGGATAATTCTCATAGACCATGATCATGTCCACCAGATCCTGCTTCAGGGCTGATGCACTCTGAATCTCTGCCAGCGGCATAAACTCATGTGCTCTCGAAGCAATGGACGCCTCCTGAACCTTCTCCAGCAGACCGCTGAACCGCTGCTCATCCTCTGACTGAATCCGGACAGGAACTGTATTAATGAAAAGGCCGACCATCGTTTCAATGCCGCTGATTTCCGGCGGCCTGCCGGATACAACCGAGCCGAATACCACATCATCCGTTCCGTTGTACCGCTGCAGAATAAGTCCCCACAGCGTCTGAAGAACGGTATACATGGTCACACGCTGCTGTCTGGCCAGCCGCTCCAGCTGCCGTGTCAGCACTTTGCCAAATTCAAGCGTGTACTCCCGCTTGATGTAGCAGCCTTCGCCCTTGCGCGTACGCGGCAGTGAAGCTTGGCGGCTGTAGCCCTGCAGGGCATTCCGCCAATACGCCAGCCCATCTTCCTTGTCCACGCCCTCCAGCCACCTGATATAGTCGGCGTAAGGCTTCGCAGGCTCCAGTCTCAGCTCCGTGCCCTCAACAAGCGCGCGGTAAGCTTCGAGCAGATCACCGGTAACCGTCTCCATGCACCAGCCGTCCATCACGATATGATGGTGGCTCCACAGCACTTGGTAAGCATCGTCCTCAATCTGCAGCAGCGTCATGCGCATCAGGACGCCTTCCGCCAGATCGAAGCCCTGCTCCCGGTCCAGCCGCTTGGCAAGCTCCACCTGCTCCTGCTGCTGAGACTTACTCATTTGCCGGAGATCCCTTAGCTCTATAGAGACATCGCGATGCCTGCGGACAACCTGCTGCGGAACCGCAACGCCCTCATACACGAATGCCGTCCGGAAAATATCATGCCTGCGCAGCAGCTCATTGAAGCTCAGCTCAAACTTTGCAAAATCCAGCTTCCCCTTCAGCACAAAGGCAAACTGTTCAAAATAAGCCTCCGATCCAGCATTCATCAGTGAGTGGAACAGCAGTCCCGATTGCATAGGCGAGAGCGGGTACACCTGCTCCATGTCCGGATAGCGCCGTTCAATCCGCTCGAGCTCGGCGATGGACAAGGTCCGGCTGCCGTAATCACTTGGTGTCCGCTCGGGCGACTCCTTACTGGCACAATGCTCAATGAGCTGCTCCAGCCGCTTCCTGTAGCCCTCCGCAAACTGCCGGATTGTCGCTTCCCTGTATGCGTCCCCGTTGTAATGAACCGTCATCTCCAGGCTTCCGCCCGTAATGATGCCGGTCAGGTCCAGCTTGCTGCGCCTGATGGCATGCGGATGCACCGGGCTCCCCATAGGCAGCGGAGAGACGCCGAACACGCCGGTCTCCACTTCCTGGTCGAACTGTCCCAGGTAATTAAAGCTGATCTCCGGCTCCGGCAGCGCCGGTACGGAGGCAGCCCCTTCATCCCGTTGAGCCATATATTTCAGCAGGCCATAACCAAGCCCTTTGTCCGGAATTTGCCGCAGCTGCTCCTTCACACGCTTCACATAGGCGGACAGCCCGCTGTGCGCGGCATCCCGGTCATCCAGCCCCTGCAGCTCCAGCGCAACCGGATATACGGCGGTGAACCAGCCGACCGTGCGGCTGATATTCACGTCCCGCCTAATGTCCTCGCGTCCGTGGCCCTCAAGCTCCACCAGCAGCCGGTCCATCCCGCACCAGTCCCTGCAGGCCAGCCCCAGAGCAGCAAGCAGCAGATCATTCGTATCGGTTCCGTATGCATGGTGGGCACGTCTTAGCAGCTTGACGGTCAATTCCTCCGTCAGACGGACGGAGTACGAACGCGCCCGGTGCACGCTGTTATCTGCAGGCTCTAGATCTGTCGGCAGCGTCCCATACTGACGTTCTGCAATCGCCCGCCAGTATGCCGCCTGTTTGTGAAAATCACTGCTTCGGCTGTAAGCCGCAAGCTCCTCCGCCCAATACTGGAAGGAATCGGTCTTGCCCGGCAGCTCCAGCGGCTCGCCGCTTGCTGCCTGACCATGGAGCGTCAGAATATCCTCGAACAGAATCCGCCACGAGACACCATCGACTGCCAAGTGATGAATCGCAATGAGCAGGTGATCTCCCTCAGTGGTTTGGAACAAGCCCAGCTGTACCAGCGGCCCCTCCTCTAGCGAGATGCTGCCCTGCAGCATATCCGCTTCCTTGGCAACCAGCTCCGCCGGATCGGCAACATGGCGGAAATTGCGTACAATCAGCTTGCAGCTGGTGTGTTCCGGTCCCTTGTTGTACAACCGCAAGCGGTCTTCACCACCGGTCTGCGCGCGGGACAATACCAAACGCAGCGCGTCATGATGCCGGGTCAGCTTGTCAAAAATCCTGCGGACAGTATCCGCGGCAATGCCTTCACGGAAGTGAAGCATGACCGACTGGTTATAGTGATGCCTGACTTCCGCCGGCTGCTCCATAAACCGGTGAATGATAGGCGTGAATGTAACCTCTCCCTCGACCGGCCCTTGGCTGATCACCCGGTTAGCCGCGGTAATATGCTTGCTCATTCCGGCAATTGTCGGATGCTTCATCACATTCTTCAGTTCGATCCGCAGCCCCTGTGCATGCAGGCGGGAGGATACCTGGATCGCCTTGATTGAATCGCCGCCAAGCTCGAAGAAATGATCATGGATGCCAGGACTCACAACCCCAAGCACCTGCTCCCAGATCTGCGCAAGCGTCTTCTCCAGCGCACTGCCCGGCGGTGTATAGCCGCCTTCAGCTGCTGCGCCGCTGCCTGGTGCAGGCAGCCCCTTACGGTCCAGCTTGCCGTTAGCGGTAAGCGGCATACGCTCCAGCTGCGTGAAGCTCGACGGGATCATATAATCCGGCAGCGTCTCGGCCAGCCAGCTCCGCAGCTGCGATACAGACAGCTTGCCGTGTGCGGTCAGATATGCGGCAAGGCTGGTCCGGCCTTCGCGGTCCGGATAAGGGACAACCGCCGCTTCCGCAACCGCTTCATGGGCAAGCAGCTTGGCCTCGATGCCGCCCGGCTCCACACGGTAGCCGCGGATTTTGGCCTGGCCGTCGGCCCGGCCTTGGAAGGCGATCATGCCTTCCCCGGTGCAGCAGCCGAGGTCCCCCGTCCGGTACAGCCGCTGCAGCCGGCCGAGCACCTCCGCCGTAACGAATCTCTCCGCCGTCAGCTCCGGCATGCCCAGATAGCCCTCAGCCAGTCCTTCGCCGGCGACATACAGCTCGCCGGTTACACCCGGACGAAGCGGCTGCAGCTGGTTATCCAGCACATAGATGCGTGTATGATCGATGGCTCTGCCGAGCACAGGCTGTCGCTTGAAGGCTGCCCATTGTTCTTGGTCAGAAGGGATCATTCCAGCCGCACAGCCGATTGTGGTCTCGGAAGGCCCGTAATGATTCATGAATGCCGTGTTCGGGAACTGCTGGCGGAACCGCTCCACATCACCCGGGTGCAGCGCTTCGCCGCCAAGCACAACCAGCCTTAGCGCATCCAGGCGGCTGTGCGCCAGCTTGTAGCTCTGCACCAGCGTCCCGAAGAGGGACGGCGTCATTTTTACCATCGTAATCCGCTGTTCCTCCAGGTAAGCCAGCAGCTGTCCCGGATCGCTGTACACATCCTTGACCGGAAGATGCAGCCCGCTTCCAGCGCACAGCGCAGGGAATACGGCCGTATAGCCCAGGTCGAAGCTGTAGGAGGACAGCAGCGCCGTGCTGTCTTCGCTGCCCAGCCGCACGCTGCGGATGAACCAGCTGACGTAGTTGGCCAAGCCCCGGTGCTTGATGACCACTCCTTTGGGCGTGCCCGTTGTTCCCGAGGTATAGATGATATAAGCGGGTTCGTCCAGCTGCGGTGCCTCCGGATTCTCCATCCCTGAACTCTCCAGCTCGCCGCCTTCTGCGCACAGCTTGCCGAAATCCAGTACCTCACAGCCTGCAGGCTGTACGCCCGCAAGCGTGCCGTCTGCTGTCAGCACCGCCTTGCTGCGGCTGTCCTCCAGCACAAACGCTGTGCGCTCCGCCGGATTAGCAGGGTCGACCGGCACATAAGCCGCACCGGACTTCAGAACCGCAAGCATGGCTGCCGCCATCCGCACGCCGGGCTCGAATACGAGCGCCACCCGGTCGCCACGGCCAATGCCGCGCGCCGTCAAGGCGCGTGCCGCCTTGTCCGCCGCATCGCTAAGCTCCGAATAGGTCAGCTTCTGCCCTCCGCTGACGGCAGCTGTCTGCATCGGCTGAAGCCGTGCCTGCTCTTCGACCATCGCCGTAACCGTCCGTGCACTAATCGTCTCCGGCTGCGGGCCTGCAGCCGCTTCCCGAAGCCACTCAAGCTCTTCCTCTGCCAACAGCATTTCCTTACGGAAAGGAGCCGCCTCCTCCCGGACTGCCAGTTCCGCGCCGCGCACGTAGCTGTCGGCCAGGTTCATTACGTCCCGCTGTGTGAATACACGCGTGCTGTACATGAAGCTGAGCTTGATCTCCCCTTCGTGGTGAACAACAGTGAAGTCCAGCAGAATATCGTTGCGCACGAAGCCCTCCACCTGGATGCCATTCCCGCTCTGCGCGCCTGCCCGGGGGTCAAGGTCGTTATAGACATGGAAATCGATATAGTTGAAAAAGGTATCAAAGAGCGGCTGCCCGTCACCGGATGCAGCGCCTGCCGTCTTCATCACTTCCGCGAGCGGCAGGCGGCCGTAGTGCTTCAGCTCCTTCAGCTTGGCATCCGTCCGGACCAGCAGATCCCGCCATGTATCGCCGGCTTCAATCCGCTGCCGGACAGGCACCGTATTCAGGAAGCAGCCCAGCAGCCGGTCCGCATCCTCGGCGGCAGGACGGTTGTGCTCCACCATGCCTGTCAGGAGGTCGTTATCCCTGCTCATCAGGCTCATGACAGCGGTATACAGGGCAAAGCAGACATGCTTCAGGCTGGTCTGGTGGCGGTTTGCCAGCTTGGCCAGCTCCCGGCTTATTTCGCCGCTTAATGGATGCTCGTAAAATGCCGTCTGTCCCGGCTCTTCGGTATTCCGTACCGGCAGCTCCAGTCGCTTGTATTCATCCAGCTCCCGCGACCAGTATGCCTTCATGTCCGCATCCCTGCGGATGGCACGCTGCTCGGTTACAAAGGTCTTATATGAGCTTTGCAGCGGCTGGAACGAAGCTGCCGGTCCGCCGCCAGTCTTCAAGGCATAATAAGCGTTCGTTAGCTCGGTTACGAAGGCCGCCACACTCCAGCCGTCCAGGATAGCATGGTGGCAGATGAACAGCAGAATATATCTGCTGCGGTCAAGCTGGAATATGCATGTCCGCCAGAGCGGCTGTCCCAGCTCAAAGCCCCGCTGCCTGTCTGTCTCCATATAAGCGTCGATGCGTTTCTGCTGGTCAGCCGGCTGAAGCCCGGTAAGATCAACCGTCTCCATCTCCGGCTCATAGGCCGACAGCACGATCTGCACCGGCTCCCGGAAGGACTGCAGGTCGAATACCGTACGGAGGATGCCGTGCTTGCGGGCCATTCCCGCAAGGGCAGCCTTAAGCATTGTCCCGTCATAAGACTCATCCTCCAGCGGAAAAGGCATCTGGTCGTGATAATGCGCTTCTTCCGGATTCTTCAGGTTGTCATAGATCATCCCCGCCTGAATATCGCTCATCGGGAACAGATCTTCCCAGCCTGCGGGCAGGAGAGCTGATAATGCGTCATCGCCGCAGATTTCCTGCTTGAGATGCGCAAGCTCTTCTGCCGCTTCCTGCAGGTGAGGGCCCGTCCCTTCCCCGCCTGCAGCCTCCAGGTGCGCGGCCAAATCCCGAATCACAGGATGCATATACAGGTCCTTGATCTGCAGCTGCACGCCTGTTGTGTCGCTAATGCTGCCGATCAGCCGCAGCGCACGGATCGAGTCGCCTCCGAGTCCGAAGAAGCTGTCCTCCGCGCCAACCCGCTCCAGGCCGAACAGCTCCTGGTAAAGCCCGCACAGCCTCGCTTCCATGCTGGTGGCTGGCGCTGTATAGCTTGCCTCTTCGCCCGCCCGGCTGAATGGGTCCGGCAGCCGGCGGCGGTCAACCTTGCCGTTGCCGGTAAGAGGGATATTTTCAAGTTGAATAACCGAGGACGGCACCATATAGTCCGGCAGATAGCCGAATGCGTATTGCCGCATGTCCGAGCTGGCAAGCGGCTCGTCGGAAGCGTAGTAGACGCAGATATGCGTCTGCCCGCCCGCGTCATCGGCCGCGATTGCGATTGCTTCCTTCACAGAAGGGTGGCGCATGAAGACCGACTCCACCTCGCCGAGCTCAATGCGGTGTCCTCTAATCTTCACCTGATGGTCAATTCGCCCGTAATATTCCATGTCGCCGTCCAGGCGGATTTTGGCTAGGTCTCCTGTCCGGTAGAGACGTTCCCCCGGCTTGTGGGGATGGTCGATGAAGCGCTCCGCTGTCAGCTCCTGACGGTTCAGGTAGCCCCGTCCCACGCCCGCTCCGCCGACATACAGCTCGCCGACCACGCCGGCGGGCACCAGTCTGCCGCTGCCGTCCATGATATAGGCTGCAAGCGTAGGAATCGGTTTGCCGATGTTGCTGGCATTTACGTCAATATCCCGGCTCGTCAGCTCCTTATAAGTGACATGCACGGTCGTTTCCGTTATCCCGTACATATTCACGAGCTTCGTATCCGGACAGAGCTGCCGGAACGGCGCGAGCATAGCCGGCTTCAGCGCTTCCCCGCCGAATATGACATAGCGGAGCGCGAGACCATGCGCGGCTTCGGCACCTGAACGCCTGAGCTCCTCGACCACGTAGTAAAACGCCGTCGGAGTCTGGTTCAGCACGGTCACCTGCTCCTGCCGGAGCAGCTCCGTAAACTGCCTCGGGTCTCTGGCCGTTTCCTTCGGTACCACAACAACCCTTCCGCCGTACAGCAGCGCGCCGTACATCTCCCAAACCGAGAAATCGAAGCAGATGGAGTGGAACAGCGTCCACACATCATCGCTGCCGAAGTCAAAGGCGAAGGAGTCGTTGAATAGCAGGCGGATTACATTACGATGCTCGATCATGACGCCCTTCGGTCTTCCCGTCGTACCCGATGTATAGATGATGTAGCACAAGTGATCCGGCGCATTCACAGAGGGCGGGTTGCTGCAGCGGGCATCCAGCCGGTCTGTGTCCGAGAGGTCAATGACTGTGCCTGTAAAATCAAAACCCGCCGCTCCCGCAGACCCGCTGCCGCTTGTGACCAGATAAGCCGCGCCGCTGTCGTCCAAAGTGTAAGCAATCCGGTCAGCCGGATAGTCCGGGTCAACCGGGACATAAGCGCCGCCTGCTTTCAGAATCCCCAGCATGGCAATTAGCATATCCTCGGACCGGTCCATCATGACCGCAACAAGCGCTTCAGGAGCGAGTCCCCCCGCACGCAGCGTCCAGGCCAGCCGATTCGCCCGTTCGTTCAGCTCCCGGTATGTCAGAGCGCGCCCTTCACAGGTTACGGCCAGGTGGTCCGGATGCTTCGCCGCCACCCATTCAAACCGTCCGTGCAGCGTCAGCTCCTCGGGATAGGAGGCAGTCAGATGGCTGCTGCCGTGCAACAGCCGCTGTCTCTCTTCCTCACCGATCACTTCGATTTGGCCGATCGCCGCCCCCGGGTCGGCAAGCGCCGCTTCGTAGAAGCGGAACAGATGCCCGGCCAGCTGTGCCACGTATGCTTCACTGTACAGTTCTGTGTTGTAGCTGAGACGCAGGGAGATGCCGCCGTCGCCGTAGTAAAAGCCAAATATCAGGTCGGAATGGATGGCGGCAAGATGCTCAGGCTGATGAACGCCGTCCATATAGACAGCCGTTGTCCACTCCGGCAGACTGTCCGCCCCGGCATGGCCGAGGAGCGTCAACAGCTCCGCAAACGGGATGCTTTTGTGCTCATCCGCCTCCATGACCAGACTGCGGTTCTTCATCAGCCATTCCCTGTAGGTCAGCTGGCCCTCCACCATTATGCGAAGAGGAAGACATGCCGCTTCCATCCCTGCAGAGGCATCCGAACGCCTGTGAAAGCCCGGCATCGCCACCATTACGTCTTCCGTCCCGCCATAATAGGCAAGCAGCCACGTTACACCGGACAGAAGGATCATATACATTCCGGCTTCGGAGTGTTTGGCCGCGGCGATGATTCTGGCCGCGACCTCAGGCGGAATCCGCTCCGCCATACCTTCCATCGCCTGCCCGGCTTCCCGGGAACGAGGCTGATCCCCCGGGATGGAGCTGAACAGCGGTCCGTCTTCCAGCCGCTCCTGCCAATAGGCCAGCTCCTTGCGGATCCGATCCCGCGTTACAGCTGTCCGGGATGGAATTTGCGTTTCATTCATGAAGGCTCCTCCTCAACTTTACAGCTCGAACACAATGTCTCCATCTATCGCCCGATCCTCAACCGCAGGGGTCTCCGACAGCCGGATATCATCCAGCCTGATCATCGGGTCTACCGCAACCGTCTGCAGGATGCGGCAATAATCGTCCGTCATCTGCCGGATGGTCTCCTGCCGGAACAATGCCGTGCAGTACTCCATGCTGAAGCTGAGCCTGCCGTCTTCCTCCACGGCCATTAGCGTCACGTCAAACTTCGCGGTCTTGTTCTCCACCGGATAAGGACGCAGTTTTACGGATCCAAGATCCACTTCCGGCTCATCCAAATTCTGAATCACCAGTACGGCATCAAACAGCGGGCTTCTGCCCGGATCCGCCGCCATCTGCAGCATCGGCACCAGCTCATCCATCGGATAATCCTGATTCTCGTATGCGCCCAGCGCCATTTCCTTCGCCTGCTCCAGCAGCTCGCCGAACGTCCACTCTCCGCTGCTGCGGATGCGAAGCGGCAGCGTATTGACGAACATGCCGCATACCTGCTCAAGGCCGGCATAATGCCTGCCTGCTACCGGCGAGCCGACGATGATGTCCTGCTGTCCCGAATACTTCGACAGCAGCACATGGAAGGCAGCCAGCAGGTACATATACAAGGTCGTTCCTGTCTCTGCAAGCCTTGCCTGGATGGCGCTCGCAAGCCGCTCATCCGTTCCAAACTCCATGCGGTCCCCGGCATAGCTCTTGTAGGATGGGCGCACATAATCCGTTGGCAGCTGCAGCACAGGCAGCTCGCCTGCCAGCTGCTCCAGCCAGTACCGCTCCTGCCTGCTGAACAGCTCATCCTGCATCTGTTCCTGCTGCCACACGGCAAAATCCTTATAATGAACCGCTGGCAGCGGCAGAGCCTCGCCGCGGTAAAAAGCTGCAAACTCAGCTGCGAGCAGACCGGATGTGACACCGTCCGAGACGATATGATGCACATCCAGCATCAGTAGCGTCTGCTCCTCCGACAGCCGGATGAAGCCTGCCCGCATCAGAGGGGCCTTGCCAAGGTCAAACGGCCGGACGAACGCATCGATAATGGACTGTACAGCCTCGTCCACAGCCGGCTCCTCTACATCTCCGCCCAGCCGGTACACCTCAAGCTCAAGCCTGGCATCATCGTGAATCCGCTGAACCGGCTCTCCGCCAGCAAGCGTGAAGGATGTCCGCAGCGCTTCATGTCTGTGGACCAGCTCCTCCAGCGCCTGCCGCAGCCGTTCCTCATCCAGCCGTCCTTCCATCAGCGTAAACTGCGGGATATTATAGCTGAGCTCGGCTCCCGGCATCTGGCTTGCGATGAACATACGCTTCTGGGCGGAGGAGACCGGATAACTGCCGCGCTTCTGAGCCGGCTTAATAATGCCGGTACGGTTCGATTGTCTGCCTTCCAGCAGAGCGGCCTGCTCCATCAGCACCGGGCTTGCGAAGATATCACGGATTGTCAGCTCCGCCCCTAACTGTCCCCGAACCTGGGCGACAAGCGCCATGGCTTTCAAGGAATGGCCGCCGAGCTCGAAGAAGGAATGCGCTCTGCTTATCTGCCCGGCGCCGACTCCCAGAATCTGCGACCAGATCTGCGCCAGCCCCTGCTCCATTTCGGTGCGAGTCCCGGCTTCCGCCGAAGCCTGGTTCCATCCGTCAGCCTGCAGCCGGTCCGGCTGCGGCAGCGCCCTGCGGTCGATTTTCCCGTTAGGTGACAGCGGCATCTCATCCAGCATCAGGAACACGGAAGGCACCATATAGTCAGGCAGCAGTTCTGCCGCATGCTTCCGCAGCTCAGCTGCGCTGATCTCTCCCCCGGTGCTTACGATATAGGCACACAGGTAACGGCCGCCCTGGCTGTCTGCCGCATCCAGCACCACCGCCTCGCGAACCTGTGCATGCTCGACCAGCTTCGCCTCAATCTCGCCAAGCTCCACGCGGTAGCCGCGTATCTTCACCTGGTTGTCCCTGCGTCCATAGAACGCTACTGTGCCGTCCGGCAGCCATCTGCCCAGGTCACCGGTTCTGTACATCCGCAGCCCTTTCTCTGCGGCATAAGGGTCCTCCATGAACACGGCCTTCGTCCGCTCCTCATCGTTCAGGTACCCCCGTCCGACACCGATACCGGATACGCAGATTTCACCCACCGCGCCCACTGGCAGCAGCCGCAGCTGCCGGTCCACGATGTACAGGTTCATGTTGCGGACCGGCCCTCCAATCGGCACCGGATCAAGCTCGGGCGCCCGCTCCATCACATATTGGCTGATGTCGTCGGCTGCTTCAGCAGGTCCATACGCATTCACCATGCGAATATCCGGGCACAGCTCAAACCACTGCTTCACCATGGCGGGCTTGACCGTTTCGCCTGTAATCATCAAATACTGCAGGGCCAGACCGTGCCCCTGTCTCACGCGGATTTCATCCATCAAGAGCGCCAGATAGGAAGGGACCACCTCAAGCACCGTAACCTCGTCTGCGGCAATCCGCTCCAGGAACCGCTGCGGCTCCAAAATTACATCATTGGCAGCAATCGCCGTCGTACCGCCGATTGTCAGCGCCGCGAACATCTGCCAGACCGAGATGTCGAAGCAGTGATTGGCGTTCTGCGCAATGACAGAATGACTGCCAAGCGACAGCTCCTCGATTTCGGCGGCAATGTGATTCAGCATGCCCGCATGCTCGATCATGGCTCCCTTCGGCTTGCCTGTAGAGCCCGATGTATAGATGACGTAGGCCAGGCTGTCCCCTGCGGCCAGCGGTACCAGATTATCCGAAGACCGGGAAACAATCGCCTCTTCCTCCTGATCCAGCAGAATGCAGTCTATTTCGGAAAGGGCCTCCTCTGGCAGGTCTGATAGATAATCCGAAGCCGAAACCATATACCGCACACCGGATTCCTGCAGGATCGCAAGCTTCCTTGAAACCGGATAATCCGGATCAACCGGGATATAAGCACCGCCCGCCTTCCAGATTCCGAGAATAGTCTCGATCATACGCGGTGAACGCTCCATCAGGACGGCCACGAGTGTTTCGTGCCCCGCTCCCCTGCTGCTCAGCTCATGCGCCAGCTGATTGGCATGCCGGTTAACCGCTTCATAGCTGTGCTTCTCTTCCCCAAATACAACCGCTGTCCGGTCCGGCACTGCTGCCGCCTGCTGCTCGAACAGCAGCGGTACTGTCTCCTGCATGTCGACCGGTGCCTTCCGCGCGTTGAAGCCTGCTGTCAGCAGATGCTTGTCCGCCTCAGTCAGCAGCTCGAGATCTTCCGCAGGATGCTCGGGCCTGGCAGCGGCCTGCTCCGCGATCTGCCGGAAGTGACCGGCGAGCTGGCGGATGATCGCTTCATCATAGACGCGGGTGTTATAGCTGAACTTGAAGAACAGCTCCTCACCCGGGCCTACCGTTATGTCAAAGTCGTAGCTCGTCTGCTCATACACTTCGGTGTCAGCCACTGTAAAGCCCAGTCTGCTTCGGTCATTCCGCGAATCCCCGTCCTGATGGGCAGGCGTATTCTCGAACACTAGAATGTGATCGAACAGATGCTGCTTCAGCGGGCTGACAGCCTGAATGTCCGCCAGGGACAGGTAATCATGCTGCATGGCCTCAAGCGCAGATTGTTTGGCATCCTGCAGCAGCTTGCCGAAGCTCTGCCCCGTGAACCGGAAACGAACCGGGATCGTGTTAATGAAGAGGCCGATCATCTCCTCGATGCCTGCCACCTCTGGCGGCCGGCCCGATACAACCGAGCCGAATACAACCTCGTCCGTATCGTTGTACCGCTGGAGCACCACCGCCCATACAGCCTGCACGACGGTGTTCAGCGTTACTTCATGCAAGCTGGCCAGCCGGTTCAGCTCCGATGTAAGGCCGCGGTCAAGCGTAAAGCTGACGCCCCCCTGCTCGTAGCCTTCTCTGCGGCCTGCAGCCGACTTCGGAAGGGTCGCCGGCTCTTCATAACCGGCCAGATAAGCCCGCCAGTACGCTGCGGCCTCCTCACGCTCACGCTCCTGCAGCCAGCCGATGTAGGCCCGGTAAGGCGCACGGGCGGCCGGTTCGGGCGTTCTGCCCTCGAGAACAGCCTCATAGCAGGTGAACAGGTCCTCGAACAGCAGGCCAAGGCACCAGCCATCCATCAGAATATGGTGGTGAGTCCATACCAGACGCCATTGTTCCCCGCCGAGTTTCATGACCGTCAGCCGGACAAGAGGGTCACGCGTCAGATCAAACCCTCTGGCCAGATCTTCCTGCTTAAACCGGGACAGCAGCTCATCCTGCTCCCCTGCCGCTCTGCCTGACCAATCCGCCAGACGGATAACGGGTTCCATCCGGTCCAGCACAACCTGGTAAGGCCTGTTCAAGCCTTCATACACGAACATCGTCCTGAGCACAGGATGACAGTCGAACAGGACAGCAAGGCTGCTCCGTAAAGCCGCCTCGTCCAGCTCTCCTTCCAGCTGCAGAGACATCTGCTCGACATAGGCGGATGAATCCGCATCCTTCAGAGCATGGAACAGCATCCCCTCCTGCATCGGGGTGAGCGGATACAGGTCGGCAATTCCCGCACGGCGTTCTGCAGCCAGCGACTGAATCCCCGCCCATTCCTGCAAGCTCAGGTTATGACAGCCGTAGTCGCTTGGCGTGCGCACCGTCTCCGTCAGCTGCGCGCAGTGGTTGATGATCTCCTCCAGGTGATGGCGGAAAAGTCCGATCAGCCGTCCGGCTGTGCCATCCTCGTATTGGAGCGTGTTGTAGGTCAGGGAGAAGGTCAGTCTACCTTCCACCACCATACCGTTGAACTCCAGTTCGGCCTGCCGCTCCATGTACGGACTGATCAGCTCGCCCATGGAGAGTCTGGACAGCTCGAACAGCTCGCTTGCGATATCCTGGTCGAACTGCCCCAGGTAATTGAAGCTGATCGCAGGCTGAATCCCGCTTCCCGTGTCAGCCTCTGCCTGTTCTGCTGAGCGCCTGCCGAGTTCCTTCAGAATGCCGTAGCCAATGCCGCGTTTCGGGATTCGACGCATACTCTCCTTCATGCTCTGGATGCAGTCAGCCAGTGTCCGGCTTCCCGCCAAATCCAGCCGTACCGGGAAGGTGCTGGTGAACCAGCCGACCGTCCGGGAGATGTTCAAATCATCTCTGATTTTCTCCCTGCCATGTCCCTCCAGCGTCACAAGCGCCTGCCCCAGTCCGCTCCAGTCACGAACAGCCAGCCCCAATGCGGTTAAGAGCAGCTCGTTCACTTCCGTTCCGTAAGCCTGGGGTGCCTGCCGGAGCAGCCTGCTGGTATCTGCCTCGCTGAGCGATGCCGTTAAGCTCCTGCTGGTCTGGTACGTATTCTTATCCGCGTGGCGGTCCGCCGGGAATGCTCCCGGGCCCTGCTCCACAGCCGCGGCCGTTATATCCTCCCAATAAGCCGCTTCCCGCTGCAGCCGGCTGGTATCCGCATACTCCTGAAGAGCAAGGGCCCAGTCCTTGTAGGAGAAGGTTTTCTCCTGCAGCGTGAGCGGTGTTCCCTCCAATGCCTGCCGGTACAGAAGATTGAAATCCTCCAGCATAATCCGCCAGGATACGCCATCCACTACGAGATGGTGTACTGTAAGCAGCAGATGGTCGCCCTCCGGCGCCTGCATCAGAACCGCCTTGACGAGCGGCCCATCGTGCAGATCAAAGCTCTGCTGCGTCCGTTCAATAAGCTGCTCCATCTGGTACGCAGGGTTCGGCTCAGCCCGCATATCCGTTACCTGGAAGTCGAACGTCTCGCCATCCAGTCCACGTATGATCTGAACAGGCTCCTGCCCAGCTCCACTGCTGTGGAAAACGGCGCGCAGAGCATCATGATGCTGCGTCAGCTTGTCTAAGACCGCATACAGCTTCGCCGGCTCGAACCGATCCCTGCGGAGAAGCACGACCGACTGGTTGAAATGATGCGCATCCGTAAACCGCCGGCCGAAGAACCAGCGCTGGATTGGCGTCAGCGGCACCTCTCCGGTTACAGGCCCCTGCTCCGCCCTCTTCAAGGCCTTGGAGAGTGTAGCTGCAAAGCGCTTCAGCACCGGCTCCTGAAACAGCTCCTTCATCTCCATGGCATAACCCGCTTTATATAAACGGGATGAAACCTGAATCGCTTTAATCGAATCGCCGCCAAGCTGGAAGAAGCTGTCCTCGCGTCCGATCCGGCTGATTCCGAGCACCTCCTGCCAGATGCCGGCAAGAAGCTGCTCTGCTTCTCCCTGCGGAGCTGCAAACCGCCTGCCGCTGCCAGTCTCGGCAGCTGGCTCGGGCAGCGCCTGCCGGTCCGCCTTGCCGCTTGGCGCAAGCGGAATGCTGTCCAGCTGCATGAAGCGGGTCGGTATCATATAATGCGGCAGCTTCCCGGATAGAGAAGCCTGCAGCTCACCGGTCTGCAGCGGGCCGTTCCACTCCTGCTGTGCCACGACATACGCACAGAGGTAAGCAGCCCCGTCTTCACCTGTCCGGTCGATCACGACGGCTTCCCGTACGCCTGGACAAGCGAGCAGTGCCTCCTCGATTTCCCCGAGCTCAATGCGATAGCCGCGGATTTTCACCTGATGATCAATCCGCCCAAGGTACTCAATCCGGCCATCCGGACGGAACCTGGCAAGGTCGCCGGTACGGTACAGCCGCTCACCCTTCCGGTAGGGGTGGTCTACAAATTTCTCCGCCGTCAGCTCGGGCCTGTTCAAGTAGCCTCTGGCGAGACCCGCCCCGCTGACACACAGCTCGCCTGGGACGCCGATCGGAAGCAGGCGCTGCCGTTCATCGAGAATGAACGCCTGCATATTGCCGTTCGGCCCTCCGATAGTAATGTCGCTCTCCCCGCCCGCCAGAACAAGATGCGTCGAGGTGACGCTGTTCTCGGTCGGACCGTATTCATTCACGAGCACGGTTTCGGGGCAGTGATGCCAGTGGGCCTGTACAACGGCTGCGGTCAGCCGCTCCCCGCCCAGCGCCGCAATACGCAGAGTCTTCAGCTGTCCCGGTTCAGAGCAGCCAAGAATGCCCGCATACAAGGACGGTATGCACATCAGGTGCGTAGCCTGCTCGGAGACAACCTTGTCCCTGATGCCTGCCGGGTCTCTGGCTTCCCGCTCATCCAGCATGACGACCGCCGCTCCGCCAAACAGAGGCGACAGGCAGCCGATGATGAAGCCGTCGAAGGCGTACGGATAAATGGCTAGTGCCGTGTCACGGCCATCAAAGCGGTATACGGTCTGGCGCCATTGAAGTGTGGCTGCAATGCTGCGGTGCTCAATCATAACGCCCTTCGGCAGACCGGTAGAGCCTGAGGTGTAGATGACGTAAGCCAGATCCCCGGACTGTGCGGTACGCGGCAGATTGGCGCCCTCATACTGCTCAAGCAAAGCCTGGTCCCTCATATCAATCACACGGCCGCCGTCAGCCGGCAGCAGGCCCGCTGCAGCATCGTGATTCGTCACAATCAGCCGTACTCCGCTGTCCTCTGCAAAATAACGAAGCCTCTCCGCCGGATAGCTCGGGTCCAGCGGCAGGTATGCCGCTCCCGCCTTTAGAATCGCGAGCATCGCCGTTACGACATCGACGGAACGGTCCGTCGATACCCCGACAATCTGTCCCGGTGCGGCTCCCTCGCTGCGCAGCAGCCTGGCCAGCCGGTTCGCACGGTCATTCAGCTCGCCGAAGGTCAGTCTCCGGCTGCTGTCAGCCAGTGCGGGATGATCCGGCGTGCGGGCCGCCTGCTCTTCAAACAGCTCATGCAGCAGCTTGTCCTCCACCAGCAGCTCCGTGCGGTTGAATGCATGCAGCAGCAGCTCCTTCTCCTGCTCCGGCAGGCAGCTCACATCCGCAAGAGCCGTATCCGCCTCCCTGGCAATCAGATGCAGCAGTTCCTGGTAGTGCGCGGCCCAGCGCTCGATCGTAGCAGGGTGGAACAAGTCGGTGCTGTACTCCAGCTCAAAGCTCAAACCGCCGCCGTGCTGCGATCCGATCAAGGTCAAATCATATTTGGCCATATCGGCCTGTACAGCCAGCGGCGTTACATGCAGTCCGCTCAGCTTCATCTCTTCCTCATCCATGTTCTGCAGCGCAAACATCGTATCAAACAGCGGATTTCGCCCGGTATCCCGCTCGGGGGCAAGACGGTGAACCAGCTCCTCGAACGGGTAATCCTGATGCTCTAGCGACTGCAGGACCAGCTCCCTGATCCCAAGCAGCAGCTCGCGCACCGTCTGATCCGGCCGGGAGACCGTACGCAGCGGCAGCGTGTTCACGAACATGCCCAGCATCCGGTGCATGTCGGCATGCGTCCGGCCGGATACCGGCGTGCCGATCACGATGTCCCGCTGGCCGGAGTGGCCCGCAAGCAGCAGATGATAAGCGGCAAGCAGCACCATATACAGCGTGGAACCGGTGTCTGCCGCAAGCTGCTCAAGCCGCGCCGCAGCCGCAGGGTCTACGGTAAACACCGTACGGTTGCCAGCAAACCGGCGCACCGCTGGCCGGGTATAATCGGCTGGCAGCTGCAGCACCGGAATGCCATCTGCGAAGGTGTTCAGCCAGTACTTCCCGTCTTCTTCGCTTTCCCCCGCCGCAAGCCGTTCATGCTGCCAGACCGCATAATCCTTGTAATGCAGCTCAAGCGGGGCCAGCGTCTCTTCGTTATACAGCTCTATAAAATCACGGACGAACAGCGCCGTGCTTGTACCATCGGTAATCAGGTGATGCATATCATACAGCAGGACATGCCTGTCCGCTCCCAGCTTCAGCAGCTCCATCCGCATCAGCGGCGCATGGTCCAGCTCGAACGGCCGGACAAATTGAGTCTCCATGTAAGACTGGATATAACGGGCCAGCCCCTCCCCCTCTCCATGCTCCGCTGGAGGGTGCAGTTCATGAACCGGCAGCCGGAACGGTGACGGCGGCATAATCTGCTGCACCGGCTCGCCATCCGCCATAATGAACCGGGTACGCAGCGCTTCATGCCTGTCCAGCATACGTTCCACCGTCTGCTCCAGCTTCTCCCTGGACAAGGAACCCTCCAGCAGCAGAGCGCCAGGCAGGTGATAGCTCGTGCCGACACCCTCCATCTGGCTGAGCACATAGAGCCGGCGCTGGGCTGAGGAGAGCGGGTAGTACGGACGCACTCCCGCCGCCGGAATGCCTTCCGGACCACCGGCAGGCGCAACATGCCCGCGCCTGCGCTCTTCCAGCAGCTCCGCCAGCTCCCGGACCGTCGGGCAGGCGAAGATGTCGCGGATTTGCACCGGCACATCGATGCTCTGCTGCATTTCCGTCACCAGCATAACCGCCTTCAGGGAGTGGCCGCCCATCTCGAAGAAGTGATCCTGCCGCCCCACCCGCGGCAGTCCTAGCACCCTGCCCCACAGCCCGGCAAGGTGATTTTCCAGCTCGCCCGATGGCGCTTCATAACCGGAGACCATAGGAACAGCCGGCTTCGGCAGCGCCTTGCGGTCGATTTTTCCGTTCACATTAACCGGAATCCGCTCCAGCTCCATGAACACAGCCGGAACCATGTAATCCGGCAGAAGCCCCTCAAGCTGCTTCCGCAGCTGCTTCGTATCTGCCATGTCTTCCTGCTGCGGGACAAAATAAGCGCAAAGGTAAGCCTGATCGTTATCATCCTTCAGCGGTACAACTACACAGTCCCTAACGGCTGCCAGCTGCATCAGCTGGGTCTCAATCTCGCCGATCTCAATACGGTGGCCGCGAATCTTCACCTGCTGGTCAATCCGGCCGAGATACTGGATATTGCCGTCCGGCATCCAGACCGCGAGGTCGCCCGTCCGGTACATTCGCTCGCCAGGTTCATACGGGTTGACTGTAAACTTCTCGTCCGTCAGGTCCGGCTTGTTCCAGTAGCCTCTAGCAAGCCCGCTTCCGGAAACACACAGCTCGCCCGGTACGCCTGCCGGTACCTGCTTCCCGCCCTTATCCAGCACATAGACACGGTGGTTGTGGACCGGAATGCCAATCGGAATATTGTCCTGCTGCCGGTCTACATAATAGAAGGTTGTGATGACCGCATTTTCCGTCGGACCATAGTTATTGACCAGCTTGTAGGTCTGCGGCACGTACTGCTTCAGCTTGTCACCGGCTGTCAGAAGCACCCGGAGCGAGCGGTTCTGCACCTTCATGAACTGCTCGGCAAACTGGGTCGGCAGGTATGTAATCGTAATGCTGTTGGTCTCAAAATAGCGGTTCAGCCGCCCGATATCGAGCCGGATGTCCTTGTGCAGCATATGAATAGAGGCTCCGCAAATCAGGTAGGGGAAGATTTCCCACACCGAACAGTCAAAGCTGAAGCCCGCATATTTGGCCGTCCGGTCCTCCGGTGTGACGCCGTACTCGCTGTTATGCCAGAAGCACAGATTGACGAGTGCGCTGTGTTCGATCATGACGCCCTTCGGCTGGCCCGTCGAGCCGGACGTATAGATAACATAAGCCAGGTCATCCGGCCTGCCGATGAGCGGCAGACGGCCCTCCGGGAACGGGACATCCACGTTATACAGCTGTTCATCCTCCAGGTTAAGGCATTCGCCCGCGAAGGAAATGGTGCCTATAAAACGGGTTTGCGTAAGCAGAATTTCCGCCCCGCTGTCCGTGAGAAAATACTGCACTCGCTCCTGCGGATAACCGGGGTCAATCGGCAGGAATGCTCCCCCTGCCTTCAGTACCGCCAGCACGCCGACGATCATCTCAAGCGACGGCTCCACCATGATGCCGACGATGCTTTCCCGGCTTACACCTCTTCCGCGCAGACGTGCCGCGAGCCTGTCTACCCGGCAGTCGAGCTCGCCGTAGGTCAGTAAGGCATCCTCGAAGACCAGCGCCGTGCGCTCCCGGTGCAGCTCTACCGCCTCGGCGAACAGCTCCATGTAAGGCTTGTGCAGCGGGTATTCTCTTGCCGTATCGTTAAACGAAGCCAGCTGCTCAGCTTCTGCCTCCGTTATGATTTCAATGGTATGCAGCGGGACGGCAGGATCGCCGGCAGCCGCTTCGGCAAGCTTCAGCAGGTGACCGCCGATAGCCGCGACAAAACTGCTGTCATACACAGCTTCGTTATAATTAAAAGCCAGCTTGAGCTGTGCCCCGGGAACCACCATCAGGTTAAAATCATAGCTCGTCTGCTCGAAGACGCGGACGTCCTCAATCGCAAAGCCAAGTCCCGGATAGCGGCTGTCCAGCGCCTCATCGATCGGGTAGTTCTCGAATACGACAAGGTGCTGGATAAGCCCGCTGCGCAGTACGGAATCCGCCTGAATCTCGGCAAGCGGGAAGAAGGCGTTGTCGTTTGACCGGAGTGACTGCTGCTGAACAGCCTGCAGCAGCTCCGTGAAGGTTTGTCCATGCGTGCTCTGCACACGGACCGGAATCGTATTAATGAACAGCCCAACCATCTGCTCTACGCCAGTTAACGAGGATGGACGGCCTGATACGACCGTGCCGTAAACCACGTCGTCGCTGTAATTGTATTTGTGCAGCAGCACGCCCCAGAGCGCCTGCAGCACAGTGCTTAATGTAACGCCCTGAGCCTTCGCAAGCTGTTCCAGCTTCTGTGTCAGCGCCTCGGGAAACCGGAATTCATACTCGGAACCGCGGTAAGCACGGTCCTTCTGATCCTGGCGCATACCCGGCACCACAGCCTGCTGCTCGTAGCCTGCTAAGCATTCCTGCCAGTAGGCTCTTGCCCCGTCCTTATCCTGCTGCAGCAGCCATTCCATATAATCACTGTATGGATAGACCGCTTTCTCCAATACTGGTAAACCGCCTGCGAGCGCTTCGTAGGCCTGAAAGAAATCGTCCAGAATAATGCCAAGGCACCAGCCGTCCATAATGATATGGTGAAAGCTCCAGACCATTGCACAGCTGTCTGCTCCGGTGACCAGCACGGACACCCGCATGAGCAGGTCGCTGGTCAGGTCAAAGCCCTGCCTGCGGTCCTCCTCCTCATAGCGGCGGATGAAGGCCCGCTGCTCTTCCTCCGGAAGAGCAGCGATATCCTCCTGAATCAACGTGAGCGTCCGCTCCTGCAGCACAACCTGCAGCGGCTGCTCAACATTTTCAACCAGAAACACCGTCCGCAGCACATCATATCTGGCGATCAGCGCGTTCATGGATTGTTCGATATAGTCAAGGTTAATTGTGCCTTTAAGCGTCAAGGTCATCTGCTGGTGATAGGCGGGATGATCCTGATCCAGCAAGGAATGAAACAGCATGCCTTCCTGCATCGGTGTCAGCGGGTAAAGATTTTTGATCTGTACGCCATCCACTTCGTTTCACCTACTTTAGTTTTTTGTTGAGCAGCTGGCTGATCTGGCTGAGCTTGTCAATCGACAGCTTGTTGTACACCAGGTCCGAAGGGCTGACCTCCGTGCCGGTCCTGCCCATGCAGTGGCTTATAATCGCCTGCAGCTGCTCCTTGTAAAGGCCGGTCAGCTCTGCTATCGCAGCATCCTCATACTCGCTGCGGCTGTAGCTGACTGTCATCCGCAGCCTGCCGTCTGCCACCATGCCTGTCCATTCCATCGCATACAGCTTGCGGGCATTCGGGCTGATATTCGTGCCGCTGCCGAGCTTCGACAGCGTGAATGCCCCGGTGTCCAGCGCCTGATCCGACTGGCCCAGGTAGTTAAAGCTGATCTCCGGCCGCAGTCCGAACTGCAGCCCCTGCCGCTGCTCCTGTGGTGTTATATATTCCAGCACGCCGTAGCCGATGCCGTGGTTCGGAATCCGGCGCAGACTGTCCTTGACCGACTTCAGCATGTAGCCCATGTCGCCGGGACGGCTGGCTTCCAGAACGACCGGGTATTGGGCTGTAAACCAGCCTATTGTCCGGGAAATGTTGTACGCCTTATCGAGCCGCTCTCTGCCGTGGCCTTCCAGATGAATCAGCGCCTTCTGCCGCCCCGACCACTGCCTGAGCGCGAGCGCCAAAGCCGTAAGCAGCACGTCATTAATCTCCGTATTGTAGGTCCGGTGCACCTGCTTCAGCAGCTGTTCGGTCTGCTCCTCTGTGCATTCCATGACTGCCTCGGCCTGCTCATCCGGCCGCCGCTGCCCTGCAGTCCGGCCCGCCTGGAGCGGCCCCGGATTATTCTGCTCCACCGCCTGCCAGAACGGAATCTCCTTCAGCAGCTCACTATGGCCTGCGTACTGCCAGACCTTGTGCGCCCACTCACGTACTGACAGTGTCTTCGCTGGAAGCCGTACCGCTTCCCCGCGCTCAGCCTTGTCATAGGCTTCAGCCAGGTCCTCCAGCAAAATGCGCCAGGATACCCCGTCCACCACCAGATGATGGATCACAATATGCAGGTGGTCGCCATCCGTGGTCCGCAGCAGCGTGAAGCGGTACAGCGGTCCCTGCTCGATATCCAGGCTTCTCTGCGCTGCTTCCACCTGCCGGGAAATGTAAGCCAGCCGCTCACCCTCCGGCATGCTGCCTGTCTCGACGATATGCAGCGCGACCGGACCAGTCTCCTCTGCGCTGAGGTTCCGTACGGTCCAGTACCCATCCACCTGTCTGAACACCATTCGGAGCGCATCATGATGAACGATCATAGCCGATAAAGCCTGCTTGAGAGCATCCGTGTCAAAACCGCTGCTCCGGTGCAGCATAACCGCCTGGTTAAAATGATGCTGCTCTTCAAAGCCCTGGCTGAAGAACCAGTGCTGAATGGCCGTCAGCGGCACATCCCCGGTCACTTCATCCTGGCTGATTGTTTCCTCATCTTCCTTAATATACGGCGCCAGCTGCATAAGCACCGGATGCTGGAACAGATGCTTCATCTCCAGCACCAGACCCTGCTGGTGCAGGCGGGATGAAACCTGGATGGCCTTGATTGAATCGCCGCCGAGATTGAAGAAATGGTCATGGATGCCGACTCGCTCAGCACCAAGCACCTGCTGCCAGATTTCGGCGAGCCTGCTCTCCATCTCCGTACGCGGCGCCTCATAGGCTTCGGAAACCCCGCTGCTTCGCTCCGGCGCAGGCAGCGCCTTCTTGTCGAGCTTGCCGTTAGGACTGAGCGGCAGACGCTCCAGATGGACAAAGTATGCGGGAATCATATAATCCGGCAGTGCCTCCGCCAGGAAGGTCCGGTACCCTGCTGCCTGCCTGGCTGTGACGGTATAAGACGGGCCCGGTCTTCCGCTGCTGGCGGTTAAGGCTCCGCTATTGCTGTCTGCCCTGGCTGTACTGTTCTGGGCGTGATCAGCGATGTGGCCATCGTCATCGCCGGCCGTCTCTGCTCCCGGAATAATATAGGCGCACAGATAAGGCTGCCCATGCTCGTCCCTGCGGTCAGACACAACCGCTTCCGCGACATCCGGGTGCAGACGCAGGCGGGAAGCGATCTCCTCCAGCTCGATCCGGAAGCCGCGGATCTTGACCTGCTCATCGAGCCTGCCCAGAAACTCAATCGTGCCGTCTTCCAGCCACCGCGCCATGTCACCTGTCCGGTACATGCGGCGGCCGGTTTCCGGATGCGAAGTAAATTTCTCAGCCGTCAGTTCAGGCTTCTTCCAATAGCCGCGTGCTAGACCGGGACCCGCCGCGCACAGCTCACCCGGAACGCCAACCGGTACCGGCTGTCCAGACCGGTCTATAATATATATTTCATGGTTGCCGACAGGTCTGCCGATGACCGCCGTCCGGCCCGGTTCAATGCCGATCTGGGCCGTCGTCGCGATCGTGTTCTCTGTCGGTCCATATTCGTTAATCAGCAGCGTCTTCGGCAGCATGCGCAGGCTTCTGGCCACCAGTTCTTCTGATGGGCGTTCCGCCGCAAGCACGACGGTCTTCAGCTGGCCGAGTCCGCCGCCCGCTTCCGCAAAGTCCAGCAGCGCCTGATACATCGAAGGGATCGCGCTGAACGAAGTGACACCATGGCGGGAGGCGAGCTCGCTGATTACCTTGTAGTCCTTGCTCTCTTCATCCCCCACAACGACCAGGCTGCCGCCTGTGAGCAGCGCAGAGTAAAGGCTTGCCCCGTACCCGTCGAAGGAGAACGATATCAGCTGCAGCGACCGGTCATCCGCTCCAATGCCGTATGCCTGCGTCCGCCAGGCCGCATAGTTGACAACGCCCTGATGCGTAATGGCGACGCCCTTGGGCAGCCCGGTCGAGCCAGATGTATAGATGATGTATGCCAGATCACTCGGCTGAATATCCAGGCATGGATTATCCTGGTTCGCCGCTTGATTGTTCTCTTC
The DNA here is from genome assembly GCF_003233845.1 of Paenibacillus sambharensis. Classification (GTDB taxonomy): domain Bacteria; phylum Bacillota; class Bacilli; order Paenibacillales; family Paenibacillaceae; genus Paenibacillus_I; species Paenibacillus_I sambharensis. Next base: position 51,332 of record NZ_QKRB01000061.1, read on the forward strand.
AGCTGAAGCCCCGTGCTTTTGGCCCAGAGAGAGCACCTTAACGCTTCCGGGCAGCAGCTGCGGCGCCTCGGCCAGATCCGTTAAGACGAGCTGCATACCGCTGTCCTCTGCCATGTGGGCAATCCGCTCGCGCGGATAGGAAGGATCAATCGGCACATAGGCCAGGCCCGCCTTCAGAACAGCGAGTACAGCGGCAATCCGGTCAACCGGATGCTTCGTCATAATACCGACCAGCAGGCCATTCTCCTGACCGCGCTGGCGTTCATGCGCCGCGCGAACGCCCGGATGACTGGCCCGGATGGACCGCGCCAGCAGGTTCGCTCTTGCGTTCAGCTCCGCATAGGTAATCGTATCGTTGTTATACAGCACTGCCGGGTGCTGCGGCCGCTTCTTAACCTGCTCCTCGAACCGCTGGTGAATGGTCGCCGGTCCGGTTAATTCGCATGGATTGACGGCAAATTCAGCCGTAACCCTTGCCCGCTCCTCGTGCGACAGCAGGCTGAGCTCTGACAGCCGTATCTGCCCTCCGCATTCCGCCAGGCTGCCGAGCAGCTGCAGATAGTGAGCAGCCATGCGCTCTACCGTCTCCTGCCGGAACAGCTGGCCGCTGTACTCGAAGCCGGCGCTGATGCCGTCCTGCTCTTCAGCAGCAAACAGTGTCAGATCAAACTTGGCTGTGCGGTGCAGGTAATCATAGGGTTCGATGCTGACCTGATCCATTACCAGGCTGCCGCGGTCCACATTTTGCAGGATGAACAGGACATCGAACAGCGGATTCCTGCTCGCATCCCGCTGCAGCCCAAGCTTGTCCACCAGCTGTTCGAACGGATAATCCTGATGCTCAAAGGCGCGCATCACGCGCTCCTTCAATTGATCGAGCAGGCCGTTAAAGGTCAAGTCCTGTCTCGGCTGGCTGCGCACCACCACGGTGTTGACGAACATTCCCACGACCTGCTCCAGATCCGGATGGGTTCTGCCGGCGACCGGCGAGCCGATCAGGATATCCTCCTGGGCCGTGTACTTGGATAACAGCACGCTGAAGGCAGCGAGCATGACGGTATACAGGGTTGTTCCCGAAGCATCTGCCATTGACCGGAGGCTTGCGGTCAGCTCCGCATTCATCCGGAAACGAACATGGCCGCCTTCGAAGCTGCGTGCCGCTGGCCGCGGATAGTCCGTCACCAGATCGAGAACCGGAAGCTCGCCCGAAAGCTCATTCAGCCAATAGGCTTCATGTTCCTGCTGGGCCTGCTGATACGGCTCCTGCAGCTGCCAGCAGGTATAGTCTTTATAATGAAGCGGAACCGGCTGGAGCGATTGTCCCTCATAGAGCGCACACAGCTCCTGCATCAGGAGCGGAACCGACATCCCATCCGCTATTGTGTGATGAATATCAATCAGGAACAGGCTGCGGTCAGCCGCGAGAGGCAGCAGACCGGCCCTGATCAGCGGACCGTTCTTCAGGTCGAACGGCTTGAAGAAGGCTGCCGCCTGCCGCATAACGGCAGAGCTCTCTTCCTCACCTGATTCCGCTGCTAACCCGGGCAGCTGCTCAATGTCCGCATCCGCCTGCGGAACGATCCGCTGCATCAGCTCACCATCCACGTAGGCGAACGAGGTGCGGAGCGCCTCATGCCGCTCCACCACCCGCCGCCAAGCGTTCTGCAGCCGATCTGTATCGAGCGCTCCCGTCAGAGTGTAGGTCATCGTAATGTTATAGCTCATGCCCGCCCCGTCCATCTGGCTCAGGGCAAACAAGCGCTTTTGCACCGGCGAAGCCGGATAGAATGGCTGCTCCGGTGCCTGCGGGATACGGGTGTACGCTCCTCCCTGTCCCTGCCCTGCGGCCTGGTCGATGTATGCCGCCTGCATGTGCAGCAGCGGACGGGCGAACACCTCCCGCAGCGGCAGCTCTGCGCCCAGCTCCTTGTGGATGCGCGACACCAGCGTCATCGCCTTCAGCGAGTGGCCGCCCGCTTCGAAGAACGACTGCTCCCGGCCTGCTTCCACTACGCCGAGCACTTCCTGCCAAATCGCCGCCAGCTTCCGCTCCGTCTCCGTGCGCGGCGGGCCTCCCGCCATGCCGCCGCCCAAGGCCAGCTCCGGCTTCGGCAGCGCCTTGCGGTCGATCTTGCCGTTTGGCGACAGCGGCAGCTCCGCCAGCACCTGCACCGATGCCGGCACCATATACTCCGGCAGATGCCGCGCCAGGTATGCCTTCAGCTCCGCCGTCTCCGGCGCCGCCTCGCCCGCGGCTGTCACATACGCCGCCAGCTGCTTCACGCCCTGCCCATCCTCCACATCCAGCACGACCGCTTCCTTCACCCCTACATGCTCGACCAGTCGGGCTTCGATCTCGCCCAGCTCGATCCGGAAGCCCCGGATCTTCACCTGATAATCCTTCCGGCCGTAGAATTCGATATTGCCGTCCGGCAGCCACCGTCCGAGGTCTCCCGTCCGGTACATCCGCACGCCCTCCTCTTCCCTGAACGGGTCTTCCAGGAATACCGCCGCTGTCCGCTCGGGGTCGCGCAGGTAGCCGCGTCCCACCCCAATGCCCGAGACGCAGATTTCGCCGATTGTTCCGACCGGACACAGCCGCAGCTGGTCGTCCACGATGTAGATCCGCATATTGCGGATCGGTCTGCCAATCGGCACCGGCTCGCTCTCCGGCGGCTTGTCCATCACATACTGGCTGATGTCATCTGCCGCTTCGGCCGGGCCGTAGGCATTCACCATCCGGATGTCCGGGCACAGCCCGAACCACCGCCGCACCATCGCCGGCTTCACTGTCTCCCCGGTGATCATCAGGTACTTCAGGTCCGGCAGCCGGACGCCGGTGTCTTCCATG
>NZ_QKRB01000062.1 GCF_003233845.1 Paenibacillus sambharensis
GCCTGGTCGATGTATGCCGCCTGCATGTGCAGCAGCGGACGGGCGAACACCTCCCGCAGCGGCAGCTCTGCGCCCAGCTCCTTGTGGATGCGCGACACCAGCGTCATCGCCTTCAGCGAGTGGCCGCCCGCTTCGAAGAACGACTGCTCCCGGCCTGCTTCCACTACGCCGAGCACTTCCTGCCAAATCGCCGCCAGCTTCCGCTCCGTCTCCGTGCGCGGCGGGCCTCCCGCCATGCCGCCGCCCAAGGCCAGCTCCGGCTTCGGCAGCGCCTTGCGGTCGATCTTGCCGTTTGGCGACAGCGGCAGCTCCGCCAGCACCTGCACCGATGCCGGCACCATATACTCCGGCAGATGCCGCGCCAGGTATGCCTTCAGCTCCGCCGTCTCCGGCGCCGCCTCGCCCGCGGCTGTCACATACGCCGCCAGCTGCTTCACGCCCTGCCCATCCTCCACATCCAGCACGACCGCTTCCTTCACCCCTACATGCTCGACCAGTCGGGCTTCGATCTCGCCCAGCTCGATCCGGAAGCCCCGGATCTTCACCTGATAATCCTTCCGGCCGTAGAATTCGATATTGCCGTCCGGCAGCCACCGTCCGAGGTCTCCCGTCCGGTACATCCGCACGCCCTCCTCTTCCCTGAACGGGTCTTCCAGGAATACCGCCGCTGTCCGCTCGGGGTCGCGCAGGTAGCCGCGTCCCACCCCAATGCCCGAGACGCAGATTTCGCCGATTGTTCCGACCGGACACAGCCGCAGCTGGTCGTCCACGATGTAGATCCGCATATTGCGGATCGGTCTGCCAATCGGCACCGGCTCGCTCTCCGGCGGCTTGTCCATCACATACTGGCTGATGTCATCTGCCGCTTCGGCCGGGCCGTAGGCATTCACCATCCGGATGTCCGGGCACAGCCCGAACCACCGCCGCACCATCGCCGGCTTCACTGTCTCCCCGGTGATCATCAGGTACTTCAGGTCCGGCAGCCGGACGCCGGTGTCTTCCATGAAGTCCATCATGACGCTGAGATAGGAAGGCACGACTTCTAGAATGGCGGTCTTGTCCTTGATAATCCGCTCTATAAACTGCGCCGGCTCCAGGACGAGCTCGTTCGGATAGATCGCCGTCACCCCGCCAACGGTCAGCGCGGCGATGAACTGCCAGACCGAGATGTCGAAGCAGTGGCTGGCGTTCTGCGCCAGCACCGTGCCTTCCGTGATCTCCAGCTCCTCAATCTCCGCCAGAATATGATTGAGCATGCCCGCATGCTCGATCATCGTGCCCTTCGGCGTTCCGGTTGAGCCGGAGGTGTAGATGACGTACGCCAGCTGGTTTGGCTTGATCTGAAGTCCGATATTAGCTTCCGGTTCCCTGGCAATCTCCGCTTCTTCCAAGTCGAGCAGGATCAGGCGCATCGACAGGATCTCTGCTCCCAGCCCCCCAACCGACTCTGAGACTCCGATCAGGAAGCGGACGCCCGATTCGCGGATAATCGTCTGCTGCCGGGCAGCCGGGTACCCCGGATCAACCGGCACATAAGCGCCGCCGGCTTTCCATATGGCCAGAATCGCCGTAAGCATATCCGGTGAACGGTCCATGACAATCGCCACCAGCTCTTCCCTGCCTGCTCCCTGCGCTAGCAGGTACCGGGCCAGGCGGTTGGCGCGAGAATTCAGCTCGGCATAGCAGATCCGCTCCTTGCCGAACAGTACAGCAGCCGCCTCAGGCAGCCGTGCCGCCTGTGCCTCAAACAGCTCATGAACGGTCTTCTGCGGAAGGACGGCATCGGTCGCGTTGAACGCTGCGGCCAGCCGCTTCTTCTCCTCCTCCGTCATCAGCTCGATCGCATGCACGGCGATCTCCGGGCTCTCGGTAACCTGTTCGGCTATATATTGCAGATGAGCTGCCAGCTGCTCCACCAGCTGCTGGTCGTAGACCTGCCTGTTGAAGCTGAATTTTACCAGCAGATGCTCATCCGGAATGACCGTCACATCGAGATCATAGCTGGTCTGCTCCACCACCTGAATATCCTGGATTACGAGCTGCTCTGCAGCGCCCGTTCCCTGAATGGCTTCCATATCAAGCGGGTAGTTCTCAAAAATTAGCAGGTGATTGATCAGCTCCTGCTTCACATCCGCGAGAGACTGAATCTCCGCCAGCGGGCAGTATTCATAAGCGCTTGCCTCCGCGTTCATCCGCCGCATACGGTCCAGCAGATCGCAGAACCGGTCGCCTTCCCCCGTGCAGACCCGCACCGGAACGGTGTTAATGAACAGTCCCGCCATATGCTCGATGCCTTCAACCTCGGGTGAACGACCCGACACGACAGAGCCGAACATCACATCACGGCTGCCGCTGTAGCGCTGCAGCATGATCGCCCATGCGGCCTGGAATACGGTATACAAGGTCGTATGATGGCGCCTTGCCGTCTCCTCCAGCCGCCGGGTCAGCTCCGTGGACAGCAGCAGCTGCAGCTCGCCCGGCTCATACGAAGCTGGACCTGCCGTTCTGCGCGGGAAGCCTGCCCGCTCCTCATAGCCTGCAAGATATCCGCTCCAGAAACGGTGCGCTTCCTCCTGCTTCCTACCATTCAGCCACTCCATATAGCGTCCATACGGAGCTGCCTGTTCAAGAACAGCCTTTTCCCCGTCCCGGTACAGCGTAAACAGCTGCTTAAACAGCGAGGCGGCACACCAGCCGTCCATTATAATGTGATGGTACGTCCACAGCAGATGCCAGCTGTCATCACGAAGCAGGAAGACGGTTACCCGGAGCAGCGGCTCTCCGTCCAGCTGGAAGCCCTGCATCCGGTCAGCCTTCATATAATCCGCGATGGCCTGCTCCTGCTCCAGCTCCTCCGTCAGACTGCGCAAATCCGCTACCCGGACCGGCGAAATTAATTGTTCCAGCACAGCCTGATGCGGCCTGCTTATCTGCTCATAGATAATCTGCGTGCGAAGCGCCTCGTACCGTGCAAACAGCTCCTGAAGGGCCCGGTCCAGACGCTGGACGTCCGCAGCACCCGCCACCCGGAGTGCGATCTGCTGTACATAGGCGCTGGAATCCGGGTCCAGCCTGTCATGGAAGAGCAGCCCCTCCTGCAGCGGGGACAGCTTGTAGAGATTGGCCATCTCCTGCTGCCTGCTGCGGAAACGGTCTGTCAGCGCATCCAATTCCGCCATGCTGAGTGCGGCGTATGGAAAATCCGATGGCGTGCGGAGGGCCTGCTTCACAGCTTGACCATGCTCGATCATCATCTGCAGCTCCTGCAGATAACGGCTGGACAGCTCCTGCATCACCTCTGCCGGAACCTGATGCTTGTTATACACCCAGTTCAGCTCCAGACAGCCGCCCTTCACCATACCGTAAATCTCCAGAACCGACTGGCGCTCAAGCTTAGGGCTTGTCTCCCGTCCCGGCGAAACCGGCGACAAGGTGAACGGGCCCTGCCGCAGGTCGTCGTCAAACTGCCCCAGATAATTGAAGCTGACCTCCGGCTGCAGCCGGAAAGAAACCTTCTCTCGAAGCTCGGGAGGGGATAAGTATTTCAGCACCCCATAGCCGATTCCCTTATGCGGAATCTGCCGCAGGGTTTCCTTGACCTGCCGGATATGGTCCGGCAGCGTCACATCATAACGGTCATAGTCCAGACCGGCCAGCTCCAGAATGACCGGGTACATGGACGTAAACCAGCCTACTGTCCGAAGTACGGGCTGCTCCTGAATAATCTCCTGCCGCCCGTGGCCCTCCAGATGAAGAAGCAGACGCTCAAGTCCGGTAACCCGCTTGAATGCGGAGCCCAGCGCTGCAAGCAGATAGTCCTCAACCTGCGTATGATAAGCGGCATGCACATCTTGCAGCAGGCTGCTTGTCAGCTTCTCGGTTAGCGTTGTGGTCAGCATTCGGGTATCGCCCATGCGATTAGAAGTTCCGCCAGCCTTACGGTCGACAAAAGGAAGCGGCTGGACAGGCGTCCCCTCAACAGTCCGCCAATAGTCCGCCTCGCCTGCCAGCCGCTCCGAGGAAGCATACGCATGCAGGCTGTCCGACCACTGCCGGAAGGATGCCGTACGCCGACCCAGATTCGCTGCCTCGCCTTTAACAAGCTGCGTATAGACAGCCGCCAGGTCCTCCATAATGATCCGCCATGACACCCCGTCAACGACGAGATGATGGATGACGAGCAATAGATGGTCGCCCGCATCTGTCTGGAACAGTCTGGCCTTCATCAGCGGGCCTTTCTCCAGATCCATGCCTGCCTGGCATTCATCCGCAAGTCCCGTCATACGGGCCTCCGCTTCCCGGTCTCCGATTAGGCTGATCACGGCAAAGTCGCATCCGCCGCTATCAACTGGCCTGTTCACCTGTTCCACCTTGCCATCATGAATGCGGAATACCATCCGCAGCGCGTCATGATGCCGGACAAGCTCATCCAGCGCACGACGGAGACAGGATATATCGAGCCTCTCCTCCGCGCACAGCATGAAGGATTGGTTAAAGTGATGACGGTCTGTCTGCACCCCGCGGAAGAAGAGCTCCTGGATCGGGGTCAGCCTGACGATGCCCTCCTCCGCCTTCTGGATGGCCTGCTGCCGTATCCCAGTTACATGGGCGCTTAAGTCCCGGATTGTCGGGTGCAGCAGGATATGCTTGATCTCTGCCTGATAGCCGTATTTCATCAGGCGGGACGCAACCTTCATCGCCTTGATCGAATCGCCGCCCAGCTCGATAAAGGAATGGCTGATGCCGATACCCTTGGTGCCGAGCACCTCTTCCCATACCTGCACCAAAATACGTTGCACATCGTTGACCGGCGCTTCATAACCGGCTGAGGTCCCAGGCTGATGATCCGTCTCAGGCATCGCCTTCCGGTCGATCTTGCCGCTTAGCGTCAGCGGCAGCTCCGGCAGCTGTTCCAGGTACGCCGGTATCATATAGGCGGGCAGCTCCCGGGATGTATAGGCACGCAGCTCGGCGGTATCTAGCTGCTGCTCAGCTGTAAAGAACGCACAGAGATAAGCTTCACCCTGGCTGTTAGTCCGGTGAATAACGACCGCTTCCTTAACGGCAGGATGGGCAGCGAGGCAGGCTTCAATCTCGCCCGGCTCGATCCGGTACCCTCTTACCTTGACCTGGTAATCTGTTCTGCCGCCGTACTCAATCGTGCCGTCCGGCAGCCATCTGGCCAGATCGCCTGTGCGGTACATGCGTCCGGCTTGTCCGACCGGATCAATCATAAACCTCTCCGCCGTCAGATCGTCACGGTTCAGGTACCCTCTCGCCACGCCGACACCCGCGATGCACAGTTCACCGAGAACCCCCTCCGGACACAGCCCGCCCTCGTGATCAAGAATGTAAATATGCATATTATCGAGAGGCCTGCCGATCGGCACACTGGAGGACCGCAGTCCGTCCTGCTTCACCTCGTGCCAGGTCGCATAAATAGCCGCTTCGGTCGGGCCGTACAGATTGAACAGCCTGACATGCGGAAGACGGGTATGCACTGCTTCGGCCAGGGACGGCTTGAGCGCCTCCCCGGCAGCCAGCACATAGCGCAGCGAGCGCAGATCTTCAAGCTGCTGGTCCGGCAGCTCCTGCATCATGAAGGCCAGCAGAGAAGGGACAAAATTGACATGCGTCACGCTGAAGTTGCGGATTGCCGCCATCCACCTCGCCGGCTCCTTCTCGCCTTCCGGTTCAAGAATGGCCAGCCTGCCGCCTCCCTGGAACCAGCCGAACAGCTCACAGACCGAGACATCAAAGGTAAAGGTCGTCTTCAGCAGGTAAGTGTCCTCTTCCCCGAGCGGACAAATCCGCTGCATCGCCTGCAGTGTGTTGAATGCGCTGCGGTGCTCCACGGCCACACCCTTGGGGAGGCCTGTAGAGCCGGATGTGTAGATGATATAAGCCAGGTCTTCCCCGCTGACCGGCGTGTCAAGGTCGGAGGAATCCCCTTCGTAAAGCGCCGGGTCATCCAGGTTAAGCGTCCTGATGCCTTCCGGCGCGCAAGCTGAATTGTCTGCTGCCGCTGCTGCCATATGTGTCAGCACGAGCGATGCTCCGCTGTCTTCGAGCATATAAGCGGCGCGTTCAGCCGGGAATTCCGGCAGCACAGGCAGGTAAGCCGCGCCCGCCTTGAGAATTGCCAGCAGGCCGATGATCATCTCAGGACTGCGGTGCATTCGAACAGCAGCGACAGTGCCGCGTGTTATGCCCATCCCCTGCAGCTTCCTCGCGAGCTGATTCGCCCGCCGGTTCACCTCGCCGTAAGTGAGGCTGCCGTCGCCATATACCAGCGCAGTTCTCTCCCCCAGGCGGGCAGCCTGCAGCTCCAGACCGGCGTGGAGACAAGGCGCAGCTGACTTGGACTCATCCTCTGTCCAGTCCATCCGGCCTCCATAGCTGAACTCCTGCAGGAGCTTCAGCTTCTCTTCTTCCGGTACCAGCTCAAGGAGAGAGGCCTCAAGCTGAGGATCTGCTGTCAGCTGTCTGAGCACATGACGAAAGTGACCGGCAATCCGCACCGCCGTCCGGCTGCTGAACAGCGCTTCGTTATAGGTAAACTGCACTTCCGGCGCCTCGCCGCCAAAGGCGGTAATCTGCACCGTGAAGTCATAATGCGTCCGCTCATGCATCTGGTAGGAAGCGATTCGCACGGCTCGTTCCGCTGCGTTCAGCACGCGGTCCAGCGGATAATTTTCCATCACGACCAGGGACTGAAACAGCTCGCCGCCCTGCTCCGCGCGGTCTGCCATCATATCCTGGAGCGCCACATATTCATACTCCTGCCGCTCGATCAGCCGGTTATGCACCCGCTTCACCACATCCAGCAGCGTATCGCCGGCTTCGCAGCTTACACGCAGCGGCAGTGTGTTAATGTATAGTCCAACCGATTGTTCCATGCCGGGAATCTCGCCTGACCGGCCCGATACGGTGGTGCCGAACAGCACCTCATGCTGGCGGTTGTACCTGCTGAGCAGCAGGCCCCACACGGTATAGAACACCGCCGCCGCTGTTACCTCATGGCGGGCAGCCCACTGCTTCACCGGCTCAGCCAGATCGCCCGCGCAGTCAAAGACATAAGCCGCAGCATAGCTGTCTTCATTCTCTCCCGCCGCACTCTTCATGCCCGGGTCCTGCGGAAGCAGAGAAAGACTGTCATGGTCCGCTGTCACCGTGCGCCAGTATCGCAGTCCCGCCTCCTTGTCCTGCCTGCCGAGCCACTGAACGTACTGCCTGAAGCTGCTCTTGTTCGCCGGACGCTCAGGCGCCAGTCCCGCCGTCAGCCGGTCGTAGCAGTCGAGGAACTCACGGAGCAGAATGCCTGTACTCCACCCGTCGTAGATGATGTGATGGTTCGAGATAACCAGCTCACAGCTCTCTCGTCCTGTCAGACAGACGTTGATCCGGATGACCTCATGCCGCAGGTCGAATTTCTGCGCCAGATCGGCCTCCTTAACCTCCCGCACAGCCTGCTCCTGCTGTTCGCCGCTGTGCATCGTGCAGTCATGCACGGTCACCTGCAGCTCCTTGCTCTTCAATATGATCTGAACTGGGTTATCGAGTCCCTCCCAGCGGAATACCGTACGCAGCATCTCATTGTTCGCGCAGACAGTCTGCCAGGCTTCCTTCAGCCGCGGGACATCAATGTCCCCCTCAAGGCGCAGGCTGAGCTGCTCGATGTAATGCCCGCTCCATGGCTCGCTGAGATAATGAAACAGCATTCCCTGCTGAATCGGCGTCAGCGGCAACATATCCTCTACATTCGTCTTCTCCAGCTTCATGACTGCCATGTTCCGGGACCCCCCAATAGATAAACCTTAATGATATATTCAGCCAGACCCCTCTATACGGCGGCTGCCTCCAGCTGCATGACCATGCCGAACTCCATCTTCATCATCTTGTCGGCGAGTTCAAAATACCGGTCATCGTGGGTGATAGCAATAATGCACTTCCCGCGCTGCTTCAGCTCGGGCAGCAAGGATTCATAGAAGAACTGCCGGAATTCCGGGTCCTGGTCCGCCGCCCATTCGTCAAACAGGCACACCGGCTTGTCCTCCAGATAGCTGAGCAGCAGCGCCAGCCGCTTCCGCTGTCCGGTAGACAGCTTGATCGTGCTGAATTTGCCGTCCTGAACCGCGACCTTCCCGTCAATCTTCAGCAGCTTGAGGTACCGCTCAATATCATGCTGCTTGGCCTGGACATCCACGCCATAGAGCTTCTCAAACAGGTAGAAGTCACTGAATATGGTCGAATAGCAGCTGCCGAGCTCTGAGGCCGTTACCCTGCTGCCGTTCAGCAGGATTTCCCCGGAGGTTGGCACGTACAAGCCGGTAATCAGCTTAGCAACCGTTGACTTGCCGCTGCCGTTGCCGCCTGTAATGAACACAACCTCATTCGACCGGAATTCATAGTTAATCGGGCCAACCGAGAAGCTCTCCCCATTCTCCCCGCCGTAGCTGTAGCACAGGTTGCGGAGCTCAATATGAACAGGACCCGTATGCGCGTCCCTTCCTGCTTCAGCCTCGATCGTCTCAACCGCCGATACTTCCTTGATCAGATCATTAATCCGGTTCCAGCTGATCCGCATCTGGATCACATTCGGCACCGCATTCAGTATCGAGTGAATCGGCCCCATCATATAGAGGAAAATGAACACATAGCTGCGCACGGCATCCATCTCGATGGACCGGAACATCAGCGGGAATAGGAAGGCGATGCTGCCGACAACCAGGGTGAACAGCAACTCGCCGATGACGAACGCGCCTGCGATTTTGAACTCGGCCTGCTTGCGTTTATCCCTGTACGTTTCACAGCTGTCCTGAATATCCGCATGGAATTCCCGCCGCCTCTTGCGGTCCATGCTCAGCTCCTTGAAGCCCTGCACCAGATCGTTAATGTAGCGGAAGAAGACATTCTGAATGTCCCTTGTTTCCCCCCACAGCTTGTTGGCCGACATGCCGACCACAATGTACAGACCGACGCAGAGGGCAATAATGCCCAGCGCTGCAAGTAGCCCCATCCAGTTGATGATGCCCAGGTAGACGAAGCAGCAGATCAAGGTGATCAGGCTCGTCACGCCGGTAATAAAGGTGTTGGCAAAATCACTGATCGTCTCCGTATCGTTGTTCAGACCGGCATGAATCTTGCCCCCCTCAATCTCCTCAAACTTGTAAAACGGGGATTTCAGAATTCGTCCGATCAGCTCCATCCGCTTGTTGTAGACAATGTCATTGGTAATCGAGACGAGGTTCGTCCGGATAATACGCTGTCCGATTATGTAGACCAAAATGCCGAGTGTGAAGAAAATAAACAGGTTGCTCTGGAATTCCCGCTCATTGCTGCCGAGGGCAACGTTGATGGTGAAGATAATGAAGGCATTGCCAAGTCCGCTGAATATGCTCAGAATCGCCAGATTAAAAATCGCCTTGTCGTTCGGCTTCGCCATGAAGTACGTAAACAGCGAATACACGAAGAACAGCACGGCCGAAGCACCTATGGCCAGAATGGCATAGTACAGGCTGTCCGGCGCCCATACCCGGACGAAGTTCCAGGACAGCTCCGAGAACAATACATCCGGCACCAGATACAGGCAGTAGCCGAACAGGCCAAGCAGCAGCAGAGAGGCAGCTATCGCAGCCACTCCGGTCCAGCCTCTATTCTTCCACCTGCGCTTCCCGGACAACACCTCTGCGATCGACCGGATGAAGAATCCGGCTGTAAGCAGTGCCAGGGGCAGCGCAATCAATATAACGGCGGCCGAGGTCCGGTCCAGATCCTTGAACATATCGCTGGCCCGCTCAACCGGCGCCTTGCCGATCATCACGTTCAGAACGCTCTGGCCCGCGGCAATGGCATAGGTTGAATTGATGTTGGCCATCACGGCTACGCCAACCTTCTCCTCCGGACGGATGCCGACATACGAGGAGAAATTCGGGTTGCTGCCGTCATGGGAGAGTTCTCCGCCGCCATCCTGGTAGACGGACCAGCCCATAGCATACGATGAGCCATCGGCATTCGGCTGAATGCTGCGGTTCGGCACATGAGAGCGGTTAACGAGCTTCTGCTGCTGCTTCGTGAGCCCGGCCGTTCCCAGCTGAATCTTCAGCCACTCAGCCATATCACCAGCATTCGAGATGAAGTAGCCGGCGGCTGTATTACCGCGGTAGACCGGTGCATCATACGCTGATTCACCAAAGAACTGCAGCTTATAGCCCGTGGCCATGCCGCCCTCCGGCACGTCCTGCCGGGACAGGTACGTATTATTCAAGCCCAGCGGCTGCAGAATTTCGCTGTACATATACTGCTCGAAGCTCTGGCCTGTGACCTTCTCGATCACCAGGGCAAGCACGTCATAGTTAATGGTCGCGTACAGGTGCCGGCTGCCCGGCTCATGCTCCAGCTCAGTGTCCGTTAGCGTCCGGACCGTCTTCTCCAGCGCATCATCACCGCTTAAAGCCGGTATATCGTCAATGGTCCGGAAAGGAATACCGCTGGTATGATGCAGAAACTGCCGCAGGGTTACCGCCTGCTTCTCACCCTTGTAGGTCAGCTCAAGCCATGGCAGATAGGTCTGGACGGGTTCGTCCAGCTTGATTAATCCGGCATCAGACAGCTTCAGCACGCCAAGAGCCGTATAAGCCTTGCTCGTGGACCCAAGCTCGAAGAATGTGCTGTCCGTGACAGGACGCTCAGCCTCCTTGTCTGCATAGCCAAACCCCTTGCTGTACACGACATCCTCTCCGCGGACAATAACAACCGACATGCCGGGAATCTGGCCCTGGTCCATAAACCGCTTGATCTCATGCTCAATATCTGCCGTCACCTCCGCTGGCAGCACAGCGGCTGCCGCCGATTCGGCAGATACAGAGCTGCCGGCTCCCGCCATCATCAGGACCGGAGCCAGCAGGATGACGGCAAGCAGCATACTCCCGGTTAACCTCAGGTATTTCACACTAACACTCCTCTTGTGAACGATTCCTTACTCAAACAACAAGTCCAGGTCTTCCTGCGAGATGTTGACCGTCCCGAAATCGGATGGCGTAAAATCCACCTGCTCCGTAAGTACGCAGTGCTGGATGATATCCCTTATGCCCTGCTCCAGATGCTCTGCAAAATAACGGATGGTCTCCGGTCTGAACTGCCCGGTGCTGTAGCCGATGTCCAGCTGCAGTCTTCCGCCGGTTATGTAAGCATTGATGTCTACCAGGCAGGTTAGCGGATTGCCTTCTCCCGTGTCGGGACCGTGACTCTCACCCGACAGTTCAAAATACGGGGTGTCGAATGCCCGGTCCAGCTCGCCGAGATAGTTAAACCGGACAAGCTGCCGCTCCTCCATTACCAATGCAGGGTGCGGCGGCATGTAATGACGGATGCCGTAGTAGAAGCCGTTGTGCGGAATGCGGCGAAGCTGCTCCTTGCAGGACTTGATCTGCGAGCTGAGGTCCCCGCCTTCCCGGCGGAGACGAACCGGGTACATGGTCGTAAACCAGCCGACCGTTTCCGACAAGTCGATGCCGTCCAGCACATCCTCCCGGCCATGGCCCTCCAGCATGACAACGGCTTCCTCCCCGCCAGTCCAGCGGGTGAGCGAACGGGTAAGAGCACATATTAGCAGCTCTAATGTACGGGTCTGGTACGGCTTGTTCGCATCCGTCGTCAGCTTCACAGTCTCCTCTTCGCCGAGTGAGATACGCACCGTATCACATTCCCCCAGCAGGGTTCCGCCGTCTGCCCTGTCGACGGGAATGCGAACGGGCGGATGCAGCTGCCCGGACCACTGCTCCTGCGTCCATATCTCTTCCTCCTTATGAGGCTCTGCCGCGGACAGCCGGTTAAGGGCCTGTGCCCACTCCTGGTAAGAGGTTGTCTTCGGTTTAAGCCCGGCCGCCTGCCCGGAAGCAGCTCCGCCCATGATGCGCTGCAGATCCTCGAGCAGGATCCGCCAGGATACGCCGTCAATGACCAGATGATGGGCGGTAAGCAGCAGTCTCTGCTCCCCTTCTCCAAGTCCGAACAAACAGCCGCGGAACAGCAGGTCATGCTGGAGATCAAGCGAGGCTTTCACCTGACGGCTGATGTCCTCGATAGCCGCTGACTGTTCTTCGTAAGGCAAGCCGCTTAAATCCACTTCGGTGAGCAGCTTCTCAGGGTGCGGACTCCTGTGCCGGTCATTGTAAAACAGCTCATTCCGCTGCAGGTTGACATTCATACGCAGGCTGTCATGGCGGTCGATAAGCGCATTTAGCCACGTACGCAGCTCGCCGCCTGTCACCTGATGCTTCAAGCGCAGCAGGAAGGATTGATGGTAATAATGCGGTTCGCCGAAGGCCTGCGCGAAGAACCAGGACGTGATTGGTACCGGTTCCACAGCGCCGCTGCACGGCTGCTGCTGCCCCGCTGGCTGCAGGGATTGAATCGTCTCTATCCGGCGTGCCATGTCGGTCAGCAGCGGGGAGGTCAGCATGTCCTTCACCTTCAGCCTGTAACCCCGCTCCGCAAGCTTGGAGGAAATTTGTATGGCCTTGATCGAGTCGCCGCCCGCATGATAGAAGTTATGGCCAAGCCCAAGCTCATGGCTTCCCAGCACATCGCGTACAACCGTCAGAAGGGCTTCCTCCTGCGGTGAGCAGGCATCCACCATTTCTGCGCCGCTGGCGGCAGGGGCAGGCTGCGGCAGACGGGCGCGGTCCACCTTGCCATTGACGGTAAGCGGAATTTCCGTCAGGTAGACGAAGTGCTGCGGAATCATGTACTGCGGCAGTTCAGCCGACAAGCAGCCGCGTAGGCCGCTGTCCATGACAGAGGCTGCTTCCGGGCTTGCAGCTGCCAGTCCGTTCTCAACTCTGGGAACAATATAGCCGCACAGCGCCTTGCTGCCGCTCTCATCCTCGAGATCAATCACAACCGCTTCCTTCACATCCGGGTGAAGCAGCAGCTGCTTTTCAATCTCGGCCAGCTCAATCCGGTAGCCCCTGATCTTGACCTGATGGTCCGTTCGTCCCAGATAATGGAGATTGCCATCTGCTCCAAATCTGGCTAGGTCACCGGTCCGGTACATGCGCTGTCCCGGAACAAAAGGATTGGGCAGGAACCTCTCCTCCATAAGCTCCGGCCGGTTCATATAGCCCCGTGCCACTCCGTCACCGGAGATGTACATTTCACCCGACGCTCCCACACTGACCGGCTGCAGCCGGCTGTCCAGCACATAGATCTGCACATTGTCAGCCGGGACCCCGATTGGCACTGATGCGCCTTGATCCCGTTCCGCGTCGAACTCATAAATCATGCAGCCTACCACCGTTTCTGTAGGCCCATATTCATTGAAAATGCGAATATCCCCCTTAAGCTGATGGTGAATCTGCCGACATAATGCGATCTTGAGATCTTCCCCTCCGACAATTAACTTCTTGACTGAGCAGCCCTCAAGCTGCATGTCCCTGAACAGGCCGAGATGCGATGGCGTAAGCTTGATGATGGTGGCCCGGTTATCACGCAGAATGCGGTAGAGAGCAAAATCATGCTCATCCTCCGGATAAACGATAATCTGATGTCCCGCCACGAGCGGTGTGAAGATAGATGTGACCGTCAGGTCGAAGGCAAGGGATGAATAGAGCGGGAATATCTCAATGCCATTCGGGTCGGTATATACCTTCCTGGCCCACCAGATATAATTGGTCAGCCCCTGATGCTCGATCATAACGCCCTTCGGTCTTCCGGTAGAGCCAGAGGTGAAGATGACATAAGCCAAATCCTGCGGCTCGTTTACGTGTACCGGGTTCGCGTCATCCTCCGCTGCGAACCGGCTGTCGTCATCAAGCCGGATAACCGGGCCGCTGTAGGATATTTTCCCGCTGAGGTTCATATCGGTAAGCAGTACAGCCGCCTCCGAGGTGCCCAGCATATACTGCACCCGGTCGGCAGGGTAGGCCGGATCAACCGGAACATAGGCTCCGCCCGCCTTATGAACAGCAAGAATGGCTGTTACGGTGTTGGCGGAATGGCCGGCCATGATTGCTGCTATTTTTCCGCGGCCGATGCCCACCTTCCGTAGATAAGCCGCCATTCTGTTCGCGCGCTTATTGAGCTCATCATAGGTCCAGGCCACCCCGCCGGCTTCGGCCACTGCCGTGCGTACCGGCGTACGGAGCGCCTGCTCCTCGAAGAGCTGGATCACCGTCCGGCCCTGCGGGTAGGCAGCCGTCCGGCTGTTCCAGCTGTAGACAAGCTCCTCTTCGCGGGGCTTGCTCAATAGCTTCAGCTCCAACAACGGGGTTTCCGGCGCCGACAGAATCTGCTCCAGCAGCGTAAGGATGCTCTCGTGCAGCAGCCCGATTTCCTCTTCCGAGTAGTCGGCGGTCTTGTAATCGTAGTCCAGCTGCATACCGCGCTCCGGGTGCCATTCCGAAATGACCAGCTGCAGCGAGTAAATTTGGGAGCCCGAGTATATCTCCTGCGGGAGTGTAGGAATACCCGCAATATCCTGATTGAGCTGAAAGTGGTAGTAGTTGACTGAGAAGGGCAGAAGCTGTTCAATGTCATGTTTCTTGAGTTCCAATTCATTGACTAGCAGATCATAGGGGTACTTTTGGTGCTTGTAGCATTTCTGAAGCTGACGGTCCACCTTCTGGATAAAGGCGGCTGATGCCATGGCTTCATCATCAATCTGAAGCCGGAGCGGCATCGTGCTGGTCATCATGCCAAATACTTGCTTGAATTTCATCGTGTGGTTGGATACTGGGGTGCCGATCACGAGGTCCTGCTGTTCATAAAACTTATGCATATAAATCATGAAGAGGGAAGTAAACAAGGTATTAACCGAGCTGTTATGCTGCTTGATCCATTCCTTCACGCGGCCGGTCTGTTCCTGGCCCAGAAAGAAGGTCCGCCTGCGGCCCTCAAGACGGTTCGAGCTGGCTGCCGTCCACTCCGGAAGCGCTGCGAACTGCTCCAGCCAGAATGTCCTGTCCTTCAGGAACCGGCCCGACTCCAGATAAGCCTGCTCCTGGCCGATGTAGCCAAGATAATCGGGAAGCTCCAGCTCGTCCGCGCTGCCTGCCGCCGCATACTGCTCATAAATGCCGTACAGCTGATCGACTATGAGCTGAAAGGAGAAGCCGTCTCCCACAATATGATGGATTTTGACATACATCCCGCTCTCCTCGTCACTTAGACGGGCGATAACGAAACGGAACAGCGGCTCTTCGTTCAAGGCGAACGGGCGTGATGCCTCCTGCCCGGCCCACTGTACAAACTCAGCGGCAGGGTTTGAAGCGCCGTACAAATCCAACCGGTCAACCGGGAACGGGTGGTACGGTTCTTCGTACTGCCGCACATCACCTTGATTTTCCACCATTCTGTACCGGATTGCGGCATGCTGGCGGACAAAGTGATTGATGGCCTGCTCAAGGGCCTGCTCCTGAACTAATCCTTGGAACCGAACCAGGAAGGATAGATTGTGGAAGGCATGTCCACTGTAGATTTGCTCCATATACCAGATTCGCTTCTGGGCATGCGTAAGCTCAAACAATTGATTCTCGACTGCCGCTTTCACCGCTGGTTCCTCCTCTAAAAAGAAACAGTTATGTGAGAGCCGACGCACAAAAAAACAGCATCGGATCTATGTTCGGATGGGATCGGACAGATTCATGCTGCGTTTACTCTGAGGTTGTTTTATGGGGTTGTTATGAGGTTGTATAATAATCTTTTCACAGTTTTGTTAAAACAATTGTCTAATTGTATTAATAATTAATAAAGAAAAATATTAATATAAAATAAATCCCATGTTGTTTTTTCATTAATTTCTCACATTCAGTAATCATCATACTTGTAAAAATATATCGGATATCTCATATGAAAGGGATAGTCTCTCAGCCTTATTTTCCAGACTTCTTCCTGAACTTCTAAAAATGACAAAATAACAGAAAAAGCCGATATCGGACATGACTCATGTCCGATACCGGCTTCCGCCTTTTTCACAAACCGACATCTGTATGGTTTGGATGATCGAATTTTTTTCCCATTCAAATGGTGTAACGCTTGATGCCGTTAGCGCTGCAGTTGATTGCGTCTGCCAATTATTGCTGCCGCCAGCAGCACTACCGTAATAATTAAATAGATAAACGGCATGCCTTTTTCCGGTGATGAAGCCATACTGCCCATAAAGTCGAATACTTGCAGCTGGTTCATTACACCTACGAACATGATGACCAATAGCACCACTTCAAAGGTTTTATTCGTCCGCGTCCATATACCTAAAGCCAGTGCAAGTGAAGGGATGAACATGGCCCCTACGAACCAGGCGAACAATCCGCCCAGATCGCCTTCAAGCAGCAGCTTCAAACCAAATCCGATTCCCGTAAGCAGCGCAATGATGAAGCCCGCACACCAGGTCGCCGGAATTTGGCGCTCAAGCGGGTGCATGCTGGAAAATACGATATCACGTGTATTGAAGCGAAGCTCCCTGACACCCATGGAGGACCAGATCAGAATCGGCCATACCCAGGTGAGCGGGCCGAGCATGCTCCTGACCATATCCAGCGGCAGCAGCAGATCGCCTGCAATGAACACAATCGCGACCAGATACCACCACCACTTCTGTCCTTTCAGCATAAGCCAGAGCTCATACCGGAGCAAATTGAGGAAGCTGAACTGCAGCGATATCCCGGATAAGGCTTTAGCTGACAAGCCGCCGCTGGATTCCCAGCCCTCGTCCTTGCCGCCCTTCTTCTTCCTTCTGAAGATGCTGAAGAGGTCGAACGATTCCCTGGTCATCACCTTGTCGAAGCCTCTGAATACCAGTGCCGCCAGCAGCACGACTGCCAGCGCGATTACCACCCAGGCCAGACGGCCGGCTACAATCTCCGATGTCCAGTCCACGCCGCCCCAGACGAAGGTTTCCAGCGGACGGTCCAGCTCAATGATGCCGTCAGCCCGTTCCACCGGGCCTGTTACATTCTTCTGCTCACGGAAGGTATCGATCATGCTGTCATAGAATACC
Source organism: Paenibacillus sambharensis (assembly GCF_003233845.1). Lineage (GTDB taxonomy): Bacteria > Bacillota > Bacilli > Paenibacillales > Paenibacillaceae > Paenibacillus_I > Paenibacillus_I sambharensis. Next base: position 16,997 of record NZ_QKRB01000062.1, read on the forward strand.
TCCAGCCCCATGGGACTGCTGAGGGCCAGATTGCCCAGCTGTACGGTTACTCCATAGTTCAGGAAAACCTGAGACCAGAGGAAGAAGTAGACGATAATGCCGGCGCCGCCGCTGAGGAAACGGGTGGATTCGAACAGCACGGCCAGTGCTGCCACCAGCGCCATGACCGGAAGAGCAACCAGGACGAACGGCAGCAGCAGATCCAACAGCTGAATCGTCGTATCCTCGTTGCGGATCAGCTGCATGGCGATCGATACCAGGAATGCGATAAGCACGATAATAGCCAGCACGATAAAATTGCTCACAAACTTGCCGAACAGATAGCCGAACTTGCTGATCGGCGTTGTGGCGATGATCTGGCCCACCCGCGTCATCCGGTCGCGGTCAATGGCGTTCTTCACCAGCGCGAAGCCAATCAGGCTGAGAATCGTCACCGTTGACATGACGACCGTGGCGCCGATCCAGGCTGAATTGTAAACTCCGCGATGCTCGTTGATCATGACCACGCCGTACTTGGCATCTGTGAACGGCACGAAGAAGTAAGCCGCCAGAATGGTCAGAACAATGGTTACCAGAAACCCGTAGCTGCGTGCCCGTTCATAAAAATCCGCCCGGACGATGTGGTAGAGGGAGCGAAAGCTAGTCATTCCGGCTTCCTCCCCGGCTGTCGGAAATACAGTACAGGTATGCGTCCTCCATTGCCGGTGTAGTCAGCCTCGCATCTGGAGCGGGCTTCATATCCGACACGATTCTGACCTGCAGCCCTTTACTGCTGCGAATGGTGCCGCTGATGATCCACTGCTTGCGCATCGCCTGAACATCCTGGTCCGAGACAATAACCTCCCACACCTTGCCCTCCACCGTCTGAAGCAGGGCGTCCGGGTCCGAGTGATGCATCAGCTTGCCCTTCGATATGATCGCAATGCTGCCGGCTGTCGCTTCCACATCAGAGACGATATGCGTGGAGAAAATGATGATCCGCTCACCTGAGAGATCGGACAGCAGGTTCCGGAAGCGGACACGTTCGATCGGGTCCAGGCCAACCGTCGGTTCATCAACGATCAGGATCTGCGGGTCATTGAGCAGTGCCTGGGCGATGCCGACGCGCTGCCTCATCCCGCCGGAGAAGCCCCCGATTGCCCGTTTGCGGGCATGGGTCAGGTTGACGAGCTGCAGAAGCTCATCAATCCGCTTCTTGGCCGTCCGCTTGCTGATTCCTTTAATTGCCGCGATATATTCCAGGAACTCTACCGCGTTCAGGTTGGGGTAGACACCGAAATCCTGCGGCAAATAACCGAGAACCCTGCGGAGCTCGTTAGGCTTCTTGGAGATATCCTCCCCGTTCCACTGTACCGTCCCGCTCGTGGGGTCCGTAATTGTGGATATAATCCGCATCAGTGTCGATTTGCCCGCCCCGTTCTCCCCCAGCAGTCCAAGTACACCTGGCCTCAGCTGCAGATTGAAGTCCTTCAATGCCCAGAAGTTGCCCTTGTACTGCTTGCTCACCTGATTGATTGCCAGCTCCATCTCTCGATCATTCTCCTCTCCAAAATAAACGGTTCCGCAGAACCGTGAAGCTCCAGAAGCATCTATGCGTGCAAATGGTTCGTATTGCCTGTAGAAATGTGTATGATCAATCAAAGGTGTGGTCGTTTCGTACGGGTATGCTGCGCTTCTAGGGGAAGCCGGCAGCATGGAGTGCGGGACTGATGTGGATGTTGTGTGGTTCATCGTTTATGATGATGACTGCTTGCCCGGACCGCCGGATGATGGTCAACCGGCGGCCCGGCCATTCAGTTCGTGACTTGCGCTTTTTCCTTAAGCAGCCAATTGTTAACAAGCAGCAGAGCTGCCGAGAGAATCAGCAGAAGGATAATTCCACCGAGTGAGTAAGTGGCATACTCCACTGCCAGACTTTCATTCGCCAGGCTGATTCCGAGCGGCAGCCGGAATGGCAGCCATTCGAGCCAGCCACCTAGCATGGAGCCGATGCTGACCGCAAGAACAGCGCACAGGGCTGCGAATGCCGGCAGGGAGCCATAACGCACCGATTTTCCCGCGAGGAAGACAAATCCCAGGCCCAGGCTGAACATAACGGCGTACAGCAGCAGGACAGCATCCATCCGGTAAGCCTGCGCAAGCAGCGGCTTCATGGACTGCGAAATGCCGGAGAGCCCGTCGATAACATGTGCTTCATAGGTGTAGATGCCAAGCGTCGCGGCCGAGCATGCCCCCATGATCAGCACCGTCATCGCGGCTGCGGCAGTCAGCTTCGCGAGCAGGACCGGATATCCGGAGCCAGGTGAATTCATCCAGTAATAGACCGTGTGACTCTTCCATTCAGCCTGGAGCGACTGCAGGAACAGCACAGGCATCAAGAAAGCACTCAGGTAGGTACCAAAGATCGACAGAACGGTTGCAAGACCCGGTTCTACGCCATGCGCAAGCACGAAGCAGCCCAGCTGCAGGAACATCAGCATCGAGAAGGACAGGAGGAAGGCGAATCGGGATTGGCGTATATCCTTGTGTAATAAAGACCGGTAAGCTTTCACAGCAGTGCCTCCCTCATAACATCCAGTACACTCATGCCTTTAGTCTCGCGGAGGTCCTCCACATTCGCCGTTACGAGCATTCTTCCGTCCTGCATGAAGAGCAGATGGTCCAGGTACAGCTCAATCTCCGCCACTTCGTGAGTCGATACAATAATGGACTGCTTCTCAAGCTCCGTATGCTCCGCCATCATGTCCAGCAGATGTTCCCTTGTAACCGGGTCCAGCCCGGACAGCGGCTCATCCATAATCAGCAGCGGCGCTGACCTGCTCAGTGTCAGAATGGCCTGCAGTCTCGCCCTGTTGCCCTTGGACAGGTGCCTGACTTCCTTATCCGCCTCCAGCTTGAAACGGCTCGTCAGCGCTTCCGCCTTCTCAGGCTGAAAGTCAGGATGCAGCTGCGCAGCCAGCTGCAGAGATTGTCGGACACTGAAGAACGGATACAGCCATTCACGTTCCGGCGAGAAGGCAACCTTCTCTCTGGTCTGCCGTCCTACCGGCTCACCGTTCATGCAGATACGTCCCTGCGCCGGACGAATCAGACCGGCTGCCAGATGCAGCAGAGTGGACTTGCCGCTGCCGTTTGCTCCAATTAGTCCGATAATGCCGGCATGCGGCACAGAGAAACTCAAATCGTGGAGCACCTTCTTATAACGGACCTGCTCAAATGTAATTAAGCTCAAGATTTGGTATCCTCCTTCGCCTGCATGCTGCTGCCTATCATGCTCATAATATCGTGCGGGGAGTAGCCGAGCTGCTGCATGCTTTCGAGGAAGAGGGCGATCTGGTTCCGGGCGAGCTCCTGCCGCAGACGCTCCAGCAGCTCGATATCCATGGTCACGAAGGTCCCCTGCCCTCTTCTAGTCTCCACTACTCCCTGCCTTTCCATCTCCATATAAGAGCGTTGAATTGTATTCGGGTTAACGCCGACTTCAACCGCCGCGTCTCGAACCGAGGGCAGCTTGTCGCCTGGCCCGAGCTCCCCTCTGCATATACGCTGGAAGAATATATCCATGATCTGGGTGTATATGGGCTGTGAGTGCTGAAACGAATGCGTCATGGATATCTCCCTTCTCCATCGTATGGTTGACTTAGTGTTCTAGACACATAGTACACTGTGACAAAAGGAAAAGCAAGGGGGATTTCCCTTGCCTTGGTGGAATTTTCTAGACATCTACTGCCCACGCTTCCCTGAGCGTTTCCCGGAACAGCTCGTCCAACTGTTCATCCTGCACAGGCTGCCCTGCGGGAAGCTGCGCTGCCGCCTGCTCAAAATGCTGGATTTTCTCCTCTATAAATTGATGGATATACGGCAGCCGTGGCCCGTCATCGAGCTCTTCTCCTGCCTTCTTGCGCACAAGCAGCGCATCGATTTCATCCCTCAGCCCACTCCGTTCCGGAACCAGCTGCTCCACCAGAACATCGAAGGACATTGGCGGCATATCGTTGAACTGCTCAATCCAGCAGCAGGCCAGCAGCGGCCTGATCACATAAAAGTACTTCTTCGCTCTCACGCGCTCGCCCTGAAGGTAGTCCCGGAAATTCCCTCTCGCCATGTGCAAGTAATGGTACATGCAGGATTTCGGCGAGAACGTGAGCGGGGAGATTGCCCGTATAAGGCCAGCGGTCCGGTAGTTCTCTTCGTAAATAATTGGCGACTGCAGCCATTCGAGCAGCGGCGGATTGGATTTGCGGAACAGATTCAGTGCCTTGCGCAGGTCCCAGCCGTTGATATCCAGCATGCCGCTGACCGGCTTCTCAATGACATCCCGCTTGTCGAAGATGGACAGATACCATTCAACCGGACGGATGTATAAGAAGCGCACATCATAATCGCTGTCCTGCGACGGGAAACCCCATGCCCGGCTGCCTGATTCGCAGGCATACAGAATGCGCACCCGCTCCTCTTCCTCGATTCGCCTGAGCTCTTGTTGGATAATCGTATGAAAGTTTTCCGGCTTTTCTATGTGCGGCATATTGTTCATCCTCCTTCAGCAGGCTCGTCCTGCAGCCGATACCTATATATGTAGATTATTATGCGCTGTGTTTGTTCAGCGGTGCTTCTATCTTCGCTCATTGCAGCCCTGCCGAACATGGTGAAAGTATTACGAAAGCAGCACCCAAGATTATTCCGGTCCGCCGGCGCTGCCGCTCTTATTATCCAGCATTGTCCCCCAAGCCGCCCAGACATAACCCGTTCATCCACAGCCATGCTTTTCATGCTACACTAGAGACAGTAACCTTTTATTTCCGGAAAAGGGCGTGCGAACCTAGAAATGGCGAAAGAAAGCTTCGACAAAGAGATTCAATTCCTGCGCATGCTTGCGCTGACAACCGGGGCCTACAGCCGGCAGCAGTTCGCTGAGCGCCTCGGCATATCTGTACATACCTTCGACAAGACACTGCGGAAGCTGAAGGAAATCGCGTCCTCCGTACATGATTCGGCAGCCGGGACACCGGGCGAAGACCCCGACAGGGAGCTTGGCGGCATGCTCCGCTATAACCACTATGAAACCAGTGATCCCATGCTGATGTTCCTGTTCCGCGCCAAGTCGTTGAAGGAGACCGAGATTGACCGTCTGTCACTGCTGCTCGGCGAGCTGAACGGCAGATCCATGACTGCGGCAGAGCTGCTGGACAGCTGCTGCAGCGGACTCCCAGCCGATGCGGCAATGCCTGATGAGAAGACCATCCGTTCCGATCTGAAATATCTGGAGGAGGTCGGCGTCATCCGCAAGGTGAACAGCGGCCGTCCGGCCCGCTACCAGCTGCATGACGACCTGATCAGGGAGCTGTCCGCCGAAGAGCTGCAGGAGCTCTACGATTATGTGGATTGCATGGCCAATACACAGCTTCCCTCGGTGCAGGGCTACCTGCTCCGCGACAGCTTGAAGAGTGTTCTGAAGCAGCATCAGACCGGACGCGATGCAACTGAGCCCTTTCTCTACAAATATCACTATCACTCGCGAATTCTCGATGAAGCGCATCTGTATCCGCTGTTCGGGGCCATTGCCGAGCGGAGAACGGTAAGCTTCATCTACTTCTCGCCCAAGTCCCGACGCAGTTATGCGTCCCGCAACACGAACCCGCTGTTCGAGCGCAAAGCCAAGGGCTTGTCCGAACGCATCCTCCCTCTGCGTGTCGTCTATGACCATCAATATGGCAGATGGTACCTGCTGGGCCATAACACGAGGCAGGGCATTATGATTTTCCGTATGGAGGGTCTGACCGATCTTGTACTTGGAGAGCCAGTGGAGGAAGAGCGGTTCAGCAAGCATCTCGCCGAGCTGGAGGCTGCGACGGCCAACAGCTGGCTGGTAGATACCGGCAGGCAGGTGCTCGTGAAGGCCAGGTTCTATAATCCGGAGGTACCGCCGAACCAGCCCAACTTCGTCAAGGAGAGAGTGCAGCAGCAGGGACAGTGGGGTGTCATTACGGAGGAGGGGGAGGACTCGTTCCTGTACGAGATCACGGTGAACGGCCCATACGAAATCAAGCCCTGGCTGCGCAGCTTCGGCTCCAGCTGTGAGGTGCTTGAACCAGCCCAGCTCAGGCGTGAGTTTATTGCGGAATGGAAGGAGATTCAGCGCGGTTATGAGCCTGTTTGAGAAAATTTTTAACTATGGCATTCTGTCACGCCTTCAGGAGAACGGTATTGTTCCGGTTACCACCCACGAGCGGAGCTGGCTGAAGACGATGCTGCAGCATCCTACGGCAGCCGATGCCTTCACGCCAGACACCCTGAAGAAGCTCCGGCTGCTGCTCAGCGGTTCTGATGCCCCTCAGCTGTCCGGCATGCTTCAAGAGAAGGCGGGCAGCATGGAGAAGCAGGTCTATCATCCGTTCATTCGCCAGCTGCGGAGCCTTATTCGCAGTGGTCAGGGCATCCGCATCAGCTATCGGATTAAGGACGGCTCCCTTCATGAGGAGCAGCGCGGTTATCCGTACAAGCTGGAGTATTCCATGGTGAAGCGGGAGTGGTACCTGCTGTGGTACCGATTTCGTCCCCGCTCCTTCATGGCGACGAAGCTGGATAACATCATTTCCGTTTCCGGTATTCCCCTTGAGGCAGAACAGGCAGAAACCTACGCTGCGACGGTTCGCAAGCTGCTGGACTCACGCAGGCGGCAGGCCGTCATTGAGGTAGTGCCCGAGTTCAACAACGAGCTGTCACGGATTCTCTATGCCTTCTCCTGCTTTGACAAGTCTGTTGCGTATGAAGAATCCAGCGATACCTACCAGATTCGCATAAGCTACCTTGCCGATGAGAGCGAATACGTGCTGCTCAAAATCCGCTTCCTCGGGAAGCGGGTACGGGTCGTGCAGAATACTCACCTGCAGACCCGCATGCGCGAGACAGCCGCCAAGGCACTCGCCCGCTATGGCATCACCGGGCCGGATGCAGACGCGGACACAGAGCAGAGTGTGTAATGATATGACAAAAAAGGGGCTGTCCATAAGTCATAACGACTGGACTGCCCCCTCTTATCCACTAGATGGACGGCATCCCGGGCGGGATACCGTTATTCCAGACGGTCCCGCGAACGGGCCGCTGCCTGCTCCAGCTTCACGGCCATAATGTCATGAAGCGCTTCGAGCTTCATCTTGATACCATTTTGCGGAATATTGACTGGTGCCTGCACCATACCGCTGTTGACCTTCATCAGCCACTTCTTGAAGCCGCTCTGTCTCTGCAGATAAGCGTCCTCGTCATGCAGCTTGATACCAAGGAATCTCTGGCCCATCATCTCGTAGAGCGCGATCTCCCGAATGTCCTCCCACTTGATCCTGCCGCCGGCTGTGTAGGACGAATTGTCCTCAATCCACTCATCATTAATGATAAGCGAAGGCTTCCTGTTGAAGAGGCGGTATACAAAATAAAGCAGGCAGGCACCGAAGAAGGCCAGTGTCACGATGCCCACCAGCGTCATGCCCAGTGATCCGTCTTCCTCCGACAGTCCAACCATCATCAGCAGCAAACCCATTGCTACAAATACCAGTGAGCCAAGCAACAGCATCAGCAGCTTTCGCGTCGAAGGGTATTCAACAATCTCTTTCTCCTGTTGGTTCATCATCCGTGCAGTCACTCCTTATGCATATAGATTCTCATTATGTAAAAACTACATGAAATACATTAGATGACCCCGCTGCTGCTGTAAATTAAAATTCTGCTAAAAAAAATCCCTGCTCCGCAACCGCTTGCCGGCTGCCTGGAGCAGGGACCTCTACATGATCGAACCATTAGTCTTTCATCTGCTGATTAATATTGCGTGTTGCCAGACTGGCTGGTCTTGCCGGATGCGAAGCCCTTGAACAATGTCTTCACCTTCGAATAGCGGGTGTTCGTGATTTTACCGGTCGAGTCTTTGCCATCTGTGCGAAGGATCGCATCTTTTACATTCGAGATGTTGCAGTTATCGACGGTCATAACAACCTTGTATGTGGAGCCGCCGAGCTGGCGCACCAGCTTGCCGATATCATCCGCGCGGAAATTCTTAATATTGATGGTGCCGGCTGCGTTGATTTGGAACACCTTATCGTAAGCCTTGTAGGCCGCGCCGCCTGTAATATTTACCGTACCGGACTTCTTCAGCGTAAGAGCGTCCTCGCCTACATCCGACCAGGTTACATTCTCAATATTGCAGCTGCCATAACAGTGAACGCCATCCGCTGCAGGAGTGCCAATGATCACATTCTTCAGTGTTGCTCCAGCCTCAAGACGGAAAACAGGCTTCTGCCCTTCGGCTTGGCTGCCGTCTCCAAGTGTCTTGGGGTTAGCGGTAAAGGTTTGACCCTTGCCGTCATAAACTTGACCTTTGGGAACCACAATCGTGGAATTGACAACCGTGGCAGCATGAGCAGGCGTCACCGGAGCCAACGTTACAACCAGAGCAGCAAACAATACAAGGGATACAAAACGTCGCATTATACACACACCTTTGCCAGGATTAATAGTTGAGTGCGGGGCATCTTCGGCCGCTAATCCCTGCCTCTTCTGAATATGGGGCCGTATGCATCCAGCTCCAATATCTACTGACCATCCTAGCATATTCATTCCATAAATGGAATAACCCATTAATTAATCGAATAACATACATGTTATCCTCTTATCGGCACTCTGTCTGTCTGCACAAAAAGCCCCAAACCACAAAGCGTGGTTCGAGGCTGCTGTATTAGTAATCTTGTATCAAAATGTCTGGCTGCTAAAGGCTTAATACTGCGTGTTGCCGGATTGGCTGGTATTGCCCGAAGCAAAGCCCTTGAACAGTGTCGGCACCCTGGAATAGCGTGTATTCGTAATCCGGCCAGTGGACTGGCTGCTGTCCGTACGCAGGATTGAATCCTTCACGTTCGAAATATTCGAGCTGTCCACCGTCATGACGACCTTATAGGATGTGCCGCCATTCTGGCGTACAAGCTTGCCGATATCATCGGCTCTAAAGTTGCGGATGTTAATCGTGCCCGCGGCATTCATCTGGAACACCTTATCGTATGCCTTGTAGGCGGCACCGCCTGTAATGTTCACTGTGCCAGACTTCTTAAGTGTCAGCGCATCCTCACCCACATCCGCCCAAGTCACATTCGTTACATTACAGCTGCCATAGCAGTGAACGCCATCGGCACCAGGCGCACCGATCGTCAGATTCTGCAGGGTAGCGCCCGCTTCCAGACGGAAAATCGGCTTCTGGCCTTCTGCCTGACTGCCGTCACCAAGTGTGCTTGGATTGGCAACAAAGGTTTGGCCTCTCCCATCATAGACCGTACCTGCGGGCACTACAATGGTGCTGTTAACGACAGTTGCAGCATGAGCCTGTTGGACTGGAGCAACCGATACGAACATCGCGGCGAATAATGCCAGAGATACGAAGCGTTTCACTCAATACACATCCTTTTCCGTTATGATGGCTGGATAGCTGAAGCATGCGGCCGCTCCTTCAACTTCCCGGATACCGGGTGCACCCCTTCTTGTATCCGCTTCCAATGTAACAAATTTGTCACATAAACGGAATAATCACTTCATCATATCTTCATCAGGCGGCTGGGAAAGCCTCGCTGACAAGCCGTTTTACCGCCATATAAACGTTCAATACACGAGGCTGGAGATTAACATTCTGGTTCATAAAAATAATCACTCCATTATGTTTGTCAGGGTCAAAGAGGACCAAGGTGAACACACCCGGATCGGATCCGCCATGCCCTACAATGCGGCCATTGTTTAAGCTCTTGAGCATCAACCCGTCCAGGACGGAGTAGCTCCACCCCATCGCCTGTTTGCCATTATGTGCGGCAGGCTCCAGCATTCTCCCCAGCGTATCCCTCTGCAGCAGAATTGTCCCGCTATCCCCTTCCTTCGGCATCATGCTGATCATGAACTTGGCATAATCCTCAGGCGTAGTCTTCAGGGCGCCGTCCGGGTACGTTGCGAAGGAATACGCGGGGAGCGGCTTGCCGTCTTCATAGGGCACAGCCAGCCTGCCAGTATCCATCCGGGAGTGGAACCAGTAAGTGTCCTCCATCCCAAGCGGCTCAAAAATCTGCTTCTGCGTATACTGGTCAAAGCTCATGCCCGCAAGCTGTTCAATCAGATAGCCAAGCAGACCGTAGCCGACATTACTGTAAGCAAATGCAGTCCCCGGCTCATCCGGCGTAAAATTCTGCTCCGCATCATACCACCTGCCGTCCTGCCGGAAATATTCACGCACCAGCTGCTCGAGCGTAACCGGAGAATCGCCACCGCCCTCATGAATAGTGTACAGGCTCTTGTAAACCTCCTGGTTATCCTTAATCCCTGAGGTGTGACTCAGCAGCATGCGGAAGGTAATCGGCGTCTCCGGATATACCGGATGCAGAATGGGCTCAGGCAGGTAGTCATTAATGGCATCATCCAGCTTCATGACTCCCTGCTCCTCCAGCTTCATAACAGCTGCCGCCGTAACAGTCTTGGACACCGATGCAATCTGGAAAATCGTATCCTCATCTACCTTGACGCCCGCCTCCTTATCCGCATATCCATAGTGCAGTTTTCTCTCAATGTGGTTATCCTTGATGATAACGGCAGCCATTCCCGGAATGCGCGCCCTGTCCAGCTTCGCCGCCATGTAATCCTCCAGATTGTTCGGACTCGACCAGTCCACAAAATAGATCAGGGCTCCCGCCAATACTGCGATTAGCGAACCCGTCACAATACCCAGCCATCTCCACACACGCCCCTTGCGTTTCCCCTTCACAATTGTCACTCCCTATCGCCTCTGCGGCCAGCGTTCTGCTGCATATTGTATCACTTGAGCAGAATGTGTCTTCTTACCAGAGGCCAGCCCGGCTCCCGACTAAAGTCCAGCAAAGCGGTAAGGATGCGGAACTGAGCCTATTTGAGATGCAAAAAAAACCGTTCCCCCGCATGCGCCGCTGCGCTAACGGAGAAACGGTTCGTTTTGTATTCTCTCATGCTATCCCTTCTGCCGGTCCGCTGTTCCCGCGGCAAGCAGCGAGTTCAGCTGCTCGAGCAGATTGCCCCCGCCGGAGAGCGAGATATGCCCGATCTTCTCGCAGATCTTCTCCAGAAACTCCAGCTCCTTCAGGCGGTAGAGTGTCTGATTATCATCCATCAGCTTGGCCGTATTCAGGAGGCTCCGTGTGGATGCCGTCTCCTCCCGCCGGGTGATAATGGTCGCCTGCGCCTTCTTCTCGGCCAGCAGAACCGTATTCAATATGTCCCTCACCTCGCCCGGCAGCACAATGTCCTTCACACCCGCGGACAGAAACTCCACCCCGTACTGCTTCCCCTGCTCCTGCATGCGCGCAAGCACGAATCCCGCCACCTCCTGCTTCATTCGCAGCAGGTCATCCAGCTTCAGCGTTCCCACATATTCACGCAGAACCAGCTGCAGCTGGATGTAGAGCTGATCATCCAGCGACTTGGTCTCCAGGGAGCGCAGCGGGTCTGTAATCCGGTATTGGCTGACAAAGTTCAGGCGCAGCGCCACCTTGTCCTCGGTCATGATTTCCTGGCCGATCATGTCAAGCTGCTGCCTGCGCAGGTCAATCGTCTTGACCGCCACCGAAGTTGGCCCTTTCCAGAAGTAGTAGGATCCCGGAGCAAGCTCCGCCTGCATAACGTGGTTATAGTAAAGAATGCCCGTCTCATGACTTGCAACATGAAACACCTGCAGCCAGCTGACCAGCTTGGGAAGTACGGCCCGGTCTACATGCTCCGGAACCTTCGGCTCGCGGATATCCACCCGGTCGAACCGGTGCTTGTTCAGCAGCCTCCAGAAGGCATGAGTTCCAGCACGCAGCACACCTGCGAACGTGCCGTTCTCGTAATGAAGCACCAGCTCATGGTCGGCGACCTGCACCACTTCCAGCGCTTCGAGCAGTTCTGCGTCCTGCAGGAACAGGCGCAGGTCCATGTCTTCTACCACGAACGGCTTCGCAATATCCAGCACGGCTACCTTCTCCTCGGCAAAAGGCATAAGCCTGTGAACACCTTGTCCAAGCAGCTTATTATAGCTTCCTCTTCTGAACAGCAGCCCTCGCTCACCATCACGAATCATCACTTTGTTAAACATCTATGTATCCTCCTTAAGCAGCCGTTATAGCTGCACAATCTGCGTTGCCTGAACCGGAATTCTCCTGGATGAAGAATCTTGGCTTCAACCCTGTTGAAGAGATTCAGCGGCTGCGGAATCCTGTTTGAGCTTCGGGATCAGCGGGCCCTGCCTGCTGCTTCTCCCCGGATCACGTCCACACCCCTGCATACAGGCTGGCCGGTACCCGGATCTTGAACAGCCGCATACCCAGCATATACCCGAAGCGGTATCCACGGATTGCTCGGCGCCGCTCCAGTGTGCATGTACAAGCCACTGAGGCATCCGGTATCAAGCCGTTAGTTGTTGTTTAGTCCGGTTTGCACCGGACAGCTCTACCAAAGAATCGTCCCATACGATTTGGGGAATCGAACCCCAAATATCTGCGGCCGCTCCAGCATACGGACGCACATCGTGCGCCGCACTGCGAGACCTCAGGAAGTCTGCGCTACCCGGATGACGGCCCGGCATTTCTCATGCAAGATTGATCTTAATGCAGATTCACCCGCGCGAACATGGCGAAAGTATTACGACATGCAAATAAGAGACAACAAAACAGCGGCCTGACCAGGCTGTAGAATAGTCCTGGTCGGCCGCTGATATATACCCTAACAAACCCTGTTCCTGCCCTGCTGCTTCGCCCGGTATAACGCCTTGTCTGCTTCTTCCAGCAGTATGACTGCTTCCTTATGAGGCGGAGAGGAGGACACGCCAATCGACACGGTTATCGTAATGTCTTCGCCAGAAGGCATAGGAATACTGATATGGGTAATTTGGCTTCTCCACCGCTCAGCTATAGCAGTGGCTTGCTCATACGAAGTATTCCACAGCAGGGCCGAGAATTCTTCCCCGCCCATCCTGGATACCAGATCCTCGGTCCGGGAAGATTCAATAAGGAATTTTCCCAGCCGCTGCAGTACGGCATCCCCCGCTGGGTGGCCATACGTATCGTTAATGGTCTTAAAATGGTCGATATCAATCATCAGGAAGCTGACCGGATGATTGTTGCGGATTGCTTTTTCCAGATAGCCTTGAAACATGGTGTGAAAATGCCTGCTGTTGCTCAATCCTGTAAGAAAATCACGCTTAAGCTGTTCCTTCATCAATTGATGGTTCCGGTTCGACTCCGCAATGTAATGGGCTGCAATATAGACCAGGAAGCCAGCCGGCACGGTTACCAATCCGTATTCAACAATGATAACCAGCAGATCATAGCCCTTGATGTAAAGCCGCAGAGGGATTACATTAACCAGGAAGCCAAAGACGTTCATCCATACCCATTTCTGAAGGTGAGATCTCTTGGAACGCGTTATGATGACATAGGCGATTACGGAGCTTGCAATGATCAATACGCCAACAATAGAAGAAGAGGCAAATGGAAAAAACGCTAACCGGGTTAGAATTAACACGGTCCCCGTAATAAATAGCGAGAGCATCCCCCCGTGCAGTACAGACAGAATCAAGACCATATAACGCAGATCCAGCCGGATACCATCATTAAGCTCGATCCCAAAGAACATAAGAATGGAACCCAGTAAGCCCGCTGTTAAACCTAAAGCTATCTTCATCTGGAGATTTCCAGAAACTTGATTATTTTTGAATAATGCTCCACCGATAAACATGAAGGAAATCATGATACATAGATGCACGAACAGATCCTTTAACATTGTAATCTCCTCAATTGGTATGCGGATGCCATGACAATTCATTTTAGTCTACCGTGAGAATGATGTAAATTCAAATTCATCTGGTAAATACTATCTTTCATTCAATAGATTTCAACGCCTCGGTCATATTATCCGGGAAACTTTCCTTTTGAGCAGTAAGCTGGAGAGAATGGTAAGTAAATAGGTGAGCATAACGGATACCGCAATGACTAATACATTGGTTTCATCAGGAATTTGCTGATGAGAGCCGGACAGTGCCTTTACGATCATCATAAAGAAATAGCCGCTTATGGGTAAGGCTGCCATTACCGCAAGCGTGGTTAAGATCATATTCTCAACAACGACTAGCTTATAAATTTTGTTTTTCTGATAGCCTAATACCTGAATTGTTGCAGCTCACGATTCCTCTCATAGATGTTTATAGAAGATATCGTATAGATCGCTCCGAAGGAGAGTATGACAGCACAGATAATAAACATAATGATAGCCGAGCGGCAAAAAAAGGCAGCCGCTGCGGGCTGCCTTGTCCTCATGTATGCTGCTGTCAGGGTCCTGAGCGGAATGCCTTACGCTCCGCGAAGCTTATGCTTGCCAGAGCCAAGCTTTGAGGCGATCAGCTGCCGCAAAGCGGAAATATCAGCCTCCGAGCTCATGGAAGCCTTCGGAATGATCAGCGAGCGCATTTTCCCCATATAGATCAAGAAATGGCTCTTCGTCTCCACTGCCTTATATACATCATCCCAAGCCATGCTTCCTGTACCCGTGGCATTCGTAAACGCAATATGTTCATTCGTGAAGACGAAATGCTGCTCCTGCTGCAAGAGCTTATCCGAATTATAAACCCTCCGGCTCCGCCATTTCAGGCTGAGCAGGAAAAAGCCATAAAGCACGAGAATTAGCAGCAGGCCCGCTCCGATTACAAAAGGCTCCAACAACGCTTCCACTGAACCAGTCTGATAGACTACAGCACCCAGGAACAGTAAGAAATAGAACACCATCGCAACCATCCGGCCAAACCTGCCGTGCCACAAATTCAACCGGTAATAATCCTCGTAACTCGTTGTAAAGCTTAATTCTACGTTGTTCATGTACAGGTTCATGCTCCTTTGTTCAAGTATGTCTGCAAGGATTCGACACACCCGGGACCAGTACCTGCTGGAATTAGGTTAATTCTCCACCAACAGCTCATTCTTCATAACGGTGACCGCCTGACCTGCCATCAGCACGCGGTCCTGCTGCAGCTCAAGCTTCAGCTCCCCGCCCCGTGCAGAGGCTTGGTAAGCATGCATCCCGGTCCTGCCTAGCCGCTCACTCCAATACGGAGCAAGAGCGCAGTACGCTGAGCCGGTTACCGGGTCTTCATTAACGCCAACGGCCGGGAAGAAGCATCTTGAGATGAAGTCATAATGGTCAGCACGGCTTGTTACGAGAACTCCTCTTGTCGGAATGGTGTGAAGCAGGGAGAAATCCGGATTCAGGCCGCGGACCTCCTCTTCCGAATGTACTTCAATGAGATAATCAAACCGGTTGCGCCCGACGAACACCGGGTCCTTCAGCTTCAGCGCTTCCAGAAGCTCTGCAGGATATTCGGTTTTGCTAACAGGCTCAGCCGGGAAATTAAGCTCAATCCAATCCTTCTTCTGAACGGCTGTAAGCAGACCGCTCTTCGTATAAAAGTTCGCCCGCTGCCCGGCACCAAGCACCTGCCTCTCCCACAGCATGTGTGCGCTCGCCAGCGTCGCATGGCCGCACAGCTTAACCTCGGCCGTGGGTGTGAACCAGCGAAGGGAAAACCCGTCCTGCTCCGGATACAGAAAGGCTGTCTCCGAGAGATTCATTTCCGCTGCAATGTCCTGCATGAATTCATCCGTCAGCGGCTCTGCGGTCAAGCATACCCCGGCGGGATTTCCCTTAAAGGGCTGAGCCGTAAAAGCATCGACAACATAAATGGGCAACGTCACATTCATCACTCCAATGGATAGGATCTAACTATGATACCTGCTTTCCTATCACCTTGTCATGCAGGACCACCGACAGCAGCAGCATGCCCGGCCACCAAGGAATGATGAATCTGGACTTGCCGGTCATTAGATGCATTGATGGCCTTGATCTTCTTCTCCGTGCCGCTGATGGCTTTGCGGATATGGGCCCACTGCTCTTCGGCTGGATTCGTTGTCACCCTGGCGACCTTCCGTTCCATGCCCGAATCTGCCTCGAATATGATCTTCATCTAAGTGGTTCCTCCTTTCAAAGCCTATATTATCGGCGTTCCGCCGCCAAAACGGCTATCTTGCGGTTTCCTGCATTTTTGAAGGTTTGTTGCGTTTAACCCTATTCCAAAGCCGACGGGCCTGCATTTTCCTCTATGTAACGCACTATGCGCTGTATACCGTCCTTGTACTGGTCTCCGCCGTTGAACGATTCGGTTGCTCCCCAGAACTCACCCCGGCCCTCGTCAGCACAGACCCAGTAATCCAGGTCATGTATGATCCGGTGCATATATCTGAGCGCATCGGCATCCTGCTTGCCGTCCGCTATAATCGCCAGCTCCTTCAGCCTGGACATATCAGTCTCTGCGCCATCCAGACCGGTCAGCTGCTGAGCGAGCTTGTCATATTTATCGGGATTGAGAAGGCCTGTCGACTTAATCTCCTCCCAATACGGTGCCTTGCCTTCACCTGAGAAATGAGCCCATCTCCCATAACCTAACCGGTCGTTGAAAGCCCCGTGAATCCAGGCGATCTCCTCCAATGTCTGCAAATCCAGCTTCATGACCGCCGTAAGCCGCTCTCCCCGGTTGTTCAGCGGCTTGTCTTCCGCCTTGTAGTACTCCGTATTCGCCACAATAAACAGCACATTCCACAGGTACACCAGGCTGCACACCGCCAGAGTGCCCAGCAGAATGATGATGACAGACTTCTTGCTCCGCAGATTCAACATCAGTCTCCTCCCGCCCTTCTTATAGCAAGGACGAGGAAATGGTCATTCGGGTTACACACAAAAAAACGATTGACCGCTGCAAGCTGCAGGGACAATCGTGTATCCGATTCTTCGTTCATTCAAACCGCATAGTAGCCTCATCCGCTACCATCTGGACATCCTCAGCTGTGATGGTGATGATCGGATAGCCGTCCTGCTGCTGGCGCTTCAGCGCCCGCTCCCGGTAGAACCGCGGGCTGCCCTCGCCCGCATCCTCATCATAGAACAGCAGCATGCCGTCCGTCTTGCGAAGCAGCATATCATCCCGGGCCTTCAGCTGCCAGCCGCCGCTGTAGGGCTGGCTGCTGACCTCGCCATAGTAGTCGATCCCCTTCAGGATCGTCCGGTAATAGTCCTGGCGTTCTTCCTTCCACTTCTCTTCCGGCTTCGCATAAGCGGCCAGGATTGATATTTTGAACTGCGGATACTCCTGCTTCAGCTCAATTCCCAGCTCACAGGCCCACAGGTCCACCCCGTAGCTGCCGGGTGTAATCATCCACTCCAGTCCATCCTCGATCAGCGGCACCAGCCGGTCCCGGATCGCCTTTTGGATGAAGGGGATGCCCGGATGCTTCTGGTTGAAAATCTGCAGCTCATGCGCCCGGTACCCGGTAACCAGCAGATTCTTCATTTGATCCAGCCTTTCTCACGCGAACGAAGAATGGCTTCGATCCGGCTGCTGACGCCAAGCTTGTCGAGAATAACCGATATATAATTGCGCACCGTTCCGGTGGTGATCTGAAGCTCCCCGGCAATTTCCTTCGTGCTCCTGCCGTCTGCCATCAGTTCAAGCACCTCCTGCTCACGGTCGGTCAACGGATTGGCCTCGCCATACGCCTCATCGACAAGCTCCGGCGCATAGATCCGCTTGCCAGCCATAACAGCCCGGATTGAATCCGCAAGCTCCTCGCTCGGGCTGTCCTTCAGGAGGTAGCCGTTCACGCCGGCCTTCAGCGCACGGCCAAAATATCCGGATCTCGCAAACGTCGTCAGGATAATCATTTTACAGCCGGTGCCCTTCAGTTCCTCGGCTGCCTCCAGCCCGCTCTTCAAGGGCATCTCGATGTCCATGACACAGACATCCGGCTGATGCTCGCGGACCAGCTTAAGCGCTTCCTCCCCGTTGCCTGCCCGCCCTACTACCTGCATATCTTCCTCAAGATCAAGCAGCGAGGCGAGGGCGCCAAGCAGCAGCCGCTGATCTTCCGCTATTACGATCCGTATCATGCTTCCGCCTCCTTCTCCTTGCCCGGCTGTTGAACCATACTTGGTACGCGCAAGATCAGTGTGGTCCCGTCCTCCGATGTAATATCCAGACTGCCGTTCACGAACTCCAGCCGCTCCCGCATGCCCTGCAGCCCATTGCCGACCCGGTCCTTCGGCCGGTCCTCAATCCCGACGCCGTCATCCTTGACCAGCACAACCAGCTCCGTTGCCGCAGGTTCAATAACTACGGTGCAAACCGTTGCCCCGCTATGCTTGACGACATTCGTAACGGCTTCCTTCATCGCCATGCTGACTACATTCTCGGCCATCAAGGAGGTGTTAAGCTGCTTCGGGTCACCCTTGAGCACAAATTCAATCTCAGCGGCGTCCAGAATCTGTTCGATGCGAAACAGCTCATCCTCAAGCCTGGTGCCGCGCATCTTGGTAACCATCTCCCGCACTTCCTTGAGTGCGCCGCGCGCTGTCTGCCGAATATCCGACATCTCCTGCTGCGCCTGCTCCGGGTCCTTCGTCATCAGCTTGCCGGCCAGATCACTCTTCAGACCGATCAGCGACAGCTTCTGGCCCAGCGTATCATGCAGGTCGCGCGCGATGCGCTGACGCTCCTCCAGTTTCACGAGCTCGGTGATCCGCTTGTTCGCGTTCTCCAGCTCACCCTGCAGCTTATCCTGTTTGTTGCGGTTATAGGTTGTTACCGGCAGCAGGATAACTCCGACCAGACTGATCAGCACGAAGGGCAGCTGCTGGATATACACCGGGTCCCGTGTCACAAAACCGATATTGACTGTCACGACCGTGGTCACCAAATGAACGGTATACAAAACGAAGAAACCGACCCGATGCTGAATATTACCAATGAAGAAGGCCAGGAACAGTGCGAAGTAGACATACCCGAACAGAAGCGTCATCGTAAGCGAAATGGCGATCTGCACACTCGTCCAGAAATACATCACCCACCCGCGTGTTATAAACGACAGCACATAGCAAATAAAGAAGACCGTAATCATCACGATGCCGATTACGATCTCTGGTGTGGAAGAAGAGCGGAAGATGAAGTAGAAGGGCAGAATGAAGAATACAACCCAGACATAAGGGCTTAGGCCCGTGCTTTTATGAAAAATATGATGCCACTTCTGCATGGCTGTTCATCCTTTACTCTTAACGTCATTAATCTACGCCTAATTGTAGCGGAAGGACGGCCCGTGAGCAAACACGGGCCGTCCTCTTAAACCTAATGGAGCCTTGGCTTCTTCACGCTAATCGATTTGGCCGCCTGTCCGCCCTGGCGGAGCAGCGGCTTGATATCCTTGAAGGTGACAAAATTCTTCTTATCTTCATCCCACAGCTTGAATTTGAGCGACTTCAGGCTTGTAGCCAGTGTAACCGTCGTCGCCTTCTGCAGCGGAGGCGTAGCTTCATGCGCTTTTTCCAAATTGTAGTTCGGCACCCGTGGACTCAAATGATGCACATGGTGGAAGCCAATGTTGCCGCTTAACCACTGCAGCAGCTTCGGAAGCTTATAGTAAGAGCTGCCTTCAACAGCCGCTTTCACGTAGCTCCACTCATCCTCATTCTCATAGTACGATTCCTCGAACGTGTGCTGAACATAGAACAGCCAGATTCCCAGCATACCGGATAAGAAGAAGACCGGCCCCTGGACCAGCAGGAATGACTGCCATCCGATCGCCCAGATCAACAGTGCGTAGAGCACAGCGATGGAAATATTCGTTATATACGTATTGATTTTCTCCTTGCGTCTTGCTCCCCGGCGGTTAAAGCGGTACTGCAGCAGGAATACAAAGATCGGGCCAAGTCCGAACATAACAAGCGGGTTCCGGTACAAACGGTAGCCCAGTCTGTGCATCGGCGACAGCTGGAGATACTCATCAACCGTCAGCATCCAGATATCTCCGATACCCCGCTTATCGAGATTGCTGCTCGTTGCGTGGTGAACGGAGTGGCTGTGCTTCCACTGCGCGTAAGGGACATGTGTCAGTACACCCGTAATGGTGCCGACGATATCATTAGCCTTGCGGCTCTTGAAGAAGGACTGATGGCAGCAGTCGTGAAAAATGATGAATGTGCGGACAACAAAGCCCGCCGCAAGTATGGTTAAGGGCAGGGTAATCCAGTAGGATACGGATAAACTAAGGTATGCGCCGTACCAAAGCAGCAGCAGCGGCCCAATCGTATTAATCATCTGCCAGATGCTTGTTTTGATATCGGTTTGCTCATAGGGCGCGACATTGTTCTTCAACTGTTTGATGCCGGATTGGCTCATCGTTGTTTACCTCCTCATGATGACGCGAGCGTATCGCCCTCTTACGTCCATTACATTTTCCTATCTTCATTATAGAAAATGTACCCACTAGACAGTAAGTCATAAACGTCTGGCTCAAAGTATGACAAATGTCATACCGCTTGGACTTATCGGGTGCTGTTACCTCTCAAGAAGGGCATCGCCAAGAAGCCCGATACCGGCCTCAATATCTGATAAATGTGCGTTTGTCACATTCAGCTTCAGCATGGCGGACTGGGGAAACCCCGGCAGATAGTGCTTGTCTATCCCTTCCACCAGCACCGAATGCTTCCGCAGCCGGCTCAGCACGCGCGACAGTGAAATCCTTTTGTCCAGTATCCAGCGCCCCCTGTGACAGCATAGATGTATCAATATCCAAGGTCCGCTTATAGCGGCAGAACGTCTCCACCAGAGAATCCGGAACCACAGCAGCACCCACACGCAGTCCCGGAAAAATTATCTTCGAGAAGCTCTTAAGATAAATAATCTTTCCACTATGGCCGTACGCAAACAGCGGGTCCGACTTCCGGTCCTCATCCAGATCCGCCATATAATCATCCTCAACCACATACACGTTATACTTCACGGCTAAGTCGACGATCCCGCTTCTTCTGCTCCTTGGTATAAGAGATTCCTAACGGATTGTGAAGGCGGGGCATGGTATAGAAGAACTTGATCGTACCGCTGCGAAACAGCCGCTCCAGCTCGTCCATATCCACGCCTTCTGCGGTCCGTGTGATGCCGCGAGCCGGCACTCCATGCGTCAGCAGATGCTCGATGAACAGATGGTAGCCGGGCTGCTCAATCAGCACCGTCTCCCCGCTCCCGGGGAATGGCATCAATGCCAGTACGGCAAGCGCCTGCTAAACCCCTGAGGTCATGACAATGTTACGCTCTGCCTTGGCTGCCGCCTTCATCGCCCTGATTGCGGCCGGGCAGCGGCCTGCTCTTGGGCGGAAAGATCTGCTCGCCATTATGCCAATGGCCTTATTTTACCCATTTTTATTCTTTTCCTTCCAAACCTTTGGCCTTGTTTACACCACATCATCGGAAGCCGGAATTATTCATGCCACCGTTCCGATCTTCACCATGCTGCTTGCCGCCAGCTTCCTGAAGGAGAAGTCCACCTGGCTCCAGAAGCTGTTCACCCTGCTGACGGTGACAGGGATCGTATCGATCTTCGTCCTGAAGGGCGTGCAGTTCGAAGCGGCAAGCTTATCCGGTATTCTGCTGATCCTGCTGTCCGCTCTGTCTTCAGCCGCCTACAGCGTGCTTGCCAGAAGGCTCACACAGCGGCTTC
Organism: Paenibacillus sambharensis; assembly: GCF_003233845.1. Lineage (GTDB taxonomy): Bacteria > Bacillota > Bacilli > Paenibacillales > Paenibacillaceae > Paenibacillus_I > Paenibacillus_I sambharensis. The sequence goes on from NZ_QKRB01000062.1 coordinate 38,605, forward strand.
CGCTGCTGCAGCTGACCTTTTACATGAGTCTGACCGGATGCATCGCCTTCAACCTGATGGCCGTCGCCCGCCATGCAGCGGGTGGCACAATTCATCAGTATGTGGAACCATTCACTCATCCCGCCTATCTGGGGGCCCTGCTGTATCTTGGGGTGATGTCTTCCCTGGTGTCCTCCCTGCTGTCCCACTATGCCTTGTCCATTATGACTGCCTCCCGAATGAGCGTGTTCAATAACCTGTCCACGATCATCACGATTATCGCGGGGGCGGTAATCCTCGGTGAAGAGCTTCGTGCCTATCACTACACCGGTGCAGCGCTGGTCATCACGGGGGTGATCGGGGCAAGTCTTAGCAGAGAGAAAGCGGTGAGGGAAACCCACAGCAGCCGGTAGAGGGTGAGACAGATCTACGAGGGATGAATTTCACGATGACTTTTTGCCGCTGGGCGTAAAATTAAGGGGCTGTCCCATAAGTCATAACGACTTAAGGACGCCCCTCCTTCAATCTATAAAACAATAGTTCCAGACAAATGGAAGATCAGCCTTGAATTTTCTCTAACGAATCTGACAGTCGCTATTTGCCTCGAATACGCCGATGCTGTACTGTAACGAATCTGAGCGTCGTTAATGCCCTAATAATTCAGGTAATTTGACGAAAATCGCCTAATAAGGTGTCTCAGGTTCTTTACATTTGAGAAAGCTTCGAATTTACGAGTTTAGCGTGTATCAGGTTCGTTAGCCGTGCAGCAACGAGGTATTTACGCCTGTTTCTTTTATCGTGCGTACACTCCTGCCTGGTAAACGGATAGTCCCTTACAGTCTGGCGCCTTAGTTCGGCGCCTCTACTACTGCTTACCTTACCAGACGCAGCCCGCTGACCAGTTGAACATTAGCTTTAGGACTAGCGCCTGGCTGCGACCGGAAGCTGGATTTCCGTCAGCCACTCTTCCGGATCGGATTTATTCCAGATCCCGTCGATATACGATTCTCTCGGCAGTCCGCATATCTCGTAGCCATTATCCGCAATCCATTTCATAATATCGGCGTACGACCGGCCAATCGTCGTATAGGGACCCTTGTGCAGCAGACAAGCCGCCGTATCCACAGCATCAATCCGCTTGAAGGTTAAGGTATCTGTGTCTGTCCCGAATTCTGTGACGGCTTCGCAAATTTCGACGTCGATATCCTGCTCCTTGTACTCGCCATCGTGGTACAGCGTGAAGCAGTATGCAGGAACCGCACATTTCACGTTCTGCTTCTCCATGCTCGCTCCCATCTCAGGAAAGATAGCAAAATAAGCCGAGCTGTCCTTGATCGTAGTCCGCATGGAAGCGACGATTACTTCCGGCAAAGCTTTGACAATAACATGTGCCATAGAAGACACCTCCTTGTTTAATCGCTGCAGCTGGTGTTCAATGAGCCGCAGCTTCCCCTGCTCCTCGGCGATGAATGCTGTAACCTGAGCCTTCTTGTCCGCCAATGCACGCCGCATCTGCTCCTCGCCCATTCCTTCGCTGCTCAGCCAATAGCTGATCTCCGGCAGGGAGAACCCGATCTGCTTAAGCCCGAGTATGGTATGGAGCCGCTGCAGCTGGTCCGCGCAGTAGTAGCGGTAGCCTGTCGATTGTTCCACATAGGCCGGCTTCAGCAGTCCAATCTCATCGTAGTGCCTGAGCGTCTTGACCGTGACCTTGTTCATCTGTGAGAATACGCCAATTTTATACATGGTTTTAAAATCTCCTGTGCGCACATTTGATTTCTGTATTCATCATAATTGCTCCCCTTGCAGGAGAGTCAACGGTCTATTTCAAGTATTTTGTGCAGGGCTGGCCGGCATTTTATTACCTGGGAAATGATTTTTCGACAGCAGGCATAAGAAGAAGGGGCAAAGACCGCAGTCTCTGCCCCTCGTTACGTCCGTTATTAGCGCTGAACCTTCTAGCTCTCTACCTTGAGCGCGTCGATAATGTTCTCCTTCTTCAGCTTGCGGCTCGCATACATCATCGTCAAGAAGACGATGATAAATACGCCTGCCACACAGTACCCAATCTCCCTCCACGGCAGCGAGAATTCGAAGGTGAAGACGCCGCTGAAGCTGTAGTACATCCACAGGCTGATCAGCATGCTGACCGGCAGACCGTAAGCGAGTGCCTTCAGCCCGTAGAATATGGATTCATAGTTCATGATTTTGTTGAAGCCTTGAGGCGTCAGTCCCACCGATTTGAGCATGGCAAATTCCCGGCGCCGCAGCGCAATATTCGTACTGATCGTGTTGAAAATATTCGTGACGCCGATCAGCGTGATTAGGCTGACGAAGCCATAGAGGAAGATGCTGACGACCGTCTTCGTCCGTTCCACCTGCTCCTGTACACCAACCCTGTTGTTAATAAAAACTTTCTCTTGAGCCGTATAGTCCGCGCTTAAACCCCGCACCTGTTCTTCGAATTGGATGTAATCAGTGTCGTCCGACAGCTTCAAATACAACTCATAATTTGCGGCGTCACTAATGGGGTAAGACCGGGTTTCCATTAGCTCCTCGTAAACCTCTTCAGATAGAATAAGATTCACCGAATCCGGGTACGTGGTCGCCACGCCAAACGGATAGTTCTCCGTAACTGCGCCAATCACTATATCCATTTTCTTAGGTGGTTTATCATCTATATTTATCGAGGAATGGAGCGAGATTTTCTCACCAGCTTTGATATTGGTTGGCGCATATTCAACCAGCTTAGGCCCGTCAATCGTATTGGCATTAATCAGGATACCTTTCGGTTCATCAGGATTATGAAACCCCTCTGTCTCTGCTCCAATAGAGGATGCATAGGCATCAAACTGCTCATTATTCAAAGCATATATATGATAGCTCAGGCGGTATCTGTCTGGGCCGCTCGAGAACATACTCAGGTAATCCTCATCTCCATCCTTAAGTTTACCTGCTATATAAGAGCCAAAACGGTTTATGTCCATATCTTGATCCACGCCGTAATGCCTGCGCAATAGCGAATGCTCGCTTACACCGTTCAATTCAGTAACCTCTTCGTAGAAAGCTAATTCATCCTGAGGCAGTACCTCTAGTAAATCTATTGACATATCATAGGTCATCTTCCCATAGTACATATTGCTGCTCGCAAACCCGTAGGTCATGAAGGTCGAGAACGAGACGAACAGTACGATACTAATGAACAGTGAGAAGACCGTTGCCCGGTAACGCTTGCTGTTGCGCTTCAGGTTCTTGAGCGCGAGTTCTCCCTCAATGCCGAACAAGGCTCTGGTCAAGCGGGAGGTGCGCAGCTTCTTCCCCTTGATCTTGATATCGGTGGTCAGCCGGATGGCCTCTACCGGTGAGATCTTGGAGGCGCGCCGCGCCGGCACGTAAGCCGACAGGAAGATCGTAAGGGCAACGAAGAGCACCGTTACAAGCACCGTATAAGGCGAGACGATCAGCCGCAGGGACACATCGACATTACCGCCATACAGGGAATCCGTCAGCAGCCTGTTCACAAAATGGAGCGTTACCCCGATCCCCCCGATACCCGACAGGATGCCGACCGGGATCGCAATGAGGCCCAGAACCGTTCCTTCCAGGAAAACGACCCGGCGGATCTGACGCGCCGTTGCCCCGACGCTGGACAGCATGCCGAACTGCTTCTTCCGTTCGCTGACCGAGATCGCGAATGCGTTGTAGATGACCGCCACCGAACCGACCACAACGAGCAGGATAATAATAAGCCCGATGATCTGGAACATCTGGTTCACGTTATCACGGTCGGAAACGCCCAGAAATTTGAGAAGCTCCTTGTTGTAGCTGACCCGCTCGGCCCCTGCTTCTTCCCCCATGCCAGGGGCTTTATCATAAATCTTCCGGGGATTATCCGAGACGATCGACACGTTGACACTGTCAGCGGGCTCCAATGTGCTGCGGTCCAGATAACTGATCACCGTGACACCCGGCTCAACATTTGATTCAAAGTTAGGACGATGGATGATACCAGTTATCGTGTAAGTTTTTGTCATCAGGATTTCCAGCTCTTCGTTATCTGACAGAGGCTCTTCCCCCACCGGAGTGCCATCCACGACTCGTCTGCCAATATCCAATGTCAGCGTATCGCCGATCTTGAGCTTCTCTCCCCTGCCGTACAGAAGCTCCTCAGATATAACAAGCTCCCCATCCTTCTCAGGGAGCCGGCCTTCCTTCAGCTTCACGGGGAAATGCTCAAACGCCGTCTTGTCATAGCTTCTCACTAGCATATAGGGCTTGCTGGCGTTGGCCGGCTGATCTAATCCGGCATAACCCAGCCTCTTGCTGAACATGGCCGTTTCGGTGTATGCGTGTTCCTCTATATATTTGCTGTTCTCCAGCGGAACATTGATGAACGTGGCATGATGGCTGCCGTCGGTCTGCTTCGCCCCTTCCACCATGACATCCTGAAAGCTGGCTATCAAGGTTGCGACCCCGCAGATCATCGCCGCTGACAAAATAATTCCGATCAGCGTGACGACCGTTCGGCTGCGATTCAGCTTCAGATTGCGAAGGGTTAGCTGCCAGATGACATTCACGACCGGATCACCTCATCCTTCACGACCTGTCCGTCGCCAAGCGTGATAACCCGGTCTGCCTGCAGCGCGATCTGCGGGTCATGCGTGATCATAATGAGCGTCTGGTTGAAGCGCTTGTTCGAGAACTTCAAGAGGTCCAGTATTTCCTTCGAGTTCTTGCTGTCTAGGTTGCCTGTCGGCTCATCGGCCAGCACCAGCGCGGGATGGCTGATCAGCGCCCGCCCAATCGATACCCGCTGCTGCTGTCCGCCTGAGAGCTCATTCGGCAGATGCTGCGTCCGCTGATTCAAGCCCAGCGTCTCTACTATCTGCTGCAGCTGCTTCTTATCCACCTTGCGGCCGTCGAGCAGCAGCGGCAGCGTAATATTTTCCTCCACATTCAGAATCGGGATCAGGTTGTAGAACTGGTAAATCAGGCCGATCTGCCGACGCCGGAAGATCGCCAATTGGGTTTCATTCAGGCTGTAGACATCCGTCCCGTCGATGAATACCTTGCCGCTGGTCGGACGGTCCACCCCGCCCAGAATGTGAAGCAGCGTCGATTTGCCTGAGCCGGAAGCTCCGATAATCGCCACAAACTCGCCCTTGCTCACGCTGAAGGATACGTTGTCGAGAGCCTTGACCTGTATATCGCCTTTACCATATATCTTGGACAGATTCTCTACCTTCAAAATTTCCATAAGAGAAACGACTCCTTTAAGGTTGATAGGCTCAGTATAAAGGTCCAAAATGACTATCCGGTGACAGCGATGGTGACAATATTGTCACTTTCCTTCACTCTTGAAGAAGGTGATCGTAAAGGTCGTACCTTCTCCCAGCTCACTCTTAACGGCAATATCGCCGCCCTGAGTCCGGACGATGGCATGCGCCATCGCCAGACCGATCCCCACACTGTCGTCGCCGGCATTCTTCCCTTTATAGAAGCGGTTAAAAATGTAGGGCAGGTCTTCCCGGTCGATACCTTCGCCTGTATCGGTGACTTCCAGTCTGGTATAGATCGGGTTGTCCAGCATGGCGACCCGGATTTGCCCGTGCTCGGGTGTATGCTCCACCGCATTCTTAAGAATGTTGATCAGCGCTTCTAGGGTCCAGTTGAAATCGCCGGTCAGCATAATTGGTGTGTTGCCCGCCCTTCCTTCACTGCGCTGCTCAATCACAGCCTCAATCATCTTGATTTCGAGCGGAATGCTGAGCGAATCCAGCGCCTTATTGACCAGCACCCGCAGCTCGTAAGGCTCCTGCTTCATGGCAGCCGTACCTGCATCCAGCTTTGATAGCTTAAGCAGCGAAGTAACGAGCCAGTCCATCCGCTTCAGCTGCCCCCGCATGCGGGACAAGAACTCGGCCGCCTTCTCCTCCCCTGGTCCCTCCTGCAGCAGATCATTCAGCACGAACAGGGATGTCATGGGTGTCCGCAGCTGATGCGAGATATCTGCGATCGAAGCCGCCAGGCTAAGCTTGTCCTGCTCGGACAGCTCCGACTGCTCGCGCAGCATCGTCGTAATTTTGTAAATCTCATTCTTCAGGATGCTGAGGTCGCCCTCATCGTTATCCCGTATATCCAGAGAGTCGTCGCCCTCCGCGACCTTCTCTGCATAAGCCGTAATCTGCTGCAGCTTGTTATAATGCCGCTGCTGCGTGAACAGGATCACGGCCGTGAAGCCGCAGCAGGCGAGAATCGCCAGAGCCGCATACAAAGCCAGATTCAACCGGAAGCTCTTCTGGATCAAGTCAGAGCCGTTGGCCAGCAGGTCGGATGCATCCAGGCCGTACTTGGCAAGAATGACCTTGCCTGACTCTACATGGCCTTCTTCCGGATGCTGCAGCTGCTGTACGATCAGCCGGTCCGCATCCGGATAACTCGCCGTAATCGTTCCCATAATGGCAGCGTAGCTGCGCCCCAGCTCTTCCCGGAGCATATGCGTGCTGTAGAGGGACAGGCCGGCTGCAATCAGCAGCAGTACTCCCGCCAGCACGAGCAGCACCATGAGCAGCCGCTTGATCTCCGGATTTCTACTCAGCATGAGCCGTTCCTCCCGCCCGGTATCCAAGACCTCTCACCGTCTGGATAATCTGCGGATTCTGCGGATCATCTTCAATCTTTTCCCGCAGCCGCTTGATGTAGACCGTCAGCGTGTTATCATTGACGAAATCGCCGGCCACATCCCAGATAGCCTCCAGAATCTGGCTGCGGCTGAGCACCTGCTCCTCGTGGGAGGCGAAGGTCAGCAGCAGCTTATACTCCAGGGCCGTCAGCGTAACTTCGGCTCCATTCTTGAAGACACGTGCTTCAGACGTATAAATCGTCACATTGCCGAGCTGAACCTCGGCCTTCCTTCCCGTCTGGCTGCGGTAGCGGCGCAGTACGCTCTTGATCCGCGACACCAGCTCCCGCACACGGAACGGCTTAGTCACATAGTCATCCGCTCCCATATCGAGGCCCATCACGACATTCACTTCATCATCATGTGCAGTAAGGAAGATAACCGGCGTCTCGCTGTCCGCACGGACACGCTGACAGATCTCAAATCCTGTGCCATCCGGCAGTGAGACGTCCAGCAGATAGAGGTTGAACGTCTCCCGGCCCATCAAATCCTTGGCATTCTTGACACTATGGCATACGCGGGTTTCGAAGCCTTCCTGCTGCAGCGAATATTCAATCCCCATCGCAATGGTCTTGTCATCTTCTACAATTAGAATCCGGCCCAACTTAAAGCCCTCCCACACGAACGATCGTTTATCATACAGCTTCTTATTATACCAGTTCAGGTACCCGCGGGGCTTTAACGGATTTTTAATTTATAACGTTAAAAATATCATTTACATATTGAATGTGAGGTGTTTAAATGGATAGATATTCATAAATGAGTTTCATTTTTTTACATACTTCAAGTAATGAGGTGGTGCTGTATTGGATAGAGTCGACTGCAAAATATTGGAGCTGCTCCAGGAGAATGCCCGGATATCAATGACCGAGCTGGGCCAGTCGGTTGGATTATCCACCCCTGCTGTCAAGGAGCGAGTCAAGAAGATGGAGGAGCGCAACCTGATTGAATCCTACCGGGCCATCGTGAATCCCGAACAGCTGGACAAGCATGTAACAGCCTTCATCCTGTTTGACACCACCGCCTGCAAGCCGTTCAGAGAGTTCTGCCAGGCTCATCCGATGGTATATGAATGCCACCGCTTAGCCGGTCAATACAGCTATATGGTGAAGGTCGTGTCCGAGTCCGTTCAGGAGCTGGAAACATTCATCGACGCTTCGATGGCATTCGGCCGCCCGTCCACCTTCATCAGCCTGTCCTCCCCGGTCAAATACAAGCCAGTCCTGCCGACGCTTGAGGCTTCAAGCTAGATAGTGCAGGGCCTTTGTAAATGCAATTATGTTTTAACAGGACTTCCCTTCCTATACCGGAATATGGATAGTCCTGTTTGCTTTGTGCTGAAGATATAAATAGATTATTCCTTCTGTTGACAAAAAAGCTGTCCCGACCAGGATAACCTGGGAGACAGCTTTTTTCGCTTAGTAAGTATTGAGATGAAAGTATGCTGATAGGAGCTTACGCCTGCAAAGCTGCTTCTACAGTCTGTCCGTTATCTACAGCTTCGCTGCCAGTCTGCTCAAATGCAGTATCCCCAACAGTCGTGCCCGCCGGCTCTGCTAACTCCGCTCCCGGTGTTTCTGGTTCCATTGTTCCAGGAACTCCTTCAATTGGAGCATAGTCGTTCTGATCGTCATCTCCATACAACGGTTCTTCAATAAAATCAGTTCCATCCGGGCCTTCGGTAAGGCTCACTGCCGGATCAACATCCGTCAGCTGATTAATTGTCGTGAAGGTGATTGTTCCATCCGCATGTACGGTCATTTCAAACACGACCCAGTACCTCTCCGAAGCACCGGCAGGCACTTCATATACCGTTGGTTGGGATACTGAACCTTGATAGACCTCAATCTTAGCACCCGATGCCGCTATTGTGCTTCTTCCCGAGTAATGATGAATATAGAATTTGTATGTCCCTGGGGTAAGACTCCGGATGGTTGTTGTTTCCGGTCCGTAGGACGTAACATCATCCAAATCTAGATCTGCAATCAGATTTCCATCATATCTGTATTGTCGGCCGCCATACCAAGTGTGGAACTGCCCACTCTGCACACCTGGACCAATCAGATGGGAATCTAGGTCTTCCGGGTCTTTACCCCACGTCAGTACAATCCGGACTTCCCCGCTCTTCGGCACTTCAATCGCAGTCTGATTCTGATCCATGTTCTTCACATTTCCAGCAGCAACACCGATGAGGTAAGTTGTAATATAAGGGGTGCCTTCACCGCCAAGCTCGCCCGTATAGATACCAGGCTGCAAGTAGATAAAGTAATTGCCGTATTGGTCCGTTACCGCTTCACCAACAATTGGACCCGATTGCGCATTCAAACCCTTACGAAACTTGATCGTCAAGCCGGCGACATCCTGTCCGGCTACATTCTTGATATAGCCGCCAAAGCCGGTCAATCTGAATGTGCCACTCTGACTGCCTGCAAGAACGGTGGAATCTTCAGCAGCAGCAACTGTGACATACAATGTATTTCCATAGCTGTTTACTGGCGTGAATGTGATTGTTCCATTACTGTACTGGAGGTTCTCAAGCTCAGTCTTCTCACCGTACACCACAGCTGTTACAGAGAGATCAGACAGCGCCAGTCCAGCCAACTCTTGACTAAATTGCAAGTTTACTGTGCCGTTCGTTACATGGACGCCCGTTATATTCGGGTAACCCGCCGCATCAACGGTTACCGTCACAGGTATTTCGACGTTGTATGAACCGTATTGTGCACGAATGATAGTAGCGCCGTTCGCAACAGCTTTTACAACTCCCCCCCTTACTTCAGCAATGGCTGCATCATCACTGCTCCATGCAGCAAAGGAGGTCACATCACGGTTGCTATTGTCATACTTAATACCTGTTAATACAATCTGCTTCGTTGCACCAATCGCAGTCAGCGTCAACTCCTGCGGCCCATACACCACTCTTGTGACAGAAGGGTCAGCTGCCACAGAAGGAGTAGTATTCAGTCCGCCGAAATCCACACCCTCTACGTTAACCGCTGCAGAGCCGATCGTGCCTTGGCCGGCAAACGATACCACTGCGCTAGCAATCAGGCGGGCAACCGTCGAACCTGCACCAAGGTTGAAGGTTGTGCCGATCGCTTCCTCGAGAACGTTCAGATCATTAATAGAGGAACCTTCTGCGACATTAATCGTCACCTGCTGTGCGTACACATTCAGATTATGGAAACGTCCGTTGAACGTAATAGCCGCGTTATGCGGCACACCAGCTGTCACCGTTACATCTCTGATCTCTCCAACTCCAGCTGTTGTTTCAAGAATTGCACCCGATTGAATTTCCAACTGCTGTACATTCGTGCCGTCTTCCAGCACCAGACGGATGCTGCCGTCACTCTTATTGACCACCACAGTTGCCAGCACGGAATTTACAACATGAATACTGTTTACTCCGCCGCCTCTTACAATAGTCATACCATTAACCGTTACCTGATCAAGGGCAACATCTCCGTCACCAACGTCAGCGGTAATCGTCAGATTGCCAGCAATCGTCGTGTTCTTTAGTGTTACATCCCGGGAACTAATTGTCAGGCTGCCATCCAGGTTGCCAAAGGCATACACGCCCGGTTGTGAGATCACTCTGCCTTCAGGCACAACAACAACCGGATCATTATCTTTACTTCCACCGCCGCTGTTGCTTCCACCGGTACCATTACCGCCGCTGGAGCCGCCGCTTGGCGAGCTGCCTGTCGTTCCTGTCGGCGCAGGCTGCTGAGTAGTCGGCTTTTCTTCTACCGGCTTCTCTACTTGTTTAACCGGAACAAGCTCCGCAGCTTTATTAATATATACATCCTTGTTTGTAACAAACTCATAAGCTAGACGAGCCAACGCCTGGCGGTCGGCCTTACCGGCAGGGTTAAATCCGAGCGAGCCGTCTTTGCCTTGAATCCCCTTGATGAATCCAAGCTTGTAGGCAAAGGACACAGAGCTCTTAGCCCAAGCGGATACGCTTGCCATGTCAGCAAAATCTTTCGTCAGTTCGGCTTTACCCGCTGTTTCCTCAAGCCCAAATGCACGGATGAAAAAGACAGCCAGCTCTTCTCTGCTTACCGTCTTGTTCGGAGAAAATGCGGTTGCAGAGGTTCCTTGAGTAATACCCGATTTCACCAAAGCTCCCACATAGCCTGCATACCAATCCTTGCTTGCCACGTCTTTGAAGGAAGCGGCTGCCGCCTGATCCTCATTTAGGTTCAGCGACAGGACCAAAATCTTAGCCAGCTGAGCACGGGTCACCGTCTCACCTGGTTTAAACGTTCCGTCTTCAAATCCATTAATGATACCCTTATCTACGAGAGCTTGAATCTCTTCCTTCGCATACGAGCTGTTAATGTCGCTCAGTGCCGGCTTGCCGGCCGGAGCTGCCGCCCCAAATACGCTTGCCGAGAACATCGATACCATCAAACTGAATGCGAGTAAAGCCGATAGGGTCTTGCGCAGTTGCTTTTGACTCACTTTTGTACACTCCCTATTTGTATATTATTGAAGCTAGATGGCAATCCACAACCAATAACCCAGGTTCTAAGAACTATAATTGCATGTCGAAACCTAAGATTATAGGTCGTATGAATTAGTTTTATACTAGCACCATTCGACAAATTCCACAATATACCTATATGGGAGAAAGATAGAACTTTAAGATTACTTAAGAATAGTGGACAAAGAATGTCCCAGTTACTAGAAGAAGACAAATTCCCAAGATGACCACCACCCTAGACAGCACAAAAAAAAGCATGACAGACGCCACCCGGTCTGTTACCAGATGTCGCCCACCATGCTTCCAATAAACCTCAGCTATTAATTTGCAAGAGCGGGGGAAATCGTTCCGTCTCTTGTATGGTTCAAATAACACTTACTGGCTTAAGTCCGATCAGACTCCTCCATGAAAGCCCGCACTTCCCGCCAGCCGGGCAGGGCAGGAATGGCCCCCGGCCGCGTTGTCGTCAGCGCTGCTGCTGCGTTGGCAAAGGCCAGCATGCCCGCAGCCTTCTCCCGGTCGATGCCATCCAGGCCGCCCGGATGCAGATGCAGATGATGCAGCAGCGCCCCGATGAACGAGTCACCAGCGCCCGTTGTATCCACGGACTGCACCTTGTGGCCTGGAACAGACGCGGTGAAACTCCGGGAATACCAGTCAGCGCCTGCCGCGCCGCGCGTATAGATGACATGCTCCACATCACCGGTGAACAGCGAGGCAATGCCCTCCTGTTCGTCCTCTATGCCTGTGATGAAGGCAAGCTCCTCGTCACTGATCTTGACCAGCCGGCTCAGCGGCAGAAACTCCAGGATCGCGCGTCTGCAATCCTCCGGGTTCTGCCAGAGAGGCAGCCGCACATTCGGATCAAAGCTGATGAGCGCGCCTGCCTCCCTCGCTTTGCGGATCGCTGCGAGATGCGCGTATTTTACCGGCGCTTCAATCAGATCCACCGAGCCAAAATGCAGTAAGTCTCCGCTGCTGAACCAGTCGCCGATCTCTTCCTCCCGCAGCAGCATGTCTGCACTCGGATTCCGGTAGAACGAGAACTCGCGGTTGCCGTCCTCCTGCAGACTGACGAAGGCAAGCGCCGTATTCGCCTCTGTCGTCCGCAGCACCCGTGACACATCAGCGCCTGCCGCTTCCATCGTCTCCACCAGGAAGTCGCCGAACGCATCGGCACCGAGCTTGCCGATGAAAGCCCCGGTTCCGCCGAGACGCGCCACCGCGCATGCCACGTTGGCAGGCGCCCCGCCCGCAGCCTTGCTGAAGGATTCGACATCCTTCAAGCCGACACCCTTGCGGTCCGGCATAAAATCAATCAAAGCTTCCCCAATTGTAAATACAGTCGGCATCGTTTACTCCCCCAGCCTGATATCCCATTTGCGCAGCGACTTCAGCACGCAGCCTGTGCCTTCGGCGAATACCCGGATGCCAAGCGACTCCGGCTGCGGATAGATTCGCGCTGTCATGACCTGCTCTCCATCACCGATGAACACTTCCACCGACGACTTGTCCACGAACACGCGAAGCTTCAGTGTGCCTTCGGCAAGACCAACTGCCGCCCGCCGCTCGCCGCCCGGCCCCATTCCCGACCGGTCGCGGTTCAGGAAGACCATCCCGCTTGCTGCATCATAACCCAGTACCGTCTCATCCGCCGCGCCGGTCCGGAGCTTCAAGCCGAACTGCGCCGCCTCTCCTGCCGCAAACTCAGCCTCCAGCTCGTAGCAGTCACCCTTCATGTCCAGCTCTGTCTCGCCAGTCAGCGGCGTAACACCAAGCTGTTCCAGCTCGCCCCGGTATGCCTCCAGCTCAGGCAGCGGCCGGTACAGCACCCTGTCCCCGTCCAGTACCGCCTCACGCGGCAGGCTCATCGCCCCGGCCCAGTTATGGCCGAGCTGCTGGGTCGGCATGTCCGCTTCCCACATGTCCATCCAGCCGATTACAATGCGTCTGCCCTTGTCGTCGAGTGTGGACTGCGGCGCATAGAAGTCAAAGCCGTGGTCGACCTGCTCATTCCGCTCCGGGTGGAACACACCCTGCTCTGCGTCAAACCTTCCGACAACCGCCATCGTGGAATGCAGGTTGCGGTACTGCTCCCCTTGAGCCGGCATCCGCTGCGGGGACAGCATGAACACATGCTTGCCGCCTAGCGGAAACAGGTCCGGGCATTCCCAGTTGTCGCCGAAGCGCCCGTCGCTTGCAGCCAGTACATTCACGTAGGTCCACTTGCGCAGATCATCCGAGCGGTACAGCAGCACAAGCCCGTTGCCCTTCGCATCGTTGGAGCCTAGCACAACATAATAGCGTCCCTCATGCGTGAACACCTTAGGATCGCGGAAGTCCTTACGGCTTACCCCCTCGGGGATCTCGTCATATCCGATGACGGGGTTGTCCTCCAGCTTGGTGAAGGTTACGCCATCCTCCGATATGGCAATTCCCTGAGACTGCTTGTAATCCCGGTCCTTGTCCGGTCCGGTCATCACATGGCCGGTGTACATCAGCACCAGCTTGCCGTCCTGCTCGATTGCGCTGCCCGAGAAGCAGCCGTCCCGGTCAAATTCCGTATCCGGCGCAAGCGCGACCGGAAGGTAGGTCCATTTGAACAGATCGCGGCTGACCGCATGCCCCCAGTGCATGGGCCCCCACACCGAGTCATACGGATAATGCTGATAGAACAAGTGATACTCGCCGTTAAACTGCACGAACCCGTTCGGGTCGTTCATCCAGCCGACTTCGGCCATCAGATGATAGTGAAGCCGGTAATCGGGCCGCACCTCCGCCTTCCTCTCAAGGATATAACGGTCGGCACGCTCCCGCGTATACGTTCTCTCTTGCTGCATCCCCTATCCCATCCTAACTGTCAGTTATTGTCTCTCTATCCCAAGCCATCCTGCCTGATTACTTGATCGAGCCCTGCATAACACCGCGGATAATATACTTCTGTGCGAACAGGTAGACCACGATGACCGGCAAAATCGTCAGGACAAGCCCGGCCATAAGCGGCCCGTAATCAACGGAATAGGTTCCGTAAAAGTTATAGGTCGACAGCGGCAGCGTCCGCTGCGCGGGCCCGGTAAGAATGAGCGATGGCAGCAGGAAGTCGTTCCATACCCACAGCACGTTCAGGATCGATATCGTAGCCGTCGTCGGCGCAAGCACTGGGAATACGATCCGGAAGAAGGTCTGCCTGCGCGTACAGCCGTCGATCAGCGCCGCTTCCTCCAGCTCCGCCGGCACACTCTTCACGAAGCCGTGATAGATAAAGACTGCCAGCGAGCTGCCGAAGCCGAGGTACATGTAGATCAGCGACAGCTTACTATTCAGCATGCCCAGCGAGCCGTAAACTTTTACCAATGGAATCATGATCGCCTGGAATGGAATAATCATCGACGCCACCATGAGCAGGAAGGTGTATTGATTAAATTTCGTATTATTGCGGACAAAATAATGCGCCGTCATAGCTGCGCAGAGCGCAATGATGAGCACGCTTGCCACCGTTACGATCAGCGAGTTCGTGAACGCGGCGATATAATTCATTTTATCAAAAGCATTCGTATAATTCGCCAGATCCAGACGGCCCGGAAGCGAGAGTGGATTGGCGGTTATGTCCTGATTGGCCTTGAATGAGTTCAACAGCAGAAGGATGAACGGCACGATAAACAGGAACAGCGTCACGGCCAGCACGACATACTTGAGCCATGCGGCAGACGAAGAACGGGAACCGACCATTATGCCTCCACCTCCAGCTTCTTGCTGAAATACACCTGGATCAGGGTGATGGCTGCCACCAGCACGAACAGTACAAGCGCCTCCGCCTGCCCCACGCCGTAATCCCGGGAGAGAAACGCCTTGCCGTATACGTGCATGGATACCATCTCCGTTGATTTGAACGGTCCGCCCTTGGTCAGCGCCAGATTCACGTCATAGACCATGAAGGTCCGCTGCAGCGACAGGAAGATGCAGACGATGAAGGACGGCACCATCAGGGGCAGTACCATCCGACGCAGCTTGGTCCAGCCGTTCGCGCCGTCAATGCTTGCTGCCTCCAGAATGTCGTTCGGCACGCCCATCAGGCCGGCCACATAGATAACCATCATATAACCGGCATACTGCCAGACGGTTACAATGACAAGCGACCAGAAGGCCTTGTCAGGGTCAGCCAGCCAGGAAGCGCTGAAGATCGGAATGCCGGCCTGCTGGCCGAAGTAGACAAGCACATTGCTGAATATAAACTGCCAGATGAAGCCGAGGACAATGCCCCCTACCAGATTCGGCAGGAAGAAGCCTGCACGGAAGATGCTCTGTCCCTTCAGCCCCTTGGTCAGGACGTATGCAAGCGCGAAGGCTACCGCATTAATAAGAACAACCGAGAAGAATACGTACTGCAGGGTAAGTCCAAATGATTTCCAAAATACCGCATCGCGGAACACTTCTCCATAATTCTGAAATCCGACGTAGGATTGCGTCGTCGATATGCCGTCCCAGTTCGTGAACGTCAGGTATATGCCGTACAGGAACGGAACGATCATAACCGTAACGAATGCGAACAGGGTCGGCCCGGTGAAGAGCAGCCTTGTCAGCAGGCGGTTCCATCCTTTTTCCTTAATCATCCTAATCCCTCTCTATCTGTGAGAATCCTGTGCAAGGCAGGCCGGTCCCAAAGAAGCAAGAATGGATAAGACACAAGCGGTCCTATCCATCCGTTGCTTTCAGTGCCTCTACCTGCTCCTGGCCTGTGCCTGTGCAGCAGCTGTGTTTATTTCACATTCTTCCAGTAGTTCTCGATTTCCGTGATCAGCCCGGCACGGTCTCCCGCCTTGGCGAGATACTTCTGCATGGAGGAGCCCAGCTGTGCCCAGTGATCCGCAGGCAGCGTGCTCATGGACTGCTGCGTCTTGCCCGCTGCAATATGCTCCTGAATCGACTTACCAAGCGGATCGGCCGCCGGAATCGTAATATTGCTGAACGCCGGAATAATATTGGCCTTGTTCACCAGGTAATCCTGGCCCTGCTCGTCGTAGACCAGCCATTCAAGGAATTTCTTCGCAGCTGCCTGCTGCTCTGGTGAGCTGAATTCCTTGTCAATCACCAGGCGCTTGGAAACCGCCGAGGAAATCTCCGAGTTGCCGAAGTCTTCCGGATTGTTGCTGATCGGCACCGGCAGGAAGCCGTACTGGCCGTCTGCAGTGTCAAAGCTGCTGATCTGCGGCCATGCCCAGTTGCCCATGAACCAGATGCCGACCTCTCCCTTGCCAAGCAGCTCAGGACCACGCTCGTATGTGCCGGCAAGCGGCGAAGCGCTGTCAATGTTATGAGCCATCATCAGATCGAAGGTGTCCATCAGGCCGTTGAAAGGCGCATTGTTCGCCAGATCAACCTCTCCTGCCCGAAGCGATGCTATGAACTGGTCCACCTCAGCCAGATCCTTGCTCTGCGTTGCGTAAGCGAGCGGCAGGTAGTGGGCGCCAAGCGACCAGTCCATCGGCGAGATGACAAGCGCCTTCTTGCCGGTTGCTTCGATCTGCTTGAACAGATTTTCCAGATCATCACGCGTCCGGATCGTCGAAGGGTCAAAGTCGCCGCCAACCGCCTCGTCCAGCACCTTCTTGTTATAAATAAAGCCGTAGCCTTCAATGGCCAGCGGGAAGGCATAGTTCTTGCCGTCAAAGGTCGTATGCTCGGTTGCATTCGGTACCGTATCTGCCATCCACTTCTCGCCGCTCAAGTCCAGCACACGGTCCTTGAACTTCTCTACATCGCCCGTATCCAGCATCGTAATGGTTGCCGGGTTGCCTGATGCATACAGCGTTGAAGCACGCTCGAATGGGGATTGCCCAGCCGGTACAAGCGATACCTCGACCGTGATGTCCGGGTTGCTTGCCGAGAATGCCTTGGCCGCTTCCTCCAGCGGCTGCTGGATCTCGCCCTTGGAATTGAGCAGTGTAACCTTGACGCCATCGCCGCCAGAGGAGCTGCCGCCTGCCTCCTGCCCGTTGTTCGCCGCGTTGCCGCAAGCGCTGAGAACCATAATGACCAGCAGTGAAACAATAAGGATGGAAGTGCGTGAACGTCTCTTCATATTCCTGTGCCCCCAGTATGTGAGTGAATTTAACCGCTTACAAGGACATTGTATGTCAAACGTTTATCATATGTCAACCCTTTGACATGTCATTCGTTTGACATAGGGGTTTGGGGACTGTTTTTTTCGTCCGTCCTGTACCCTATTATTCGGTGTTTGGCTGGCGTAGTACACGTGTGTTCACAGTGCAATCGAGCGGCTGTGGCAGCCTAGCCCACGCAAAAAAGACCGCTGGCCATCCAAGGATGATGACCAGCAGCCCTATTCGATTATCTTCGAGAGCCGAAGGGCGGGAGGGCGGCAGACTTCACCGCTTACCTGCCCTGCTGTTTTCAGCTATTGGTTCAGGTTGTCGCACGCTCGATCAGTTCAACCGGCAGCGTATTGTCCACCTCGTACGGCTCGCCATCGAGCTGCCGGCGGATCAGCTCGACTGCCAGACGTCCAATCTCGGCAATCGGCTGCTGCACGGTCGTAATGGCTGGTGTCAGCCAGGCGGCGGCGCTTACATCATCGTACCCGATAATCCGCATTTCATCCGGTACGCGGCGACCGATCTTCACGCATCCCTTCACCGCAAATGCGGCAATAATGTCGCTTGTTGCGAAGATGCCGTCCACATCCGGATGCTGGTCGAGCAGCTCCTGAATGATCCGCGCATACTGCTCCTGATCGAACACATTCATATCCGTCTGAATGGTCATATGCTCGATGCCGTGCTTGTCCGCTGTGTCCCGGAAGCCTTCGCTTCTGCTGTTCGCCAATAGATCCAGCTCCAGGTTCCCGCAGATATGCGCCAGCTTCCGGCAGCCCTTCCTGATCAGCAGCTCGGTTGCGAGCACGCCTCCTCGGTAATTATCGGAAGAGATGAAGGGAATCTTCTCCCCGATCCGGCGGTCTATCGTCACAATCGGCGACCGGAGACTGACATACTCCTCCACCTCAAGCGTATGGCTGCCCATAATAATGCCATCCACCCGGTTGCGCTTCAGCATCTCGATATAATCCCGCTCCTTGGCCGGGTCCAGCTGGGAGTTGCAGAGCAGAACCTTGCAGCCATTCTCATACGCATAGTACTCCACCTGGCTTGCGAGCTCGCTGAAGAATGGATGCGATACATTCGGAATAATGAGCCCAATGATATTGGACTGCTTGCGCAGCAGAGACCGGGCGATCTCATTGGGCTGATAATTAAGCGCATCCATCGTTTCGAACACTTTCTTCCTCGTCGCTTCGCTTATGTATCCTCTGTTATTCAGCACACGCGACACGGTCGTAACCGACACGCCCGCCTGCTGTGCCACATCATGAATCGTTGCCATATTACCATCTCTCGCCTGTATAGGATTTGCTTCAAACTATACCGGAACACGGTGCCGGGCACAAGCCTTGATGGGCACTACCAAAAGGACAGCTATCCCATAGTCACCTGCACAAGCACAGCCTTTATAGCAGGAGTACACTATACAATCAGGCCTAAAGAGGTGTAGAGACTTGCCTAATTACAAAGTGTTTAACGAATTTACCGATCCTCTGGCCATTGTGGACCCTCCTCTGCAGGCATCGCAAGACGGTGCATTCTTCACTGTATCCACTGGCCCGGTATCGGTTGCCGCTAACGGGTTTCTGGCCTTGCAGCTTATCGTGCCAGCCAACGTCAGCAGGACAGTTTATATTGCCAGGTTTCTAGGCGGCTCCTCTGTCAATACGACCATCGACTTTTTCTTTAATGCCACATTCGCAGCAACAGGTACCACGCTGGCTGTTGTAAACGGCAATGCCGGAATCAGCCGCGCAAGCAACACAAGCTCCAGGTTTATTACCCAGACAACTGATCCCACAACAGGAGGAGCGCGGCTAAACTCTATTATTCAGCCCGGCGGACCACTAGTCGTCGAGCTTGACGGCCGTTTCATCGTACCAAGCGGTCCCGCAGCACGCACCTTTTACGTTAGAATGGCGAATAACACGAACCAGACCAACCTGCTGGCTGCGAACATCAGCTTCTGGGAAGCACCCTCCAGCGGCACCAGTTAGCCGGCCCTCTGACCTAACGGGAAAGGAGTGACAGCCGTGGTTACGTTCAAGCTTACATTGCAGCGGGAGTGTCAGGATATCCCACCAAGCCTGCTCAAAGGGGCACACTGCCGGTTTACGGACAGCAGGCCCAAGTGCCTCAGGAACAATAAAAAGACAGTATCCGGAAACCGCCATGCCAAGCGCTCAGGAAGCGGAAAGGGCAGCGGCTCAAGCCGCAACCCCGCTGCAACCCGTCGCAAGAGAGCAAGATGCCGCTGCTCTAGAGGCAATATGCAGATATGCAGGCTGATTCCCGGCAAGGAAGACATCATCTTCAGTCTCCGCCCTTTGAAGGCGCCAGATACCCCTCCGGTCATTGTCAGCCGCTGTGCTGAGCAGCAGTTCCTGAATATACCGGTGTCGGGCACTCTTCCGCTTCCTGCACTGGACAGCGCAGATTTGTCCACTATCTCTTATGCCGTTATCAACCGGGGCAGTGTTCCGGTCAGCATCTTGCTTGAGATCAGTCCCAATAATCAGGATTATATGGTCGATACCCGCTCCGCTGTCGAACCAGGCAGCATGAATGTTATTGTGCCCAGCCGCTATCTCAGATGGACACGGCTAACCTTGTCAACCGCGAATGAGACCTCGACTGAGCTGGATGTCTACTGTCAGACACAGATGATTGATCAAAGGAGATGAATAACCATGCCGAACTACTCGGTATTTCAAATGGATCCAACAAATCTGCGCGCATTAATATTCGGCGCCGATGACACCGGCACAGCCCAGTTGCTGTCAACCGATACGGATGGCAACCTGTCGACCATCGTACTCGGAGCCACCATTACAGGCGGTACTGTGGACAGCGTGCTTGGCGCGACTGTAACCGGCGGCACGCTGGACGCTGTACTTGGAGCGACCATTACAGGCGGTACATTGACTTCCGTAGGTACCGTTACCGACATTCTGGGCGGTACAATTGATGCCGTGCTCGGCGCGACGGTGTCCGGCGGTACGATTGACGCTGTACTGGGCACAACGATCACAGCTGGTACGCTAACCTCTGCAGGTAC
>NZ_QKRB01000063.1 GCF_003233845.1 Paenibacillus sambharensis
GGAGGTAAGCCAAAAGGGAATTACACTAAAGGTGATTCACATGGTGTTAAGAAAGAGAATGAAACAGCAGATATCTTTGCAGATCAGGGATATCACATAAAGATGTTAGATGAACTCAATGGTGGAAACGGATATGGCATAAAGGAATCTTCAAATCCAGATTTTCTAATTGAAGGCGAAGTATTTGACTGTTATGCACCTACTATAGATACAAATTCCGACAATATTTTAAGGAATATTAGAACTAAAACAAAAACACAGGCGGAGAGAATTGTACTTAATTTAGATGGTTTTACTTCTGAGAAGATAACTGAGATTACTGAAGGTATTCTAAGGAAAGCTAATCCAAACGGAGACTTAAAGAACTTACAAGAATTACTCATTGTGACTGACGGTAAAAATCACAAGGGCATTTGGGGGTTAGATTTACATGGATTTCGAATTGTTTTTAGAATCTAATGTCAGTTGCAGGTCTTTGGCAGATCTTATTAAAATAACTATAGTCAACCTTTTGAATGAAAAGGTATCGATTCAGAACGATGAAGAAGAAATAGTTATTGGGACTGAATACTTTTCATTGGCTCTTGAGCTTGAGGATATCTCAGACATAAATTTTGTTAGAACCCACTATGATTTAGATGTTAATGTTTGCATTAGGGTTCAGTTATTTGGCAATACCTTTGAACAAGGAATTAAATATTTGTTTAAAGTTATCGAGCAGTTATTGAAACAATGTGGTGGGAATCTGTTGTTTTTAGATAATGGTTCGGATCAGTTGCTTAGAAAGAAGGATGGTCAGTTAATCGTCAATAGTGATTTGAATCAATACCAGATAAAGTACTTAACCCCTAGTCTACTTGGTTTACTTGGTCATTCTTATATCAAAGAAAAATTAAAGAAATAGAGTGTTTCATCGGATTTTATTTTAGTTCTGTAGGAAGACTGGTGCCCGGGTGCTGATCTGGCAGCTCCCGGCACTACTAAGAGAGGGGCGCAGCCAATTCAGGCTCAACCCTCCGTTCCATCCATAACTCCCATGCAACGCTCATAAACCTCTGAAACAAATCCATCTGCTCCACTTCTCCGCCAATCCTGTCCATGGACTCCGGCTCGTGATCGCGGCTATAAAGGCAATTCAGCCGATCATGCGCAGCAGCGAGAAGCAAAATCGTTTCAAGCTTAGCGCGAAAGTTCAACGGCATGCCTGATGATTTTATTATCCAGGAGCATCTATTCGATGCCTGCATTTGCTGTCAAAACGGGGCCGATTTCCTCGATCATAGGTGCATAACTCCTGAAGTTGCCGGATATTCCTTAACAACTGCCAAGAAGGAAGGCTGGATTTGGTTCAAGCCTCCCCGGACTCCCATTCAGCCCAAAGGACAGAAGAAGAGAACGACCTACTTATAATCTGTTACTAGCCGTCTATGAATGGCTAGAGCTTACTTAAGGCCGACTTCCTGTTAAACGACTTCGGCTTTTATGATTTCTTCATCAACATGTTTTTGCATAAAAGTTAAATATACTGGATTTTGGTACTCCCTTCCTGTATTCTGAGAATACACCAGGGCAAGCCAAATGCTACTACAAAACGAAAGGGGAGTGTACGCATGAGTCTACTTTGCTAATTATCTGAATAATTTGATTTCTAATGAAGCACAAACCTTTACACCGCTGAATTAGGTATACCCAAGACAGCAGCGACGTACACCTATCTACATTCTGCTTTTTGAATTGATATATAGCTTATACTGCACTTCAGCTTTATTAAATTACTAACTTTTGTTTTTCACATAATTCTTTATAGGCTTCAGTAAACTGTATGATATAAATTCACTCTACCCGAAAAGGAGATAAAAATGAAAAAAGTTGCGGGATTTATCCTTAGTGCTTGTTTACTTTTATTCGGGACACCAGTATCTGCAGTCCCAGTCGAATCAGTTTCAGAGGTTATCGAAGTTGGGACTGCAATTCAAGTATCAACACAGTATCTGGAAGAAATCATTGTTCCTCACTTTGAGACCTCCTGGAAAGATGCTATAGTAGGCAATCCCACTCTTTTTTATGATCATGATGACAATCCTGCTGTTTATGAGCTGCAAATTAGAAAAGGAAATAAGCTATTAGGTTACATAATAGCCGGCGCCAACACAAACCTTAATCCTGTAGTAAAAGTCGGTGTTGGACTTCCACCCACTAAAGAACTTACAGCGATTGGTCAGGAGCTCGAAACAAAGCATAATAAAAAGGTAAAAAAAGCAACATACCTATACGGTGGGCCTTATGCTTTAGGTGTTGCTATCGAGACAATGGATGGAGTTCATGAAAAATATGACCTGTTATCAAAACAAAAGGTAAGTGACTTCCCACGTTTGAGCATCAACCCAGGTAATAAGATGAAAACGAGAGAAGAGTGGGTTAAAGCCAAATCTAAGTTAAATACCAAGACGAAGCAAGAACCGATATTTACCACCATGGTGTATAATACCGATACAATCAGCGGAATGCGATCTTACGATCAGGCAAAATCAAACAACAATAGTACCGGTTGCGGTCCTGCAGCGGGAGCAAATGTCCTAAATTATTATGATGAACGGGGCTATGATAAATTACAGTCAAACACTGACCGAACAGACGGTGTGGCTTTGATGAACCACTTGTTCAGCGATATGGGAACCTCCGCTATCGGTACTTCCGCTGAAGGATGGGCAAATGGAATAAAAAAGCATGCAAACTCAGAAAATGGTTACCGTTTTTCTACAACTGTAAATTACTATGATTCTAGTATAGACTCATATTTTTGGAGCCAAATTAAGAGCTTCATAAATAATGATCGTCCTTTTGGAGTCTTTTATCCACTGGGTGGCAGTCCGTATTCGTGGCATATTGTAACTGTTGTGGGTTTTTATGAGGACATTGATTCAAGTTACCGTACCATCACCGTAAACACTTGGGGAAGAACAGAGTATGTGAATTGGTGGGGTGGACAACCTCGACAAATAATGTGGGTAACAGCTAACTCATAATTATTAGCGGACTAAGGGCCGTTCACGATAGAGGCCCTTAGTCTGGTTTGTGCTCTATTAATATCCACTCATCATTTTCTTTGAAATAAACCCAATATATCTCCGAGCGGGGCTTTTGGAATCGAATTGTAAACCCCTCGTTGAGCATTCTCTTATCATAATCGGAACCAATTTCGTTAATAATTATTTTTCTGATTTCTTGGTTTTCAAAGAAATCACGGGTTTGCTTAAACACTTCCTTCCTCTCCTTTTCGGAAAAGTCATCTGACGACAAAGTATAAAGAATAGTTATATATACGTTATCAAACTGCTGAATTTGTCCGTCAGTAATATCGCCATATTTCTCGGATATATCCTCAAAAAAAGAATCAGCCTCAGGGATGTTAAGGTTGGTGCTTGGGGTACACGAAACAAGAATTAATAAAGTTAGAGCAGTAAGACACCACTTCATCGCCTTCTTCAACATCATTCCTCCATTCGTCACTGAAAGGCTCCTTATCATTATAGACAATACTGCTCAACTATTAGTTGCAACTAATTCCGAAAAAGTCTCCATCTCCCCATTGCTAGTCGCTTGATTTCAAATCCAAAATCAAGTTCAGATGATGATTTAATTTGTGATTTGCACGAGGTACAGGGGGTTCAAGGCTAAGCACTACTGGATCAATGGGTTCGGGTATCCCTGCGGAGAATCCCATGTATGCGGATTATATGGGCTGGGATAAGCTGACCGAAGACGGATTGCTGGGGACAATTTAAAGAAGGAAGCAAGGGGCCGTTTCATTTTCACATCACGGTTATGTTACGCCCCGCCATGATTCTCTCTTACAGCAGTAATACATTCCTTATGGTCTGAATAACAAGCGTCGGGTCGGTGAACTGTGGGAAGTGTCCACTGTTGGAAGCAATGATGTGCTTACCTTGATTGTTTAAATGTATGAGGTCTCTTTGGTTCTTCTTCCGTATCTCAAAAGCATGCTCTGGCATCATCGGCGGTTTCTTGCCCCGGATACAACGTACAGCGGAATATCTGGGAATGGGCCGGCAGCTTCAATCTGCCTCAATGTCTCATCTACATAATGCACTTCATCCCACTTCCGATGGGGAAATAAGAAGTCAAGGCTGCCCAGCATACGATTAATCCCTCGAAGGAAGGTGCCCTGTGTTTCATTGATCTTTACGTCTTGCGGATGACTGGATTCTAATAGCACAATACCCGCAGCTTTTTGAGGGTACATCCTGGCAAACAGGTTGGCATACAGTCCTCCGAGCGAATGACCACAAGAATATATGGAGGAGCTAGACTCGGTTGTACGCGAAGACGGTTGTTTCATCAGCAAGCTCGTGAAATACCTTAAACCAACCTTCAATCGGACCGCTTCCTCCATTGATCAGAATGACAGAGGGGAGCCCTTCCCCAGCTTTGGCAAATAGAACTTTCCCGCGGGATGTCTGGGTTTGCTGTTTTGTAATTGATTTCATCTTTGCCGTTTCACCTCCTTTGTGATGATATTGAAATGGCTTCAATCTTATTTCCTGCAATCCATAATAAACAGGGACGCATCCTGGTTCATGAATATCTTTTCGCCTGTATAGATCGTTCTGGACGTTACATCCTTGTAGCCAATTGTAGTCATAAGGCGGGCAAGTTCCTCTTGGTCAAATCCGTTATGAACCTTGTCCGACTGAACGTTCTCATTCTTGTCAAAATCCGCAATCAGCAAATGCCCGCCCGGATTCAGCACCTCATATAATCTCGACAACACAGGCTCTATGTCCGGAATGTGCAGCAGCACCTGAGCCATAATCACATAATCGGCATGCAGGTCAGACCGGGACTCTGTCTCAAAATCAACGCATAACGTGCTTGCATTCCGAATGCCGGCGTCTGCCAATTTTCGATCAATCTGCTCGAGCATATTTGCCGAGGTATCCAGGAACGTCATATGCCCGAACTCATCAATGAGATCCAGCCCGACAAGCCCAGTTCCGCAGCCAAAATCAATGGCACTCTTATCTTTACCGTTATCTACATATTCACGGATGGCGTTCGATATTACCTTGGCGATCTGAATTCTGTCGGGCGTGTCATAGGAACCGGCTATCGTCTCGAAAATATCAGTATTCCCCATTGCCTTACCTCCATTAATTCGGAATCTGAAACCCGTTCATTCCTATAATACTTTCACCATCTTATAAAAGCCATCTATAGAATGCTTGTGATATTTCCTCGGAAAATCAACCTTGTCGGTTTGGCGGAAGCCGAATTTTTCATAGATTCGTATTGCAGCGCTGTTCCTGAATTCAACCGCTAACGACAGCTTATTAAACCCTTGTTCCCTTGCAAGCTCCTCAGCTTGGTGCAGCAGCTCCACTCCGAAGCCTCTGCCCCTGTATTCCTCAAGGACAGCAAGGTTGGAGATATAATACTCATCGTCATGATTGACACTCGTCAAATATTTTTGCAGCCCGGAACGGAACATCATCCTGATTGTATTGCTAAATCCCGCTGTCTTAGATAGTTCTTTGCCATACTTCATCATGTTCTTGTCCATCTGCTTCATCTCTCTAGCGGGGACAGCGAGAAGAAGGCCGCAAACCTTATCATTCTCCGTCTTCACCCACACATTCCCGCTGCTGAACAGGACATCCGGCTTGGTATAGAACACATTAATGTAGCTGTAGACCTCCGGCTCTCGCACCGTGAAGAAATAGCTGAAAATTTCCGGCCCCGACATATACATCAGCTTGATGCAATCCGCACTTTCATTACCGGTTGGTTTACGAATCATCACAATCCCGCCTTTCAGCACAGTCTGCTGCCAACTAGACTCAACATCGTTACTCTATGCTTATCTGTCATTTGGAAGACCAGCTATTGGTTTTCCCTTTTCAGCAGCAACCTGGAACGGATTTTAACATCTTACATGTTTGCGTTTGAAACCAAGCCGCCCTTTATCTACAGCCTTTTGAATATTTTCGGAAGCGTGAATGAACTTGCTCTTGGCCTTGCTCTTGCTCTTGTCCTGCCCGACTTCTACCGGACCTACTGCCTTAGCGGTCTCAACGGCCTTATCATGAAGCGGTAAATAAGATACAGCCACCGTGTACAAGAAATTGTTCATCGCGTATTTCGCCCGTTCGGGAGCTTCATGAATCGTGCGTTCTACCAGATCGAGCATACCGGAAATTTTGTCTTCGGCGAATTCACGATCCGGGCGATTCCCGAGCAGCCAGCAGTAGCAGCTCCAGCCCGCCGACCTTCTCAGCTCTTCGTCGCTCGCGATCCATTTATCCGCAACCTGCTGTGCGATATCTGCCTCCGCCAGGGTGACAGCAACCACATAATCCGACAGCATGTAAAAATAAGCCCCATCCATCCAGCGGTCATAGTCCGCTTCCGTCATCGCATTGGGATCGGCTATAATGCCGGCAAAGTACATAGCGTCATAGTTCCCTGTCGCGTACAGCTGCTCGGCCAGAGGCTGGTTGATTTTTATTTTCTTGAAGAGGGGCTTCATCTCGCCTGTCGCCACGCCAAACAGCGGCTCATGCGCACCATTTGATATATACATCTTCTTCAGCCGTTCCTTGCCAAGAGCTTCAAGCTCCTGCATCACCATTTCAAGATTCACGGATTACCCCTCCTTGTCCTGCAATAATTCTCTAAGCTTAATCAAGATCTTGAGGAACGCTTTATTCTCAGCTGCATGAATTGCCTACCATTATTATATACGATATGACTTTTGCATACCCGTAACAAACAACTGTTCACACTTCCATCCACATGAAAAAGAACAAACGAAACCGCACTTTCAAGACCGGTAGGTTTACTAGATTCACATCGCTACGGCAAATTGTTTATCCAGCTGCTTAAAGTGTCCAAAAAACCGCCTGCATAGATGTTATCTCCAATAAGAAAACTGTGGATCAAGAGAAGGGTGTCGTTGTCTTGATACTTACCTTTCAGAAGTTCATGAGTGGCATCCGGGAAAATATGAAGTTCATAGTTTTCTTTGCCAATGGCTTTAAAGGTCTCATCATAGACTTTATGACTCTCATAGACATCGACATTCTGATCCTTCCCCCCAAACAGACCCAGGAAAGGTACTGTCATGGTTTTCATGCCTTCAATGGCATTGGCATCTGAGTTTAAATAGGCAAAGTGAAACCGCTCTTTGCTCATGGGCTTCTCATAGTCGTGTTTTAAGACAAAATCCACATAGCCTTCATAGTCATTCTTAACAATCAAGGCATCATAAGACCTTACATAAGACAGGTAGTCTTTCTTTTGCTTATCTGTGTAATTTCTTCTTTCACCCACCTTTGTTTCATAATAGATATGCTGGTCCATCCAATCAATTGCGCCGCCAACATTAACAATAAAGTCTATGCGCGCCCCTGCCTTAGAAAGCTCTGAAGTGACCCATCCACCCTGAGAAAAGGCTAAGACGCCTTTCCTGTCTATAGATATCGTGCTTTCCAGAACCTTGATGGCTGCTTCAACTTCATCACTGCGGTCCTTCATTGTTTGTGCAAGCCAGTTGCCCTCGGATTTAGAGACCCCAGCCTTATCATAGGAGAAACAAGCGATTCCCTCATCCAGCAGATGGTTCATCATAAAGGCATAGCCCCCATTCGACGTTCGATCCTGAGGTCCATCCCCATGTACAAAAAACACCAGATCATACGGTGGTGGTGTATCAGGTAAATACAAAGTCCCCGAAAGATCTACTCCTGCATTTGTAAAATTAATCTCAATCGCTTCATCGTAGGAAATCTCAAAAATTTCAAGCCGGACAATAAGCACAATGGAAAGCAGAACTGCTGCTAAAATGAGCACGATTATTTTCTTTTTCATTATCATCCTACAATTCTTTCACCATGGTCGTTACTCCTGTGACACCTATGAGTTTAGCAATAAACGCTGGTACTTTTTGATAGCGGATTTTCTTAAAGCCGACCCGCTCATACAAGGCCTTGGCTCTAGGATTTTCATCTATAACATCTAATTGGATATGTTTATAACCATTGTTCTTACCATAATCCATGAGAGCTTCAAAGAGCTGACTGCCAATACCTTGACCTCTAAACCTAGTGTCTACCGCAATCCCATCCATCAGAAGCTCTTCTTCTGACAAGGCTTTTCGTGAAAAAATCAGGTCTGTTAAAACAGCTTTCCACAACCCTTTAACGAGCCCAAAAGATTGAATAAAATCGGTCAATTTAATGTCGATAAGCCCGTTTTTGCCTTTATGAAATCCCGATATCCCGACCAAGCTGCTGTATTCATCATAAGCACATAAACAATTCGCAGGATTGATGGCTTTTTCAAACATCTCCTGCATGACAGCTTCTTCACCAATAAGCTTTTCGAATTTCCTTTTAAATGCAATCACATACAACCTGGATGCCTGAGGACTTTCCTTTTCCCCAAAGCCTTGTCTTATTTCAATCATGGCCCTTCTCCTTTTCAATCTCCATGAGCAGTTTGCCTGCTAAGGCTTTACCTGTGAAACAAGAGGACTTGTTGTATACCATCAACATAACTCTGTCTTTCATCAAGTGGCCTTTCTCATTAGCGAAATGTATCAGGTTATAGATTTCAGACTCTATATCCTTTTGACTTTCAAATTCAAGATTTCTACTGACAAACATCAAGTTGTTTAATTCAAAACCTTCTACAGGTTTTTCCGGAGTAAGCCTGCCCTGTATAACTTCCAGACCATTTGCATCTAGAGGGATTAACCAAGCCATATCCTCGCTTTCTAGATACATTTTCAGGGACACATCCTCTGGCTTCAGAGGGGAGAAATAGCCATCTAAGGTTTCATACGTGTATTTCTGCAACCCTTTGTCGAAATTTTGAAGCTCTACCTGAACTTCCTTCAGAATATTTTTGGCAGCTTCAAGGGACTTTATTTTTTCTTCCAAGCTTTGAATGGCTTCTTGAATGACGGCTTCCTTTGTCGCAGGATTTTGAAATAACTGTTTTATTTTATCTGTCGATATCCCGCATTGTCTTAAATAGCTGATCCCCTTTAAATGCAGCAGATCAACTGGATCTAGGACCCGGTAACCGCTCTCGCGTCTCTTAATAGGAGGCAGCAGTCCAATTTGTTCATAATAACGAATGGTATCAATGGACAACCCTAATAATTGGGATGCCTCTCCAATAGAAATGAATTCTTGCATTCCCATCACCTCTGCCAAAATTATATACTCTGGAGTTACTCCAGACTCAACAAAGACCCTGAAATCGTGAATATTTATATTCACCAGATCAGGGTCTGAATCGGAAATGTTTATTTCACTACTTTTTACTGAGAGCCGCCATCCTGCTCTTTGCTTGCAAATTCCTCTAGCAGCGCCCGCACTTCATCTGTGGACTTGGTGTTCATTAAGGCATTTCTTAATTCACTGGCCCCGCGAAATCCGCGGACATATATCTTGAAGAATCGTTGAAGAGGCCGGAACGAACGGGATTCCAGTCCTGAATATTCATCATGAAGATCCAGATGCAGCCGCAGCAGATCCAGCAATTCCTCACTGCTGTGCTCTGTCGGCTCCTGTTCAAAAGCAAACGGATTATGAAAAATACCCCGTCCAATCATAATTCCATCCACACCGTACTCTTCAGCGAGCCTCAGGCCAGTCTGACGGTCAGGGATATCCCCGTTAATGGTCAGCAGGGTATGCGGTGCCACCTCATCACGCAGCTTCTTGATCTCCGGAATCAGTTCCCAGTGGGCAGCCACTTTACTCATTTCCTCCCTGGTGCGCAGATGAATGGACAGATTCACAATGTCTTGCTGCAAAATATGGGTTAACCAGCCTCGCCACTCGTCGATGTCAGTGAAACCGAGCCTTGTCTTTACACTGACGGGCAATCCCCCGGCTTTGGCTGCCTGGATGATCTCTCCTGCAAGTCCGGGACGGCAGATCAGGCCGCTTCCCTTCCCGTTCTCGGCTACATTCGCTACAGGACATCCCATATTAATATCGATGCCTTTGAAGCCTTCTTGGGCCATACCGATGCTCATCTGGCGGAAGTATTCCGGCTTGTCTCCCCAGATATGCGCTACAATGGGCTGTTCATCTTCTGTAAAGGTCAACCGCCCGCGCACAGCATGGCGCCCCTCCGGGTGACAATAGCTCTCTGTATTCGCAAACTCCGTAAAAAACACATCCGGTCTGCCCGCCCTGCTGACGACATGACGAAACACAACATCTGTCACATCCTCCATAGGCGCCAGTATAAAAAAGGGGCGTGGCAAATCACGCCAAAAATTGTTTGTCATATCCATAACCTCTCTATAATAATAGACCGCCCTAGCCCATTGTTGCACAAATTACTCATGCTCCAGGCTCATAACTACTATACAATAGCTCTTGTAAGCAACGAAAGGAGCACATTAACCATGATCTTAAATTTACAGGACGTATCTATACGTTACCACAAAGCAGATCGAAATGCGGTTACTGAGGTATCCTTCTCTATTGAGGAGAACAGTATTGTATCGATTGTGGGACATAACGGAGCAGGAAAAAGCACCTTGATTCAAGCCATTATGCAAAACTTAAACTATGAAGGCTCCATTTCCTATGGTTTTAACAAAAAGGAGCTCTATACATACATCCGGGTGCAGACTCAGACATCTACATTCGAAAAAAACGCGAAAGTGAAGGATATTGTACAGCTCTATATTGAACTGCTGAACAGTCAGGAAACGGTGGATGAGCTCCTGCAAAGCGTACAAATGCTGCCCTTTAAGAATTCATACCTGGAAAAACTGTCCGGCGGGGAAAAACAAAAAATTGCGGTGTTACTGGCGACAATCGGCAATCCCAAGCTTATTATTCTGGATGAGCTTACGACAGGGCTGGATGTGGTGTCCCGCAGAATGATATGGGATTTATTGAACAAGATCCGTAAGGAAAAAGGCGTCAGTATGCTGCTCACCAGTCACTTTCTAGATGAGGTTGAATACTTGTCCGATTATGTGATTGTCCTTGAACAGGGTAAGGTCAAGCTGCAAGGAACGGTTCCTGATATCATCAGTAATGCTTTTGCGAATCAAAAAATAGCGACCTGTCTTGTGGATTCCAGCTTTAGATTCTCCTCACTTAAATATGCGTATAAGCAGCAGAGCAATAAGTTAATGATTGAATACAACGAAGATAACGAGAAAGATGTATTTGATAACTTGAAAATATGCGGAGGATACGATATCCAACTGCAGAAGAGAACGTTTGAGGATGCTTTTCTACAGATAATCGGCTATGAGCTGGATGAGAAGGGAGAAACCAAATGAAACCGGTAATTAGCTTAACCAAATATAATTTCAAACTGCTGTTTCGAGACAAATCGTCTGTACTTATGGCCTTTTTAATGCCCATTGGCTTTTATATTTTATTTGGATTTATGCTGAGGAATGTAGAGTTCAGCGGCTCGGCCTTATCCGATCTGCTCGTTCCGCTGTACATCGTCATCATTATAGGCAATGCGGTCATTAGTGTATTTGGTACGTTTTATGTGCAGGCAAGGGAAAGCGGGAACCTGCAAAAATTCAAGTTTATGGGTGTTAATGAGCTCTGCTTCTCCTTCACTTTATTTATGGCAACCTTCGCTTTTCAGCTTACCGTCATTTTTGCTTTTATTGGGTTTACTTACTTCTATAATGGAACTGTATTCCCCATGCACAATATCATACCAGTCCTTGCTACCCTTGCCGTCATTGAGATTTTCCATTTTGCCGTTACGTTCCTATTAACTTCGATTCTAAGAAAGGCGTCTATTTATAATCCAATCTCATTAGCTTTTTATATGTACCAAATGTTCCTTGGCGGCTTAACGTTCCCGATTGAAATGTTTCCGCAGTTTCTGCAAAAGCTGGTTTATTATATTAATCCCATCATCTATGGACGGAATGCATTGCTGGCGGCATGGACGAACAATCCCTCAATCGGCAATGTGATTAAAGATAATGTGATTCTACTCTCGATCTCTGTCGGACTTGTCATCCTAGCCATTTGTGTTCAGCGATTTATTTTCTCTCAGAAGACATCCGCCGTATTGGCACAATGAATACCCCTACAAAAATCTATAAAAAAAGGGCATCCATTACGGATGCCTTTTGTGCTGACCCTATCGTCTTCAACGATTGTTAGACAGCTTAATGATGCCAAGCTCAATCCCTCTCACAATAGCGGCAACGGTAGAGTTCACCATTAGCTTATCGTTAATCGACATGAGATGATTGTTTACCGTACGTCTGCTAATACCCAGCTTATCCGCAATCACCTGCTGCGTATCTCCGTTGCTGGCATATTGCAATATTTCCTTCTCGCGCGGGGTTAACTCTTCCATAACATCCTCAGCTTTATTTTCCATGAAAATTGTGTCCCCTTGATGGAGCTGCTTGATGTTATCAATTAGATTTTCAACGGACATATTTTTATCCAGGAAGCCCTTTGCCCCCATGCGTTTCGCTTCCAGATGGTATTCATGCAGGTTGTACCCGGATAGAAAAGCGACCTTGAGCTCAGGGTAATGGTATAACACCTCCCGGCATACATCTAACCCGCTGTACGCCCCCATATGAATATCTAATAATAGTAAGTCAGGCTTTTCCTGCTGCACAATTTCAACGATGTTCTCAGGTGTCTGGAAGCACACAAATTCATCTATATGACCCGCCATCACAATTTCCAGACTTTTTGCAAACAATTTATGATCATCAAATAACAGTACCTTCATGTGTTCTCCTTGGGAGTGTTAGTGTAAATAGTTTATAATCATCCTGCTGTGCCCATTCAAAAGCTCCGCCAAGTGAACCCGCCTGATGCTTCAAGCTGGAAATCCCCAAATGCTTAATCTTACCTTCCATGTCCTCTTGCACGATTGGCTTGCCATCCTCCTTCACTTCCATAATCCAATGGTCTGCGCTGTACAAATGTATCCATATATGATCGGCCTCCGCATATTTACAGGTGTTCGCCAGCAATTCCTGTAACGTACGGTAGAACAAATACGCAGACTGCTCATCCATTTGCTCGAAGATTTCATACCGGATATGGGGATTAGGAATCCTGCCATACCGCTTGCGCATCTCATCCAGTAAGATATGAATATTTCGTTCAAAAGATAAATCCGCAAGTGTAGACGGATAAATTTCATGCATTTGTGAGCGTATCGACGTATTTAGGTCAGCCAATGTTTCTACCGCGAGTTCCTTGAGCGCAGACTGTTCCGTCGGCAAGGTGCCAACGATGTTTTTAGTGGCAATAATGTTCTGCAGAATATTATCGTGGAGGTAATACGTCACCTCTTTGCGAAAATTCAACTCCTTACTGAAGCTCCCGCTTTGTCCAGCATCCGGCAGCTTCATCCTGCGCATCTCTTCCCATTGGTCAAGCTTATTCAATATATAACGGGCTAAAGCATATGCCGTATAATATTGCCCAGGCGTAAACGACTGGTGTGTATGGGTTTCATGAATCATCAGCAAGACTTCTCCGGCATAGATAGACTTGCCTGACTTAAAGCCAGGGTCAAGAAAGACTCCACTGGTATACATGACTTTGCGTTTATATAGGATTGTAATGCCGTCATTCGGAAAAACAGGGGCCAGCTTAGAGTCAAACCCAGACCAGGACACTCCCTTTTCCTGCTGACTTAAGGCATCCTCCCACTTTTCCACAAACCAGTCATTGAGCCCGTGTTGGAGTATTCCATACTTGGCATGAATGATCGTCTGCAGCTTGAAGCATGCTGCAAATGCAATAACGAATAGCACTAAGCTGGCTGTTAGAACCAATGCAAATGGACTGCTGTCGCCTAGATATACCCACTGATAGCCGGCTATGGAGCAGCCGAATAACATGCTAATCATACATAAGAAGATAATGGATTCTGGATACAGAAGGCGGAATAATACCCGGTGTATGGACGAGGACACCACATAAACAACATAGATTAAAAAGCTCGTTGGCAATGTAAAAATGGTGTTTTCCTGATAAGGTAAAATAAACGATGAAGCACAAGCTGCAATTGCTAGACTATGTAATAACCCTAATATAACCACATTCCATCGCTGCATCGTATTTAGCTCAGCATGCAGCACCATCACGATCGTATACAAGGTGCAGACCGTAAATAAGAATACCGGATTCAGAGCAGCTGCCGTCCATATACTGGCTAACACCACGATATAATAGAGCATGTGTATCCAAGGCTTAATGGACTTTTGCCTCATATAATAAATAGATGCTGCGGTAAACATAAGCGCTGCGCTGTAAAATAGATAAGAATAGCTGGCATAAAACAAAAACATCCACAAAAAGATATGAATGGGGATATAATATTCCCGCTTCGCACCTTTGGCCAAAAATAAATACAAGCAAAGCAGTACATTACCGATCACAAATACAAAAAGGTAATGGGCCGGAAAAACGAGCACCTTATATTGAAATAAACAAGTTATTGCTAACACAACGGAATAAATAAAAAATAGCATTTTTAAGCTGGACTTAATATGTATCCTGGGTATCATTTGCTGCATGAGATGACTCCTCCACCTGTGTTGAGTATACAGTGAAACCTTGCCACATACCATAAAACAACCGCATAAAATAAGGAACTTACGGTTGGGAGGCAGTATGATGTATAGACAGCAAGGAAGATTACCAGGGAGCTGTCCGGAGGGATTTTTGGGCCGGTATACCGTGCTTCCGGGAGATACGTTCTTTACCATTGCGCAGATGTTTAGAGTAAGGATAGAAGCACTTGCAGTCAACAACCCCCATATTCCAAATCCTAATGTATTATTCCCGGGGGATGTCCTCTGCGTTCCAGGTTTAATCCCTTTCCCCTGCTGTACGTCTTTACAGTCCCGAGGGCGGGTACCGTTCGGCACAGGCGGCGCTGCTTATGTGAATTTTGGTCCAAGAGGAGGTCAGGCCGTGAGCATTATGGCAACCTTGCCGCAGCCTCGAGTTTTTGGTAATTTCAACAGCTATACAGGTGAAATAGTCATTTCCGGCACAGGCGGCTTTGGAAACCAGTTGTTCGCTACTCCCGAAGACCCGCCTACTTGGTCATCCCGAATAGAACTTCCTACCGCTGCATCCGTTACGCCAAACTCGCGTGTGTTCGTACGCCCATTTAATTCGTTGACCGGTGCTTCAGGTGCTCCTGTCTTAGAAGGTATAATTCTGGGTGGGAGTTGTCAATAACATTGAAGAGATTGCTCCTATCATTTGTGGCTCTGTTGATGTTGCCTCTAACGGACTTACTGCCTTCTTGAACCGTTCCTTGTAGCACAAGCCTCAGTGAATTCTGACTCAATTTATATGCTACATACGCCGAGTTTTGTTATAATAAGTGAAACAAGGTATACGGGGGTGGTGATCTAATGCATTTTGTTACCAAAGAGCAAATTGATCATTTGTCCGGGGTTAAGAAAAAGGAAATGACACGTGCCCTCTTTATGAATCCTAAAGTCATTGATGACTTAAGGGAAGCCGCTGAAGATAACGAACTGCTTTACGACGAAGAAGAAATTATGCATCTCGTGCATAAGGCTCAAAATGACCGATAAGCAGTATAAAGTTGCCTGGAAACGAAAGCGGCGTTAAAGTTCGCAAAGCTCTACAATGCAGATCACCGAAAAATGTTCAAGAACACGAATCAACTGTTATCCATTAATCCTCATCGAATCGCAGATGGTGTTGCCGATTTTCCTGGCTACCCATTCAACGGTTATTTATGGGCAA
Organism: Paenibacillus sambharensis; assembly: GCF_003233845.1. Lineage (GTDB taxonomy): Bacteria > Bacillota > Bacilli > Paenibacillales > Paenibacillaceae > Paenibacillus_I > Paenibacillus_I sambharensis. The sequence continues at coordinate 15,804 of NZ_QKRB01000063.1, forward strand.
TCATTAATAATGTTGTTATAGTGTACCGTGTCCACAGTGACGAGAGGATCATAAGCATTGAGACTTGCTACTCAGCCTTAACAGGAGAAGTTGCAGAGATCTTTTATGGTATTAACCCAGATGACGACAATGAGGATTAAACATAGAAATCGCCAAGGAAAATCCTTGGCGTTCTTTTTTACATAAATTTTACATCGATGTTTCCACCACTATATTATCTTCTAACCAACAGCGCAACCGACTAAGAAACCTATGAACGAAGATTGAGAATTCCTTTATTCTTATTTCTATCGGCAAAAAAGTAACTGCCTTCATTCTAGTAAGGGCGGCATAAGAAACTGCCCTTCCTCCTCCAGTGCACGCTTAGACGCTTATTCTTATAATACTGTATAAGCAAGCAGAACAGCAAAATCCACAACCTCGTACGATTGTGGTTTTGCATGGTGGAGTCGAGGGGGAGTCAAACCCCTGCCCTAATCTTGGTTTGAGCTCATGAGCTCGTAGAAGTATTCAGGTTCATGAGTTTTGTTAAGACGATACCAAGCGTCTAATGTTTTGGGAGACCAAACATCCAGCGCTTTTAAAACATGAACAGAAAATTCTAATGGTGCTACCCCGGATGCAGTGATCAATCTCCCATCGGTGACAGCAGACTCCGCTTTGTAATATTCTTGACCTGTATAAGAAGGGCAAATCATTTTAAGGTAGGCCAAATCATTGCTTGTGTGCCAGCGTGAATCTAACAATCCGGCTTGAGCAAGCCCTAAGGTAGCACCGCAAATTGCTCCAACTACTACCCCATCCTTTAAACACATCTCGGCAAATTTTAATATGGGTACGTGAACAGCTTCTGTCCATGTATTTCCACCAGGTATAATCAGTGCATCTGTGCTTTTAATGCTGCACTCATCCACTTTAATATCAGGCATTATTTTCAATCCGCCCATTGTCGTTACTGAAGTTCTTTCTATTCCAACGGTGACTATTTTCACTGGAGCCAGCCCCTGTCTGAAGTATCTTCCAGAGTTCAGTTCGGCGGCTAAATAACCTATTTCCCAATCGGACATGGAATCAAATACATAAAGATATACGGTACTATTCATTTTCAGGTCTCCTCATCAAGTTCATTTGGTAACAGCAGCCTTTCATCTATAATGAATGGTTATCCTCATCATATAACAGCTTCACTGACAACTGCTGTCAGTGAAGCTGTTAACCTTGGTAATATTCCATTAACTCTGAAGCAACCTCCACAAGTTTGTTGCCATCAACGTACCACCTCGGATCAAACTCATCCACTCCCGCCATGCAGACGCCGAACGGCTTCAGCACATGCATGACCTCGATCGTTTCGGCATGAGCATCCAGCATTTCTTGCAGTTCATCATCAGTAAAACAATACGTAAAGATCACCCAGAAACCCGAATCACAAAATATTACTAGTCCTATCTCGAGATAATTATACAATGCCAAAAGATTTGTATTGAGGGCTAGCAGCTCCCTGAACTACGATGATGGCGAGCGGCGGCCGGCACCGTATCCCCGATCGAGAAAGGAGAATGTGAATTATAGAGATTTAATAACAGAGATTGAGAGACTGTAGTCTGAAGATAGGTTTGTCCATCCTAAATCATTTGGAGGTTAAAAGATATGTCTAGCAGAACCCTTAGGTACGCTCTTCTATTGACCATGATCGTTTCTTTGAGCATAGCTTCCATAGCAAGTGCAGCTGTCATCAATCATCACCAAGTGGTAGGATTCAAGGAAGTGACCCCGACTACAGTTACTCAAAAAGCAGCGAAACTCTTTCAACCCACATTAAAGGTTTCTAACGCGTGTGTGCCCTTCCCCGCAGTAGATGTGGATGGTAATACCAGTGGTGGTTTGGCTCCTTCAGGATCACCTAGCGGAGAGTGCAGCTCCAGCATTGGCCAAGTATATGAACGTTCAGCATGGTACAATGGCGTGTGGGCAATTATGTATTCTTGGTATTTCCCTAAAGACGGTCCAATTACGCAAGCGGGCCACAGACATGACTGGGAAGCCGTTGTCGTGTGGGTAGATAATCCTGCAGCTGCGAGTCCAAAAATTCTGTCCATCGCAGCTTCTCAGCACGGCAAATTCGTGAATAAAGCTCCTAGCACCTCCAACACGAATGGGACTCATCCTAAGATTGAATATAAGAGTATCTTCCCGCTGAACAATGCCCTATATCATACGAGTACCGATGGCGGCTATCAACCGCTAATTGGCTGGGACGATTTATCTGCTGCCGCAAGACATGCATTAAATACAACCAGCTTCGAGGATGCCAACGTTCCTATGAATGACGCTAACTTCCAATCGAATCTTGCGAAAGCTTGGTTCCAATAAGCGATTCAAGCTTGCGACCTGCTTATTAAGCAGGTCGTTTTTTCTTTCATCTAGCCAAGGCCTGGGGGTGATGGCGCGAAGCGAATAACACCCAATTAGTCCTTATCGGATCAAACCCATCCGCTCCCGCCATGCAAACGCCGATCGGCTTCAGCACATGCATGACCTCGATCGTTTCTGCATGAGATTCCAGCACTTCTTGCAGCTTTCGATACACGATAGGACTCTTGTCTGTTCCGGCCCCGCGTAGCTCGACGCCGTAGCTTCGAACGGCTTTCATCATATGCGCTGCCGAGATGTGGCCACCACTGCGGGTACGGGTTTTCCAGTTCATTATACCCGCGGCCTGCGTCCGGCTCATGTTTGGATACCTTACAATAACTACTCCCTGTATCCTGGATAACTCGTAATATCCCAACCTATCTACTCTTGAAAATGCAAAAAAACTAGCATAGGCATGAATAAAAATAGTCCAAGCCTCGGTTAAGAAGCTTGGACATTCTTATAGCAATTCTCAGCCCTCTGTACCATTCCTCACCAGCAAAGCCACCGATTCTACGTGAACGGTATGCGGGAACATATCCACCGGCTGCACTTCCACCGTCCTATACCCGCCGTCTTCGAGCACTCTTAAGTCCCGGGCCAGCGTGGACGGATTGCACGACACATACACCACGCGCTCCGGCTTCATGCGAATGATCGTGTCCAGCAGCGCCTGGTCGCAGCCTTTGCGCGGCGGGTCTACGACTACCACATCTGCTACAATGCCCTCTTCACGCCAGCGCGGAATAACTTCCTCAGACAGGCCGACCGCGAACTCGGCGTTCGCAATGCCGTTCAGCTCCGCATTGCGCTTCGCATCCTCGATCGCCTCCGGCACAATCTCCACGCCGTACACTCGCCCGGCCTGCCGAGCCAGGAACAGCGAGATTGTCCCGATCCCGCAGTAAGCGTCAATCACATTCTCCGTCCCTGTCAGCCCAGCATATTCTACCGCCTTGCGGTACAGCGCCACGGTCTGCAGCGGGTTCACCTGATAGAACGAACGTGCCGAGATGGCAAAGCGGATGCCGTCGAGCTCATCATAGATCACATCCTGACCCCAGAGCATGCGTGTCTCATCACCGAAGATGACATTCGTCTTCTTCGTGTTCACGTTCTGCACGATGCTCTTCACATCGGGCAAAATCTCGCGGATGCCGCTTACCAGCGCATCAGCATTCGGCAGCTTCCGGCCGTTCGTCACGAGGACGACCATCGTCTCGCCAGAGATGAAGCCTGTCCGCACAACGACATGGCGCAGCAGCCCACGGCCGCTTGCCTCATCGTATGCGGTCACGCCAAGCCGAGAGCCAATCTCCTTGACGCGCCGCACAGCATCATCGTTCCGCTCATGCTGGATGAGGCACTCGTCCATGTCGATGATCCGGTGCGAGCCTCGCGCGTAGAAGCCCCCGATCAGCGAACCGCTGGCACCATTGTCGAGGTCAGCCATTGCCATGCCAATCGGCACCTGGGCCTTGTTCCGGTAGCGCCACGGGTCCTGCATGCCAAGCGTGGGATGAACCATAATGCCCTCACTGCCTGCAGCACCCTCATTCACGGCCAGCTGCTTGAAAGCGAGCCCCGCCTTGTCCCCCGCTTCCTGCTCACCCGTCTCCAACTCCGCTCCAGCCTTCCCGCTTCCGCTATTCGCCACCTGCAGCTTGCCTATCCGCGTTAGGTTGTCAATGACATGCTGGCGCTTCCAGGCCAGCTGTGCTTCGTAGCTCATATGCTGCAGCTGACAGCCGCCGCACTGCTTGAAGATCGGGCAAGGTGCGTCGATGCGGTCCGGACTCGTCTCCAGCAGGTCCATCAGACGGGCATAGCCGTACTGCTTCTTCACCTTCATAACCTTCGCGCGGACACGCTCACCAGGAAGCGCCCCCTGTATAAAAAGGGTAAAGCCATTAACCCGGCCTACCCCTTCGCCATCATGCGTCAAGCCGACGATCTCGGCCGTGACCTCTTCATTTTTGCTGACTGGAATACTCATGTTCCCTCCACTAGTGATGCATTCGACAAACGGCTGCAAGACCGCTTCACGTTCCATTCGACATGCATCTTATTCAGACCCAAACCGCACACAAATATTACTAGACATAAAGAATCTACGTCTAATTTTGACTCTGCAACCGTATTTACCCAAACGCAATCATAATCCATCTATTAAAAGTTCTATATTTAAGACATTTCGTCTATCTAATATGAGTACCCGTAACAGCAACCCAGCCTCCAATAAGGTACTAACTTCACACAACAAGCACGCTAATTCCGCTTCCATTCGACAAATCAGCTACTGGTAAGACGATTCCCCATGCTCATCGACGAAGATGTGCAGATGCGATGGCAGAATGGAGAACGTGCATGGCAGCGTGCCGCCGTATTCGCCGTCGAGGTTCAGCTGCACATAGCCCGGTGTCGTTACCTTGAGCTGGCTGGTCTGAAAATGCAGGATATGCGGATCGTTCAGATGCTCGCCGCGCAGCGCCATCGAGGCAATCCGGATGAACTCGCCCAGGTTGCATTTCTTCAGTACGATCACATCGAGCAGGCCGTCCTCCAGACTGGCGCTTGGCGCCAGCTTCTCGAAGCCGCCGACGGAGTTGCTATTGCAGATGAGGAATAGCAGAATCTCCTCGTGAATGTCATCCTGGCCTGCGGCCTGGATCAGCATCTCGGAGGGACGCAGGCGGGTCATTTTCTCCAGACCCTTCATATAGTAAGCCAGCTGCCCGATCATCGTCTTCAGCTTGCTCGGCACCTCATAGGTCAGCTCTGTCAGAGAGCCGCCGCCGGCAATATTGATGAAGTAGCGCTGATTCGCCTTCCCGAGGTCAATCGGACGCGCATACTGCTGGATGATCAGGTCGCACGCATACTCCCAGTGCTTCGGGATGCCGAGCGCACGGGCGAAGTCGTTGGTGGTGCCGAGTGGCAGAATGCCAAGCGGCGGACGGACCGGATGCTCCGCCATTCCGTTGATTACCTCATACAGCGTGCCGTCCCCGCCGGCTGCAATGACAATGTCGAAGCCTCGCTCAACAGCATCCGAGGCCGCAAGCGACGCATCGCCTTCGCCGACGGTCGCATGGCAGCTCGTCTCGATGCCGCCAAGCTCCAGCCGCTGCAGTATATCCGGCAAACGCCGCTTGATCTCTTCCCGTCCCGACGTCGGATTGTATATCAGTCTTGCCCGTTTAATCGCCAAACTTACGTCACTCTCCATCCTGTTCGGCTCCCGCCCCGGTCTGCTGCCCCTCCAGAGCATGCCCTGCATGATTGCGTACAATCGAAAAATCAGCACGATGCGCAGATAAGCCCACCGTACTGACTGTGCTTTACTAACAGATTAACCGTAACCGGTCCGATCATAAACCATTTCATTCCAACGCTCTACATACGCACGAGGCGCCTTCTGGTTCCATCATACCGCAAATTTCGCCGTATTCCCAGTCCATGGAGCAAGCATGCCCGTCCAAAGCCCCAGCGCAGCCATTTTCTCGTCTTACATCCAAGCCAGAATCACTCTGAAACCGGCCTCCATGCCCGCCTTGAAAATCGCCGCAGACGCACGCTCGCATCCTGCTGCACTGAATCTCCAGCTTCGGTCTGCTCTTCCAGCTCATTCGCATTGCCAGCCGCGATCAGCTCCGGCAGCTCTTCCAGCCACTCCTCAATCTGCTGCTCCATCCAGCGCGTCAAATAAGGATTCGGCAGCAGCGCCTCACCATTATACTGGTAGTCAAAGCCCTGCAGCCGTTCTGGAATCACCGTGCTCGTAAAATAACCCCGGCTCAAAAACAGCGGCGCCACGACCACCGCCTCGCCAGGGTATTTGCGCTGCAGCGCACCCATCACGCATCCGGCCTGGTTCGGCAGCAGCATCGCAATCTCCGACCGGGCAAAACCGCCCAGCATCCGCACCCGCTCCGCCAGCTGCGACATCCCGGTCCGCCAGATGCGGTTCAACACCTTCTCCCGGCTCCCGTGCGCCACTAGCAGCAGCGTCTCATGCGAAGGCTCCTCCGCCAGCGGCCTGATATTCTCCCACACCAGCTCAGCGATCACCGGATCGTCATCAATCGGCAGGCCCATCGTGACATTCGCGCGGCGTACGGTAAAAGGGTCCATGTCTCCATCGCGAAATGCCGCCTTCGGGAACCCGAAGGACTGCCCAATGTCATCGACATGGGTACTGCCCGAGGAGACGAACAGCGGCAGCACGAGCATCTCGGTGACGCCGTCCGCCTCCAGCGCATCCACGCCATCCTGAATCAGCCTGCCCTCTACAATCTCAAGGAAGGACGAATAGACCGGCACGCCTTCAGGCACACGAACCGCACGCACCGCTTCATCGACCAGCGCCACCCATTCCGGGTCGCGCGAGCCGTGACTGATTACCAGAACGCCCGGCTTCATTGCTATCTCCCAAGACGCGACAGCGCCATCGTATAGCCGTCATTGCCATAGTTCAGGCACCGCTTCACACGCGAAATGGTAGCCGTGCTTGCTCCCGTCTCCGCTTCGATCTGATTGTAGGTGGAGCCTTTGCCAAGCATGCGGGCAACCTCCAGGCGCTGTGACAGCGACTGAATCTCGTTCACCGTGCACAGGTCGTCAAAGAATATATAGCATTCCTCCACTGTCTTAAGCGTCAGAATCGCCTCGAACAGCTGGTCAATGGATTTATCGTTCAGCTTCTTAAGCTGCATACAGGTCACCTCTATTTTTATGAGAACAATTATTCTCAATTGTATAGGCTTTGGCAGCATTTATCAACCTTCACCGTAGTCACGCTTTACAGAACAGAAGGATTCAGGCGCTATAACCCAGGAAATCCGCCGCAACCGGGCATCCGTCCAATCGCCGCGCCCGCCTACCCCATAGACTGTTAACAAGTGGAAACGGCGAAAGCCCGCTTACCAGCGATTCGGGCGGCCTAATCAGTGCTTCCTATCGCAAGCGAGCGGGCGGGTTCAACCTCGCCGGCGTTCTGAAATCTGACAGAAAAGGGTTGTGATCGCGTGAATCCGTATTATCGCAGCATCCGCAGCCATCGGGCCTACCAGCCATCGGCGGACGGCGGACAATACCCCGGCATCAATGAAAGTTCAGCATTCGGCGGTGGAGCTCCCGGCAGTGGCTTCCCCTTCGGCGGCGCCCCTGCACCAGGCAGTGAGTCCGCCAACCTGCCTGCTGTCGTCCCCGCCGCAGACGCAGCACCAGCAGCTGGCGGCAAGCTCGGCGGCTTCTCACTGGCGAACATTGGTGAGCTGAAAGGCTTCATCGACCGCATGGGCGGTCTGGACGGCATTCTCGGCACGATGACCAAGGTGCAGAAGCTGTTCGCGAACGTGCAGCAGATGGCCCCGATGCTAAAGGTGCTGATGGGATCATTCGGCAAAAAGGGCGCAGCATCCGTGCTGGCTGACGACGATGACGGCGAATGGAAGCCATCCCGGCGCCGCAGACGCCGCAAGACGCGCAGACGCAGCGGCAGCGGCGGAACCGGCTCCCGGCGCAAGAGCAAGACTCCCCGCCGCTCCCGCAAGTAGGGAGAGCATCAACCCGGAAGCAAGCAGGCTACCCGCCAGAACGGTGGTACGGGTCAAGAAAACCGCTGCTTATACCTATCTTCAGCAAGGCAGCCTGCCGCTTCAAGCACTACAGGAGCCACCTGGCCCGAAATGGGCAATGTGGCTCCTGTATGATTTTCCGCATATAAGCAACTGCAAGATTCCCGGCTGCATCCGCAGCAGGGCTGCTTCGTTACTTCGCCCGCGAATTCGCACGGTGCAGGCCGCGCTCACCTTGATCCGATTCCATCTCCTGAATGTTCACCGTGTCACTGGCATTGCCGTACTCTTCGAGCGTCTTCCAGGCATCCGCTTCGTCGAAGCGCCCGTTGTTCGCCTGTCTGGCTTCACCGGCGCCTGTCGGCGGAGTGGTCATCACATCTTCCTCAACCGGCCGCTTCTCCGTCATCGTCTGTTGCGCACGCGCATGATCAATGCAGTACGGCGTCTCCGGCACGGCCTCCAGCCGCTCGAACGGAATCTCGGCTCCGCACTCCGTGCATGTGCCATACGTGTCTTCCTCCATCCGCTCCAGCGCCGCCTCGATCTCCTCGAGCCGCCCGCGGTAATTGTCGTTCAGCGCCATGTCACGCTCCCGCTCGAACGTCTCGGTCCCGAGATCCGCCGGATGGTTATCCGCCGAGCTCAGCTCACCAACAGAATCCTGCAGGGATATCGTAAACTCGCCGTCGATCTCTTCGTCCCGTATATCAAAATGACCCGCCAGCTGCTCGCGCTCATCCAGCAGCTGTTGCTTCAACTGCTGCAGCTGTTCCTCATTCAGATGTTTCATGCTGATCAGCCTCCCAAGCTCATTTGTACTCCTTATACCCTGCCAGCCCCGTACATGACGCAAGCCAGCGTGCTTAATGGGGTTCTGTGTGTGGAAAGACCCCTGTTAAGACCAGCGCACTATTTCCCGGAAAATAATTGTCGCATTAGGTAAAGCGTTTTCGATATCGGGTAATAACAACAGACACTAACTGGAGGTGATAGGGCGATGGAACAACGGCAATTCGGCAAAACGGATATGCGTGTGACCGTGCTTGGCTTTGGCAGTGCCGAGATCGGCATGGACAAGGACCTGAATGTCTCCCAGGAGGATGCTAATCAGCTGCTGAGCAAGGTCCTCGACAGCGGCATTAACGTCATTGATACGGCATCCAGCTACAACACCAGTGAAGAGAAGATCGGCAGGGCCATCTCGCATCGCAGGCAGGAGTATTATCTGTTCAGCAAATGCGGCGAAGGCAGCAGTGTGGGACTGGATTATCCGGACTGGGATGCGCGCAATGTGCGCCCAAGCGTCGAGCGGAGCCTCAAGCGGCTGCAGACCGATTACCTCGACCTTGTGCTCATTCACAGCTGCTCGGAGGCGATTTTGCGCCAGGGGGATCTCATTCAGGAAGTGAAGAAGCTGAAGGAGGACGGGCTCGTCCGTTACATCGGGTACAGCGGCGACAGCACGAATGCCCTCTATGCCATTCAGACGGATGAGTTCGACGTGCTGGAGACCTCGCTTAACATCGCGGATCAGGAGCCGATAGACTTGAAGACGCTGGAGGAAGCGGAGAAACGCCAGATGGGCATCATTATTAAACGTCCGGTAGCGAACGTAGTCTGGAACCGCGGACCCGAGGCCCCGAACAACCCGGATATCTACAAGGAGCGGCTGGACAAGCTGAACTACTCCTTCATGAACGAGTCGCCGGATAAAATTCTGGAATACGCGCTGCGCTTCACGCTCTCCGTGCCGCAGGTAGATACAGCGATTGTCGGAACGACCAAGCCGGAGCACGTGCTCGAAAATATCGCCATGGCAAACAAAGGCAAGCTCACCGACAGCGAAATGAACGAAATCCGCCGCCGCTGGCAGGAAGTTTGCGAGCCCGCCTGGGCTGGCTTGAAGTGAACTAGCAGCAGTTGGCCTCCTGTGAGGACTGGAATATAAGGCAGTGACAAAGGAGACGGCGCAGGCCGTCTTCCTTTATTGTGCTTACAATACCCAGGGCCTCTCCTTCCTTAAATCTGCCGCACCATACATTCAACCAAATATTCCCTTATATCGTCCATTAAGATAAACACTAGTCTTGGCTGCTGCAGCTTAACTCTTGAAAAGAGGGAGTATTTCACATATGAATCTGCAAAAAAAACTCATCATCCCGCTGACCGCTCTGCTCATGAGCCTTCCAACCGCTTGCTCTAACGATGTACCGCTTCCGTCACAGACTTCACTTACTGAGACATCTCAGACCAATGTTAACCGTAATGAGGATAAAGCTGTATTGACCGATCCCTCTATAAGGGCAGTGGGCACACATCCAGAAGGAAGGCTGCTCATTCGTTCCACTGAAAAGACTAGCGCCGCTCCGGCCCCGTTGGGAGCCGCAAGCTGCTACGGCCTGGAGACTGATCTCAAATGGTCCGGCACTCATCAGGTTGTGTGGGAATCCGCTGTCGATGATTCGACTAGCCCAGTCGTTTCTTTTAATAAAGGTTTGGAGATTATTCAGCCGGATGATACGCCAATAGAACTGCCGCAGTATGCCTTCGGCGATACTGTAATTTATATCTTCACGCCGCGTTACACCGACTGCCATGGTTTGGAGTTCCTGTTATTTGGTGTGCAGAATAACGAGGCATTCCCCGTAATGTTTGAATTCGATGGCCTGATCCGTGCAAATTTCTACAGGCTGCCTTCGAAGCCGGTAGAAGCAACAGAGGAAGGGATCGTGGTGACAGGGGGACTAGCTGCCGGTCAGGATTATATGGAGATCTATCATTTTGAATATGATGAGACAGAGCGCACCATGGTTCTTAAGAAAACCGAGAGGCTACCCGCCGGAGAGGTCAGGTGAGGCTATATGCGCAGCCTCTTCCGGGCAGGACTGATTGGCCGATTCGTCCATACGGGAGGCTTAATATGAGCAAAAGAAAAATGATTCTTGCAGGTGTTGGGATGATTGTGTTGTTACTCGTAAGCTCGATCTTTTTAAAACTGGAGCGCTTAGAACGTAAGGTAGAGAATTATTTATATTCTACGAGAGGTTACTCCGCTGAAAGTATTAAGCAAGTGGAAGCGCAACTTAGCAAGGTTCCGGGTATTTTAGTTGAGGTTATTTTTGCTGATGAGCCTAAAGTAAAGTACTTATACGGAGAGGATGATAACAAGTCGGTTATTCAATATGGTCATACAAATACTGGAGCCAATTACTATAAACACAGTGAACTGGGATACTAAAGTTACACAAGGATAGTCAGCAAAAAACGCCACTGCATTAGGATCTAGACAACGTCTGGCGGCCAAGACATATAACGCGTCCGGCAACTTAAAGGGAGTACATGGTAAGGCTTAATTTTCCAACCCTGCCGGCCATCTTTTCCCCTTCTCTACCTATTAGAAATTCTCCCTCCCCTGCCGATATACATATAGGTGTTGTTCCGCTGTACATAAGCATCGAGCAGCCTTCTATCACCCACCACAACGGCAAGTTACGACAATATCACCAAGGAGCGATCACATCACATGAATGTCGTTACACCACCCGCAGCCCCCGCAGCCAAGTCTCTAAGCATCACCGAGCAAGTATACCTCCAGCGGACGAAGGTGATGGCCGGATTGTTCGGAGCACTTTTCCTGCTGGCCAGTATTGCCATCGTTCTCGCGAAAGAGTGGCAGTATCTCCCTCTCAGTGTACTGCTTGGCGTGACCAGCGGGGTGCTGTACGGGATTACCCGCCTTAAGAAAGGCATGACAACAGCCCCTTATCTCGTTGTCGCCTCCCTATTGGCCATTAGTACGTTGGTGAACCTCGATGCTCTTAATGATCATATCATCATCCTGTCGGCAGTCATCCTGTGTCTGTATCCAAACTATCGTCCGCTGCTAATCTATTCGATTCTGGCACTGGCCGGAGTGAATAGTCTGGCGGCTGCTGGCATGATCACGGTACCCGCACATGAGAATCTCATTATGTTCAATATACTGCTTGTCCTTACTCTCATCCTGCTCATTATCGGGTCATTGATTGGACAGAAGCTGCTGCGGCAGGCACTGCTGAGCATTCAGATGGCTAATCAGGCGACCGCTCAGACGAACTCACTGCTGGACAAGGTGAAGCAGACCGTCTCCGTGCTCGACGAGTTCAATCAGGAGCTGCAGGAGAACAGCAGAACAACCGGCCGGATTACGAATGAAGTGGCGACCGGCTTCCAGGAAATTATGAAGGGTGTTGAAAGCCAGGCCGCCAGCATATCCGATATGTCCGAGACGATGGCCGTATCCAATGAGGAGATCGCTGCCGTTTCGGCTCATGCGAACGGAATGAAGGCGGTGTCGATGAAGTCGGCCGAGGTTACCTCCGAAGGGACCGGCCAAATTCAGGATATGGTCACCCGGATTCGGGATGTGGAAGAGATTATGGACGTGATCGTCATGTCGATGGAACAGCTGAACACGCAGAATCAGGCGGTCGGCAGCATTCTCTCGACCATATCGGAAATTGCGAACCAGACGAATCTTCTTTCCCTCAACGCATCCATAGAGGCTGCTCGGGCCGGCGAGAATGGGCGCGGATTCGCGGTTGTGGCGAATGAAGTGAAGAAGCTGGCCGAGAATTCGCACAAATATACCGGGGAGATCGCATCCATCCTGGATGGCTCCAAGGACTCGTTCATCTCGCTTGCTACCCAGGTCATGCGGGGTAAGGAGGCACTGACGGACGGCAAGAAGTCAGCGGAGAAATCCGAGGCGGTGTTTTACCAGATTTCTGAATTCACCGATCAAGTTGTCACGCAGGCAGTTGAGGTTGAAGAGAAGACGAACAAGATCAAGCGCTCTTCGGATCTTATTGTTGGAGAGATCAGCACCATTGCCAGTGTAACGGAGGAGTCGACAGCTGCATTCCAGCAGATCTCCGCAAGCGTTGATAACCAGCGGCATATGGTCGACCAGACGCTAAGCAGCTTCCGGCAGCTGGAGAAGCTCATCACCGAGCTAAAGGAACTGACGCACGAACGGACACCGGTAAACGAATAACGTTTCTTTCTAAAGCTTCATGTAAAATAGCAGCGGTGCTCCGTCTCTCTGAGGCGGTGTGCCGCTGCTTTGTCAGCCTTATCGGGCCTCTGGCCTGCGAGTGCCCAAATGGGCAGGCTGCTGTTGTAAGATGGCCTTCGCCCGCTCCTACCATAGGTCCCGTCACAGCCCGGGTGCCCTAAGGCAGCAGCAGCAGCATCACCAGCACAGCCAGGAGTATGTCCATCACAGCCAGGCTGGCAAATAGAAACCAGATGATACCTTTCGATGAGCGGAAGGTGTCGCTGTTGATCCCGTCCCGCTTCTGGAAATATTCTCGAGTAGCCAGGAACAAGATTACACCTGCCAGGATCACGGCCGCTATGCCGGCTACTGCCGCCAGGGTGTGTCCCGTGCTCTCATGCCGGGTTGAACGGAACACGACGCCTGCAGCCAGGAAGCCAAGACCCCCGACGGTTACCGTCGTCCGGATCCAGGCCAGATACGTGCGTTCGTTTGCCAGATGCTGCTGTACATAACGGGATTCACCGTTGGCTGCAGACTGATCTTTTGCTTGATTCACGGGGGTTCCCACCTCTCTATTGTCAATAGTAAAACTTACTTCCTTCATCATAATGACACGGGATGAAACCTTTTTTATGATATAGTGAAAATAGTATTGAAAAAACCATCCACATCCTTTAAAATAAACCAAGTACCGAGGTCGGAATTAATAAATATTCCTCTAAATCTATGTTTATACAATCCGCCCTCTCCAGTTTGGCATTACGATGGAGGGATTACCCTGATACAGTTAGAAGGGATCAGCAAGCGCTATAAGAATGGTAAGCTCGTCACGACAGCGGTCGACGACGTATCCCTTACCATTAACAAGGGCGATATATTCGGCATCATCGGTCATTCCGGCGCCGGCAAGAGCACACTGATACGATGCGTCAACCTGCTGGAGCGTCCTACCGAGGGCAGGGTGATCGTCGGCGGAACCGACCTGACGGCACTGAAGTCAGGCATGCTGCAGGATGCGCGGAAGCGGATCGGCATGATTTTCCAGCACTTTAATCTGCTTACCACGGCTACTGTGCGGGCAAACGTCGCGTTCCCGCTGGAGCTGGCCAAGATGCCAAGAGCACAGATTCGCACTCGGGTGGACGAACTCCTGAAGCTCGTCGGTCTCAGCGAGCATGGCGACAAGTACCCGGCCCAGCTGTCGGGCGGACAGAAGCAGCGCGTTGGCATCGCCCGGGCACTGGCGAACAACCCGCATGTCCTGCTCTGCGATGAAGCGACTTCGGCGCTCGACCCGCAGACGACCAGCTCGATCCTGTCCCTGCTGCTCGACATTAACCGTCAGCTGGGGATCACGATCCTGCTCATCACCCATGAGATGAACGTCATCCGCTCGATCTGCAACCGGGTTGCCGTCATGGACCGGGGCCGTGTTGTTGAGACCGGCGATGTGCTGGATGTGTTCCTGAAGCCGCAGACGCAGGTTACGAAGGATTTTGTCGCGCAGGTCGCCGACACGATCGACCCCGGGCATTTCGATGACCGGCCGGAAGGCATTGTCGTCCGGGTGCATTTTATCGGAGAAGTGACGTACGAGCCTATCCTCTACGAGGAAGTGAAGAAGACAGGCGCCACCTTCGCGATTCTGCAGGGCACCGTCTCCCGGATGAAGGACACGCCTTACGGCCAACTCGTCGTCGAGCTGCGCGGCAGCGCGGCTGACACGGGCAGCGTGCTCGAAGGACTCCGCAAGCGCGGCCTTGATGTGGAGGTGATCGGATGAGAACACTGTCAGCCTACCAGGAATTCATCGACTATTTTGCCGAGATCAACTGGAAAGAAATCTGGCGTGGGAGTGAGCAGACGCTCCAGATGCTGGGCTGGTCCATGCTCTTCACCGTGCTGCTCGGCCTTGCGCTCGGCGTGCTGCTGTTCCTGACCACTCGCGGCCAGCTTCTGGAGAATAAGATTGTCTATACGGTCTTGTCCTATGTCATTAATATTTTGCGTTCGGTGCCGTTTATCATCCTGATGATCTCCATGATAGAACTGACCAAGGTCATAGTTGGCACGTCCATCGGGGTGAAGGGCGCCATCCCGCCGCTGGTCATTGCCGCAGCTCCCTTCTTCGCACGTCTTGTTGAGACGTCACTGCGCGAAGTGGACCGCGGAGTGATCGAAGCCGCGCAAGCGATGGGTGCTTCGAAGTGGACGATCATCTGGCGTGTGATGCTGCGCGAAGCCCGCACAGGTATTATAGCGGCTATCACGATTACGGCCGTTACCCTGGTCTCGTATACCGCTATGGCAGGCGCAATCGGCGCCGGCGGTCTCGGCGACCTTGCCATCCGCTACGGCTACCAGCGCTTCCGGCCAGATATTCTGGTCGTTACCGTCGGCCTGCTGATCGTGCTCGTGCAGCTGCTGCAAACGCTGGGCGACTGGCTCGTCCGCAGACTTACCCGCAAGTAAGAGGTTGTACTGGCAGAGTTCCGTTTCAATCCGGGTCCCTGCTGTTCAATAAATATAAACCATACTATATCCCATTACCGGATAGGAGGAGTTACATCATCATGAAAAAATCAATCGTACTCTTGTTCACCATCATCATGGCTTTCACCCTCGCCGCGTGCGGCGCAGGCGGCAAGGAAAACAACACAAACAATGCCGGAGCCGGCAACACAGGGGCTGGCACGAATCAAGGTACAGCTGAGCCCGCTCCTGCAACACCTGATGCAGAGCCTGTTAAGCTGAGCGTTGCTGCTACACCGGTTCCACATGCCGAGATCCTGAACTTCGTGAAGGATTCGCTGCTGGAGCAGGGCGTAGAGCTGGAAGTCGTTGAATTCACAGACTATGTACAGCCGAATGTACAGGTGTATGAGAAGCAGCTGGACGCAAACTTCTTCCAGCACGTGCCTTACCTGGAGCAGTTCAACTCCGAGAAGGGCTATGACCTTGTGAAGGTTAACGGTGTTCACATCGAGCCGATCGGCGCTTACTCCAACAAGATCAAGAGCCTGGACGAGCTGACTGACGGTGCCAAGGTTGCCATCCCGAACGATGCAACTAACGGCGGCCGCTCCCTCCTGCTGTTCGCAGCTAACGGGCTGATTACCTTGAAGGATGGTATTGGCGTGGAAGCTACAATCGCTGACATCGTAGACAACCCTAAGAACCTGGAATTCGTTGAACTTGAAGCAGCTACTCTGCCGCGTGTACTGGATGAAGTGGCACTGGCGGCAATCAACACGAACTATGCGCTTGAAGCCGGCCTGATGCCGACTGAAGATGCCATCATCATCGAGGACGCAAACTCTCCTTACGTGAACATTCTCGTTGCCCGTCCCGACAACAAAGACAGCGAAGCAATCCAGAAGCTGGCTGCTGCGCTGAATACGCAGGAAGTTAAACAGTTCATCGAAGAAACCTACAAAGGCGCTGTTGTTCCAGCATTCGAATAAGCCCAGCTTATTAAATGCAGATCAGCAACCCCAAGCATAACAAGAACCCCTTGGAAGCTGCCCGCGCAGCCGCCAAGGGGTTCTCTATGTTTAACTGAATTCTTGCGTTGTGGAATCCTGTCCCTGCTGTTACTTCGCTTCCGGACCGGCAGCCTCCACCATCCAGCCGAATGGATCGGCGATGCGGCCCTGCTGAATACCCGTCAAGGTATCGTACAGCTTCGCGGACAGCTCGCCCGTCTTGCCGCCATTGATGACAAGTGGATCATCCTGCCAGTTCAGCTCGCCGATCGGTGAAATCACGGCAGCTGTACCGGTACCAAAGGCTTCCTCCAGACGGCCATCACGGCCTGCTTCGTACAGCTCTTCAATCGTGATCGCCCGCTCGACAACCTCGATGTTCCAGTGGCGAAGCAGTTCAATGATCGACCGTCTGGTAATACCGGCCAGGATACTGCCGTTTAGAATCGGGGTGTGCACCTTGCCCTCCAGCTTGAAGAACACGTTCATGCTGCCGACTTCCTCGATATACTTGCGCTGCACCCCATCGAGCCACAGCACCTGCGTATAGCCCTTCGCCTTCGCCAGCTCCTGCGCCTTCAGACCGCCCGCGTAGTTGCCTGCTGTCTTCGCTTCGCCGACACCGCCTCTGACCGCGCGCACATAGTCGCATTCCACATAGATCTTGACCGGATTAACGCCTTCCGGGTAATAGGCGCCTACCGGTGACATGATGATGATGAACTGATACTCCAGGGACGGCGAAACGCCAAGCTCCGGTTCCGTTGCAATGACGAATGGACGGATATAAAGTGAGGTTCCTTCCTCGCTTGGAATCCAGTCCCGGTCCACTTCGATTAGCTTGCGGAGCGCTTCGATCGCGATCTCTCCATCCACATCAGGAACGCCGAGCCGCTCGTTGGAACGATTCATCCGTTCGAAATTCAGCTGCGGGCGGAATAACAGGATGCGGCCGTCATCCGTACGGTATGCCTTAAGGCCCTCGAAGATCGTCTGGCCGTAGTGAAACACCTTTGCTGCAGGGTCCAGTGCAATCGGCTGATAGGGAATAACACGTGGATCATGCCAGCCTCGGCCATCCGTGTAATTCATAATAAACATATGGTCGGTAAAATGCTTGCCAAAGCCCAGCTTGCCCTGCTCCGGTTTATTCTTCTTCTTGTCCGTCCGCTCAACTCTGATCAATTCCGTCATGCCCTGCAACGCCCCTTTGTGTTCTTGTTAATTGAATGCTACCACCATATCCGCTATATTGAAAATATCGGTTTTATTCTTTAATGATACCTTTAAGATATACTTCGTTGCTATAGACAGGATGTGAAATGTAATGGATCTGCGCCAGCTGAAATATTTCCTCACCGTCGCCCAGGAAGGCCAGGTAACAAGAGCCGCCAAGCTGCTCAACATGGAGCAGCCGCCCCTCAGCCGCCAGCTGCGGCTCATGGAAGAAGAACTCGGCGTCACCCTGTTCGACCGCAGCGGCAAGCGCTTCAAGCTGACCGAAGCAGGCGAGACACTGCGCCGGAAGGCGGAGTCCCTGCTGCTGCAGATGGACGAGACGATCCGCGAGGTGAAGGAGACGGATGAAGGCCTGCGCGGCAGGCTCTCGATCGGTTCTGTCGTCTCCTGTATCTCGCTGCTGCCGCAGCGCATTGAGCAGTTCCGTTCGCAGTACCCGCAGGTGACCTTCAAGATTCTCGAGGGCGATCACTTCTATCTCGGTGAGCAGCTGGAGAAGCGGACGATTGAGCTTGTCGTCGCCAGGCTGCCGTTCGAAGCCCATCTGGAAAGCGGCCGTTATGAGATTCTTCCGCTGCCTTCTGACCCGTTCGTAGCGGTCATCCCCAGCATCTGGACCGGGTTTGCCGGTGTCAGCGCCATTGATATGAAGGAGCTGGCCGACGTGCCCTTCCTGGCGCTGAAGACCGACCAGACGACACGCATGCACGAGCAGGTCATGAGCGAATGCAGGCGGCACGGCTTTGAGCCGAATATCGTATGCGAGTGCTCAAGCGTTGCCATTATCATGTCGCTGATCGCCGGCGGAATCGGTGCCACTATTTTCCCCAAATCTGTGATGACTTCATTCCCGTCTGACGTTGTCAAGATGCTGACGATCCGGGATGCGGACTTTCAGTCCGATGTCGGGATTCTATGGCAGAGGGACCGCTACCTGTCGAGGAGTGCCCGCCATTTCATCGACAGCTTCCGTAACATGACCTGATTGGCTGGTGCAGCCTGCACAGCTGAGACAGCCTCTATTGCAGCGCTCTTCCGGCTGAAGCACAGCCCCTGCCGGTTACCGGCAGGGGCTGGTACGCTCGAATGTACCTGTCGCATCCGGCTTATTTAAGCCCGTAACCCTTCGGCTATTGCTTCTGCGCACCCTCCGGCTGGCTATCCGCTGCTGGTGCATCCGTGCCATACGTCAGATGGCTGTCGAAGGACGGCTGCATTGGCACGATGTGGTAGAAGGTCTTGCCCGGGATGAATGGGAGCTCACTGCCGTCCTTCATGATCCGAATCACATCGTCGCCGCCCCGCTGCCATTCCGCTTCAATGACCTTGCCGCCCTGGAAGAGCATCGCTGGTCCACCGCTGTCAAGATCGACTGCCAGACGGCCCACGTTATCCAGTACCTGATGGGCAGCCCCCAGCACGACCAGATTGGTCGCCTTCAGCTGCTCACTATTGTTCATATCCACATGGGGCTCGTTATTAATCGAGCGCGCATACAGCCGGCTATCCGCTTCGTAAGCATAGGAGACCTTATAATTTTGCATTTGGAACATGATCTCCAGCTTGGTCGCATCCTCGCCCGCAGGCATGGCATCCTTCTCACTGAAGCGGTAGACCGGAATCGTCACCGACTCCTCATACTTCTTGCTCGCGGCACCTGTGCGGAGCTTCTCGATATCCGTGTACAGGTTGTGAGGCATCTTGCGCGATTTGTCCCGCCAGAAGTAACTGCCTGCGTTCGATATCTCATCCAGATACGGCTTCTTCTGCCGCTGCAGAATGGCGTAGGCGTCATTGCTGGCACCGGCATGCGAGATTATGGCTTGGTATGATTCAGCCAGATCAATCAGATACGGCCGAATGCTGCGTACCGGGCCGACCGGATCGGTAAACGTGTCGCTCTGGAATACCGCAATCAGCCTTGTAATACCGCCTTCAGCGAGTACCTCCCAAATCATATCGGCATGCGTAAGCCCCGACTGGGGGCGTGCTTTACTATGGTTGTTGATCATTACCGCTACCGGACGAATAGCCGGATCTGCCTGTGTAATCAGTCCTGTGAATGGCGCAACCGGCCCGGCCGGCCCCGGTTCGGCTGAAGACTCGTTGGTCGTGGCCTCATCCTCCTGAGGCGTCTGGGGAGGCTCTACAGGCTCACTTCCTTTGCCGCAGGACGACAGTACTATCGCAGCAGATACCGCGAGCAGCAGCATCAAGCGGATTCTTCGGGTTATTCCATTCAATACGATCCCTTTCCTTTCCATAGCCACATAGCTTCAGTTTCTTACATTAAACCATAGATAATGGGGTTTGTCCCTATTTGGAAACAAAAAAAGGACGCTCTCCGGCACCTCGCTGGCCGAACGTCCGCTTGTCATTATATACTCCAGTGATGCCACTCCTGCTGGCGCTTCCGGTGCCGGGCCAGCCATTCCACGGTGTGCTGGATTGCCTCTTCCTGATGTCTGCGCGTAGAGTACGTATGATCCGCCTGGAAAATAATTTCCTTGTCGCAGGTCCCCTCCTGACGGGTCCAGAGCACCTTCTGCAGCAGGAAGCTGTAGTCGGCCGGAATCACATCATCACTGGTTCCGTGCAGCAGCAGCACATCGCCGCTGAAACGTCTGGCTGCCTCGAACGGCTGATGCTCCGACAGCGATTCGAAGAATGCAGGCTGGAACGTATAACCGGCATAATCGGTGCCGCCCTTCTCAATCGCTTCATCATAGCCCTCACGCCCGATAATGCGGACGATATCATTGAACGGATACCCGACAGCCGACCAGAGGATGAGGCTGCGCACTCTCTTGTCCTTGACGGCCGTGAGCAGAGCTGTTGCCCCGCCAAGGCTGTGTCCCAGCAGCGTGATCCGGCTGACATCCACACAGTCCATATCATGCAGGTAATCAAGCGCTGTTCTCGTCTGGTCGATCATCGAGTCCAGGCCGAGCGCACCATAATCGCCCGTGCTCTCGCCGCAGCCCGCATAATCGAAGCGAAGCACATAGTAACCGGCATCCGACAGGGCTCTTGCAGTCTTCACGAACAAGCGGTCTACCCCAATACGGCTTCCGACAAAGCCATGGCAGATAATGACCGCCGGCGCCTTGCAGCCGTGCCGCTCGTCATCGATCCGGGGATAATGCAGCGTTGCCGCAAGCTCCAAGCCTTCGTGCCGCAGTACAATTGTCTTCTCCATGTTCCAATCATCCTCCCGAATATTACACGCCGGCCAGCCCTGCTGTACTGCCAGCGGTCATCCTTCTATCATTTATCCCTTGCGGGGAAGCTATACCAATCATTCATTTATAATTCCAATATGATTACTTGGATATAATCATATCGCCATTCTTCATCCCTGTCAATCCTTACCGGTCTAATTTTAGCTGACGGCAGCCACTGCACAAGAACAGGGATTTGAGCAGAAGCGCCCAAATCCCTGTGAAGTCTGCTTTACAGCCACACGGGCAAGGAGCACATTCAAGCTCCTTGCCCGTTCTTCTGACAACTTACCAGCGCTGCGGCGGCGGAGGAGGCGGTATATAACCGTCCCGCTCCCGGCGATCCGGCTGGATCGCGAGAACCAGTAGAATAAGTGCCGTAATCCAGTGCAGGATCATACCCACAATTGGGATGAATCCCAGCACCGAGGTTGCAATACCCGCCCCGCTGCCTACGATGCTTCTCTGGTCACGCAGACAGAGCACCAGCGTCACGATATGCAGGAAGAACATAACAAGCAGCGGCGTCCAGGCATTAGCAATAATGAAGGCGCCGCCGAGCAGAGGGATTCCCAGGAAAGCTTCTGCCAAACAGGTAATCCACAGCATAATTCTTGCCGGACTCATCTTTCATCTCCCCTTCACCTTAGGATTAATCGACTAACCCCAAGGTCATGTTCCCATTTCACCGTCCGCTAGCCTGCCAGCGGATAAAGTGTTACTTTACCATACGTATGAACTACAATCCGGTTACAATGGATTCCGGTGCAGGCGTCATTACGATGCAGACCGGCTTCGCTGTTTTGTAGGGAGGCCCTGCTGGCACTGCCAGTCCCTGATGATCAAGCCGCAGCACGACGATCGAATCCGTGTCCTGGTTAGCTGCCAGCACATATCTGCCGCCCGGTGCTACCGCAAAGTTGCGCGGCGTCATGCCGCCGGTCGATATATGGCCCACTGGCTTAAGGCGGCCGTCCTCCTCCAGCTCGTAGACAGCCAGGCTGTCATGGCCACGGTTCGAGGCATACAGATACTTGCCATCCACACTGAAGTGGATATCGGCAGCCGTGCTTTCCTTATCGAAGGACAGCGGCAGCATCGGGATCGTCTGCAGCTGTTCCCCTGTCACCTGCCCGCTCTCCTCATCCTTATTGAAGGAGAAGACTGTAACAGTGGAGCTAAGTTCCTCCAGCACATAGATCAGCGGCAGCTCACGGTGAAAACAAGCGTGACGCGGTCCCGCTCCCGGTGCGGATACAAGCTCGCCCGCGTGCTGAAATGCACCTGTCCCTAGATCGTTCGTATAGATGACGACACGGTCAGTGCCGAGATCCGGGACAATCCGGTAATCACCAGACGGATCACTGATGACCGAATGCGGATGCGGCTTCGTCTGGCGGTCCGGATGAATGCTGGCTCCCTCATGCTGCACAGTGTCCGTCATCGGCATGATGGCGCCGTCCTGCCCGATCGGAAACACGCATACGTTGCCGCCCTCATAGTTAACCGCATACAGCCAGTTTCCGCTCGGGTCCAGACTGAGATGACAGGCAGCTGCTCCCTTGGTAGACTGCCGATTCATCAGCTCCATTGCTCCGGTCTCCCGGTTCACATGAATCGCCACAACTTCTCCATCTTCATTCTCGCTTACCGCATACAGAATGTAACGCTTCTCGTCGAAAGCCAGGAACGATGGATTTGTAACCCCACAGGTCCCGCCGTGCTGTCTGAGCTTCCCCGTCTCAGAGTCAAACAACAGTACATTTATCCCCTGTTCTTCCGACGCTGCGTATGATCCCGTAAAAACCAGCCAGTACCGCTGGTCTGCCGATTCCATGCTGTTCTTAGTCAATCTTAACGCCTCCCTATCTCGTTATGTATCCATTCTTCCCTACTACCCGTCTGCCATTATTCTAAACGCATGCCCTACCTTCACTCTACCATTCCTGACGCTGCTATGAAAGGCAATCACCTATTTATGCCAATGCATTCCTGTTTCTTTTCAAACAAGCATCTCCCTGAGCAAACAATTCGACCTTCCGGAGCATGAACTGCTGTGAGGCCGGTATATACAGCAAAAGACTCCCGGACAAAAGAGAGGAATTCCTCAGTCATCCGGAAGTCTGATGTTGTCATTTAAACGGATATGGCATGCAGGATACGCGCTGCCCTTAAGGCGCCGTCTCCAGGAATTTCGTGGTCGGGTTCTTATCCATCGCAGTCCGCATTGCGTACTCATTCTCGAACAGCGCAACATAGTTGCCCTTCTTGTCCTTCACCAGCGTCGAGTTAATCCGGTACTTGGACGGGTCGACATTGTCATCGACGATCCAGCGTGCGAACTGGAATGTCATCCGGTGCAGCTGGATATCCACCCCGTACTCACCCTTCATCCGGTACTCGAACACCTCGAACTGCAGCTGGCCCACAACGCCGAGAATCGTCTCTTCAAAACCGCTGGTCGTATGGAACACCTGGATGGTGCCCTCCTCTGTCAGCTGGTCGATCCCCTTCTGGTACTGCTTGTGCTTCAGCGCGTTCTTGACGGTTACCTTGGCGAAAATCTCCGGCGAGAACGTTGGCAGCTCGTCGAAGACCACTTCCTTGCCCTGCGACAGTGAATCGCCGATCCGGAAGATTCCGGGATCGAACAAGCCGACAATGTCGCCAGGATAAGCGGATTGTACAATGTCACGGTCCTGCGCCAGGAACTGCTGCGGCTGCGACAGCTTGATCTCCTTGCCAGCGCGCACATGCTTGACGCTCATCCCGCGGTCGAACCGTCCCGAGCAGACCCGCAGGAATGCGATCCGGTCACGGTGAGCCGGGTTCATATTCGCCTGGATTTTGAAGATATAGCCGCTGAACTTCTCCGATACCGGCTCGATCTCCCCATCGGTCGACTTGCGCGGTGTTGGAGAGGGCGCAAGCTGCAGGAAGTTCTCCAGGAACGTCTGCACGCCGAAGTTATTAACCGCACTGCCGAAGAAGACTGGCGTCAGCTCGCCGCGGCGCACCTTCTCATAGTCGAACTGGTCGCCGGCAACATCCAGCAGCTCCAGGTCCTGCTTCAGCTGGTCATGCATGAACTCCCCGGCCATCTCGCGGATGATTGGATCGTTATAGTCCTCCACCTTGCGAACCTCAATCTTGGTATGGTCCTTGCCCTGGAACAGCTCAACCTGATTCTTCATCCGGTCATAGACGCCGCACAGGTCCCGGCCCATGCCGATTGGCCAGTTCATGGGAACGGACCGGATGCCGAGAACCCGCTCAATCTCTTCCATCAGATCGAACGGGCTCTGGCCTTCACGGTCCAGCTTGTTAATGAAGGTGAAGATCGGAATGCCGCGCTTGCTGCATACCTGAAACAGCTTGATCGTCTGCGCCTCGACGCCCTTGGCGACGTCGATCAGCATGACCGCGCTGTCGGCGGCTGTCAGCGTCCGGTAGGTGTCCTCACTGAAGTCCTGGTGGCCAGGGGTATCCAGAATGTTGACCCGGTGTCCGCTGTAGTCGAACTGCATAACACTGGAAGTAACCGAGATGCCGCGCTGCTTCTCGATTTCCATCCAGTCGGATGTGGCATGGCGGCTGGCCTTGCGGGCCTTGACCGTGCCGGCTTCGCGGATAGCTCCCCCGAACAGGAGGAGCTTCTCGGTAAGGGTTGTTTTACCCGCGTCCGGGTGGGAGATGATCGCAAACGTGCGTCTGCGATCGACTTCTGATTTTATTTCTTCCGTTAACGGTTTACTCATCGTGTTATCCCTTCATCTTAAGCATTGGCGATCAGGAAGGCCCTCGCCGGCGCGCCATCGATACCCGTAAGCTTGAGCGGGGCGATGACCATGAAATACGTGCCCGGCAGAACATCCTTCAGCCGGAGCCCTTCCGCGATAATGATATTGTTGCGGAACAGCGGGCGGTGCGTTGTATATTCCGGCTGCGAACGCTCGATGCCGAGCGAATCGATCCCCACGCCGCGGATGCCCGCTTCGATCAGGTAGCGTGCGCCGTCTTCCTTCACATAGATAAATTCCGGGTCGAATGCATCGGTGAACGAATTCTTCGTCTTCAGCAGCACCCATTCGCCCTTCTGCAGGTTGTGCGGCTCCAGATCCTCACGCGTAATGCCGTCCTCGACATGCGTCAGGTCCAGCACCCGGCAGGTGCCGACGAGCTGCTCCAGCCCGATCGTCTCAACCGTAGCGCCATCCTCCAGCATATGCAGCGGCGCATCAATATGCGTGCCGCCGTGGCAGTCTACGTCGATCCGTGTTTCATGCGTCTTGCCCGTTTGAAAATTCGAGGAGTTGTAGATCTTCGGCTTCTTCTCCTCTTTATTCTTGTAGACAGGCATGCTGTCTTCAATAGTCATGGAAATATCGATAATCTTGAACATCGTGGAGTCCTCCTCCTTATTTGCCCGAGTTGCTGATCCAGACGACGTTGTCTTCTTCCTGTCCGTTAACCGGCCACCAGTGGTACCCGTCTTCCGCCAGCAGTCTGTCAGCCTGCTGCGGTCCCCAAGAGCCTGCAGCGTACTGCATCAGATCAGAAGTCGATTCCCGCCATGCGGCAGCAATCTTGTCCACGAACGTCCAGGCATGGGACACTTCATCCCAGCGGGTGAAGTAAGTCGAGTCGCCCTGCACCGCATCATGGAGCAGCGTCTCGTACGCTTCCGGTGTGTTGATGCCCACCTGGCAGCTCTGGCAGAATTCCATCGCGACCGGCTGGATCTGCGAATCCGTACCCGGCTTCTTCGCGTTGATCTTGATGTAGATGCCCTCCATCGGATTAACGCGAATCACCAGCAGGTTCGGCTGCAGAGAATGCTTGCGGGAGAACAGCACGTTATCCGGCGCATTCTTGAACTCGATGACAACCTCGGTTGTCTTGACCGGCAGGCGCTTGCCTGTGCGGATGTAGAACGGCACACCGGCCCAGCGGAAGTTGTCCACGAATACCTTGGCTGCAAAATAAGTCTCCGTCGTCGATTCCGGATTCACAGAATCTTCCTGGCGGTAGCCCTTCAGCTCCTTGCCTCTCAGCGAGCCTTCGGCATACTGGCCGCGCACCACGCGCTTGCGAACATCATCAGACGACGCAAACTGGCGAAGCGAGCGGAGCACCTTCACCTTCTCATCGCGGATATCCTCCGGATGCTCCCGGCTTGGCGGTTCCATGGCAATCATCGTCAGCATCTGCAGCATGTGGTTCTGGCCCATGTCGCGGAGAGCGCCTGACTTGTCATAGTACCCGCCGCGGTCTTCAACGCCCACGGTCTCGGACAGCGTGATCTGCACGTTGGCAATATGATCCCGGTTCCAGAGCGGCTCGAAGAAGGCGTTCGCGAAGCGGATGACCTCGATGTTCTGAACCATTTCCTTGCCCAGGTAGTGGTCGATCCGGTAGATCTCTTCTTCCTTGAACACCTGGCTAAGCTGCTCATTAAGCAGCTGTGCAGATGGCAGATCGTAGCCGAACGGCTTCTCGATGACCAGTCTGTGCCAGCCTGGCGACTGAAGCAGACCGCCTTCACGCAGGTTGAACGATACGGGTCCGAACAGCTCCGGCGCCAGCGCCAGGTAGAACAGGCGGTTGCCCTTGATCTCGAACTTGCGGTCCAGCTCCTCCGACAGTACATTCAGCTCGCGGAAGCCGTCCACATTGTTAATGTCGAGCGACATGTAGACAAAATGCTGGGCGAACCGGTTCCACAGCTCGGCATCGGTTGCCTTATAGCGGCAGAACTCATTAATCGAATCATACAGGTCGCTGCGGAATTGGTCGTTCGTCCGGGGACGGCGGGCCAGTCCAACAACAGCGAAATCTTCTGCAAGCTTGCCTTCTTTATACAGGCTGAACAGCGCCGGGAAAAGCTTGCGCTTAGCCAAATCTCCAGTTGCTCCGAACAGATAAAAAACGGCGCCGGATGGTGCCGGCATTTGCCCTTGATTGTATTGTTCTGTCATAATCCTCATTCTTTCCTTTATGTATTTTTAAGTATTGACAGACCGTCATTTCATGATATGTAGTTTAACATACTCGAATGAGAATCGCTATTAATGAGGCTATAAAAATAATTGATGAAGAATGCAAAAACCGTGAATATATCGGGAAAACCCGGGGATGAGTAAGAGCGCTTCCGGCAAGCTATGCGGCGACTTTCACTTCCCGTTATTGTTAGTGAGCACCTGCTATGGCACCCTGCTGTAATCTCCTGTGATAAGCGGCACGCCCCCTGTCAGCTGCCAGCGCCCCGCCGTGCTGTCCCAGTGAGAAGCAAGCTGCAGATTAACCTTATTTTCCCCACTGTACGTGAACAGCTTGAGCCCAGATGTAAAATAAACGTCGCTGGCTGTTCCGCCCCCGTCATAGGATTCCACTCTAATGGCATCCGCAGCTTCTGCAATCCGCTCGTATGATTCCGCCGTACGCGCTTCCCCGCGGAATGTCAGGCTTCGGGCCGCCGATGCATCCAGCAGGCCGTCGATGATGCTGATTTGCTGCAGAAATTCAGACCTGGGTAGCCCCGGGCTGCCTTCAAAGAGCAGGACAGAGCGGGATTCTGGCATTCCAGCTTCAGTCCCTGTATCACTGGACCAGCCAGCTTCTGCTGCGCTGACCTCTAATGTACTGACCACTGTTGTGCTGGCCGCAGATGGGCTGCGCTCTGCGCTGTTAACCTCTGCTGG
The DNA here is from genome assembly GCF_003233845.1 of Paenibacillus sambharensis. Taxonomy (GTDB): domain Bacteria; phylum Bacillota; class Bacilli; order Paenibacillales; family Paenibacillaceae; genus Paenibacillus_I; species Paenibacillus_I sambharensis. Next base: position 43,488 of record NZ_QKRB01000063.1, read on the forward strand.
GCTGATGTCTGCTGTCTTGACCGCTGCTGTAATGCTCTCCATTGAGGTGCGCTCGACTGCACTTCTCTCTGCTGTGCCGATCCATGCTGTGCTGCTCTTGGCTGCACTAACCCTTGCCGGGCCGCCTTTTTCTGACGCGCTGCTCTTGGCTGCACTTCTCTCTGCTGTGTCGATCTCTGCTGTACTGCTCTCTTCTGCGCCTTCCGGCAAGCCGGTACCAGCCTCCCGCCATAAGACCACGCGATGCAGCGGTCCGGCGTGCTCGGCCTTCTCGTCGCTTGTTGGCGTCAGCTCCAATTCCTTAATCAGCTCTGCGCTCTCCTCAGCTGTCAGGCTGCTGTCCCATCGGGCGGACCAGCCCGCCTTCTCCGAGCCTCCCGCCAATTCGTCATCCGCCCACCTCCACAGCCGGGCTGCATCCTCCGAGAGTATGCTCTCCATCCCCGGCGTCACAGAAGCGAGTCCTTCTTCGCCCGGCTGGCGGTTCATCCACACGGCTGCGGCCGCAGCAATAAGCAGTACAGCAAGTGCTATTATGGTGCCCTTGGGCTTGCCGCCGGCCGGGCGGTGCTGATCTTGCGGCCTCGTAATCAAGTGCTGCTCCACCTTATGTTTCCCCTCTTTCATCCTTGTCATAAGACATTTTGCCCGCATACTTGGGTGTCTGACCATACGCATATGCCCCTGGGTGAATACACTGACTGCAAGAAGCCTTACTGGAGGTGTAATAACCATCATGCAGCCTATCTACCCGCTTACTGAAGAGAGAATCCGCGGTTTCTGCGGCAATCTCGTCTGTGTTGTCATGCAGGATGGCACCAGGCATGTCGGCGTTCTCAGCACCTGCGGGGGCGGGAAGCTGACGCTAAATGGCGATGCCGCTCCTGTAACTCGGGGCCAATCGGCAGGAACCCTGAAGAAAAGCTCCAGGCTCAGCGGCCAAGGAACCCGCAAGGCCAGGAAGAAGAAGCGCAGCGGCAAGAAGTCCGGTTCCGCACAGACGCTTGCCTATCCTTACGGCTATGGCTATAGCGGTTACGGCTACCCCGGCGCCTACCCCTATGGTGCCGGTGCTGTCACGCTGGACCTCGCGCTGATCGCCCTGCTGCTGCTCGTTCTGTAGCAGACCGGGCAGCGCAGTGACCCGGTCATCGGTCACCCGGCCGCTGCGGCCGGGCATACATATCTGCCAGTCGGCATTGTCTGACGCAGCGAGACCGTGATTGACCACAGCCGAACCGAACGAAGCTCCCAGCGTGCGGTTCTCGGCTTCACATGACGGTGGTCAGCCACAACAGTAGAGGCCGCTTGGCACGGCCTGTTTTCCCTGGATCAGCCTGTCGCCCGCTTAAGGCTATATACGCGAACTTCATTTACATGACCGGCATGTCGATATACAGTTTAGGTTAAGTACTGGAATATAGACTCCCGGAGGTGAACACGTGATGAACATTCCACCCTTGCAGAGAGGCATTCACCCGCTTGGCACGTTCGATCCCATTCAGCCGGATTCCCCTCATGCAGGCAATCCGTACCGGAACCGGGACAAGCATACGCCGAGCCAGCCGGCCAGCAAGAATGCTCCCTGGTCGAGACAAGCCAGGCAGGCTGCTACAGGAGCAGCCACATGGCTGCAGGCTGCCATGGATGCCGAGGCCGCATTCCGGCTTGTAACCTCCCCGGCCACTTCGGCATGGGAGCAGCCGGTTGTTCAGACAAGCGACCCTGATTCGGTTACAGGAAGCGCCTTGGCTGATGCCGCCACCCGGCTTGTATTCGTTCAGGCCGAGCAGCTGGCTGTGGGCCAGATGAACAAAGGCTATACCCTGCCCAGGGACGGCAGTTCCATTGTTGAGCCCGGGCTGCATACCCTGCTTCTGACTGCCGGAGGGCAGTCCATCGAAGCCTCCGTCATGATCGCACCGGCCGATACCAACGCGCATGCGCTGGCCAAGATCCGCAGCGTCATACTGTCCGCCGGCATTGGGCTGACCGCCGAAGTGGAAGCGGACAAAGATGAACGCACGGTCCGGCTGGAGGTCACCGGTACGCTTACGGGAAGCGGTGAAAGCTTCTCCATTACTGACCACACCGGCAGTGCAGCCGCCTCAAGCGGCATACAGACCATTGCCAGAGAAGCCGGAGACGCCCGCTTCCGGATAGACGGCGGTCCGCCGGCCGATGCTCCTTCCAATACAGTAAGCCTATATGCCGGGACCGTGAAGCTGACCTTCCATAAGATCACCGAGCACCCCGTTAAGGTCGAGATCGGGCCGGATTTGAAGGCGGTAGCCGGGCAGCTGGAGGAGGCTGTTCTGAGACTTGCGGCACTCGCTGGCGTATTTGACCGCTTTGCCGGCTACCTGCATGACAGCCTGCCGGGCAGGCTTGAAGCAGCCGTCTTCACCGGTGAGGCCGCTCAGCTCGGCATCTCGAAGAACGAGAACGGCCATGCTCTGCTGAATACCAGCCTGCTGATCGAGCTGGCCGAAGTCTCACCAGAGCTTGTCAGATTTCAGATGCGGGATGAGACCGGCTGGGCGGAGAACGTCCACCGGCTGCTGCAGCAGTTCCGCGAGCTGCCTGTCGTGGAGCTGCTTGATCCCAATGCCCCGGCACTATCCGGCTACACGCTCTACAGGCCGGGACGGGAAGTGCACTGGCAGCTACCGACCTATGGCCTGGTCGTCAATGATCTGTCCTAACCAGATCCTGACCGGGTCCTGACTGGAGTCAAGCTCCCGTGGAATATGAAGATCAGATGAACAAAGTACAGCCTTTACAAGCACGGTGCCGGTTGGCTCTCAGGTGTCTTGTAAAGGCTGTTTGGTTTGGCGTATGACAGCTTCAATTCATATGGCGGCTGCAGCGTATCTATTCGTGCAGCGGACCCAGCAGTAGAGCTGTCACCTCGGCGCCCGCTTCTGCACCTTCCGGGCCTGCGGGTATGCGGACAAGCGCATTAGCCTCAGGCAGGGAGGCCATCATGCTCGACTTATTGAAGGCGAGCAGTTCAGCCGTCCACAGGCCGTCCCGCTCTCCAAGAACCGCCCGTACATACCGGTCGTGCGGAGAGCCCTTGCGGACTGCTGCGCCGAGGCGGGCATTGACTGTCCGGTGCAGCGGCGAACTGCTGCCCTGCATCCGGCGGAGAGCCGGGCGAACGAACAGCTCGAAGCCGACATGACAGGCCCCAGGGTTGCCGGACAATGCCCACAGCGGCTTCCCGTTCACCATCGCTGCCGACGTAGGGCTTCCGGGCCGCATGGCTACCTTGTCAAATAACAGGCCGTGTCCTGCGCCTCTCGGGACTGCACCTTGACCCGGCAGTTCAAGCTGCGCGCCTTCCCGGACCACAGCTCCCAGCAAATCATGCGCCGCGCCCTCTGGATCTTCAGCCCCCGCACGAGTAGCGGCTGCGCCGCGCAGATTCCTCATGATGACGGCCATGACGTCATAATCGCCGACCGATACACCGCCGGTCGTAATGACTGCGTCGGCCTCATCCAGGGCGGCTTCGAGCGCGAGCGATACGGCCGCCGGGTCGTCGGCAATGTGGCCGAGCGGGATCGCTTCGCCGCCGCAGCTCTCCACCAGCGCGGCGATCATCGCGCTGTTGCTGTCGCGGATGCGGCCCGGTGCAAGCGGAGCCCCGACCGGCAGCAGCTCTGTTCCGGTCGCGAAGATGGCCACACGCGGCCGCCTGTGCACCTGCACCTCGGCATAGCCGAAGGTGCCGAGGTGCGCGATGTGGCCGGGCCCGAGCCGTGTACCGGGCCTGGCGATCACCGCGCCGCAGCGGAACTCTTCTCCGCGCGGCGCTACGTTCTGGCCCGGGACAGCGGGTGCTTTCACCAGCACCGCCTGGGCCCCGGGCTCTGCTGCTTCAGCGGTCTGCTCCAGCATGACGACCGCATCCGCTCCTGCAGGCACCGCCGCGCCGGTCATAATGCGCACGGCTGTGCCCGGCTGCACAGTCCCGGCGTAGACCTGTCCCGCCGCGACCGTGCCAGTCACACGCAGCACCGCTGGCTGCTCAGCGGTCGCCTGCGCCGTATCCGCGGCATGGACCGCATACCCGTCCATTCCCGCGCGCGCGAAGGGCGGCCAGTCCACAGTCGCTTCGCATGACTGTGCCAGATACCGGCCGCCGCAGCGCCACAGCGCAGCTGTCTCCGGAGGAAGCGGCTGTACCGCTTCCAGCACTCTCCGCTGCGCTTCGGCGACCTTCACGGCGCGGCGGTTAAACCGCGCCTCTCCCTGCAAACTCAAGATCTCCCTGCCTCCTTCGGCTTCCCGGCAGGGAACCCCCTGCCCGTTCCCTTGCCGCTCACGGGCAGAATCCGCTACAATTACGCAGAGGTGAACGAATGAAGAAGCCTGCCAATTGGACTATTGTTATGATTGTACTGTCCATTGCCGCTGTCATGGCCGGACAAGCCTTAACCAACCTGATTCCTAACGCATCGCCCATTGGGTGGAGCATTGGGTTGCTGCTGCTGATGGGCGGAGCCTTTGCCGCTTCCTCAACGTTCCGGAACGATGAAGATGAATAGCCGCCTGATTCTGCATGCAGCCTATCCCGCTTCCTGTCTATCTATCAGTTTAGCAGAAAGCAGCAGTTCATGAAATGACCAGCAGGCTAAGCAGCCCTTCAGCCCATTGCCTTCTGTCTGATATGCCCTGCTTCCACCCGCCGCCTCCATCAAAAATAAAAACCGGCCCGCCAACCCGCGAACCGGTCACATCTATGTATTAGTCAAAACTTAGTCAAAGCTTATATAAAAGTAATGCCCTGCCCTGATAACACTCAGCCAGTATATTGGAGGAACTGCCTATGCCTCAACCTGCTCTCCATCCGCCCGTCATTCAGATTGTCGGCTACAAGAACAGCGGCAAAACCACTCTGCTCTGCAGGCTCGTAGAGCGTCTTAAGGCTGACAGGCTTACTGTCGGCACGGTCAAGCACGACGCGCATGATTTTACCATGGATCAACCCGGTACCGATACGTGGCAGCATCAGCAGGCTGGTGCCGATCTGACCGCTATCTCGTCCTCCCGAAGAACTGCCTGGCTCATGAACCGGCCCGCAGAGCTTCAGGAGCTGCTTGCTGGCATGCATGGGGTTGATCTGGTGCTCGCCGAAGGCTTTAAAACAGCTCCCTACCCCAAGCTCATCCTGCTCCGCCAGGAGTCCGACCTAGAGCTTCTCCAGCTGGCGAATGTCACTGCCGCCGTACAGTGGCCTTCTTTTTCCGCTGAACGAATCCCGGCAAGTCCCGGCCTTCCTGTCTTCCCTATAGATGGCATTGAGCCGCTGTACCGCCTTGTTCGCACCCTCGCAGGCATCTAACCTGTACGGTGACTTACTCCTCGGCTATTCCATGCTTATGAGCATAAATGGCCGCCTGCGTCCGGTCATCGACCTCCAGCTTCGCCAGAATATTTGTGATATGATATTTCACCGTCTTGATGCCGATGAAGAGATCGTCAGCGATTTCCTGATTCGGCTTGCCCTTAGCCAGCAGCTGCAGCACTTCCATCTCCCGTTCGGTCAGGTCTTCATGCAGCGGCTTCTGCTCCGGCTTCTTCGGCTCGCGGAAGCGGCTCATCATTTTGACCGCTACCTGCTGCTCCAGTACCGATTGTCCGCGGGCAGCCGCACGGATGGCATCAGCAATTTCGTTCGCTCGGGAGGTTTTGAGGAGATAAGAGAACGCACCCGCCTCGAGCACCGGATACATTTTACTGTCGTCTATGAAGCTTGTGAGCACAATAACGCGGCATTCCGGATAGAGCTCCAGCAGCTTGCGGGTCGTCTCCACGCCGTCCATGCCCTCCATAACCAGATCCATCAGCACGACATCGGGCTTGTAAGCCTGAGCAAGACGAATGCCATCCTGTCCGTTGCTCGCCTCGCCGACCACCTCAATGCCTTCCTCTGTATCAAGCACAGCGGCCAGACCAATCCGTACCATCTCATGATCATCAACAAGCAGCACCTTAATAGGCTCTTCCATCCTACACACCTTCTCCTCTTTCGCTCAAAATAACCGGCACCCAGACCTCGATGCTCGTGCCTTCACCCGGAGCCGACACAATCTGGAACGATCCGCCCATTTCCGTTACACGCTCTTCCATCGTCAAGAGCCCGTATGACGTCTGCTTCTTCTCCTCCAGGTCAAAACCGACTCCATCATCGCGCAGCGTCAGCCTCACCTGATGGCCGTAAACATGCAGCCCAATCTCCATCTTCTCGGCCTTCGCATGACGCAGCGTATTCGACAGCGCCTCTTGCACGATCCGGAACAGATGGTCTTCCACCTGCGGCATCATAACGACCGATTCATCCATATCTAGTGAGATGGCCATCGGTACCTTCTGCTTTAATTCTTCCAGCAGCGCTTCCAGCGCCTGCGGCAGATTCTTGCCCTCCAGATGGACCGGACGCAGGTGAAGCAGCAGCGCACGCATTTCGGACTGGGCGACCGAGGCCATTTCCTCGATAAGCTCAACCTGGCGCTTGGCACGTTCAAAATCCTTATCCAGCGTCCGCTTCACCGCAGTTGCTGTCATGGATATGGCGAACAGCTGCTGACTTACCGCGTCATGCAGCTCGCGGGCAAGCCGCTGACGTTCCTCAATGACAGCGGAGAACTTCACTTTCTCCGTTCTGACCTTCTCCTCCAGTGTTTCTTCTTCATCCTGCCCAGTATCATCCCGGTCCGTAATCGTGACGGAGCGCCGCTTCCACCGCTGCTGCTCGGCCAGACGCAGCAAGGTTTCCTTCAGCTTCAGGTTCTGCAGATAGCCGTATATAGCAGCCGCGACAAGCCCCAGACCAATAACCGATAAGACGATCGCCGCCGCTTTACCCTGCAGGAAAAAAATCTGAACAACGCCCATTCCCTGCAGCACTAATACAAGCAGCCCCGTAATAATAAGCAGCCAGATCATCGTCTCTGCTATGTTCGGCTTCATCGATTTAGTCGGCTTCATGGGCGGCTTAACGGGCTTCGGATGTTCCATTGGCGCGGGTGGCGCTGACGGTGAATGAATCTCTGTCTGTCCGTCGGCCATCTCTTGATCCCCCTTCATGAGGCTGCAAGCAGCCATCTCTATGTGTACTTCAGCCATCTATGCGGCTGAAGCTCACACGGATGGCGATTTGTATTATGTATGGGCAGCATGACTGCTGATTATCCTATATAACGAACCTGGACAACCCAAAGTTTCAAACCATATATTGACTTCCTGCACGGCCTGGCTGACATGAGACAGCCGCGGCTGCCGGTAAGGCACACCGCGGCATGTTCTCCGCCTATTCCCCACATCTATACGCCAGGGTACACCGTGCAAGGATTATTCTTGATCAGTTGTTTTATTTAGCGACGGACCACCCAGCTTGCTCTTAAGCGCTTGAAGCTGCTCTTCGACCTTCATCTGCTTCTCCGCATCTGCAGCACTGTACAGAGGTGTTGAGGAGCTTCTCAGCATGCCGGGAACACGGAGCACATCTGCTTCGGCTTCCATCTGCATGATTTTCTCTTCCATCCGGTTGAAGCCTCTCGAAGCATTGCCGCTTTCGATGGAATGCGTGCTGCTGATCTGCGACATCTGCTTCTGAGCCTTTGCCATCTGGGCACGGGCTGCCAGCTCGTTGCGCTTGTTGCGCAGCTGATAGAACTCTTCCTTCATCTCATGCAGCTGAGCCATCAGCTCATCCGCCTGTGTTTTGGCCTGTGCATGCAGATCACTGTACTCCGAAGTCTTCTGGTCGAAGAAAATTTTCTCCTCCAGCATCTTCCGTGCCAGCTCTTCATGACCGCCGCGCATAGCCTGCTCCGCCTTGCTCTCACGATCCATTGCACTGCGTGCCGCTTCTTCATAGCGCTGTCTCATGCGGCGCTCATTGGCCATTTGCTTGGCTACCGTTACCTCAGCCTGATGAATCTCACTTTCCATATCCCGAATGTATTGGTTCAGCATAACAACCGGGTCTTCCATCTTATCCAGAAGATCGTGCATCGAAGCCTTTGTCATATCTTTCATGCGTTTAAAAATTCCCATTGTGTTATTCTCCCTTCTCGTATTTCGCGAGTTTAGCTTTCAATTCTTCAAGTTCTCTGCGGAGTGCTTTCTTCTCCAGATCATCCATCATGGAATCAAGGTCGCCGGGACGAGGAGGCTGGCTGTGCTGACCTTGTGCACTGTTGCCCTGCCAATTGTTCCAGCCAGGGCCTTGCTGATTCGGGTTTTGGCTGTAGTAGCCGCCGCCTGGCGCCTGATAACCGCCACCGCCGCCATAGCCGCCAGCACCACCGCCGCCGTAACCAGGGCCGCCGCCATAACCGTTGTAGCCGCCCTGCCCGAAGTTGTTATACATATTCGGTTCCTTTGGCACTACGAGTGCCGCCAGGATGTAGACTAATATGAACGCTCCGCTTGTAAACACGGCCAGAACAATAGCCAGGATTCGGATGAGTGTTGCATCTACGCCCATTGCATCCGACAGTCCGCCGCACAAGCCGAACAGCTTCTTATCCCGCGTGGACCGGTACAATTTTCTCAAGTGATTCACCCCTCCTTCTCAAGTTTACGCTTAAGCTGCTCCAATTCCCGCTCGATTGCCGATTGAGCCGAGCTGCTTGACTGCATGCCGTAATCCTGCCCTGCCCGGCGAAGATCACGCAAGCTTCTAGCCTCATGCTCCATATCGCTGATACGGTCATCCAGCTTGCGGAACATGCCTTCCGGCTGGCCGCCAGGGCCGCCGCCATAATAACGCTGGTTCATCCGCTGCTGAAGCCGGAGCGACTCCATACGTGCCGCATAAAACTCACGTTTATCATAGACCGATTGATACTCGCTGCGCAGCTCGCGCAGCAGATCTTCAAGCTCGCTCACATTTTGCTGGGCTTGCTCATATAGCTCTTTATATTGAGCCGCATTCTGCTCATGGCTTGCTTTTTCCTGCAGGGCAATCCGGGCAATATGCTCCTCACCGGCTTTTAACGCCGTGATTGCCTGCTGCTCTCTCTTCTCTCTCTGCTGCTCGGCCTGCAGCCACTGCATCTTCAAGTGGTTAGCGTGACCGGCATACTGCTGGTACAGCTTCTCAGCCTGGATGATCTCTTCACGGGTTGACCACAAGAACTGATCAATTAACCGGACCGGATCTTCCGCTTTCTCCAATCGCTCGTTCAATGTTGCTACTGTGATATCTCGTACGCGCCGCATTAAGCTCATCTTTATATCCTCCGATTCCTTTAACGTTTGCTATCAGTACGCCCGGTTCTTGTTCTTAAACAAGGACACTCCGCCGACGATCAAAGCAATTGCGATCAGAAGCATAATCAGGCCGGACAGCTTGGCAAGCAAGGAGATCAATCCGATTGTGAGTAAAATCGCTCCGATTATCTTCTTATCATTCTTCATCCCCAAGATACCAAGACCGATCAGGATGAAGGGGAAGATTAAACCGAAGATGGGGCCAAGCGAGAAGCCAAATATCCTCAATACCAACCATCCTCCACAAAATACGAGCACTGCACCAATTGCTGTTTTACTATTCATGTATGCTCACCGCCTTTCCCTTCGTTGTATGTCGTTTGCTTATGTTCTTATTGTAGGTGAGATTAGGATTTTGCAAAACCGACCTGCGTCGGTTTCTGATCCTGGACCTTGGACGGGGAAGGCTGGACCAGCAGTCTTAGTGCAGCTCAGACCTCCTTCCGGATACAGCAGCCTGCAAGGGGAAACATAAAGGGAACAAACAAAAAAGCTCCCTGAAATGTTACATTTCAGAGAGCACTGTAGGTTATATGTAATGGTACCGGCGAGAGGACTCGAACCTCCACCCTTTCGGACTCGATTTTGAGTCGAGCGCGTCTGCCATTCCGCCACGCCGGCTTAAATAAAAAAAAATGGCGTGCCCTAAGAGATTCGAACTCCTGACCTTTTGATTCGTAGTCAAACGCTCTATCCAGCTGAGCTAAGGGCACACGTTGTAAAAAATAGTGGAGGCGCCACCCAGATTCGAACTGGGGGTAAAGCTTTTGCAGAGCTCTGCCTTACCACTTGGCTATGGCGCCAAACAAAAAAAATGGAGCGGAAGACGGGAATCGAACCCGCGACCCTCGCCTTGGCAAGGCGATGCTCTACCGCTGAGCCACTTCCGCGTTAATGGCTGGGGATCTAGGATTCGAACCTAGGCATGACGGAGTCAAAGTCCGTTGCCTTACCGCTTGGCTAATCCCCAACATTTTAGATTTAGTTGTAATATGGGGCGATCGATGGGACTTGAACCCACGAATGCCGGAGCCACAATCCGGTGCGTTAACCCCTTCGCCACGACCGCCATACTATTCAATTGGCAGGGGCAGCAGGAATTGAACCCACACTAACGGTTTTGGAGACCGCTGTTCTACCTTTAAACTATGCCCCTAAGGTAAACTGGTGGAGGATGATGGATTCGAACCACCGAACTCGTCAGAGAACAGATTTACAGTCTGCTGCGTTTGGCCACTTCGCTAATCCTCCATGGTGGTGCCGGCGAGAGGACTTGAACCCCCAACCTACTGATTACAAGTCAGTTGCTCTACCAATTGAGCTACACCGGCATATGCAATTCCTTAAAACTTACATGGTGGCTCGGGACGGAATCGAACCGCCGACACGAGGATTTTCAGTCCTCTGCTCTACCAACTGAGCTACCGAGCCATGATGGTAATGGCGGAGCTGACGGGATTCGAACCCGCGGTCTCCTGCGTGACAGGCAGGCATGTTAGGCCTCTACACCACAGCTCCAGAGTATGGACTTCGGAATAACTCCGATGGTAAAGTTGGTTGCGGGGGCAGGATTTGAACCTGCGGCCTTCGGGTTATGAGCCCGACGAGCTACCGGGCTGCTCCACCCCGCGTCGTTTGAACTACCAAGTTAGCTAACCATCTTGGTGATTCTATATGGTGGACGCTGACGGGATCGAACCGCCGACCCTCTGCTTGTAAGGCAGATGCTCTCCCAGCTGAGCTAAGCGTCCTTGTTTCAGTGAAGCGACATTTAATATATTACCACATCGCCTTGTCTGAAGTCAAGCTTTTTTTAAAATCTTTTCTGAATAGCTTAAATGGTGACCCGTAGGGGATTCGAACCCCTGTTACCTCCGTGAAAGGGAGGTGTCTTAACCCCTTGACCAACGGGCCATACTGGCGGAGAGCGAGGGATTCGAACCCTCGATACGCGGTTAACGTATACACGATTTCCAATCGTGCTCCTTCGACCACTCGGACAGCTCTCCAGAAATGGCTCCCCGAACAGGACTCGAACCTGTGACAACTCGATTAACAGTCGAGTGCTCTACCAACTGAGCTATCGGGGAACAATATAAAGTTGTTACTTTCAGGATGTTACACCCTGAAAACCGGATGCGAATGAAGTTGTAGAACTTAGCTGGTTTGTTTGTTCTTAATAGGATAAGCCCTCGACCGATTAGTATTCGTCAGCTGCACGCATTGCTGCGCTTCCAC
>NZ_QKRB01000003.1 GCF_003233845.1 Paenibacillus sambharensis
TTCCCATCTCGAACACGACCGTTAAGCCCTCCAGCGCCGATGGTACTTGGACCGCAGGGTCCTGGGAGAGTAGGACGTTGCCAAGCGGGTAACTAAATACCCAGATTGCTTAGCATTCACCGAGTCCACTTTCCAACATTTATGTGTTGAAAGCAAAGACTCCGGATGTTAAGATGATCTTCCTGCCGATGAGGCAGAAGCTGCTTTAGCAGCGAGAAGGTTTAAGTGGTTAGGTCTTTTCTGAAGTGATTCGGAGAAGCTTAATCGACGAACAACCTTTGCACCTTGAAAACTGGATAGCGAATGAAAAGTCTAGAACATCCGCTGCTAACTGGTTTATCAGTTACAGCAACT
>NZ_QKRB01000004.1 GCF_003233845.1 Paenibacillus sambharensis
GTATGGGAACGGGTGTGACCTCTTCGCTATCGCCACCAAACCTGATGGAGAGAATGTTCTCTCAAAACTAGATAACAATGTTCATTTTTCACATTAGAATATAGGTTAAGTCCTCGATCTATTAGTATCTGTCAGCTCCACGTGTCACCACGCTTCCACCTCAGACCTATCAACCTGATCATCTTTCAGGGATCTTACTTCCTTGCGGAATGGGAAATCTCATCTTGAGGGGGGCTTCATGCTTAGATGCTTTCAGCACTTATCCCGTCCGCACATAGCTACCCAGCGATGCCCTTGGCAGAACAACTGGTACACCAGCGGTGCGT
>NZ_QKRB01000005.1 GCF_003233845.1 Paenibacillus sambharensis
GCTTAACGGTCGTGTTCGAGATGGGAACGCGTGGATCCCCTCCGCCATCATCACCAAACGAGTCGCTGCTAAAGCAGCTTGTGCCTTGCGGCACGAAAGCTAAACCTTAGAGCATTGTTGAAAGAATCAATGTTGCATTGTTCTTTCAAAACTGACAACGAGCGAGCAAACATAACTGCCTGAGTATTATCCAGTCATCATCGTGACTGGGTATATCCTTAGAAAGGAGGTGATCCAGCCGCACCTTCCGATACGGCTACCTTGTTACGACTTCACCCCAATCATCTACCCCACCTTCGACGGCTGGCTCCT